>NZIP01000055.1 GCA_002691645.1 Flavobacteriaceae bacterium
TTTATGTTGCCTATGGCAACTCCTCCGAATGCCATTGTATTTGCTAGTGGCTATATAAAAGTTTCTCAGATGGCTAGGATTGGAATCCTATTAAATTTGATATCTGTGGGACTTTTAACTCTTGTCTTTCAATTTGTGATGCCCCTACTCTTCTAAAAACTTGAGTTCATATTCTAAATCGTCTAGGTCTATAAATGATACAGATATAGGGTTCTGAGGCAATGCGTAAGGATCGAAATTTGAAGGTAAATAAGCCTTTGTATCGAATCCTAAATCAAAGTCTTGGTTTTCAACTTCAATAAAAGAAATATCATTCACTGAAAACTCAGGAGAATTTCCATTTTTATGGGTTAAAACAGGCAGACTTAGTAATAAGAAAATTAGGACAGTTAAAGTTGTTTTTGTGTATACCATTAATTAAATATTATTGATGATTTCATATTTAAGACACAAAATTAAATCAGATGTTACAATTGTTTCAATATTTTATTTTTAATTAACAAAAAATTGATATTCAGTAACTTACAACTTTTTATCAAAAGTCATATTAATTAGCAAACTGTTTAATTTCCAATTTCAAAACTTAAGAGATTTTCATTATTTTTTTCATTTTATTGCACATTTGATAAAAGTGATTAAACTAACTTTTTCATTGAAATTTAGAAGGTCTATTCGTCTATTTACAATTCATATACACTTTACTATCTTTAATTCACTAATTCAAGAAATATACTAGAATGCGAAATCAATTATTACCACTTTTAGCGCTTTGTTTCTTAATGCTCGGCACGCCCGTTGAGACCTTTGCACAGCGCTCAAAAAAGAAAAAGAAAAACGAAGCTCCAGCTGAAGCTGAGAAGAAAGACAAAAAAGAAGATAAGGATGCGATAAAGCCTTACGAAAAAGTAATCACTGACAAGGCGGAGACAGATGAAGGACTGTTTAAAGTTCACAAAATCAAAAAAGACTATTTCTACGAAATTTCAGATAGCCTTATCGGACGTGAAATGCTTATGGTCAGTCGAATTGCTAAAACTACAAACGGCTTAGGTTTTGGTGGAGGTAAAATCAACACTCAAGTTCTGCGCTGGGAAAAGAATGAAAACCAAGTTCTACTCAAGGTTGTATCCTACGAAAACGTCGCAGCCGACAGCCTAGAAATATCCGAGGCAGTGGTTAATTCTAATTTTGAACCCATTTTATACGCCTTTGATATTAAAGCTTACGGAAAAGACAGTCTAAACCCTTCTACAGTAATTAACGTTTCGGATTTATTTAAAAAGGATGTAAAAGCCTTAGGTCTGCCTTCTAGATACCGCGAGCGCTATAAGGTAATTAAACTCGATGGTGATCGCTCTTACATTGAAACTATTAAGAGTTATCCCCTCAATATTGAAACCCGAACTGTAAAGTCATATAGTGCCAAAAAACCCCCTTCAAATGAATATTTAGGAATGTTCTCTCTTGAGATCAACAACTCTATGATATTGTTGCCCAAAGAACCTATGAAAAGAAGGTATTTTGACCGAAGAGTGGGATGGTTTGCAAGATCACAAACCGATTACGGTTTAGAAGCTCAAGAAAGTAGAGAAGTAACTTATTTAGATCGTTGGAGACTAGAAGTAAAAGACGAAGACATCGCCAAATTTGAAGCTGGGGAATTGGTTGAACCCAAAAAACAAATCGTCTATTACGTCGATAGAGCTACTCCCAAAAAATGGGTTCCCTACATCAAACAAGGGATTGAAGATTGGCAAATAGCATTCGAAGCGGCTGGATTTAAAAATGCCATTATCGCGAAAGATCCACCAAGTGCAGAAGAAGATCCAGAATGGTCACCTGAAGACGTGAGATACTCTGTAGTTCGTTACCTAGCCTCACCTATTCCCAATGCGAATGGACCACACGTGAGTGACCCAAGAAGTGGAGAAATCTTGGAATCGGATATCAACTGGTACCACAATGTAATGACCTTACTTCGAAACTGGTATTTCATTCAAACAGCGGCCATCAATGAAGAAGCTCAAGGAGCTGAATTTAAAGATGAAATCATGGGTAGATTAATCCGATTTGTTTCTGCACACGAGGTAGGACACACCATTGGACTTCCACATAATATGGGTTCAAGTGTCGCCTATCCTGTGGACTCTTTACGCTCTAAAAGTTTCACGCAAAAGTATGGAACGGCACCATCTATTATGGATTACGCACGATTTAATTACGTAGCTCAGCCAAGAGATGAAGGTGTGGCGCTAATGCCTAATGTAGGTGTATACGACAAACACGCGATTAAATGGGGTTACAGGCCCATTTTGAATACAGCAGCCGAAGATGAAAAAGAAATTTTGAATGAGTGGATTTTAGAGCACGCTGATGACCCTATGTATCGATTTGGTCACCAACAGGCCGGCGGAGTGGTTGATCCTTCATCACAAACAGAAGATTTAGGAGATGATGCAGTTAAAGCCTCAGAATACGGTATTGCCAATTTGAAACGAATTGTACCCAACCTTCAAAAGTGGACCACTGAAGAGGGTGAAAATTACGACAACTTAAAAACCCTTTACGGACAAGTGCGCAGTCAATACAGAAGATATATTGGGCATGTTGCAAATAATATCGGTGGGGTTTATGAATATCACAAAACAGCCGATCAAGACGGTGTAGTTTACACTCATGTTCCTAAAGAGAAACAGAGAAACGCAATGAAGTTTTTACAGCAACACGTCTTTGCAACCCCTAAATGGCTCATTGACAAAGACATTTTGGCTAAAACTGAATATTCAGGTCACGTTGAAAACATTCGGGCACTTCAAGAATACGGAATGAGAATTGTACTCAATATGGGTAAAATGGCTCGTCTAGTAGAGAATGAAGCGCTCAATGGAGCCGATGCCTACACCCTAACACAAATGACAAGAGAACTCAGACGAGGAGTATGGTCAGAAGCCTATAATGGAGGGGTAATTGATACCTATAGGCGTAATCTACAAAAAGCACACATCGAACGATTAGGTTATTTACTCACTGCCGACGATCAAAAAGGAGTGCCTTACGGAGGCTATAGAAAGGCCACTGCAGTGACCCTGAATCAATCTGATGTGCGTTCTGTAGCCAGAGCAGAATTGAACAATATTAAAAATGCAATCAATATCGGACTCGGAAAAATACAACACACTATGAGCAGATACCATCTCAAAGATGCATCCGCAAGAATAGATGAATTACTCGACGGAGAGTAATTAAGATTTATCTCAATTATAAAACCACTTCCTAAGGAAGTGGTTTTTTTAACACATTATTGGCGTCAATTCTCTTAAAACAAATGAAAACTGATATTTAGTACCCTTTCTCGTGTCTTTTTTAATATTGCTTTATTTAAGTAAATATATACATATCTGCATACAAAAAAGCCTCTATAATTAACTGAGTGTATATAATATGATTTACAAAAATCACTAATAACTTTTTATCAGAACTCTAGTAAAAGATCTTTTATATTTTACATTATCAAGCACTTGTGAAAATTCTGCAAAGGCTTCAGCATTTTTTTCATTTGGGCCAAAATTAAAAGCTGCATTTAAATCAGAATAAGTTCCGTAAATGTATACACTTTCACCATTATCTGTACCGTGAACAATTTGGCCCAATCCAACAAATCCTTCAAATTTGTATGACTTTATAAGCTTCCCAAAAGCCTGAACCAGTTCCTCTAATTGCGTGTTTTTAACTTCAAAACCCCACATCTGTCCGATAGGATATTCAGTTTCAAAACCATTAGTTATTAAAGATTTACCAGCGGATGCCCTACTGCTAACTACATAAGTACTCATATTAGATAAGTACAAGTCCCATTCACTTCCTTTTAGTGAATTTCTAAAATCAGCAAGAGATTCAGAGGAGTCACTAGTAATACTAATAATATGCGTTGCTTTTTCACCAGCTCCTTTTAAAGGTATAGATGAAAATGAAACTTTTACATTTGACGCCTTTGTATGATTTGAATAAAAACCATCAACAAGGTCTGCAACGGTTGAAGCGTTTTTTGAATCTACCTCTAACAAAACATCATACCAAAATACGTTTTGCGAGAACCCGAATGTCGACACTAATAAGAATAATACTAATATTGAATTTTTCATTTTAAATAAGTTATGATTAATAATTATAATATACATCATAATTGCAATATAAAAGTATCAATAACTACCCAAGAGTCTTTATTAACATTAACATAACTTCTAACTAAGACATAACCAACAAATAAGATATCATTCAAGAAAATATCTAAGATGTCCTAATGTTTGGATAGAATACGAAAGCCCGCAGTCGTCATTCTCGTGACTCTATTCTTTTTTCTTGAGACATTAGTTTAGTTTTTTGAGCCTGTAAAAGATTTATTTCTTTTGTTGTTTTTCTTCCAGCTATACTGTGTCCACCTTTATCCTTTCTTCTGTCCATAAAAAGATTATTTTAATTCTACTTTAGCTCTATATGTAGAACACTTCTCCTCCTATCTATATAACGCAATTCAGAATCTATTTTAGGTTTTTAGTCTATCTCTTTTAAGATATCTTACACTATTGTTTTTTCTTTTTAGTCTTACCTAACTTTGTGTGCAATTTATCAAGTGTATCTATTACATATAGTTATAATCATTTGTGTTGCCAGAAAGGAATATGTTTTTAAAAGTTGTGTGCAAATGGAACTATACTCTCTTGATAGACTACAAGAAATACTGAATATACCTGAAGAAAAGTCAGAGTTTTATGATAAGTGTTGATGGTTTATCACCTGCCTTGTAAAAAGAACAATATTAGACGATAAACAGAAGAAAGCCTTATAATTACTTTGCTAACTTATCAAGTGCGGAGTTAAAGATATCTAGGAATACCTAATTATAAACTAGTAGTAAATTTATTATCGGTGAAAATATAAAAATTCTTTATCCGCCTTCAAAAATTGATAGATTTCTAATAACGGCTTCTTCAGGGTTTTCGCCAAGTTCGGCGAATGCACTTTGATATTCTTCTCCTTTAAAGCAATCCAATGCTTCTTGTAAACTATTAAATTCAACTAAAGCAGCAAACATTAAATTTGCACCTTGAATTTTCCCCATAGGTTGACCGGCAAAAATTGGAACAAAGTTACCTGTATTATTCTCAAGGTGTTTTTTTGCAATCTCCGTATATTTTGAAAGATAATTATTCCACTTTTCCTCATTTTTTATTTCAAAAACTTGACCGTTCCAATAACCTTTTTTCATGTTTAAATTATTTACATTTTCAATATAAAGAAACAACATAGTCTTTCTCTCAATACATTATTTAGATTAATAAATTGTTAATTCAGATCGATTTATCGCGGTTTAAATAACGTAAGGATTACTTTATATAGAAAGTGTTCAATTGGAAATAGAGATGTCAGTAAAGTATAGTTGCTTTATCATCTTACTCAAATCTTACAAGATCTTTAAAGTTTGAAGAGAGTTGCTCTGAAGTAACGTCTAGTTTTTCTTGTGCTTTACCGTACTTGTAATCAAAGTAAAGACGTATTACTATAAGACTTCCTTTTTCTATTTGTTGCTTTAAAACCTCAAATACGCTTCTTTCTTTAATAACCTCATCAGTACTTCTACTAGGTTTTGAGTGGTGTTCTTTTTCATAATAATGTTATTTATAGAAGTAATTAATCACTCTTAATTATATAACGAAATCAAGAAGGCATTTTGCAGATTTGAACGAAGAAAACTTATAAACATTAGACCTTAAAAAAGCAGTCTTAACTTCTTATTAGCAAACTCTTTTTAAACCCAAGACGAAAATTGCGGTCAAAATAGAAAAGAAAATAAAGTATGAAGAAAATTATCCTTGTATTTAGTTTGGCTTTTGTCAGTTTCAACAGCTATGCACAGCAATACAAAAAGCAACTAGCTGAAAAGATGAATCCAGAGCAACGAATAGAATTGCGTATAAAGCAATTAACGCTAGCTTTAGATTTAAGCGAACCGCAGGCGAAGAAAGTGCGTAAGGCTTTGGAAGAGTTTAAACCAGAAAAGAAAGACAAGCAAGACAGAAGTTACGAGCGAAAAGTTGAAAATTTAGACCGTCAAATCGCTTTTCAACGTACAATGAAAAACATCCTAAGCGATGATCAATTTGAATTGTTTAGAAAACTAAAAGCCCAACAAGGTAAACGTAAAAGAATGGCTTATTCTCGAATTAAAAGGGGGAGAAAAGTTGCGATGTAAAGAAAATGCTCACTGTAAATAGTTTATTAATTATTTGATCCCAAAAAAATCGGTCTTCGGACCGATTTTTTGTTTCTATCAACTTTATCAAAAAACTTTTTTAACCGCCTCGATGGTAAAGTCAATATCGGCATACGACAAAGCATCATTTAGAAAATAGCTCTCAAAAGCCGAAGGAGGTAAATAAACACCTTCCTTAAGCATTCCATGAAAATACTTCTTAAAGGTGTCGTTATTAGCTCGGCTCGCAGAATCAAAATCAACTACAGGCTCTTCTGAGAAATGCACCGACATCATACTGCCCAATCGATTTATAGTGTGTACCACCCCTTTCTCAGTAAGCACTTCAGCTATACCCTTTGCGAGAAGAGCTGTTTTTTCTTCAAGAGATTTAAACACATTTGGATTTTCGTTTAAGGCGGTCAGCATAGCCAAACCAGCATTCATTGCCAGAGGGTTTCCGCTTAAAGTACCGGCTTGATAAACCGGGCCTTCTGGAGCCAAATAACTCATAATTTCTGATCTAGCCGCAAAGGCACCAACAGGTAATCCGCCTCCGATCACCTTTCCAAAGGTGACTATATCTGCATTGATTCCTAAGCATTCTTGGGCTCCACCTGCTGCCAAACGAAATCCTGTCATGACCTCATCAAAAACGAGTAAGATACCATTTGCATCACAAATTGATCTGAGCTCTTCTAAAAATCCAGCTTGGGGAATGATACATCCCATATTACCGGCTACAGGCTCCAAAATAATACAGGCAATTTCCTCTTGATTCGCCTGAACCAAAGCCTTTACGCTGTCAATATCGTTGTAACGAGCGAGAAGAGTGTCTTTGGCTGTACCCTTTGTAACTCCGGGGCTGCTAGGGCTTCCAAAGGTAACTGCTCCAGAACCTGCCTGAATCAGAAAGGCATCTGAATGTCCGTGATAACATCCCGCAAACTTGATTATTTTTTCCTTTGCAGTAAAACCCCTAGCCAAACGAACAGCACTCATACAAGCCTCTGTACCACTATTTACAAATCGTATCTTGTCAATATTAGGCACCATAGAAACAGCTAAATTGGCAATGTCTGTTTCAACTGCTGTGGGGATTCCAAACGAAGTACCTTTTTCCGCAGTATTTTTAATTGCATCAATTACAGGTGAATAAGCATGTCCTAAAATAAGTGGACCCCAAGAAGAGATATAATCAATTAAACGATGATCATCTTCTGTTTGCAAATAAGCTCCAATGGCAGATTTGACAAAAACAGGTGTTCCTCCAACTGCATTAAATGCTCTTACTGGTGAATTTACTCCGCCTGGAATAACTTTTTTAGCTGCTTCAAAAAGAGCGCTACTTCGTTGATATATCATTTGTATTTTTATTGTCGAATTATTAGTTCTTGCCCGATACTAATGATGTTGTCTTCTAGGGCATTCGCTCTTTTAAGTTCGTCTACACTAACGCCATATCTTCTTGAAATGCTATAAAGTGTATCACCTGAGCGCACTTGAATTTTGTCTGTCGACTGCTGCCGCTTTTTCGTTTTTATTTCGGGCATATCAGCCATAACGAGCCAACCTTTATTCTTTAAATTAGATTTTAACACTTCATTGTCGTAACGATAAAGTCGATAATTTTCTATGATACTGATCAATTTTTGTGGGTATTTCGGATCTGTCGCATAACCTGCTTTTTTTAATCCTCGCGCCCATGATTTATAATCGTCAATCGCCAAGGTAAATAAGGAAGCATATCGATTTCTAGTTCTCAAAAATACGGAGTGGTCTCGGTAAGAATAAACTGGTAAATTATACTTCCTAAAACATTCTGAAGGTGCGTCATCATCATGGCTAACCCATGGTCCGTTCCACCCTTGATGGCATTTTATTCCAAAGTGATTGTTTGATTTTTGAACCAAGTTACTTCTTCCTGCTCCACTCTCAAGGATTCCTTGAGCCAAGGTAATACTCGCTGGTATTCCGTAATGCGTCATTTCTATTTTAGCAACCGCAGCAAAACCTTTGATGTATTCTTCTGTACTTCTAAACTCAAAACGCTTAAAAAGACCAGGATCTTCAGGTAATTCTAATCCATAATCTGTATCAAAATCATATTCTTCTGTTATAAATTCTATCCGTTCGACATAATCCCCTTCTGTATTTAAGGGTGAATTTGATTTCTGTCTTTTGTCACTTCGAACAACAGTGTAAGAGGAGCCGCAAGACCCTAGAAATAAAACTGTTATCAAAAGCTGAAAAAAGATTTTTATTCGCATAACAACTGCGGCATTTTCAATCTGTGGAGTCTCTGATTCATTCCTTGAATACCCTGTAACCCCCCTGTGTGAATAGCCAAAATTTGAGATTCTTTTTCAAAGTTACCAAAGTTCACCTTATCAAAGATGGCATACATCATTTTTCCGGTATAAATAGGGTCTAATAGCACCTTGGTTTGGCGGTAAAAGTCATTTAAAAAATGAATGTAATCTGAATTGATTTTGGCGTATCCTCCTAAATGATACTCATCTAACAATTGAAATTCTGACTGTTCTGACAAATCAGCAATACGCCTTTTCAAACCTGCATCTCTAAGTGAAGCGACTCCAATAAGTTTTTGAGGTGCTTTAATTGATTTTGCTATTCCTGCCATTGTTGTTCCCGTTCCTGCGGCACAAAAAATAAAATTAAAGTCGCTATCTGATTCAGTCAAAATTTCTTGACAACCTTGGACAGCTAGTTCATTCGAACCGCCCTCAGGAATGATATATACATCTGAACCATTGAGCTGAGCAGGTAATTCAGCATTTTGCTGTGTCAAATTTTTATAGTAATCTCTGCTAACAAAGCGAAGTTGCATTCCATATTCAACCGCCTTAGCCAAGGTTGGATTTAAGTTTTGATGCGCCAATTCATCTCCACGAACCACTCCAACAGCGTTAAACTTATGTTCTTTAGCCGCTGCAGCCGTTGCGAGCAAATGATTACTAAAAGCACCGCCAAAGGTGAGAAGCGTCTTTTTGTTTTGCGCTTTAGCAGCCTTTAGATTGTATTTCAACTTGCGCATTTTATTTCCAGAAATAACAGGATGTAATTCATCTTCTCTTTTGATGTAAAGTTGAATTTCCCTTTTGGTCAATTCGGGATGATCTATTTTTTGAATACGAGAATTCATAGTGTTAAAAACAGCCTGTAAAGCGTGTTAAAATTTGAGAAATCAAAGTTAAAGATAGTTTGACTTCTTATTTTTAAAGTATGAATCGATCAGTACCCATAGAAGAAGGTGATTATTATATGGAAGGAGGGTATCGTGTATTCACCGAACAATACCATCTAAAGAGGGGTTATTGCTGCAGCAGTGGTTGCCGACATTGTCCCTATGGTTATGACGTTAAAAAAAATGCCTTTTAAAATACTATATATGAAAACCAAGAAAATTTTACTCATTGCTCTTGTAATGACCCTTGTCAGTTCATGCGGAAGTATTAGAGTATTTGCAGACTACGACCCAGAAGTAAATTTTAACAGCTATCAAAGTTTTGCCTTTTTTAAACCTGGTATTGACGAAATGAAAATCTCTGAACTCGACAAGCGACGAATGATGAAATCTATCGAAATCGTGATGCAAGAAAAAGGATTTAGGCTTCAAGAAAATGCTGATATCCTTGTGAGTTTGTCCACCCGAGAACAAAACAGAGTAGACATCTTTCAGGGCAACAATTTAGGTTGGGGATGGGCGAATCCCTTTGGCTGGTATTCAAGAGGATTTTGGGGTCCTCCCTACTGGGGAAATCAAACCTCTGTCAGCAGCAGTGTTGAAGGCAGTCTGTACATCGATATTTTAGACAGTAAAAGCAAGCAACTTATTTGGCAGGGAAAAGGAACTGGAATGCTCAATCCTCGAGAAAATCCTGAAGAAAGAAGTCAGCGAATTGAAACCTTTGTGCGGTCTATTCTCGAAAAATATCCCCCAGAATCATCAGACTTAAAGTGAGGCAATCAGTTTTTTTGCTTCCTCAATAGCCGTATTTAAACCGTCTGGATTTTTACCCCCTGCTGTGGCGAAAAAGGGTTGCCCTCCACCTCCACCTTGAATATATTGGCCGAGGGTTTTAACCATTTGACCGGCATTCAAGCCTTTAGATTCGACGAGCTCTTTAGAGATATAACAACTCAATAAGGCTTTAGCACCATTGTTCGACCCCATAACTACGACAGCATTTGCATCATTAGACCCAATTTCTGTGCAAATATTTTTTAGCGCTGCAGGGTCTAATTGATTGACTGAGGTGTAGACATGCATCCCATTTATGGTCTCAGCCTCTTGAAGCATTTGTTGTTTTAAAAGTGCGGCCTTTTCATTCAATAGGTGTTGCAGTTGATTTTTCAAATCTGCATTTTCATTTTGCAGTTGTTCAATAGCAGTGTGTGTATTTTGAGCTTTTGGAAATAAATCGGCAATAGCTTTGAGATCTTCTTCCAATTGCTGAAAATAGCCCTTGACCTCCTTAGAAGTGATGGCCTCTATTCTTCGAATACCAGAGGCAACCGCAGATTCTCCTTTGATTTTGAAGTGCCAAATATCTGAGGTCTTATGCACATGAGTACCTCCGCACAATTCAACCGATGGTCCAAATTGAATCGTTCGTACTTTATCACCGTATTTTTCTCCAAAAAGTGCCATAGCGCCCTTGTTTAAGGCGTCTTGCATACTGATTTCACGTTCTTCAACAAGTTCTATAGCTTCAGAAATCATGGTATTCACACTCTTTTCAATTTCGACAAGTTCTTCAGTCTGAACTTTAGAAAAATGCGAAAAATCAAAGCGTAGACCATTTTCGTTAACCGAAGATCCCCTTTGCTCTACGTGAGAACCGAGCACATTTCTAAGGGCATGGTGTAAGAGATGCGTTGCAGTGTGATTCGAACAGGTATTTCTTCGTTTTGCTTCATTTACTTTTAAGGTAAAGCTGGCGTCGAGATGTGTAGGCAACTCGTTTACAAAATGAAGTATTTCGTTATTCTCTTTTTTGGTTGCAATCACCTGTAAGGTTTCTCCCTTGTCGTTCTCAATACATCCGCGATCTCCAATTTGCCCCCCGCCTTCAGGATAAAAGGGCGTTGACTTAAATACAAGTTGATAGGTCATTTCATTCTTGTTAGAGGTAATCGCTCTGTATTTGATCAAATTTGATTTTAATTCTAAGGCATCATAGCCTACGAAAGATTCAAATTGTCCTTGATAAACACAGACCCAATCAGTTGTGCTTGTCGCGGCTGCAGATCTCGAACGCTCCTTTTGCTTTTTAAGCTCATCTTGAAAAGCAACATGATCGTATTTTAATCCTTTTTCTTCTAGAATTAAGGCTGTCAAATCAACTGGAAAACCATAGGTGTCATACAATTCGAAAACGGTAGCTCCAGATATAATTTCAGTTTTTGAGTTTTTGGTGATTTTATCTAGTAGTTTTAAGCCTTGTTCTAAGGTTCTTAAAAAAGACTGCTCTTCTTCTTTTATCACTTGAACAATCAATTGTTCTTGTTTTTGCAATTCGGTATAAAAACCTCCCAACTCTTTGATCAGAACGTCTACCAATTTATAGACAAAAGCTTCGGTGAGATTTAAGAAAGTAAATCCATAGCGAATCGCTCTTCTCAAAATTCGTCTAATGACATATCCAGCACCATTATTACTGGGCAATTGTCCGTCTGCAATAGCAAATGAAACAGCCCGGAGGTGATCAACAATTACTCGAATCGCAATATCTGTGGTTTCTTCAGTACCGTATTTTTTAGATGAGATTCGTTCGAGTTCCGAGATTAATGGGGTAAAAACATCGGTGTCATAATTAGATGTTTTTGATTGTAAAACCATACACAGACGCTCAAAGCCCATACCAGTATCTACGTGTTTTTCAGGTAGAGGCTCTAGACTACGGTCTGCTTTTCGATTGTATTGCATGAAGACCAAATTCCAAATCTCTACCACTTGAGGATGATCTTTATTGACCAAATCTGCACCTGATATTTTCTTTTTTTCTTCTGGGCTTCTTAGGTCGATATGGATTTCTGAACAGGGCCCACAAGGGCCTTGTTCACCCATTTCCCAAAAATTGTCCTTTTTATTTCCCAGTAAAATTTGTGGCTCAGGAACTATGGCTTTCCACAAGTCAAATACCTCTTGATCAAGTGATAAACCGTCTTCATCTGCACTTCCTTCAAAAACGGTTACATACAAATTCTCCTTAGGGATTTGATATACTTCTGTGAGCAATTCCCAGGCCCATTCAATGGCTTCTTTCTTAAAATAATCTCCAAAACTCCAGTTTCCCAGCATTTCAAACATCGTATGATGATAGGTGTCTTTTCCCACCTCCTCAAGGTCATTGTGTTTACCGCTAACTCTGAGACATTTTTGAGTATCTGCAACTCTTTTAACTTCAGCTTTAGAATTACCTAAAAAGTATTCTTTAAACTGATTCATTCCTGCATTCGTAAACAAAAGAGTAGGATCATTCTTCATCACCATTGGGGCTGAAGGAACTATCTGGTGTTGCTTTTTGCTGAAAAAGTCCAAAAAAGTCTGTCGTATTTCCATTGAATTCATGTGATGTAATTTCAATTCCAGTTACTCTTGTTTCTTAAACAGGTCAAAAATAGAACAATTAGAAAGATTATAATTGAATCCCCTTGCAGTTCTTCGAGCTTTTCATCCTTTACAAAGAGCAAATAAACATCGGCATAGCAACTAAACTATTTTTAGTAAATTTGAAGTAGTTCATTTTTAAATGAATTTGCATTGAAAGCTAAAAACTAAACATGGGTAAACAACCACATTTTTATTACGACCCCGATAGCTTATCCTACAGAGAAGTCACTTATAATAAGAGAAAGAAATACTTCAGGACTTTTGGGTTCATCCTGAGTTCAGCGGTAACAGGCTTTCTTTTTTTCTTACTCGCCAATAGATTAGAATATATCAAAACTCCTGAAGAAATAAGACTTGGGTATGAGAATGAAAATTATAAGCAAGATTATGAGTCATTGAAGGATAGATCTATTAGAATAGAACAGGCTGTTGAAAACTTAAGAGAACGAGATGCCGAAATTTACCGTAGGATTTTTGAAATGGATCCTATTTCTGAGGAAAATTTTTACGCAGGTTTTGGAGGAGTAAATCGTTATGAAAAATATCAAGGTTATGCAAATTCTGATCTTATAGAAGAAACAGTCAAAAAAGTAGAACTTTTAGAGAAGGCCATTTCTGTACATTCAAAATCACTCGATGACATTAAAAACAATGCACTGCGCAAAGAAGAATTACTAAAAGCTATTCCTGCAATACAACCTATTAAAAATGAAGATTTGAGAAGGATGGCCTCAGGATATGGATATCGAACTGATCCCTTTACTAAAGTTCGAAAATTTCATGACGGTGTGGACTTTTCTGCCCGAACAGGAACACCTATATATGCCACTGGAGACGGAAAGGTGACAAGACGAGATTCTAGAGCCGCTGGATATGGTAATCACATAAGAATAGACCATGGCTATGGATATGTAACACTATATGCACACTTGAGTAAATACAATGTGCGTAGAGGTCAACGAGTTCGAAGAGGAGATATCATTGGATTTGTGGGTAATACAGGACGCTCAAGAGGACCTCACCTTCATTATGAGGTTCGAAAAAATGGCCGTGCCATTAATCCTTTGAACTTTTATGCTGGAACGCTTAGTGCTAAAGATTATGAAAAATTACGCAACAGAGCTGAAGTTGCAAATGAGGCCTTAGATTAATGCCGATTGTTAACCTGCCAGAAAAAAGATATTATACTATTGGAGAAGTCGCCGATGCTTTTGGTGTTAATTCCTCTCTAATTCGTTTTTGGGAAAAAGAGTTCAACAAACTAAATCCCAAAAAAAATTCAAATGGTGATCGCAGGTATACCCTTACAGATATTGAATACATTGAACTCATTTTTAACCTGGTCAAAAAACGAGGGTTTACACTTGAAGGGGCTAAACAAGAATTGAGCACCAATCATCGGAAATTAAAAAATAAAAAACAGCTTCTGGAAAAACTAAAAGGTTTAAAAGCAGAGCTTATAGATATAAAAGAAGAATTACAGAAATAAGTTAAAAGATGAAAAAAGGATTAATCGTACTTATTATTATCGGAATAATTGGATTTCTTGGAGTATCGTGGTATGTCTCTAGTACCAATCAATTGGTAGAAATGAAAGGAGAAGCCACAAAACAATGGGCGAATGTTGAGAGTTCTTACCAACGCAGATCAGATTTAATTGGAAATTTGGTCAAAACCGTACAAGGTGCAGCCGAATTTGAACGAAGTACCCTAACCGAAGTGATTGAAGCTCGAGCCAAAGCCACCAGCACGACAATTGACATCAATGCGGCGAATTCAACTCAACTTGCACAATTTCAACAAGCCCAAGGTGAATTGAACTCAGCCTTATCTCGACTTTTAGTGAGCGTGGAACGCTATCCAGAACTCAAAGCCAATCAAAACTTTTTAGAATTGCAATCTCAGCTTGAGGGAACTGAAAATAGAATCAATGTGGAGCGTAACAGATTTAACAATCTAGCCGGAGATTACAACATTAGTATTCAAAAAATCCCGATGAAATACGTCGCCTCATGGGGAAATTTCGAAGCACTAGCTTTATTCAGTGCAGATCAAGGTGCCGAAGATGCGCCAGAGGTTGAATTTAATTTTTAAAAATGGCTGAAGCTCAAACTCTTTTTAGCACCCAAGACGAACAAGAAATTGTAATGGCTATACAGGAGGCTGAAACACAAACTTCAGGAGAAATANGAGTTCATGTGGAAGCCAGCTGCGGCTCTAAAGAAACGACTCAGCGTGCCATCGAAGTATTTCAAATGCTTCAAATGCACGAAACAGAAGCGCGTAACGGGGTGCTCTTTTACCTGGCCCATGAAGACAAAAAATTCAGCATTTACGGCGACCAAGGTATCAACCAGGCCGTTGAAGCCAATTTCTGGGAGGATATTCGAGACCTCATGCAGGCAGCCTTTAAACAAGGTGATTTCAAAAAAGGATTAATCGATGGTATTTCGGCCTCAGGACAAGCGTTAAAAAAGTATTTTCCCTACCAAAGCGACGATAAAAATGAACTCGATGATAGCATTTCAAAGGCCTAAAACCAACTACATTTTTACGGGCATTTTGGCTCTGATCTGTTTGAACTTCACAGCAGCACAAATTGAAATTCCCGAGAAACCTTCCTTACAAACCTCGCTTTACGATTATGCTGATATTCTTTCAGCCTCTGAAGAGTCTGCCTTAGAACGAAAATTAATTCAATATGCAGATAGCACTTCAACCCAAATTGTAGTGGTCAACATATCGAGCACCAATGGTGAAGAAATTAATTTTTTAGGAGCAAATTGGCTCAGTGCGTGGGGAATCGGTCAAAAAGGTGTTGACAACGGAATTTTAATCTTAGTCGCCGATCAAGATCGAAAAGTAGGGATCAATNCGGGCTACGGAGTCGAATCTATACTAACCGATGCTTTGAGTAAAAGAATCATTGAACAGCGTATAATACCAGAATTTAAAAACGGTGATTACTACAGAGGTCTTGATTCGGGGGTTGAAGCAATCTTTGAAGTACTCAGTGGTTCATTTGACAGTTCGTACCAATCGAGTAATACTGATGATTTAAAGGGCTTTTTTGTGTATGTCTTTCTGTTTATCGTAGTATTTATTTTTCTGGCAAGTCGAGGAGGAAGAGGAGGCCCTAGAGGGCGAAGAAGGGGCTATGACCCGCTTACTGACGCTTTTATTCTCAGCAGCTTAGGAAGAAGTGGAGGATCTAGTTCAGGTGGATTCGGAGGCGGATTCGGAGGCGGATTCGGAGGTGGATTCGGAGGTGGATTCGGAGGCGGAGGTGGAGCCTCAGGAGGTTGGTAACGCCCTTTACTTTTTACGCAAAAACAAACTCATCGGTACCCCACTAAAATCGTACTCAGACCGAATTTTATTTTCTAAAAAACGCTTGTAAGGATCTTTGATGTACTGCGGCAAATTGCAAAAAAATGCAAACTGCGGGTAGGGTGTCGGCAGCTGCGTACAAAACTTGATTTTAATGTATTTTCCTTTTGTCGCCGGAGGAGGAAACTTTTCAATAAGAGGCAAAAGATAATCGTTTAGGGTTCTAGTTTTGATTTTTTTAGAACGATTCTCATAAACCTGCACAGCGGTTTCTATGGCTTTATAAATACGTTGTTTTTCAGTAACCGACATAAAAACAATTGGAACATCCGTAAACGGCTCAATAGCTTTTTTAATGGCGGTAGTATATTCCTTAACCGAATGCGTATTTTTTTCAACTAAATCCCATTTGTTTACCAAAATAACCACGCCTTTATTATTGCGGTGAGCGAGCCAAAAGATATTTTGAACCTGACCGTCAAAACCTCTTGTAGCATCCAAAATCAACAGACATACATCGGCGTTTTCTATCGCCCGAACAGAGCGCATTACCGAATAAAATTCGAGATCGTCTTTGACCTTAGCCTTTCTTCGAATACCTGCTGTATCGACTAGATTAAATTCAAAACCAAAACGATTGTACTTGGTATCTATGGCATCTCTTGTGGTTCCAGCGATATCGGTAACAATGTAGCGATCTTCTCCAATAAGTGCATTTATAAAGGATGATTTTCCAGCATTAGGCCTCCCGACTACTGCAAATCGCGGAAGGTCGTTTTCAGCTTCAGTCTCTTCAGGAAGCTTTTCGACCAAAGCATCAAGTAGTTCTCCAGTTCCGCTACCGTTAATACTAGAAAGGCTGTAGTAATCACCTAATCCCAAAGCGTAAAACTCAACAGCCTCAGCCTCTCGCATCGAGTTATCTACCTTATTGACTGCAACAAAAACAGGCTTGTCAACACGTCTGAGTAGTTTGGCAACATCCTCATCCATTCCGGTGATGCCCGACTCGACATCCACCATAAAAATGATGACATCTGCCTCATCAATCGCAAGTTCTACTTGCTGGTCAATTTCTTTTTCGAAAATATCGTCTGAGCCAATGACATAACCTCCAGTATCTATAATCGTGAATTCTTTTCCGTTCCAATCACTTTTGCCATAATGACGATCACGTGTAACTCCACTGACCGCGTCAACAATAGCTTCACGCCTTTGAATAAGTCTATTAAACAACGTGGATTTTCCAACATTGGGTCTACCTACTATGGCAACAATGGCACTCATACTCGATCTAATCTAGGCGGCAAAGTTATCAATAATCAAATTAACCTCTGAAGACAAAAATTGCCTTATTGCTGATAGCCAAAACGCTTGAGCTGATTGCTGTTAGAACGCCAATCTTTATTTACTTTAACAAAGAGTTCTAGGTGGATTTTTTTTTGAAAAAAGAGCTCTAAATCTTCTCTAGCTTCAGTCCCTACTCTTTTGAGTTTACTCCCTTTGTGTCCTATGAGAATTCCTTTTTGAGTTTCGCGCTCTACCATAATTACAGCCCGAATTCGAATTATCTTTGAATCTTCTTCAAAACTTTCCGTGACTATTTCAACGGCATAAGGAACTTCTTTTTTGTAATGTAATAATATCTTCTCTCGAACCTTTTCATTGACAAAAAATCGTTCTGGTTTATCGGTGAGCTGATCTTTTGGAAAATAAGCTGGTGACTCAGGTAATAATCCTTTCAAACGCTGATAAACCAAATCTGTTTGGAATTTTTCAATAGCCGAGATGGGATATATTTCTGCTGCAGGAAGCTGTGTTTTCCAATATAAAACTTCTTCTTCTAAGGTGATCTGATCGGTCAAATCAATTTTATTTAGCAATAAGATCACAGGGGTTTTTGTCTCTTGTAATTTTTTAAAAAATAAAGCGTCTTTGAGCTGCTTCTCTCCGATTTCAACCATGTATACAATGACATCCGCATCCTCTATAGCCGTTTTTACAAAATCCATCATAGAAGACTGCAATTCATAGGCAGGTTTTATAATTCCAGGTGTATCTGAAAAAATCATTTGAACTTCAGGCTCATTGACAATTCCAAGAATACGATGCCGAGTGGTTTGTGCTTTAGCTGTGATAATCGAGAGTCGCTCACCTACTAAAACATTCATTAGCGTAGATTTACCTACATTGGGATTTCCGATAATATTTATGAAGCCCGCTTTGTGCATTCAACTACAATTCATTAGCCTTAAAACGATTGAAATAAGATTTTGCTGCAGCGTTCACTTTTGGAGAAAGCAATAATACGGCAATCATATTTGGTATGAGCATTAAAGAATAGGCCAAATCCATTAGATTAACCACTAAGTCGACAGACGCGATTGCTGCTATTACAATGGTTATTATATAGAAATAATTGAAATATTTACCCACCTTTGCACTTCGGGTCAAATAGCTTAAGCTCTTTACTCCAAAATAACTATAGGTGAAAATCGTTGATAATGCAAAGGCCGACACTACAATCATTAAAATGACATCACCAAATCCAAATAAGGTCTTTTTAAAAGCGATTAAAGTCATAAGTATTCCATTAGTCTCTGCCTCTAAATATGCTCCGCTTAATAAGATAACTAAGGCTGTAATCGTACATACAACAATGGTATCGATGAAAGGCCCTAGCATAGCCACCAATCCCTCTTGTATGGGTTCGTCAGTTTTAGACTGTCCGTGATACATAGGCGCAGAACCCAATCCCGCTTCGTTAGAAAACATGGCTCTTCGTGCACCCAAAATGACCACACCCCAAATTCCGCCTTGAATGGCAGTTTCAAAATTAAAAGCCTCTGTGATGATTAGTTTGAATGAAGGTAGAATAGCACCCAAATTCGAAAGCAACACAAATAGCACCGCCACAAAATATATGAGAACCATAGTCGGTACAATACGAGAAGCCACCTTGGCAATTTTTTGGATTCCACCAAAAATGACCAAAGATGTTAAGCCAGCGAGCACCAATCCGATGATTAATTTCCATCCAAAATCTCCAAAACCAGCTAAGGTTTCATTAGGGCTGACCACCGTCATAAAGGTTTGCGTGAATTGATTGGCTTGAAAAATGGCCAAAAATCCTATCATACCGAAGATGGAGTAAAAAACGGCTAAAGGTCTACCAAATTGTTTTAGACCTGCATTCATATAATACATTGGACCTCCTTGTGCGGTACCTGAGGCATCAATAGCTCGAAACATCACAGCCAAGGAACAAGAGTAGTATTTAATAACCATTCCTAACACAGCCGTTACCCATATCCAAAAAATCACGCCGGGGCCGCCTAAGTAAATGGCAATGGCCACACCTGATATATTTCCAAGGCCTACAGTCGCAGCAATGGCCGATGAAAGTGCTTGCCAATGCGATACTTCACCGGTTGCACCTTCTTTATCGTACTTGCCTCGAGTGATGTCAATAGCGTGTTTAAAATAGAGATAGGGCTTGAATCCAGAAGAAATTGCAAGATAGAGTCCACCTCCTAATAATAAAAAAAGCATGGCCCATTCGGTATAGGGCAGTAAAGCAGTAATAAGTTGGTCGATTGCATTCATAAAAGTGCAAGGTAAACATTTTAAAACGCCAAAAAGAATCCTACATTAATCACAGGTGCTGCCGAGAATCGATCGGCAATATCAAGTGCCTGATTGATGGGATCAAAGGTGTATTTTCTTGCAATGATATTCTCGGTTGAAAACAAGTTTTGAACAGAGAATCGCAGGTTAGCATCAAGGGATTCAAAAGGCAGTTTTTTATTCATAAAAAAATCTAGACGCTTGTAATTTTTAAGTGTTCTTTGATTGAAGCCCTCATCATAAGTAAAGGTATAATCGTTTGGATTATTCGCGTTTACATCAACTCCAGAAGGCGCGGAATACGGAATTCCATTTCTAAACACCGCATTTAATCCCAAGGTGTATGTATTGCACTCGTATTGTCCTCCTAAACTCAGTTGATTGCGAATACTAAAGTTTGCTGGAAACCACTGATTAGTGGCCAGTGACTGCTCAGCATCGAGATAGGTATAGCTAATCCAAGCTGTTCCAGATGTAAAACGCTGTCTCAATAGGGTATTGATTCCATTTGCACGAAATTTTCCATCAGTAAAGGTTTCTAAATCCGTATTTAAAAATCCAAATAAGGAGGCATTCAATCCAGCGTTTTTAGAGGTAAAAAACTCCAAATCAATCAATGTACTTTCAAAATTATAATTTGCATTTAAGGCCCATTTCTCAGAACGTAAAATGGGATAATTTGTACCATTAGCACCTACCCAAATTTGATTTTGATTCTCCAATGATTGAGAAATAGCCTCTTGTATCTGAAAGGCATTTTGACTTTTTCGTTCATATATGCCGTGAAAAGTAAGTCGATTACCCAATCGATATTGAAATCGTATTCTAGGCTCCAAAAGCAAGGCCTCTTTTGTATTGTATTTCTGTAAACGAAGACCAGTTTCTAGCTGTATCTCTGGTGTTAACAAATAGGAAGCATCGACAAACAGGGCGAGCATCTGCGTATCGTATTGCTCTTGACGATCCGTTTTTTCTTCCCTGAAAGATTGAGACTCTTTCTCGAAAATTTGTTTTCGATTATAGTCTAATCCCGTATGAAAAATAAGATTTTCTTTTATCGGATACTCCAAAGATGTTTCAAATGAGGTGTAATTTAGGCTGTTTCCTCTTTGGTTAACGAATTCCTCTTGCGCTGAAGTAATCGTATTGTTTTCAATTTGATTAAAGCGAGAAGAGAAGATACTCTGCGAAAGGGAGGTAAACGTGCTGTACTTTTTATTTTCAGATTTCCACTGTAGCGACCATCCGTAATTTGAAGATTCAAATTGTTCTTGAATTTCAGAATTGACCTGATCAAAACTGTATTGTAATTCGTCAATGGCATTGAAATGATGAAAACTCAATTTATTCTCAAGATTGATTTGATGCTCTAAAGAGACCTGATAATCACTGTAATTCAAAAAATCAAAGCTGTTGTTTTGCTCAGTTACACTACTACCTTGCTTAATCTTATCTATATAAGGTGCTGCAAATTGTGCACTGCTGAAAGGGTTGCTATGTCTAAAACTCAAACGTGCAAACCATTTGTCAGAAATAGAAAGTCGTGTTCCAAATTCAAAATCCAATAAATTGACACCTACACGCGCTGAGGCGTCTTCTTTAGGAACTTGAGTGACCATTTGTAATTGACCTCCTATGTGATCACCCCATCTTGGCGATAAGCCATTTTTTATCAATTTTACTTGGTCTATTGAAAACGGATTGACAACTGAAATTCCACCAAAAACATGAGATCTTTTGAACATTCGAATTCCATTCCAATAAATGGCATTGTGGTCAGGCGCATTTCCTTGGATGTATAAATTACCTGTAGCATCATCTGCATTTGTTACCCCTGGAATTGTTTCCGCCATTTTAAACACATCATTCTGTATAGAACCAGGTGTAATGATTTCGTCGTTTCGATTGAAGGTAAAATAACGCTGGGATGATTTTTGAATTCCCTTGAGCTGATAGGTGAGCTTTACCTCATTTAAAGCAATAACCTCTCTAGAGAAATACAAGGTTTCACAATTTAAAGAACGGTTAAAACCTAGACTCATTGCCGGGTATTCTGGATGACTAAATTTGATTAGCGGTGTGCTTGTAAAAACATCCAATTGAAAAAATCCGTCCTCATCGGTAAAAGTACTTTTTTGATTGTAATTCAATCTTACGTTTGCTAAGGGCGCGTAGGTGAAGTCGTCTACGATTCTGCCGCATAGGCTCCAAACATTTCGTTTAGCTGTAATGTAATAATACTGCGAATCTAAATGATAAAATCCTAATTCAGTATTTCGATCAAGCCAGTCTTGGACCTCTTTAATGTCACTAAACTTAGTTGGGTTCAGAACAAATATATCCTCTACAATTTGAGCTCGATATGACAGAGACACATCGAATTGCAAAGAGATTTCATTTAGGATTTCTTTTAAAGGAACAAGGTCAGATTGAGCAAGTACTCTAGATGATATTCCAAGAATAAAGAAAACATAAAAAACCCATTTAATTCGGCAAAACAATGATGCTTTGTTGGGTTTTCTCATAATTCAACTCAAATGGACGCATAACGATATTCAAAGATAAGTCAAGGTCATCAGAATTAATAGTACCGCTAAATCCTTCCTCAAATAAAGGGTTTGTATCATCAAATTGAATGTCTATAGAAAATATAGCGCTTAACTCAGCTAATACTGTTTTCAAAGGCACGTTGTCAAAGTGCTCGATGGCAGCTATATGATCTTTTAATTGGTGAACCTGAACTTTTTTTACCTGATTACCAAACTGCTCTCCTTTTTTAATTACCCCTTGAGTCTCATCTGTATTTACCCGAACAGTTCCACTAAAACACTGAACGTTAAAGATACCTTTTCGTTCAAATACCCTAAATGAGGTTCCGAGTACTTCTACCGAACCTAGATGAGATTGTACACGAAAATCAGATCCTTTTTCAACGTCAAAAAACGCATTCCCCTTTAAGTCAAGCGTTCTTCTAAATGCATAAAGCACTTTGTTATAGGAAAAACTAGAATTGGGCTCTAAAGTAACCCTTGACTCATCGGGGAGTACTACCATTTGTAGACTGTTAGTGGAGGTATATGTAGTTTTTTGCAATCCGACAAAAAGACCCAATAAAAGCGTCAAAGAAGCTGCTATAGCCAAGGGCCTTAAAACCATAATTTTAGACTTTTTGGCAACTTTTTTAGGATTATCTAAAAGCTCAAAGAATTCATCTTTTCGTTTTTGATCACGCTCAGGAGCAGCGAGTGATTCTAATTCATTTAGAATCACTCGATACGATTCAACATGATCATCACCCACCTGACCTTTAAGCTGTTGATCGGACACTTCTCCTGCAAGCCATTTGGCTAAAACGTATTCTTCCTTTTTCATACGTATTTTTTTGCTTCAACGATTTCACTGCGTATCAAAACCAGTGCGTTGTGAATTCTTTTTTCAATAGTTTTAACTGAAACCTCCATAATTTCAGCAATTTCTTTATATGTTTTTTTCTCGATACGACTGAGCAAAAAAGCTTGTCGTTCTAACGGTTTCATAAGGCCGAGTACCTCATTGATTCGGACTTGAAATTCTTTGGTTTCCATTTCAAATTCTGGCGAATGCACCTGTTTTGAACCGTCAACCTGGGCGACAAACTTTCGTTTATTCTCCTCCTTGCGAAGTACATTTAAACTGTTGTTTCTGCCCATGGTATATAAAAGTGATTTAATGTTTACGTCTGAATATTTAGCACAGTTCTTCCACAGATTCAAAAAGACATTCTGGGTGACATCTTCAGCCATAGAAGGGTTTCCAAACTTATACACTAAAAAGCGGTAAAGCTCGTCAGAGTAGTTTTTGTAAATCCCTTCAAAATATGTTTTATTACATAATCCCATATATCACATTCACTTTTTGAAATTTATGGGAAGTACCCAAAAGGCCCTTCCCATAACTTTTTCAATTCAGACAATTACGCCTGAGAACCTAAAACTAAAATATCAAACTATTACTCTTATTTATTCTACTCGTTGTATGACCAATGTGTCTACGGAACCTTCTCCTCCACTCACAACTATAAGCTCAATACGGTTATCTGTCAAGGATTTAACCACCCATGAATCAGACAATTCATCAAGAGGCTCGACTTCACCTAAATCTAAAGCCAATTCTAATTCTCTAGATGACGATATACTCACTGACCACATTCCTTCGGTAGTGTTTTCATCGATAACTGCCTGGAAAACACCATCGTCCTCAAAACTCAAGATGTAATTTTCAAAAACAGTAGTCTGATCTACACCGTCATCGATATAACTAGAAACACTCCAATTGGTTAAGCCTAAAAATGCTGCAAACTCTGAAAGGGTTTCTTCTTCACCGTAGTAATAATCATCGTCTTCACCTTCATCATCTCCGTAATACGGGTCGTCGTCAAAATCCCATCCGTCATATTCAAGAATTAAATTTCCTCTGCGATCAAAAAATAATACCACATCATTATCTAGTTTAATTCCGATAATAAAATTGAATTTGATTTCAACATCAGTGATGTAATTATCTGGATAGTTTTCAATCAGGTAATCGGTGATTCGCTCTCTGACCTCTTCATCTAAATCATCAAAAGAAATCTCTTCATGGCCGTTGCGATACGAACCTCCATAGCGAATGAAATTACCTTCTAAATCAAAGTATAAAATCTTACGAGGATTTAGTTTTACCCGCAAATAATCGTTCAGTTTTAAAATCCTTTTAATCTCAGAATCTGGGTGATTCTCATTGAGGAAGGCTGTAATATTGGCTGCCACGGCCTCATCGAGTTCTTCTAATTCGACCATTGCAACCCTTCTGTTGTCTTCTTTATAATCAAAATCTCCATCATAAGCTCCCAGAAAGTTTCCTTCTCCATCAAAGAATAAACGTAATTCTGACTCTAGTTTTACTTTGATTGCAAGTTCGCCGTAGCGCTCAAGTTTATCTACCATATCATCGGGGTGATTATTGGCGATATAATCTTGAATGCGTTGTGCAACTTCTGGATCTAAGTCATCGAAGGTGATTTCTTCTCCACTTCCTCTATGACCGTGATCATCTACATAGAGAATTTGACCATCATAGTCAAAATAAAGCTCGGTGCGATTCGAAAGTTTTACTTTGATAAAAGTTGGATAGATTTTAATGTAGCGCACATCTAAATTTGGATAGTTTTCATCTAAATACGCTTGAATTGCTTGTTCTACTGCATCATTTAGTGCATTTAAACTCGTGTTTTGTGACTCTTCGTTGTTCAAAAATCCGTCACCATCTTCGTCTTCGTCTTCCTCATTTGAATAACCGTCACCGTCCATATCGTTATCAATTTCATTGGCGATTCCATCGCCATCAATGTCATCATCCTCGTCGTTTTGAAGACCGTCGCCATCGATGTCATCATCATGTGTGTTTTTAATGCCATCACCGTCAGTGTCAATTGCTCCTTCGTCAAGCACGCCATCGCCATCAGCATCAGCGTCGGCATCATCGTTTATACCATCACCATCAGTATCTGTTCCATTATCTAGAGATCCATCGCCATTGGTATCTGCATCGGCGTAATCATTGATGCCGTCCTCATCAATATCTTGAGCAGTTAAAACTCCTCTTAGCTCTGCAACTGTTTTTGAACTTGGGTTTAAGGGATTTTCATCGCCTTGAGGGTCTAGCTCTAATTCTTCTAGATTATCTACCTGACATGAGGCCACAATCATAAGACCTATTAAGAAAATCGATTTGGAAAAATTTTTCATAAGAATTTTAAGTTTATTATAGTTGAACACCTTTACAATGAAATACCCTACCAAAAAACTCATTTTTTTCTTAAAAATTTTTTCTATCGATGAATTTCAGAAGTTTATTTCTTCATATTAGCTTTAAATTAAATGTTTTTATACTTTTAAAAGACTAACTAACAAGAAGAAAAATAGATGGCTAAACTCAATTCAAGACGAAGTTTTATCAAAAAATCAGCCGCTGCTAGTGCTGGTTTTTTTATTGTCCCGAGAAATGTTCTAGGAGGCCCTGGATTTATTGCACCAAGTGACCAACTTGGTATTGCAGCAGTAGGTTCGGGAGGTAAAGGAAGTTCAGATCTACGCAACGCCTACAACGCAGGAGTAAACAGAGTCGTAGCGCTATGTGATATAGACCCTAAACGTGCAGGTGACTCGATTAAAGCACACAAAAAAGCGAAATTCTATTATGATTATAGAGAAATGCTTGAGAAAGAAAAAAGCATAGACGCGGTGACCATTTCAACACCTGATCATACGCATGCGCTTATAGCCTATGACGCAATGATGAGAGGCAAGGCCGTTTACGTCCAAAAGCCTTTGACGCATACCATTGCTGAAGCCAGATTACTTACCGAAACTGCTCGTGCTCAAAAAGTAGTAACTCAAATGGGAAATCAAGGTGGATCAAACGAAGGAGTGAATAAAGTCATTGAATGGGTAAAAAGCAATAAAGTAGGTACCATATCTAAAGTGAATGTATGGACGAATAGACCCGTTTGGCCCCAAGGAGTGAACATTAAAAAAGAAGATGCCTCTAAAAGACCAGAAGACATCGCCTGGGATTTATGGATCGGTCCTGCTAAAAGCCGAAAGTATACCCCTGGTTTACACCCTTTTGACTGGAGAGGATTTTGGGAATACGGAACAGGAGCTCTTGGAGATATGGGATGTCACTTATTCGACGCGCCCTACAAAGCCTTAGGCCTAGGATATCCATCAGGAGTTCAATCCAGTGTAGCTGATGTTTACTCACAAATGTGGACTCCAGATTACACCCCAGAAGGCTGCCCAATTTCAACACGCGTAACTATTGATTTTCCAGCGGACGAGCTCAATAGAGAAGGGGTTGTTTTTGAATGGACTGATGGAGGAATTCAACCTGCAATTCCAGATTTACTGGTCGAGCAAAATTTCCGTCCAGATTCAAGTGGCGTCATGATGTTCGGTAGCAAAGGAATCATTACTGTTGACACCTATGGAAACAATCCTAAATTGTTTAGAGAGGGAGAAGAAATGATTCATTACGACACTAGCTTCCAAGAAAATCTTGACCTTAAGCACAATCAGTCATGGACCGAAGCAGTAAAAGCAGGTTTTGACTCGGCTGAGCACAAGGCACTCACCTCATCGTTTGACTACGCAGGACCATTTACCGAGACCGTACTCATGGGTAATCTCGCAATTCGATCTCATCAACTCAGACGACCAAGAGAAAACGGCAGAGGATTTGATTATTACGGAAGACGCAAATTGTATTGGGATGGTAACGCAATGAAAGTGACCAATTTTGATGAAGCCAATCAATTCGTAACCAAACCTTATAGAATCGGTTGGGAATTAGCCAACCTCTAAAATACAAGCCCGCTTAACGCGGGCTTTTTTAAACTTAATGATAGATAACATCCGTGTTTTACACGCTAAATACATTTTACCCATTATTCCCGTAGACACGGTCTATGAAAATCACTGCGCGATAATCCAAAACGGAATCATACAAGAAATTGTTGAAAGTAGTGAAGGACGTGAAAAACACCCCAAAGCCGAGCACCAAAATCTCTCAGAAAGCATACTTATGCCTGGGCTAGTCAACACGCACTGTCATTCTGCAATGACCCTTCTCAGAGGATATGCCGATGATTATTTATTGAACGATTGGCTGCAAAAATACATCTGGCCGGCAGAAGCCAAATGGGTTGACTACGACTTTGTATATCAAGGAACTACAATTGCCATTGCCGAAATGCTTAAAAGCGGCACCACCTGTTTTAGCGATATGTATTTCTTTCCTGACGCAGCAGCTAAAGCAGCACTAGACGCAGGGATCAGAGCTGTGCTGTCTTTTCCGGTTATGGAGTTCTCTAACCAATGGGCCACAAATTCTGAGATGCACTTAGAAAAAGGTCTTATGGTCTATGAAGACTTCAAAAAACAGGAATTACTGGATTTTAGTTTAGGACTTCATGCACCTTACTCTGTTTCAAATCAAACCATTTTTGCTGTAATTGAGGCTGCAGAAAAAAACGATTTAGAAATTCAAATTCACCTGCACGAGAGTGAAAAAGAAATCATTGATTCTATTGCAGAGTATGGCGTTCGCCCAATTAAGCGTTTAGAAGATTTAGGTCTTTTAGGACCTAAACTGCAAAAAGTACACATGACACAAATCGACCAGGACGACTTAGCAGCTATTGTGAGAACTGGTACAAAAGTGATTCATTGCCCAAGTTCAAACACCAAATTAGCCTCTGGAGTCTGCCCAGTTCAAGATTTTATAGATCAAGGAGTAACAGTTGGTTTAGGCACTGATGGAGCTGCTAGTAACAACATGCTCGATTTATTTGCAGAATTAAGATTGGCTTCTTTACTGGCCAAAATCAAAAGCTCAGATCCACGTGCCTTATCAGCCCATCAGGCACTTCGTATGGTCACCATTGAAGGAGCAAAAACACTGGGGCTTGAAAAAAGTATTGGTAGTTTAGAAAAAGGCAAAAAAGCAGATCTTATTGCCGTTGATTTAAACAAAATTGAAAACAATCCGGTCTACCATCCAGAATCCTCATTGGTTTACACCTCCAGTGGAACTGCAGTCACCGATTCATGGATTAATGGTGAACCCCTACTTTCTGAGGGTAAACTTCTCGATTTAGATGAAACAGCACTCCTTGCAATAATGCGAGAATGGTCTGCAAAAATTAAGGCTTAGTTTCTGCTTCTAAAGCAATGCGCATAATTGCCTTGACATCTCTAGAAGATGTGCCAAACTTTAAATCGTACAATCCAGATTCGAAGTTCCAGTCTGACTTTGACTCATGCCAATAGTAGAGATTCGATAAAGGAATAGCAAAGGATAAACTCGTCTGCTCACCTCGAGCTAATTCCTTGGTCTTTGCGAAGCTTACTAATTCTTGAGGGGCCCGCTCCAGGGTGGAATTCAGTTTTGACACATAAACCTGAATGACTTCTTTTCCTAAAAAATCACCCGTATTTTTAATGGTCATCATCGCTTTAATTGTATCGTTTTCAACTCGAATCTCTGGCTCACCGTAGGAAAAACGAGTGTACGACAATCCATAACCAAACGGATAAGAGACTTCAATATTTTCATTGTCGAAATGCCTGTATCCTACGAAAATACCCTCGTCATAATTCGTGTAGTCTATGGTTGATTGATACTCCTCTTCTGGTGTTTCTGTTTTTAAGAGCATAGCGCTGAGATCCATCTCCACTCCTTGAGTAGGGAAATTTTTATGAGACCCGTGATGTGCTACATCCAATGGAAATGTCATTGGCAATCTGCCACTAGGTGACTGTTTACCCAATAATAAATCTACCACAGAGTTTCCACCTTCTTGCCCTCCCTGCCAGGCCAACAAAATGGCGTCAGGTAAGTGTTTCCATGAATTGGTTTCGATTACACCTCCAACATTGAGCACCACAACTACTTTCTTATTGCGGGCATGAAAGGCGGCCGAAGCCTTTTCGATTAAATCTCTTTCAATAGACGTCAATTCAAAATCATCTTTCGATACTCGATCTACCCCTTCACCACTATTACGCCCTATCGTGATTACCGCCATAGTTGCTTCATTGGCCATATCTTCTAATTCTTCTGTAGAATATGAACGTTGTGGAGGATTAAAAGGATTGATCATAGCATCAAAACCTTGAGGTTGTATAAAGGCTTCTGAATTTTCTATTTTGTGCGCATCAAATAGTTCTTTGGCCTTTATGTTTTGCGTGATATTTGGATAGCGAAATCCTTCTTCTAATTGAAGGTTCTGTTCCGCATTGGCATATTCCATCCCTTGCTCTAANGANATAGAGTANGCCTCATTTACNTCTCCTGAACCNGTTCCACCNGCNATAAAAGCNTAAGANGCCACCCCGAGTAAGGCCAGNTTTTCATCATCTTTTANNGGNAGGGTTTGATCGTCGTTTTTAAGNAGNACCATTCCTTCNGTGGCTGCCTGACGNGTNAGNTGGGCGTGTTTTTCCAAATCGGGNTGATTTGAAAATTCATAGGATTGCATTTTTTTAGAACCTAAAATCAACCTTAAAATTCGCTTGACCGATGTATCTACTGCTTCTTTATTGAGTTTTCCATTGGCATAACCTTCTTTGAGGGCCTTCCACTGCCATTTCGTACCTGGCTCCAACAAATCATTACCTGCATTAATCATATCTACCGCATTGATTCCTCCAAACCAATCCGACATCACCAGACCTTCAAACCCCCACTCTCCTCTTAATATATCGGTAAGGAGTCTACCGTCTTGTGCAACGTGAAGCCCATTAATTCTGTTGTAAGAGGACATCAGCGTCCATGGAGCTGCATCTTTGACAATAATTTCAAATCCTCTTAAGTATATTTCTCGAAGTGCTCTTTCAGAAATACGCGCATCATTCCAGTTGCGATTAGTCTCTTGGGTGTTGGCCACAAAATGCTTGACTGAAGTTCCAACACCTTTAGACTGAATTCCCTTGACCATCGCCGCTCCCATCTTACCCGATAATAGGGGATCTTCAGAAAAATACTCAAAGTTTCTTCCGTTAAAGGGGTGTCTCATGATATTAGCCCCCGGGCCTAAAATAACATCGATACCATACTCAAGGGCCTCTTGTCCCATTGCATTTCCAACATCTTCCACCAAAGAGGTGTTCCAAGTAGATGACAATAAACTCGCGATAGGAAAGGCAGTACAGTAGTAAGTTAATGAATCGCCTTCGCGGGTAGGTTCAATTCGCAATCCTGCCGGCCCATCTGAAAGATAAATAGTGGGTAAGCCCAATCTCGGTGTGGGAACGATTGTTCCTACCGCACCGGCTATTCCTTCTCCAGATTCGTTCATACCCATAGCAGAAGACAAACCTGAACCTTTTAACAAGTGTAACTTTTCATCCTCCGTCATCTGCGAAAACACATCTTCTACACGCTCGTCAAGACTTCTTCTGTGGTCTTCATACACATCTACACGACCATTTGAATTTCGATCTAAGATAGATTCTCCGTAAGAAGCCAAGGTGTTAAAGCTTGTTTTTTCGTCGTAGTCTTTTTCAAAATTCAAGAGGTTTGATTTGAAATAGGTCCAACCTCCTAATCCAACAATAAGCCCTAATAATAAGACCACAGAAATGATTTTTAAAAAAAGAATTCCAAATTTTTTCATGCTATAGCGAATTGATTTGCTCCTGTAAGGATACTTATTTTTCGTTAGAATTTCGCTCTTCGATTATTTCTTTTGCACGCTCTTTAGAGAGTCCCCAAACTTTACCTTCTGCTGCACTTATCAAGAAATCATCGATATACTTATTACTGAGCTCATCACTGTCTTTGTATTTCACCCTTAGGTCTTTCAATTTTTGATGTAGTGTTTCTCTTATAGCACTGTAGGCAGGGTCATTGTAAAAATTCTGCTGTTCTAAAGGATCTTTCATCCGATCGATAAGCACCCATTCATCTGTGGCGAAATAGTAATGGATTAATTTATACTCTTTATTGACTAAGGCGTAATGCCTATTGACCATATGCTCGGCAGGATATTCATAGTAGTGGTAATACACTTCTTCTCTATTCCATCCCTCCTCTTGCTTTAGAAGCGGCAATAGACTCTCTCCCTGCATGTCTTGTGGAGCCTGAATTTGGGCAGCGTCTAAAAAGGTCTGGGCGAAATCAAGATTTTGAACCATTTCATCAGAAACACTACCCGGATTAATGTGATTCTTCCAAGAGACCAAAAGAGGTGTTTTAAACGACTCATTGTAGGCGAAACGCTTGTCAAACCATCCGTGCTCTCCCAAGTAGAAACCCTGATCTGAGGTGTACATAATAATCGTGTTTTCCATTAGGTCATTTTCCTCAAGATAATCGAGAACCTTACCCACATTTTCATCAACAGCTTTTATAGTTCCCAAATAATCTTGCATATATCGCTGGTATTTCCATCTCATTTTGTCCTCATCGCTCATACCGGGATAAGCCATTATGAATTCTTCATTCACAGGAGTGTAGGCTTTATCAAAAGCTTCTCTTTGCGCATCAGTCATGCGCTGCATCATGCGTTCATATCGTATTTTCTCAAAACTTATAGGATCAATATTTAAGTCTTCGATGGTTTGGGTTTTTAATTTATTATCTCCTGTCCAACCCATGTGATTCAATATGTTCATCTCGGCCTCAGCGGCTGCTTTTCCCATAGTGCTGTAATCTTCAAAAAGGGTCTCAGGTTCTTCGAACTGTCGATTTAAAAATTCATCGTAATGACGCTCTGCCATATACCAAGCCCTGTGTGGTGCCTTATGCAGATACATGAGTAAAAAGGGCTGTTCTTCTTTGCGATCGTTTTGTAGCCAATCTATAGTGAAATCTGTAATGATATCTGTGGCATAACCTTCTACCTGAATTTCACCCTCGTGTTTTGTAATGAAATCCGGATTCCAATAAGCCCCTTGTCCAGGTAAAATTTTGAATTCATCAAAACCCTTTGGATTATTCCCAAAATGTAATTTTCCAAACATAGCTGTTTGATACCCGTTTTCTTGCAGTATTTGCGGAAAGGTGACATTACTATCGTCAAAAGCAAAATGGTTATCAACCTTGCCATTGAGATGTGTATGCTTTCCGGTTAGAATCGTTGCCCTACTCGGAGCACAAATGGAGTTGGTCACACTCGCATTGGTAAAGAGCATTCCTTGATCAGCTATTCGATCGATATTTGGTGTTTCAATCAGTTTATCTGAATAGGCAGAAATGGCCTGATAGGCATGATCATCAGACATGATAAATACGATGTTTGGCGGTGTTTGATCTTCCTCAGGAACTCTACAAGCTACAAAGGCAAAAGCGCACAGCATTAAGATGAAATGGTTTTTATTCATTAGGTCGGTTTTTACTATTTAGTTACGTATGTATTTCGAATCTCTTTCTACGAGTAAATCCTTTGGCATACTCATGTTTTGTTGATGTTCATCTACGGCGGCTTCAATCTTTTGTAAAACCTCTGGATGCAATTCAGCAATATTGAATCGCTCTGCCGGATCTTCATCTAAATTGTACAGCAGGGGTGGATTGTGAACTGTTCTCGGGAACTCTCCATACCCTCCTTTTGTAATGAAATGCGCTTTGAATGCACCTAATCTCAGGGCGTATAACTCTCTCTCTCTATAGTAAAAAAGCTTATCGCGTTCACCTTCTGAGCGCTTCATTAAAACTGGAGACAAGTCATAACTGTCTAAAACTCTATCCTCTGGAAGAGCCACTCCTGCAAGTGCGCTAAAAGTCGCAAAGAGATCCATTGTACTGCCAATTTGGTTTATTCGACCAGCTTGAACATGACAAGGCCCCCAAAATATAGTGGGCTCGCGAACGCCTCCTTCAAAAGTACTTCCCTTTCCATCTCTGAGCATTCCAGCAGTACCGCCAGAGATATCTGTTTGTAGCCAAGGACCATTGTCAGAGGTAAAGACAACAATGGTATTTTCATGCATTTGCTTTGCTTTTAAAGCGCTGATAATTCGACCAATATTGAGGTCTATTTCTTCAACGACATCACCGTACAATCCATTTTGACTTTTGCCTTTATTTTCTTCAGACACGAAAAGCGGTACATGAGGTAAATTATGTGCTAAATACAAGAAAAAAGGCTGGCCGTCTGTCTGATGCTGCTCGATTATTTTAATCGCCTCGTCTGTGTATCTATTTACAATAGTATACTGATTTGCCGGACGCTCAATGACTTCTTTGTCTCTTAGCAGAGGAACATTAAAATCCTCTGTTTTAAGTTTGTCGTAATGCACTTTCCATAAATCCCAATAAGTGGATTTTAAATCTTCACGCACAACGTAATCCATATCATTGGAATAGGGAATTCCAAAATAAGAATCAAAACCGTGGTTTGTAGGCAGGTAGGCTTCGCGATGTCCGAGATGCCATTTACCTATCATATGGGTGGCATAGCCCGCTTTTTTCAATTGTTCAGCAATGGTAATCTCTGAAGCTGGAATTCCGTTTTTTGAATCTGGAAAAAAAACTCTCGATTTATTACTCATAAGACCATTTCGAACGGGTAAACGCCCAGTCATCAGTGCAGCTCGACTTGGCGTGCATACTGAAGCTCCTACATAAAAATTAGTCCACTGTTGGCCCTCGATAGCCATTTGATCAAGATAGGGGGTGTGTATACTTGGATGACCAAAAGAACTGAGGTCTCCATAACCTAAATCATCCGCAAAAATGACGATAAAGTTAGGAGGGCCTTGATTGGCGTTTTGAGCAAATGTATTGGATAAAAAAGCGCCGAATAGCATCGAAAAGAAAAACAACTTATTATTTATCATTGGGTTAGGACTAAAGAATTTTGTTTAATTTAAGATTTAATCGTGAAAAGTACAGCCTAATGAAAAAAAGAAACATCCTCACCCTAAGCTTTCTATGCTGTTTTCTGGGAATTCTGGCACAGCAGCAAAACCCCAATATCGTTTGGATTGTTTGTGAAGACATTTCTCCTTATTTGAATTCGTATGGAGATGCACATGTACGCACCCCGAATTTAGATGCATTAAGAGCCGATGGAATACAATATAATAAAGCGTATACCGCTGCTGGAGTTTGCGCTCCAAGTAGATCTGCCATAATCACAGGTATGCACCCCATTACAGTTGGAACACAGCACATGAGAACCCTGAATTACAATACACAATTTATACCTGAAGGAGTCCCCGCAAGGTATTCTGCAGTATTGCCAAAAGAGGTTAAGGCTTTTCCGGAATACTTGAGAATGAAAGGCTATTACACCACCAATAACAGCAAAGAAGATTATCAATTTGAAGAACCGGTTAGTGTTTGGGATGAAAGCAGCCCTGCAGCCTCACACCGAAACAGGGCAGATAATCAAGCTTTTTTCAGCATTTATAATTTGGCACGTACACATGAATCTCAATTGATGCGCGATCAAGATTCCTTGGGTTATAATCCTGAAAAAATTACGCTTCCTTTATTCTATGAATCGAGTGAGACCCTCAAAAAAGATATGGCCTTACTCTACACTCGCATAGAAGAAATGGATCAGCACGTAGGGCAAATCATTGAAATGCTCAAAACAGACGGAGTATATGAATCGAGTTATATTTTCTTTTTTAGCGATCATGGTGGGGTTCTTCCCTGGACCAAGCGCGAAATCATAGAACGAGGAACTCATATTCCGCTGCTGGTTAAATTACCTTTTAATGCACAAAGAGGAAGTACCAATAATGATTTGATTTCGAGTGTAGACTTTGCACCAACCCTTTTATCTATTGCAGGAATTCAGGCTCCTGAGCACTTACAAGGAAAGGCGTTTTTAGGGCAGTACAGTACTGAAGAAAAAAATAAATACGTTTATGCCGCAAAGGATCGCATCGATGACAAATACGACCGCTCTAGATCGATTAGTGATGGTAACTTTCGATACGTTTACAACTACAATCCAAATCAACCTAAATATCAAGACATTACTTATAGATACGGTATTCGTTCTATGAAAGAAATATTGGCCAAAAGAGACGCGGGTCAAATCAATAATCCTTTTTTACTCGATTGGTTCTTGCCTGAAAAACCACAAGAAGAATTATACTATACTTCGAAAGACCCTGACGAGGTCTATAATATAGCCAATGATGCAAACTTTGCCGAGAAAAAACACGAACTCAAAACAGCCTTGTTCAGTTGGCTCAAAGAGGTGGGCGATCTCTCTGAACAATCTGAAGTAGAGATGATTAAATCTTGGTGGGGAAATACAACCTCAGCTCCAAAAACAGCTGAAGTCACAGTCATTGATAAAAAGAATATACTCTATTTAAAGAGCGAAACTGAAGGAGCCTCAATTTCGTATCGTATTCAGCAAACGGCTACCTTAGACTCTGTATATCGATCTATTCACAGCTGGGGATTTAATACTGTAAATAACCGCGTCAAAACAGGTGATCCTATTAAAGTTCCACTGCCTTGGAAAGTATACCAAGGCGAGCCCCTACTTTTGAAAAAAGGAGAAGTACTGCACCTCAATGCACATCGTATTGGTTACGAGCCAGCCTTTAGCGTATATAAAGATTAAGGCTCAGAATATTTTATAGGAAATTTTGCACAAAAGTTTGATTTGTTCGTATCTTTGCCTTCCACATCGCGGGATAGAGCAGTAGGTAGCTCGTCGGGCTCATAACCCGAAGGTCGCAGGTTCGAGTCCTGCTCCCGCTACTAAAACATTAAAACGGTTATACTTTTATAAAAGTGTAGCCGTTTTTATTTTTCTGATAAATTAGACCATTTCTCTATAGCGTGAAACACTTCACATAGTCCTTTTGACTTTTCGCTCAGCGAATATTCCACCCTTAGAGGTATTTCTTCATACTGTTTTCTTGTAAGTTGGCCAGCACTCTTAAGACCTACCATTATGTGGATGCGGAATTACGCAAGATCCAAATGGATATTGTGACGGCTCACACCTTAATGAATGAAATTTCATCTCAGTGTAATGTAGATATGGAGAGAATTTATGCTGCAGGATAATCAAACGGTGGAATTATGGCATATGGACTTGCTAATTATAAAAGTGATTTAGTTGCTGCGGTAGCATCCGTTTATGGAGTAATGTTAGAACGTACAGGATCTACCAGTCACCCTATATCGGTAGTCCATCTTCATGGAATCTCGGATATGATATTAATGGATTGAGATAAGGAAAAAAAGGTCACATTAATGGATGTAGATTCTTTTCTCTTCTTTGGTTGAGGTCTCCAACCTTATCTCAATTTTAATTCAAATGTAGCCTTTAGTAGGGTTGGGTTATTGATACATTTAATCTCTAAAAGCATCAATGCAAGTAATATTATCTTTTGCAGTTACTACGGATGCTTGCTCATCAAAACAATCAGTATTTATAGCGTTTACTATATCTAGTTTCAAAAAAGCATCCCAGATCATCTTATAGGTATTGATATTTTTCTTAGTTTATTAATTCAGTTTTGCAAGGGAATCATTCTCTTTTTATTTATCTTAAAAGTCGGATAAATCTATTTTTCTGCTTTAGTTTCAGAGTCTGAAGAAGCTGGTTCTGGAGTAACCGGATCTGGAGTCATTGGGTACTTTTCAATTTTATTTTCAATTTTACCATCACTTATCAATACTGCAAGATCTTTGCGGGGAATGGCGTCAATTTTTGCTTCTGAAAACCCGCCTTTCGTTAAGCCTCCAGCAACCCATAGTTTTGGATCTGCACCTGTTTCTTTTCCAGTAACCATTGATAAAAGAATTCCAGTAGTTTCATTGTCAAGTTTAAGTTTTGGTTTAGGTATATACCATCTTGATAAAATTTTACCCGGGTTATTTTTGATATCTGACCACCAACCACCAATACCAAGAGCTTTTTCAATTGTAACTATACCTTTATCTTTTCTTGCTTTATCATTAAGTGTATTTGCTTCATCTACTGGTGCCACAAAATTAGCATCTATACCCCAACCTTTAAACCTTGGATCATGAATATGTCCTTGAATTTTATGACTAGTTGGTAAATCAAAATAAGCATGTGCTCCATTAGCAAATTTTTGAAGATGAGCCTCAATTTCAGAGGGTTCGAAAATATCTTCAGGTGTTGGAATTTTTTCTTTAGCTTCATTTCGGACTATTTTTCTCACATCATCATCTGGTAAAAAATGAGCATCAAAATTATTAATATTTCCTACTGTTCCTGCTAATCTGGCTTTTACTGTAGCTAATTGAGCTTTATTTAATGAAAACCCTTCTATTGCTTTTTTGTCACCTCTTCTGTATGCATCTACTTGTTCTTCTGTAACATCATTGCTTTTTACTTGTTCTTCTTGTTGGTTTAATCGTTCTTCTGTACTAATCTCTGAACTATTATCGTTTACGATTCTTTGAATTATATTTGGTTGAAATTGAATAAAATTGTTTGCTAAAGATTGTAATTGAGTAATTTCATTATTTGATGAGTTTAGGTCAGCTGATCTTTGAAGTTGTGGCACTTGATTTGATTCACGCCTATTGTCTATAGACTGATAATAACCATCGTTTTTATTTTGACTTGAACTTTCAGAGGAAGATTTTCCTTCACTAGTTTTTTTTACAAGTTTTTCGTGATCAGCCATTTTTTTATAAAAAAAACAATGTAATTTTTTTTTCATTCATACAACTATTAAAACCAAAAAAATATTAAGCAATTTTTAATTTAAATTATATTAACTCAATCTTTTAGAGTAAGAGTCATTAAATTATGAGTGTCAATCAAATCTCTAGGAGTTATACTTATGTTCGATATTTCCAATAAGTTATCTACAAAGCAAATAGATAAAGCACCCAATCGGGTGCTTTTCTTTTTTAGTTCCATTTGTGATACTTGCATCTATATAATGGAATAAAAGAAAATATGCAGCGTAGCAGTTTATCTATTTGATTTGTTCTTACCCCTAAGGCCCATTTTAGAGCGAAG
>NZIP01000056.1 GCA_002691645.1 Flavobacteriaceae bacterium
CTAAATATTGACCTGCATATTCCCATTTGTTATTTTTAACACAGTCAGTAATCACTTCAAAATTCACACTGTAAATTATCAGTTCAGGCGTATGATGTCCGCCGAGCTTTTCTTGAACCCGTTTATTAATAATCTTATAGTACTCTGTGGTCGAGGCTGAGCTCATCCCTCCTAATATGCCTATTTTCTTCATATATGTAGTCTTATATTTAACTTACATTACAAGCTCTTGCTTAGCTAGAGATATAGCCATTTTATAGGATTCTTGAATATCTCGAAGCAACCTTTTGTACATGTTTGAATACAATTTAGCTTGAGATAAAAGACCGTAGAACTTATTAGAGATGTAAAAGTTACGGTCAAATTTGAAATTGGTTAACCTTCTCGAACCATAGAACTCACCATTGAGCATATCATAGTCAAATCGAATACGAAACATTTCATACGGTATCTTTCGAAAATCTAAATTGAAAAGGTCAATTTCATTTGAAGTAGCGAAGTTTCTTGCATTTTGATGACCGTACATTTCTAAAAGTATATTTTTGAGTTCAATGCTGTTAATCAGTTCAAAAGCTCCAGTTGAAATCAATTGATTATACACACCATCTTTAGGAAAAAATGAAAAGCCAACTTCAACTTTAATCAAATTATCAATTACTGTTTGGTCAGACATCAGTTGGTGTCCACTCTCGATATCATTTTGAAGTAAATTGATGAGTTGTTCAGATTCATTTAAGACATCTAGTAAGTTGTCAATTTGCTCTACATCGTCATTTAAGGATTCAATTAAATCAGACACAAACATGTTTTTTGTTTTAATGTTAGATTGCTTATCATTTAAGTTTCCGATATAAAAAGAGAACAGCACACTCGCAAAAATGACAATTCCCTCAATGAAGTATTTGAGATTTTCTTTCAAAAAGTTGGTAGGTTGTTCCATGTCATTTGATTTCGGTCTATTTTTTATCTTTTTTTAAACTTAACTAAATTTAAGCAAACTCATTACGCACTTGATGGAAACAACTCCTAAACACGACAAAAGAATCGCTGAAATGATTTTTGCAGAGATTTATCCTTTATACCTCAATAAAATTGAGCGAAAGGGTAGAACAGAAGAAGAGTTGATAGAGGTTATAGAGTGGCTCACCGGATTTGACAAACAAACCCTTGAAAACCTTAGGGCTGAAAAAGTAACTTATAAAACTTTTTTTGATCGTGCAGAACTAAACCCAAAGGCCGAATCGATTCGAGGAGTTGTATGCGGATACCGCATTGAAAACATTCAAACGCCACTTACCAAGAAAGCACGCTATTTAGACAAAATAGTAGATGAGTTGGCCAAGGGCAGAACCCTTGATAAAATTAAGAGAATGTAAGTTTATCTCATTCTAGTAGCCCCACTGCTCAGGAAGCCACAAACTCAAAGAAGGAATATAGGTCACCAAAAACAATGAAATCACCATTGCAATAAAAAGCGGGATCAAAGGTTTTATTACCTTTTCAATTGAGGTTTTTGCTACCCCGACTCCCACAAATAAAACGGAGCCTACAGGAGGAGTGCACAGACCAATACATAAATTAAGTACCATTACCACACCAAAGTGAATGGGATCCATTCCCAAAGACGTAACTACAGGCAGAAAAATAGGAGTAAAGATGAGAACTGCTGGAGTTATATCCATAAATACCCCAACAAAAAGTAAGAGTAAATTAATAACCAACAGTATGACAATTGGATTATCACTTAAAGTTAACAGAGCCATACTCAAATCTTGAGGTATGTTTTGAAAAGACATAACCCAAGACATACTCATTGAACTTGCTATAAGAAGCATAACCACCGCTGATGTTACCGAGGATTCTAATAAAATATGAGGTAAATTGTTCCACTTAATTTCTTTATAGAGTAAGCCAAGAACTAAACAATAAAGAACAGCTATAGCAGATGCTTCTGTAGCCGTAAATACACCGCTTACGATACCGCCAATGACAATGAATAAAAGAAATAAACTAGGCAAGGCCTTTAAAAAGCTTCTTAAAACTTCGGTTAATGTGCTTCTTTTTCCTAACGGAATTTTTTTCTTTTTTGCCCAAAAGACCGCAACAATCATCAAAAAAAGCCCTGTGATTATTCCAGGTATATATCCTGCTAAGAAGAGAGATGCAATAGAGAGTCCACCTCCGGCCAAGGCATAAACGATTAAAATATTACTTGGAGGGATGATAAGACCCATTGTACTTGAGGTAATATTAACTGCCGCTCCAAATTCTTTTGAATAGCCTTCTTTTTCCATTTCCGGACCTAAAATACTTCCCATTGCCGATGCAGAAGCCATTGCTGATCCTGCGATTGCTCCCATTAGCATAGCCGCTATAATATTGATATGTGCTAGTCCACCGGGCAAGGCTCCAACAATGGTTTTGGCAAATGCAATTAGGCGGTTGGCGATTCCTCCGTGTTTCATCAATTGACCAGACAATATAAAAAAGGGAATAGCCAATAAGGCAAAACTGTCTAGGCCAGTTGCCATTCGCTGTGCGATTGTTGTTACCCCAGATAAAAAAGGAATACTCACTAAAATGGTCAAAAAGGAGGATAATGCAATACTCCATGCCACAGGAGTTCCCGAACTAAGAAAAAAGATAAAGCTGATTAACAGCACCATTACGGGTATGTATTCCATACTCAGTTCGATTTTTGGTTAAAGTGTTCTAAGGATTTATAGATAATGATAATGCATCCGCTTAAAGGCAAAACTAAATAAACATATGCCAAAGGTATTTGTAGTGCAGGACTTTTTTGTCCGAGGATAAAGCTGATGTAAACCAATCGACTTCCTCCAATAATAAGCATTACAAGCGAAAAAAAAGCAATGGCCAAGCGCACCATGAGTTGAATCTTTTTCTGCATCCCTATTGAAAGTCGTGATACAAAAACATCAATCCGTACATGTGCATTCATACCCGAAACATAAGCCGCCCCTAAAATTCCTATCCAAATCATCAGATAACGCGATAACTCATCAGTAAAAGAAGAAGGTGTCTGAAGTATATAACGGCTGAATACTTGCCATAAAACGTTCAATACCATTAGGGCTAAAATTAGAATTAGGGCTAAACTCAGAATACGATCAAGTCTTGATTTTAAATTCATTCTAATGCCTTGATTTGAGTTATAATTGATTTTAGTTCTTCATCATGAAGATATTGCGCGTGTACTTTCTGCGCAAGATCAATAAATCGTTCCTTGTCAGGGTTTATAATTTCTACTCCAGCTTTAGTAACCTCTTCAAGAGCCTTTGCTTCATGATTCGCCCAAAGTTTACGCTGAAACTCAATAGAGGCATTTACTGCTGTAGATATCCAATTTTGTTGTTCAACGCTGAGTTCATTCCAAAATGAATCTCCGATTATAATTACATCGGGAGAATAGGTATGCTCATTCAGTGAATAATACTTGCAAATCTCATAATGTTTAGACAGGTAAAAACTAGGAGGATTATTTTCTGCTCCGTCAACAACGCCTTGTTGCAATGAGGTATACAATTCTCCCCATGAAATAGGAGTAGGGGCACCTCCAAAACTTCGAACCATATTCATAGCCGTGACACTCTCCATGACTCTTATTTTTAAACCTTTTAATTCATCTGGCTGATTAATAGGTCTTTCTTTAGTATAAAAACTACGGTATCCCGCATCGTAATACCCCAATCCTTTTAAGCGATACTTTTCACTTTCTTTAAGCAGGTTTTGCCCGATTTCTCCATCTAAGACGCGAAAGGCATGAGCTCTGTTTTTAAAAATATAAGGAAGACCTAAAACCTTAGACTGAGGTGCAAAGTTTTCGAGTGTTGCCGCAGAGACCTTTGTCATATGTAGGCTTCCAATTTGTATAAGCTCAAGGATTTCTCTCTCAGATCCCAATTGAGAATTGGGATAAATCTCAAGTACAAGCTGTCCGTTAGAAATTCGACGAATTTCATCACCGAAATACTCAAGAGCCAGATGCACAGAATGAGTTACATCTAATCCGTGGGCCAATTTTATCGTTTTTACCTCATTAAGTTGGCATCCGCTTAAAAGTAGAGCAGCACTGAAAATAATGAAGATTTTGTTTCTCATCAGAATTTAAAAATAATTTTTGGTCTTGCGATAACCGATGATAACAAGATATCACCTTGGGTAAGGTAATAAAAAAAGACCTTATAAATCTTTTAGCATTATTTGGCTTTTTGGNAAATCTCACAAATGAAAAATTTCGAATCTTNAATTGANCCATTTTTAANTGAAGTAGGTTNTTATANTTCAAGCCNATCTTAATTTNAAGCAATAAAAGTCTTTTTACAGCGTTATANNATTAGGTTTNTAGTTTAGTTAAACCTCAAATCTGTATTATANATACAATATTAATTAAGGGTTGGGTGACTTTCGGGTCACCCTTTTTTTATGAGGNATTACATCATATNGTAAACNNTCNTTTTNNTTAAANACNNATGGTAGCNNATNATATNAACAGANTNGATTANCAGTTNCNTCTNANTNATGAGCNGNAAATCATNACANTNACATTNNTACAGAANGGAAAANNAGATGACTCTTTNNTCAATTTGAAAATNAATANATAANANTGAGTCTAGCTTGANTANGAATACTTATNTCTAAAAATNANGCTACACNNATTATTNAGTGTCANCATCAGTTTTATTCTTTTTCCAGGTATATTTTCCAAAGAGCATAATCGACCCAATAGAGAAAATGATTATTCCATTGGGAAAATTATCAAACTCATAGTTGTTAGANATATAATCGTAAGCCATCCATANTGCTCCAAGTATNGTAACNATGANTTCCTCATTGTNTTTAATGAACTTNTTCATCAATTGGGTTTAAATCATTGTTTTTCTNNGTTNCTTGTCNTTTAATTACCGAATCAACTAACNGAAATAACNTTTTCTGGTTCAGGAAANACACATCCGCATAGAATTTCATCGTCATCTTTCTCGCAGCTCATAAAAACAAAAAAGCCAANTAAAAGTAGAAGTNTAAATCTTAATTTTTTCATTACTATAAATCTAAGCAAAGCTCAAGANAAATGAATAANTGTTTAGAAATTGAANTGGTTTTTTGCGTTGAAATAACAAATGTTTTGAATCATCGGACCAATTAAATCGTAATCTTCAGGGATTTTTCCTTGTACGATGTCCTTAGCAATCATNTTAGAAAGTAATCTTCTAAAGTATTCGTGTCTTGAAAAAGACAAAAAGCTTCTTGAGTCTGTCAGCATTCCAACAAAACAACTCAAGAGTCCCATATTNGANACGGTGTTGATTTGCTTTTCCATTCCATCTAGTTGGTCTAGAAACCACCAGCTAGCCCCGAGTTGCATNTTNCCTCTTATACCTCCAGTNTTNAAATTACCCATCATAGTTGCAAANACTTCNTTTTGNGAGGGATTTAANTTATACACGATGGTTTTAGCCAATTGGTCGGTTCGGTCGAGGGCGTTAAAAAACTGAGACATTCCAGNAGCTTGCAGCTCATCTCCAATGGAATCAAAACCGGCATCAGCTCCGAGCAGCTTGTACATACGCTCGTTATTGTTTCTTAAAGCACCNAGNTGAAANTGTTGNACCCAACCTTTTTTGTGATTCATTCTTGCGAGTTCGAGTAGCAAAAAACTCAAGAGGTGTTCTTGAGACTCCNTTGANACCTCTTTNCCTTCNATNAGATCGNTAAATGTNGTCTCNACCTGNGTAGCATTATAAGNANCAAAATTTAGATGCGAGAGTCCGAAATCAGCAATCCTNCANCCTGATTGTTCAAAAAAATCATGTCTTTTTTCAAGGGCCATCAAATAGTCATCTAAATCATTTATAACCGTTGAGGTTAATTTTTCAAGCTGTTTGGTGTANNCAGAGAAATGTTCAGGATTATCAACTTTTAATGCCTTATCTGGNCGCCATGTTGGGCGNATTTCAAATGATAANCCNTCGTTGAATACTTTTTGATGAGACTTTAAATCATCTAAAGGATCATCTGTTGTGCAGATGACTTCAACTNTGGCNTTTTCAAGTAATGATCTTGTACTAAAAGNGTCATTTTGCAACATAGTAGATGCCCTCTGATAAATATCTTCNGCTGTTTTTTCACTNAGAAGCTCGTCAATNNCAAAGGGTTTTCTCAGTTCCATATGCGTCCAATGATAGAGTGGNTTTCTCAAGGTGTGAGGAACTGTTTTAGCCCATGCTGTAAATTTTTGATAGTCGTCAGCTTCACCTGTAATGTATCGTTCTTCTATGCCAAAAAGACGCATAGCACGCCATTTGTAGTGATCACCCTCNAGCCATATTTGTGTGAGATTNTCAAACTTGTGATTTTGAGCGACNTGCTCGGCAGAAAGGTGATTGTGGTAATCNATAATTGGCAAAGGTTCGGCAAATTCGAAATAAAGTTTTTCTGCAATTTCAGATTCCAATAAAAAAGAAGAAGAAAGAAACATAAGTAATGACGTTTAAACCCCTGAATAAATTTGAAAACCTCCATCNACAGCAAGTGCTGCACCGGTAACAAAATTTGAGGCNTCAGCGCANAAATAATGCAGGGTGCCGTTGAGCTCATGAGCTTCTCCGAAACGCTTATANGGGGTGTTTTGAATGATAGAGAGTCCTCTAGAGGTTAATGAACCATCCTCNTTAAGGAGCAATTTTCTGTTTTGTTCGCCGATAAAAAAACCAGGAACAATGGCATTGACACGTACTCCTTCTCCGTGTTTCTGGGCAAATTCAACAGCNAACCATCTCGTGAAGTTTTCGATGGCNGCTTTAGATGCAGAATAACCGGCAACACGAGTGATAACNTNGGATACTGACATNGATGAGTAATTGATGATTACGCCACTTTTTTGNGNNATCATCGTTTCACCAAANACCATACTCGGCAAAATAGAACCGNANAAATTTAGATCGACAACCTTGGTTAAATCTTCCATTGACATTTCAAAAAANGTTTGTTCAGGTGTAATCACTGCCCCNGCTTTNTTGCCNCCTGCAGCATTGATTAAGATGTCAATTTTACCGTATTTAGTTAAAACTTCGTNCCTTACAAANTCCAACTCATTGCGATTGAGTACATCGCAACCAAGGGCNAAAGCGCTCCCTCCTTTTTCGATAATTGAAGAAGCATTTTTTTCNAGNCTTNNCAGNGTTCTCCCTAAAAGAACAACTCTTACATTTTGNGCGNCCAGATATCNAGNGGCTTCTCCTCCNAGNACNCCNCCAGCTCCNGTNANNATGGCAACTTTATTGCTTAAATCAAAAAGATCTTTCATGAATTATACTGTTGTTTTAAATGNGTNATNGCCGAAGCNACACCTCTGAGTTCNGCNAGGCCCTTTAATCTNCCTATNGCCGAATATCCAGGATAGTACTGCTTATCTAGATCGTCGAGCATTTGATGGCCGTGATCTGGTCGCATAGGTAATACTGATTTTCCTTGCTTATGCCTACGATTCGAAATCTCATAAAAAAGAGTGATCAGTTCGATTAAACCAGCATCACCTTGAAGATGGTTGGCTTCAAAAAATGAACCATCTTTATTTCGTTGTGTTGATCTTAGGTGCGCAAAGTGTATGCGCTCTTCAAAATTTAAGAGTAAGGCTTTTAAATCGTTTGAATGATGAGCACCGAGGCTTCCAGTACAGTAGGTCAATCCATTGTGAGTATCAGGTACTGCCGAAAAAATAAACTCCAGATCAGATTGAGATCCTACAACTCGAGGCAAACCGAAAACAGACCAAGGTGGATCGTCGGGATGAATGGCCATACAAACACCTTCTATTGCAGCGACCGGAATGATTCGCTCCAAAAAATAAATCAAATTTGCTCTTAGTTGGTTTTCATCGATATCTGCGTAGGCCTCTAAACCTAGCTTGAGTTTTTCTAAAGTAAATCCTTTTACATCTCCTGGCAAAGCCATTAAAATACTTTCTTTCAGTAGACTTATATCTTCATCTGAATAATTCGCATAGCGTTCTTGAGCCCTTTGAATATCAACAGCAGCATAGGAAGATTTTGCCTCAGGTCTCTTTAGGATGTGCAAATCGAAAATAATTAAATCTAAAGGATGAAAGTANAGNGCTGTGCTGCCATTAGGTAATTCTTTTCTAACATTTGTTCTGAGCCAATCCAACACTGGCATAAAATTGTAGCAAATTACNCGTANTCCACAATGTGCTAAATTCCGAATNCTTTGACAATAGTTTTCAATGAGTTGGTCTCTNTTATNTTTTCCTTGTTTNATATCTTCATGTACNGGGAGACTTTCTACTACGACCCATTTTAGTGGTGTTGATGTTGAATTGTCTTTTTCAATNAAATCGATNCGTTTNTGTATTTCTTCAATAGACCAANTCTCACCAANGGGAATNTGGTGTAAAGCATTTACGATTCCAGTNGCCCCNGCTTGTCTTATCTGACTTAGNTTAATGGGNTCGTGAGGACCATACCAACGCCAACTTTCTTCGAAAATCATTGATTTAAANTAAATGTTCGGTTAAGGTAATTAATTTGCTCGTAANTTTTTAATTGCCAANTATTGGCCAAGTCTANTTGAAAATACAANTTCATTTACGATTTAGAATAAATGTTTTTAAGCGTTTAAATATTTTGTACTTTTTGAGCACTAACTATATCAAAAATGAACAATTTTAAAAATAAGCTTTTTCGTTTTTCTTGTATTTTATATGGTGTATTACTTGTTGGATGTGATTTGATAACCGACCAAACTCCATGGATCACTCTTTTTGATGGAAATTCTTTAGAAGGATGGTCTCAAAAAGGGGGAGAAGCAAAATATACCATTAGTGACGGTGAAATCGTTGGAACTACTGTACACAATACGCCTAATTCATTTCTAGTGACCGATTCAATATATGGAGATTTCATCCTTGAACTCGAGTTTTTAGTGGACCCCTCTATGAATTCAGGGATACAAATTAGAAGCGAAAGTTTACCTCATTACCAAAACGGTAGGGTACATGGATATCAAGTTGAAATAGATCCTTCAGAGAGAGCTTGGAGTGCAGGTATTTACGACGAGTCAAGGCGAGGTTGGCTCCATCCCTTAGATGACCAAAACACATCAGCCAAAAGTGCTTTCAAACAAAATGAGTGGAATCACTATCGAATTGAAGCTATTGGAGACACCATTAAAACTTGGATCAATGGAGTTGAAGCCTCACACCTAATGGACGATCAAACAGATAAAGGGTTCATTGGTCTTCAAGTACATTCGATTGGCGAAAATCAAGAAGAAGGAACTGAAATTAGATGGAAAAATATCAAAATTCTCACCGAAGATATAGAGGCATACAGCACAAAAACATCTCTGCCGATGCTTGATAAAATTAATAAGCTCACTAAAAATGAGCTTGATTCAGGTTGGCAAATGCTTTGGGATGGAGAGACTAATAATGGATGGAGAGGGGCCAAACTCGAGGATTTTCCTGAAAATGGTTGGGAAATTAAAAACGGTGAACTCATTGTTCTCGCTAGTGGCGGTGGAGAGTCAGAAGCTGGAGGTGATATCGTTACGTTAAAAAATTACAGTGACTTTGAATTTATGGTAGATTTTAAGCTAACTCCTGGAGCCAATAGTGGAATAAAGTATTATGTAGACACGAACATTAACAAAGGTGCTGGGTCTTCGATAGGATTAGAATATCAAATTCTAGACGATGATTTGCATCCCGACGCGAAGTTGGGAAATCACCCTGGAAGCAGAACATTGGCCTCTTTGTACGATTTGATTCAAGCAGATGTAGATAAGCCTACAAAACCAATTGGGGAATGGAATCGTGCACATATTATTTCTAAGGACAATAAAGTAAAACACTATCTAAATGGTGCTAAGGTATTGGAGTACGAAAGAATGACCTCAGAATTTAGGACCCTTGTTTCTGAAAGTAAATATGTGGTTTGGCCAAATTTCGGAGAGTTAGAAGAAGGTCAAATACTTCTACAAGATCACGGTGACCTTGTTCAATTCAAGAATATCAAAATTAAAGAACTAAAAAACTAAAAATTGCCAGATGGGAACAAGACGAAATTTTATAAAAAATACTTTAGCTGGAAGCGTAGGACTGGGAGTTTCAACTCCAGCTTTTTCCAATATTTTTAATTCAAATGTTTTGGGAGCAAATGACCACATCAATTGTGCGGTATTTGGTGTTAGAAGCCGAGCAAAGGCACATATTATTGCAATTAATGCTATTGAAAACGCTAAAGTACTCTACAATTGTGATGTAGATGATACCATTATAGAAGAGCACAATAAATGGTGCGAAGAAAATATAGGTTACATTCCTAAGGTTGAAAAAGATTTCCGGAAAATCTTAGAAGATAAAGATGTCGATGCAGTATTTATTGCCACTCCTGAACATTGGCATGCCCCTATGGCAATTATGGCCATGCAGGCAGGAAAACACGTGTACATAGAAAAACCCTGTAGTCATAATCCATATGAAAATGATCTGTTGATGGCTGCTCAAAAAAAGTACGGTAAAAAGGTGCAAATGGGTAATCAACAACGTTCTGCTAGAACCTCAATAATGGCTATAGAAGACATCAGAAACGGAATTATTGGTGAGGTGTACAAAGGCGAAGCCTACTATTCTAATAAGAGAACCTCAATAGGGAAGGGAAAAAAGATAGATGTTCCAAAAACCTTAGATTGGGATTTATGGCAGGGTCCAGCACCCAGAGAGCAGTACAGAGATAATGTTCACCCCTACAATTGGCATTGGTTTCGAACGTGGGGAACAGGAGAAATACACAATAACGGCACACACGAGATTGATATTTGTCGTTGGGCTCTTGGTGTAGATATTCCAGAGCGCGTAACTTCTTTTGGAGGTAAGTACACATTTGACGATGACTGGGAGTTTGTCGACAACCAGCAGGTAACCTTTACCTATCCTGGCGAGAAGTTTATCACATGGACGGGGCACAGTCGAATTATTATGAAACCAGAGCGTCCCGGTCGGGGAGCCACTATATATGGAACTAAAGGGACAATTCAGCTGGATCGAGGGTTTTATAAGCTGTTTGATTTAGAGGGTAATCCTTTAAAATTTGAGTTTGAACGTTATAAAGGAGCAGCCTCATCAACTGATACCATGGGTATGAGCGGTCTAGATGTAGACCATGTTCGTAATTTCTTTGATGGAATTCGATACGATAAATCACTTCGTTCAGATATTCAAGATGCAGCCATTTCAACAATGATCTGTCATTTGGGTAATATGGCACAGGATGCAGGAGAAACGCTTGTAATTGATCCTAAAACGGCTCGTGTTTTAAATAATGACAAAGCCATGGAGTCGTGGAAGCGCAGTTATGAAAATGGTTGGGAGCCAAGTCTTTAAGGAAATTTAATTCTTTTAAAATAGATGCATAGACTCACTATATTTACTTTATTTATAATTCTATGAAAAAATACCTCATTCGTTATTTGCTCGAGTTTTTAGTCATTGTATTGGGTATATCCATATCATTTTACGTGGAAAAAAAGAACGCTATTGCTTACAAGGAAGAACTTAAAAGCGAATCCTTGAAAAAAATGAAGAGCAACCTTCTAAAAGAATTGGACGGACTTCATTTCGATGTCGGCGTGCATAGTCAAGCAAGTGACTTTTCGAATATTATTTACGAGAGAGGTAAATTATTATACAACGAGGATAAAGATTCGCTAGGGTTTTATCTTTCGTATTTGAAGGATGCAGGAACGGTTTTTGTTCATAATGAAGAGGAGTATAGTGCTTTAGTAAATTCGGGATTAATTGAATTGATAGAAAATAGAGAGCTGGTTAGTCTACTTCAAGAAAAATACTCCGATCAGACGTGGTACGAAAAAAACAATCATTTACTACTTGAAATGTATTTGAGAGATAACACTTTTGATAAATTTTTTAGTTCAGAAAATAGAAGACTGCACAAGAATATTATTGGCTATTGGACCTCTTACAAACCTAACATGAGGTATCTAAATGATTTAGAAATTAATAAAGTCTCTCAATCAGGTTTAGCACATTCATTTTATGCAAATTTGATGCGACTTGCTATTCGACAAGATTCACTGATTATAAAGGAAATCGATAAAGAGTTGGCTGAGTGATTAAATGATTTACAGAAGACCAATAAGGTAATTATTTTCCCAATACAGAAAATATAAATATATTGATAATCAATAATTTATATCTAATAGTACACCATAGTTAAACCAATCGTGTGCCAAAAACCGCAAATTAGACCATAATATTACTATAGTATCAGAGTGTGAATGGTGTAATCAAAATGATTGAAATCTAATTAGGATTACAGTTCGTAAAATTAGGTTTAGGTACTGTCCAAGATGATGCTGCGCTTGACAATGAAGCACTATCACTTACTCATTCGTATTCCAAGAAGATAAGTATAGGTTGATTGAATTTTCTGTTAAACTATTCTTTGAATAAGACCCGCTCTATAGCCTGCAGTCGTTCTTCTTGAGCTTGGAACTTCGCTTCCTGTTCCTTCAAGGCATTGATAAGTACAGGTATGAGACCCTGATAGTTCACCGATAGCATACCTTCGTTGTCTTCGCTTACGAGTTCAGGAAATACCTCTTGTATGTCTTGAGCGAGTACNCCTATCTTTTGTGCTCCGTTTTTCTTTATCGTATAGGTCTTACCGTCTATGTTTAGAAGTTTTGACAGCGTAGCACCAAGTGATACAATGTTCGCTTTAAGTCTCGCGTCAGAAGATACTGTTACATCTCCATTAACCATTAAATCATTGCTTACGGTTGCGTCTCCATTAAACATAACTTTAAAGGCATCAGAGCGGCTAGAACTACCCGTTCCGTTACCAACCACAAAAGCAGGAGCAGATGTAGAGAATGAAGTTGCACTTGTTACTGTAGAACCTGAAGAGTTGTATTGTCCAATTACAGTAGAAGCATAATCGCTTGCTGTTGAATATCTTCCCATTGCTGTAGAATTAACACCACTTGCTGTTGACCGAACTCCCATTGCGGTTGAAGATTCTCCACTTGCTGTTGTACTAGCTCCCATTGCGGTTGAAGCAGTTCCACTTGCTGTTGTGTAATTTCCCAATGCTGTTGAAGAATAACCACTTGATGTTGTGCTTCTTCCCATTGCTGTTGAAACATAATCACTTGCTGTTGTGAATTCTCCCATTGCTGTTGAAGCAGTTCCGGTTGCTGTTGAACCTTGTCCCATTGCTGTTGAATAATCCCCTGTAGCACCTCTTGTGGAACTAGAAGAATCAGAATAACTCAAGTCTACTGCACCTTCTCCAATATCTCCGTGATTAGCAGCATCCGATGAAGAAAGACGAACACCTGTGTTACCTCCTTCAGAAACAGTTGATAATGCACCATCACCACCACTAAATGAGGTGTAAGATTCTCCACCTAGAATTAGACTCCCTTCAATTGTTAAATCATTACTTACAGTAGCATCTCCGTTGAACATTACTTTAAACGCATCAGAACGACTAATGCTATTGTTACCATTACCTATCACAAAAGCAGGAGCAGATGTAGAGAATGAAGTTGCACTTGTCGCTGTAGAACCTGAAGAGTTGTATTGACCAATTACAGTAGATGCCCAGTCACTTGCGGTTATATAATATCCCATTGCAGTAGACCTTTTTCCACTCGCCGTTGTGAGTTCTCCCATTGCTGTTGAACTAGTTCCACTTGCTGTTGTTTCATATCCCATTGCGGTTGAATAATCTCCACTTGCGGTTGTGTTTAGTCCCATTGCGGTTGATTGGTTTCCACTTGCTGTTGTATTTCTTCCCATTGCGGTTGAATATTCCCCT
>NZIP01000057.1 GCA_002691645.1 Flavobacteriaceae bacterium
AGCAAAGAAGCCGCGAGCTGACCCGCCGCAGCAGCAGCAGCAGCAGCAGCCCTCGCCGCCGCCGCCGCAGCAGCCGCCGCCGCAGCAGACCCCACCGCGTCTGCCCTCGCAGACAGGCAGCCCACCGCCGCTGAATCCAGCTGAGCAAGGTCATTTCTTCGACCTACTGGCCAGCGAGCAAGGCAGCCTGCCCACGCCGCAGCCCTACCCGCAGGCCAACGGCGCCGCAGCAGACCAGACAGTCGCTATCGGAATCCCCGTGCCAGCGGAGGAAACAAGTTCGGACGGACTGATAGCAACGAAAGTTGCTCGGTTTGATCTGACCCGGCTGGACAGCGACTCCAGCACCGCTAGCAACGTCTCTGTCTGAGAGTCCACTGCAAAGCAGCTTTACAGATTTAATGTCAACCCGTTCCTGGGACGAGTTACTGACTTCGACTCCATCTGCATCCACCGCTGCGTGCATGGACATCGAAGACCTATCTCCGCCGATGGGAGCCGAGTCGCCCGGCTGTTTCAGCCAGACGACTCCACCTCCCATCGACGGGACGGTCCCGCATCCGACACCCACCACCGCTCCACCTTCACTGGGACCGATTGCCTCCACACCACCCACTCCTGCGACACTGGCGTATAGCAGTGAGGAGGAAGGGAGCACACAGCCGTGGCAGTGGGAGACCCCACCCGGCGCCTCTGCCCCCAAGAAAACGCCCGTGAGGCGACAACGGGCAGAGAAGAAGGCAAAGGCACCCAAAGGGACACCAGGGAGAGCAGGTGGGGGAGCGGCACCGAACCATTCGGGCGCCGCAGTGGTGTCCTCAGAGGCCGCCGGAGGATCGAACCCCGGCGACCTTCTCCCTGCGACCCGCACGGAGGAGATGTTGATGGTGCTGACCAGGTCTCAAAGTGGAGACCCGTCAGCACCACCAACTGCATCCCCACAAACCAGCGGACAGGGAAACGCAACCGCGCCGCAGAGCGCTCAGCAGTCGGCCGCGGACGACTTTGTCCAAGTCGATCCGCCCGCCGACTCCACCGTGCCGCCCGCGGCCGCAGCACCGACTGCCGCTCCGCCGGCCACGGACACACATAGGCAGCAGCACCAGAACAGTGCAGGGCCGGCAGGAGGCACGCAAGAGTCACCACCGAGTGCTCCGCCTCCGCCACCACCACCCGGCCCGGCTGCCGCGGCGTACCCGCCATCGGCCGACGCCCCGCCGAGAGCGTACGCCGCCCCATCAGCTGCCGCTCCACCGAGAGCCGGCACTGCACCATCCGCCGGCATGCCGCAGCCACAGGCCGGAGCTGTGCCTCCACCTCCGCCGCCGCATGTCGCCGCGGGTGCCGGAGGAGTCGAACCTCCCGGCACCCAGATCGATCCGGCTTGGCTGCAGGCCGTGGCCAACATTGTGCAAGCCGCACAGAAGCCACCTGCAAGCCAAGTGCCACGGTGCCTTCAGTGGCCAGAGATGGCAAAGGACAAACAATATGACGGCTCATACCGTCCCGACTTTGCAACGTGGCTACGCCACTACTCCTCGCTCACCCGCCAGGTTGAGGACCGATTCCGGTCAAGCCACCTGTTGGGCGTAGCCGTAACGGAGAAAGTCAGACGCGCAATTGAGGCGCACTACCAAGCGCAGGGCATAGATGCCGCAGACGCACCATTCTCTGAGGTCTGTGAGCTCATCGCCCGGCTCTTTGACCCACCCGATGTCGTCTACAGACGGATCTCTGCCTTTCTGAGGCTGAACCAATCTGAGAGACGCCTCGAGGATTACCTTCGAGAGCGGCAACAGCAACTGAATCAGTTGGCCGCCGACGGCGTCGCCATATGCGACCACGTCGAGAGGGCACTCTTAGTCAACACGGTGAGCGTGAGACTGAGAGAGAAAATTCTAGAGCGAACGGACTGGTGGGAACGCACCCCTGATGAAATCCGGGAGCTGCTCAGATCCCACCAGAAAGCCATCGACTCTTCCCGTGGATCGTTTGCGACCTCTGGTCGGGCGAACCACTCACGGCCGCAGCGACCGCTCAATGCCGCCGCCGCCGCCGGCCGCCGTGACACTGCAAGTGCCACCGAGCACCCAGTGGACAGGCGAGAGCTCCTGGCAGCCGCCGCACAAACACGAAGAGGCACGCTGTCAACACAAGATATGAAACAATATTACAGTGAGGCAGAGTGGAAACAAAGGGTAGGGCCGGACAACCGACCCGCACCCGGCAGTGACCCTCAGCGCGCAGAAAATGCGCACCTCTATAATCGGGACGTCAACCCCCATTCCGGCCGACCGTACTGTGTGAACTGCAGACGGGACGGGCACACGCTCGATCAGTGNAAAGCGCTGGTGAAGAAATTGCGCNAGGGAANTGGCGGACAGAAGCGAAACGGCAGTGGTGCNAAAGNCAANGGTGGNCAGAACAAACGGCGCCGTGAGTAGGGGCAAGGCAAGGGCAGGCCAAAGGAGAACCTTATGGTGATGGCTGCCTGGTGCCAACCAGACCCCCCAGACAGCGAAAAGGAGCTGAGAGCCCGCGCTGTTGCTCGCCGCCGAACCACCAAAGNCAAAGAGAAAGAGAGAAAACTACGGCGACGGACGGCTCCACCGACCGTGGCCGCCGTCCGCCCACCGAAAAAGCACCACCGCTGCCACCGAAAAGGCCGTTCTGTCCGTTCAGCTAAGAGCCCCGAATTTCTATCATCACTGGCGACTGAGCGTGCCCGACGGAAACCGAAGCCTATCCGCCGGCTGCAGCCTACTGCTCTGGGCGCTGGTTATCGGGATACTGTACGAGTATCAGGTAGCCAGTCCAGCAACATGTCGAAATCGAGTCGACTGTACCCAGGTAGTACCGACAGTACGGATACGGGTTTAGGTACTGCGGGTACCTCTGAGGATACTACGGTAGTCCCAGACGGTACTATTGAGTCAGGCAGTACCAACGGTACCAGTACTAGTGGGTACGTGTCAGAAGGTCCTAAATTAAGACCACCGAGACCAGGCTGGCCCGGTACTAAGAGTAATAGTACCCAGGGTGACCCTGGTACTCACTCGTACCCCCTAGCCCATGATGGGAGGGGAGAGTCCCATAACTCTTCAAGACGAGAGCCGAAGAGTGTACATACACGATCGGCCGAGAAGAGTGTACATACACGGTCGTCCGAGAAGGGCACTCACCAAGTGAGTGTACCCGGCCGTGGACCTAGTGTGACCGTTAACGAATCCCAAAAACAATTTATTGTTCATGGGAGTATCGGGAATACTAGGGTACGTATCTTGGTTGACACCGGGGCTACTATCAGCTTTGTGAGCTCAAAGTTGGTACCGCGCCTCTTACCGAAGCCGGAGGTACGTAAGTCCGAGTTGTCCATTGTAATGGGTAATGGATCGTCGCAAGATTCAGACCACTATGTGGGGGTCGACCTGGTCTTGCTCGAAACCGCCTTTTGGGCTAAACTCCACTTACTAGAGTTACCTCCGACATTCGAGGTGATTGTGGGGACAGATTGGTTGACCGCACACAACGTCCATGTACACGTTCGTGCCCGGAGCATCACTATCAATGGTGTAGACGGCACGATGGGTAAGCGTATAAACGTGGCCGGGTGTGCGGCCATCAGTCGGGAACTACCAGCTAACCAAGAAGGTATCGATTGGATTCAAATGAACCAAACGCTCTGCTTCTTGGGTGCGGATGAAAGCTCCCATATAGGAGTGGTGAAGAATTGGGACAAATCACACGTGGAAGTGCGAAGTGGGAAAGCCTTCGCCATCGCGATGACTAAGGCCGAAAAGGACCCAAGAGCGTGGGTACTAGAATCTTTATGGAAGGAAGGTGATACGGGTGCGACGACCCGTGAGCAACCACGTCGAGTGGCTACGGACGCATTCTTGTGCGGATTCACTCCTATGCAACGGAAAGCGTACCACGCGTCGGCCACTAAGGAAGAAGAGGCCACCGCGACCACTCTCAAGGACGAGTTTGCTCAAATACAAATGAGCACCCTTCCAAACACCGAGGTGGACGTAACCGATCCACCACACAAGGAGTGGTGTGATGCCCTCCTACGGAATACGGCCAAGTATAGGTGTCTGCGCGAAATGCCACCTACCGTCCCCATGAAAGGAGATCCGGTCTTGACTATTCGAGACAAAGACGGAGTCTCCAACACACCACCACATCGGCAATACAAGATGCCGAGGCATTTGATACCTGAGTTGGAGAAGTTCATCCGAGAGATGCTAGAGAAGAAGTGGATTGAACCGAGTACGAGCGACTATTGCTCTCCGGTACTAATCATCCCCAAACCAAATGGGAAGGGATACCGCTTCGTAGTTGACCTTCGTCAAGTCAACGAACGCACAAAGAGGGAAAACTACTACATTCCCGATCTCTCGGCCATGTTCGAAAAGCTTAAGGGATCCAAGTATATGAGTTGTTTGGATCTTCGTGCGGCTTATTGGCAAGCGTCACTAGACCCGGCCACTAAGCATAAGACGGCTTTCACATGTGAACTCGGATCATTCCAATATCGAGTCGTGCCAATGGGTTTGCTACATTCAGCTCAATTCTACCAAAGGTTCATCGAAACCAAGCTAGATCGGCATGGGGTGTTGTATCGCAAGGTACATCTGACCTCCGATCTAGATGGCACCTACGTTGATGAAGACGGGGTGAGGTGTCGAGGTTGGTGCGGGGCGTACCTAGATGACATAATCGTCTTCTCAAAGGACGCGAATCGACATCGCCAGCACCTCATTGGTCTCTTTGACGTGCTATCCAAAGAGAACTTGTATCTCAACCCGGACAAGTGCAACTTGTTTTGCAAGTATGTACGATTCCTTGGTTGTGTTGTGGGCCAAAACAAGATTTTCATGGATGGCGACAAGGTTAAAGCCATAATCGACATGCCAGAGCCCAAGAGATCCCAATCGGAAGTGAGATCCTTCCTAGGGGCTATCTCGTTTTATCGAAACTGGATTAGCGATTTTAGCGACTTGGCAGAACCGCTAACTGCGCTATTGAAGGGTAAGGACAAGAAGATTCCACCCGAGAAGTGGACTAAAAGGCAAAGTGACGCCGTACTCGCGCTAAAGAAAGCGATAACGCGCTACCCTGTCCTTCGCCAGTTCGATCCGTCTAAGCAAATATACGTGGTAACCGACGCCTCCGATTACGCTATTGGAGGATGTCTATTCCAATACCACGATGGCAAACCTTGCGCCGTTCAATACATAAGCCGGCAACTTATCCCGGCCGAGCGCAACTATGACGTACGAGAGAAAGAATGCCTCGCCGTCAAACATTGCTTGGACAAATTGAGACATTATCTTTTATGCACCCGATTNACGGTGAAGTGCTTGAGCGATCACAAGAGTCTCTCGTACCTCAAGAAGGGGAAAGAGACCGGGGGCAGAATAGCGCGTTGGGCCTTAGCCCTCGAAGAATACGACTATGAAGTCGAATACATTAAAGGAAAAGATAATGATCTCGCCGACGTCTTGAGCCGTATGGTAGCAGCGCAAGATGGGCAATCTGAGGACCCTCCACTCGCTCGTGGCAAAGCCACGTTGACGACCATGGAGCCCCACGTTGCTCAAGCTTGCGTGCTACATCATTGCGCCGCTCTAGGTGAAGGCGAACGCTCAGCTCAAGAGCGGGTATATGACTTGGAAGACGAAGAGCGTCTCCTCGGCATGAATCAGCCTATAAAGGACTCCACGGATCGCGACGGTGGGCACCGCGCGATTAAGGCTGATCCGCTGTGGTGGGACAATGGTGTCCTACCCCACGAGGCCCTCATGTTCACTGCGGTAAGGTACCGCCAATCCATAGTGCAAATCAAGCCCGAGCACTATGAGAAGTGTCCCGATTTCAAGGACATCTATGCCGAGTGCATGAGAGGGATGGAAGGAACTAGGAACCGATCCAAAAAGTTGGACTCGGGGGAGGTTGAGAAGGTTGATTTCGCGGCGACGGCCAAGAAACCAACATATACCGGATCAACCGACCCGACCAAGCAAGAGGGGGGTATACGAAGTTCTAGCGTGTCCCGGGACGGACGGAGTGCTAACGCGTCCCCATCAAATGCGAAAGACGGTACAACGAGAGGTCTCACCTACCTCATCAGGGATGGACTTCTCTACGCGTCTCACCCACGAGAAACGGGAATAGGAGAGCGCGTGTGCGTACCCAGCCATCCAAAGGAGAAAGACGGAGAATCGCAACTCCGATCCCTGATGGTAAAGGAGATACATAGCAACTCACTATTGTGTCACCTGGGAGCTAATCGCACCTACGAAGAGCTAAGGCGAAGAGCCTATTGGCCAAAGATGAGGGATGATGTTGAACACTGCGTCGCTACATGCGAGAAGTGTCAGAGGTTCAAATTGGGAAGACGAAAACCCCAAGGGCATATGATGCCCCTACAAATACCTCTACGACCCGGAACCCACTACTCGATAGATTTCATGACGGGGTTACCGAAATCGGGTCGCCAGCTATACGATGCTATCCTTGTAGTAGTCGACCGCTACAGCAAGAAGGTCCGTTGCCTTCCTACGTGGAAGAAGGCGGATGGAAAAGTCGTAGCTGAGCTATTTGTCAACAACATCATCTTAGGACCCGATGGAAACGGGGTCCCGACAGAAATAATCTCGGACCGAGATACACGATTCACTCCATCAAACTCCAAGGCAAAGACCGAAGGATTTTGGAGGGAATTCTTCCAACACATTGGAACGTCCATATGTTTGTCGACCTCCCGTCACCAAAGGACGGATGGACAAACTGAGAGGATGATAGCGCACATACAAGATATGTTGCGAATCGGAGTGGACTACCGCCAATCCAATTGGGCAAGGCTTCTGCCTAGGATTGTGTTCACCTTGAACAGCACCGTTGCTAGGTCAACGGGCTTTAGTCCTTTCTTTGTGGAAAGAGGAAGGGAACCGCTCCTACCACTCGATAGGGATGCCGCAATACGATCATCTACCAACCAGCGAGAGGATACACAAGAGTTCCTCGCTAGGGTTTGGGATATCGAATCGAGAGTCCATGAGAAACTACTAAGAGCATCCGAGTGGAGCGCAAAAGCGGGGAACACGAAGGTGCGAGAGGCCTCGTCATTCCAACCGCGGGACAAAGTATGGGTGTCCACAAACGGCATAACGATGCCATGGGACAAGGATAGAAGGAGCAAGAAGCTCACGGCTCGATACTATGGACCATTTGAGGTCATTCGGCAAACATCACCAGTTACGTATGAACTGAAGTTGCCGCAAGCGAGCAATATCCACCCAATATTCCACGTGAGCCTGCTAAAGCCATACAAAGGGCACAAGCAGAGCGAGACGCCATTCCCAAAGCCAACAATGGATGACGAATATGAGATCGAATCCATCTTGGCGCACCGAACCACGAGTACCGGTGCGAGGAAGTACCTCGTGAAGTGGAAGGGGTATACCTATGAAGAGAGCACATGGGAACCCGCTTCAAACTTCAAACCGCACACATTGCGGGACTATCACCTTAAGAGAAAAAGGGATAGGGAAGATGACTCGGGATCAGACTCGTCGGACAACGATGAGCGCACCGAGAGATAAGTTAACACTTATCCCGTCGAAAGCAAATCGACGCAAGGCTACGAGCCTTCAAAAAGAAAAAAAAGAAAAAAAAAGATGAGATCACCCATCGAGGGGCCTAAGGAATCGGGCACGCTCATCTAGAAGAGGGACACCCCACAATTAGTGGACCGCATACCTTTTCCCCGAAGGGGGTTTTTAACGGTGTGTCTACTAATACAAGGGGACGAGTCTCCATCATCCAACACTAAGCCATGAAACCTTGCACGTGCACACGCACGCACAAGCTTGGAGGGGAGTGTTAAATCCCACCCACAAGGAGGATCGCTCTAGTGCCCGGATATATATTGAAAGGTCCTATAGAGACCTCGGGGATAGGAGAAGTGAGTATATCTATATATACTCCACTATCTCGAATGATCCCGTAGGGAGCCAATGTGCACTAAAGTCCGATTCCCTCGATTAAAGGTACGGACGTGTACACAGAGAGCACCTACTAGTACCAAGGTACCGGTACAAGTATTTAGATCTAACAACGGTATCGGGACCGTACTACGTACTAGGCTACCAGTAGCTAGGTGCTAGTACGGTCGA
>NZIP01000058.1 GCA_002691645.1 Flavobacteriaceae bacterium
TAGTTTTGGTAATTAAAACAAATACTAAAAGAGAAAAAATGTGAACTAACGGAATGGTTACAATTGATTTTTTCATATTGTTAAGATAAAAATTATTCAAAAATATCTTCCTGCTAATGACATTGAAATAAAGTAAATCACCGGAGGTATATATACATAATCATATCTTCTTCATTAAAATTTTAGTTGTATATTTAAATATTAAACTATAAATTAATAAAAATGAAAAAAATTCTATTCGGATTGTTTATGTCTACGACTGTTTTTGTTAATGGACAATTCTTTCAATCAAGACTGCTTAAAGTCGATCAAGACAACGTTGCTAAATTCGAAGCCGCTGTAGCACAAAAAACAAAGTTGTACAACAGCAAGGAAGGGCAGCCACGATATATAACCTTTAAAATCTTATCAGGCCCTTATGCACAAAATTATGTGCGTATGCAGTATGCAGAAGAAATAAGCGAATTTGATAAAATTGATAAAGTTGGTAACGATTACTGGCTTAAAACAACTGGGAAGCTACATGTTTCAGAAGGGAATAGAATTTTCTCAAGAAATGCAGAAGGAACTTATTCTCCTGAAGGGGCAGAAAGAGTTAATCATAGACGTATTTTATATTATAAAATTAAGCCAGGAAAAGAAAAGGATTTCTGGAGGTATAGAACAAGGTTAGTAAAAGCTTTAGAGGCAGCTAATTGGCCAAACAGAGTATCTACATTAAACTGTAATTCTGGCTGTGACGGGAATTGGGTAATGGTAAGATACCACCACAAAGATTTTAAAAACGAAAATGAAGCAAATACTAAAATATTCCCAGTTGTGGTTGAAAAATACAATGAATTATTCGGTGAAGATTCCTATGAAGATGACAATAAAAGGCTTCAGATGTCAGTTGAAGAAAACAGAACAAGACATCATCAAAGAATGCCAGCATTAAGTTCCTCTTGGAATTAAGATAGATTTTACCCTCCCAAGCGGAGGGTTTTTTTTCTTTGCGATTTATTTTATCTTTAATTAAAATCAACAAGTAAACAAGGATGAATAAGCTACCAACATTATGTTTTTTAATTTGTTTTTCACTTTCTTTTTCCCAAGAAAAGTATGCGAAATATAATCAGACAGTTTCTTCTGTTGAGAGTAATATGATATTAAAAGTAATTCCAGTTAAAAATGATATTTATATGATTGAAGGACTTGGAGCAGGAATGGGAAACATTGGCCTATTTGAGACAGATGATGGCGTTATAATGATTGATAATTCTTTTGAAATTATTGAAGACATGATTACTGAGGCGGTTAGAGAAGTTAGTGTTAAACCTATCAAATATATTATCAATACGCACTACCATTATGATCATGCTGACGGCAACCGTGCCTACGGGTCTCAAAATATACCAATTATTGCTCATCATAATGTTCGGGACCGACAAAAAAAGGAGACAAAAGCATACGGTGGAATATATACTGCCTTGGACAACTTTTATGTGCCTAAACACGAAGAAAACGAATTACCAACTCTAACTTTTGAAAAAGAGTTTAGCCTTCATGAAAGCAAAGAGGAAATATCGATATATTATTTTGGTAATGGCCATACAGACGGAGACGCTATTATAAAATTTCAAAACTCTAATGTTGTACATACCGGAGATTCGTTTGTCTTGTATGGGTTGCCTTTTATTGATATTTCTAACGGAGGAAGCATTAAAGGATTTATTTCTAATTTAGAAATGATTGACTCGGTTTGTGATGAAAACACGATTATCATTCCAGGACACGGTGGCTTAAGCGACCAGAGCCAAGTTCAAAAATTGCATGAAGGATTAGCAGAGTACTACAGTAAAACGATGACAGGGTATCAAAATGGGCTTAGTATTGACCAACTTGTTGAAACAATAGAAACAAGTTTGGGTAACACCTCAGGTTTTGGCGATCCAGTGCAAGTTAAGCGTAACTTTATTAAGTCAATTTTACTCGAGAATAATATAATTGTAGAATAAATTGAAACTTAAAAAGCTTTCCAAAATAGCTGAAATAATTGGTTCAGCCGGTATTATAATCAGCCTACTTTATGCAGCTATTCAATTTAGGGAGAATGCCAAGGCTATTAGATCTTCTAATGCGAACCAGACTGTTTTTTCAATCACAACCTGGTATTCAGAGTTAGCGAACGACGAGCAATCTAGTCACATTTATTATCAATTTTTTATTGATCCTGAGCCTCTTACTCCAGAAGAAAGGTTCCAATGTGTTCTCAACCTTCATGCGCTTATGCTGAACTTTCAAAACGCCTATTATTTTGACGACGATGGCACATTGGACTCGAGAATAAATAATTCCATTGCAAGCATAATGAAAGCAGCTAAAGACAGCAAAGGTTTTCAATATTATTGGGAAATGAGAGAGGAAAGTTTTGCACCTGAATTTATGAGTTATGTGAATTCGTTTTTAAAAGACACGAGCATCCAAACGAACATGGATGAAATTTACGAACGTGGAGCTGAGGTAAAACCTCGAGGTGATTAATGGCACAAATTTTAGGTTGACTTATCTACACTGAAAATCAGCAGCTTTTGTTGCTATTTGAATGTTAGGCTTAATATTTACTTTGTAGCCTAAAGAATTAGCCCATCCTTTGGCAAGTTGAACAAGACGATGGGAATAAAAGCTTTCATTTTCATTAAAATCCATGTCAATTTGAACGTCAACACCTACATTTGAAGTTAACCATTCGGCGACTTCAATACTTAACTCCGCTTCTTTTAGAAGTTTTGTCCAGCGGTCTTTGATCTTTTCGACCTTGACTTTATGATAGATATAATGAACTCCATTAGTTCCGAGTCTGTACGCTACTACAACAGAATAAGTCGTCTGGTTCTTATAATTTTGAGAATCTGACCCAACATGAATTTCGCAATCTGGGTTTGAGGAAATTATATTTTTTGTGTGCTCACTTACGTCTACAAAATCTCCATTGATTTTTTTAAATTCTCTAACCATAATACGAGTTAATGACAGCTGTTAGAAGCTATAACTAAAGTGTTTTTCTGTGACTTGTTTAACCGTTTGCGGTTACGTTTTTCGATTTGTTTCAATATAATGATAAAGATTAACACCCATAGGGTCCCAAAGGGTAAAAACCACAAAAACATTAAAAAAACCTTACACTTTTTATCTGTTTCTACAATCTTTTCTTGTATTGATTTAAATGATAAACGCATTTAAAGATAATCCACTATAGAATGGTTCTAAAGATAACTTTTGGATGTTCTTGAACAGTTAGCTTAATTTTAAGAAATAGTCAGCAATCAATTAAAAGGCTTGAACTGACCTGTGGAAACACATCTTTTGGGACGGTTTAAAATTGTATCTTAAAACAAATTTATGTTCATGAAACGACTTCTTTTTTTCTTTTTTGTATTGTTTGGTTTTGGTCTACAATCCCAAAGCCTAAAAGAAATTTTAGACGCCCCTTTTGCTACTGATTTAACGGTTTCAAATGACGGTAAGACCATAGCCTGGGTAGATAATAGTGCCGGAGAGCGCAATATTTTTGTAGCTAATGGCTCCTCTTTTGAATCGGTTAAGCAGCTTACAAAATACCAAGGTGATCAGGGTGTAGCACTTGGAAACTTGCAATTCACATCCGATGATAAGAGCATCATTTTTATTCGAGGTAACACTAAAAATAGAAAAGGTGAAGCGGCAAATCCAGCACTTCTTCAAGAAAACACAGAACAGGTCATTTATATACAGTCTTTAAAGGAGGTAGATGCGACTCAAATTGCCGCTGGATCAAGACCAAGTCTTTCTCACAATGGTTTTCAATTGGCTTTCATAAAAGGAGGTCAAGTATGGCTTGTTGATTTAACGGAGACTGAGCCTGAAGCAAAGCCCTTATTTAAAGTAAGAGGGAGTCAATCTGACATTAAATGGAGTCCTGACGATAGTCAAATTGCATTTACAAGTTCCAGAGGAGACCACTCTTATATTGGAGTATACCACATTGAAAAGAAAAAAGTACACTTTTTGAATCCTTCTTTAGACAGGGATTTTTCTGCAGAATGGAGCCTCGACGGTCAATCTATTGCTTTTATAAGAAGACCTAATGCCAAAGATGTGCCACCGTTTACACCCCAAAAAACCGGACATCCCTGGAGTATTCACGTATTTGATTTAGAACAGCATACTTCAAAGAAAGTTTGGCAAGCAGAACAAGGCATGGGATCTGTGTTTTTTGGACAATTTCCTGGAGCCGCTTTGGAGTGGATCTCTAAAGATGAATTGGTGTTTCCTTGGGAAAAAGAAGGCTGGATGCATTTATACGCCTTACAAACTTCAACAGCTAAGGTCACTGAACTGATCAAAGGAGCTGGAATCGTAGAAGATTACTCCCTTTCTCGAGACAGGCAATCGCTATTTGTTACGACAAACATTGGAGACATTCACAGAAGACATATAGGGCGAGTTGATTTGTCTTCACACAAGATGACGATGTTAACCAAAGGAAAGGGCTCAGAGTTTAACGCTGAGGAAACAGCAAATGGACTCGCTTTTTTGAGAACTACTGCTCAACATACCTCAAGACCGGCTAAGCTTGAGAAAAACAAAATAGACCTTATCGGCAATCAGGCTAGAGTTTTTGATAAACAAAAGACGCCCGAAGTAATTGAAATTACGGCTACAGATGGAAGGGTGTTTAATGCAACTGTTTTTTATCCGAATAACTATAATAAACGAAAAAAGTATCCGGCAACAGTGTTTTTACACGGGGGTAGTCGCAGACAGATGCTTCAAACTTATCATTACAGCGGATACTACAGCAATGCTTTTGCCCTTCAGCAGTATTTTGCCAGTCAAGGATATATCGCCATTATGATAAATTATCGCAGCGGGATTGGGTATGGAACAGAATTTAGAGAGGCAGAGAATTATGGAATCACAGGAGCGAGTGAAGTTAACGATCTAATAGGTGCGGGGCTGTATTTGGCCTCGAGAGCGGATGTAGATCCTGAGAAAATTGCACTTTGGGGCGGAAGTTATGGAGGATATTTAACAGCCCATGGACTCGCTCGTAGAAGCGATTTGTTCGCTGTTGGTGTCGACATTCATGGGGTGCACAATTGGAATACAGAACTTCCAACTTTTGCGAGATGGTATCATCAAAGTTTTTATCCAGAAATCGCTGAACTTGCCTTTAAGTCTTCTCCTGAGGCGTACCTAGATGGATGGAAAAGTCCAGTACTACTCATACACGGTGATGATGACAGAAATGTTCCTTTTTCTGAGACCGTTGTGCTTTCAGAACAATTGAGAGACAGAGGGGTTTATTTTGAGCAGCTCGTTTTTCCTGATGAGGTTCACGGCTTTCTTCTTCATCAAAACTGGGTGAATGCCTTAGAAGCGACCTACGAATTTATAAACAGGCACATCGGAAATTAAGATTAAATCTTAAGGTAATGAAACTGCCACGGTCTTCAAAAAGCGCAAGAACCTCGGCTGAACAGACGATTATACTTTTCACACCTTAAAAACTAAAAGAGGAATTATCTCATGTGCTTAAGACGCTCTTCCGTTTTAGTTTTAGTATCTTCAAGCTCCTTGTTAACTATTTAAAAATGAAAAAGCTCGTACTTGGCCTTGCGGCTATAGCACTTATAATTTTGGTTGTTAGTAGCCTTTCTTCTGAGCTCCCATCTTATGAGCCTGAGCGTGATTATCTCGATTTAGAAGAAGCCCTGGTAAAGGAATTCATTTTTGCCAAAGACAGCTCAGTTATTGAATTACCTGAAGGGCATTTCTTATTTTCTCAATCCCTAAGTTTAGACAATAAAAAACATTTGACCATTAGGGGAAAGGGAATGGATAAAACGGTGCTTTCTTTTAAAGGACAAAAGTCTGGAGCAGAGGGCATAAAAATCACAAATTCGCAGCACATTACTCTAGAGGATTTTACCATCGAAGACGCTGCTGGAGATAATTTGAAAGTGAGCGAAACAGACACTTTAATCATTAGGCGAATAAGATCGGCTTGGACTGGAGAAGTCTCAGAAGAAAACGGGGCTTACGCTCTGTACCCTGTGCTTTCGACAAATGTACTGATCGAGCAAAGCGAGGTCATTGGTTCCTCTGATGCGGGAATTTATGTTGGGCAATCAGACAAAGTCATTATCAGAAACAACAAGGCTTTTTTCAATGTGGCTGGAGTAGAGAGTGAAAACAGCACTAATGTTGAAATTTATGAGAACGAGGTCTTCAATAACACAAGCGGACTGCTCATTTTCAATTTGCCGGGATTAACCATGTCTGGCGGATACGTCAAGGCGTATAACAACCGAGTTTACGATAACAATCTTTCTAATTTTGCAGTTAAAGGTTCAATAGTGAGCGCTGTTCCTAAAGGTACAGGAGTGATTGTAATGGCCACTAAAGATGTAACGCTTTTTGACAATGAGATCAAAGACCATAAGACTTCTAATATGTCTATTGTGAGTTATGAACTTTTTGCTTTAGAACAAGAAGATGCTGAGCTCTCTGATGAAGCTGAAGACAGAGGCCTAAGAGGAATTGATGTCGACTTTAAAAACGACCTCGATTACAATCCGTATTCGGGCCGCGTTTACGCTTATGAAAACAGGTTTGAAAATCGATTTTTATTACCCACCTTTTCAAATGATTTTGGTTTGTTATGGGCGTTTAAAAATGGCTTTAAAATTCCTGATATCACATATGATGGTATTATAGCCGATGACGGAAAACTTCAAGATCAGGCGCATTTAATTTGTTTGAAAAATAATGAAGGAGCAAGCTTTGCATACCTTGATGCGGCTAATGATTTTGAAGGATTTACAACGGATGTTAATATGTTTGAATGTGAAGGCGAGTAAAGCATATCTTTTTTTGGGACTCACCTCTTTGTTATTTGTCGCTTGCGCTGAAGACAAAAACATCCCTCCAAAAGCGAGAAAGGTTTCTTCTACAATTTTGCAAAACTCAACTGTTTCACAGGAGTTAGAGCAATTATCGGCTTATGGGTTTTTTAAAGGAGAACTCTCAAAACTAGAATCAGAAACAGACGTTTATCCCTACGACATCAACACCCCGCTTTTTTCGAATTACGCCTTAAAAGAACGCTTTGTCTATTTGCCTGATGCGACCAAAATGCGTTTTGAAGAGAACGGGCCAATGCATTTTGAAGACGGTAGCATTTTGATAAAAAACTTTAGGTATGAACACCTAGAGGAGGACGACCAAACAAATGCCTCAAAATTGGTTGAAACGCGCTTACTCCTCAACAGAGAAGGCAAATGGATTCCTTTAAATTACATCTGGAACGAAGAACAAACGGATGCCTATTTGAACTATACAGGAAGCGCTGTTCCAATAAATTACAGACATACAGATGGAAAGCTCAAAACCTTTGAATACGTTGTTCCAAATAACAATCAATGTAAAAATTGTCACAGTATAGACAATGAAATTTCACCGGTTGGAATGACTGCCGCCCAACTCAATAAAGAATACAGCTTTATAAGTGCGCAAATCAACCAGTTAAATTATTTTAAGACAGAGGAACGATTAATTGGAATGAACAATTTAGATGAGGTTGCTGCAATGCCGGTATGGAACGATGTATCAAGCGGAAATTTAGAAAATCGAGCCCACGCTTATCTCGATGCCAATTGCGCGCATTGCCATTCCAAAAGAGGTAGCGCCAAAAACTCAGGTCTTTATCTGGAGTATCAGCAGGCTGATCAGAGAGCGAGAGGTATATACAAACCTCCTGTAGCAGCAGGAAAAGGATCCGGCGACTTTCAATACGGTATTGTTCCCGAAAAAGCCGAAGAATCTATTTTTACTTATAGAATGGCCAGTGTCGATCCCGCGATACGCATGCCAGAACTGGGCCGCAGTGTTGTTCATCAAGAAGGCCTTGAATTGATCAAAGCCTATATCAATCAAATGCAATCCTCTAATTAAGGATTTAAATCTCCTACTAATTCATAGCTTCCAGAACCTAATTCAAAGCTAGCTGTCGTTGTGTGCCATTTTTTCGCAGAGTTAAGTTTCCAGTTTCGATTTTCAGGAAGCTCAATTTCAGCACTTGTATTGGCTGGAATCACAACACTTAGGTGTAGTTGCTCATTCTTAGATTCCCAGTTTACGGCGATTTTCCCATAAGGGGAAATGTGATGTCCTTTGATGTGCTCAAAGTTCTTGTCAAAAAGCGGGCTGATTTTAAATTTTTTAAACCCTGGATGTTGGGGGTTCAATTTTATGCCTAAAAGCTCCTTGTACATCCATTCACCAATCGCGCCATAAGCGTAGTGATTATATGAATTCATAGTGGGGGTCTGTGTGGATCCATCAGGTTTGATACCGTCCCAACGTTCCCATATGGTGGTGGCTCCCATAGTAACAGGGTATAACCATGAGGGATAGGTCTCTTGTAACAACAAGGCTATAGCGAGATCTTCATAGCCGTTATCGGTAAGCACATGACACAGATAAGGGGTGCCTAAAAAGCCTGTGGTCAAATGCGTGTCATAACTCTTTACATTGTCTGCTAAACGTTTTGCTGCATTGGCCTTGAGATGTTCAGGAATCAAATCAAAAGCAAGAGCGAGCACATAAGCCGTTTGAGTGTCAGAGACGAGTCGTCCATTTGGAGTCATGTACTCCTCGAGAAACACAGCCTTGATTTTTTTCAATCGACTTTCATACATTTTCGCCTGATCATGATAGCCAAGAATTGCCGAGACCTTTTTCATGATAGATGTTGATTTAGCATAAAAAGATTGTGCGATGAGCTCTTTATTGGTAATTGCAGCGCGGCCATCATTGTCGTATTCGGGCTTGAAAAACAACCAATCACCAAAGTGAAATCCTCCAGTATACTTTCCGTCTGTGCTGTTGACATGCATGTATTCCACCCAGTTTTTCATGCTTTCGTATTGGGCCGCCAGCTGTTCTATGTCTCCGTATGCGAGATAGTGGTTATAGGGAATTATAGTTGCTGCGTCTGCCCAACCTGCGGAGCCTGCGGAGTTTTCTCCTAAAACATTTGGAATCACCCATGGAACAGAGCCGTCTTGGCGCTGATCTAAACTCAGGTCTATTAACCATTTGTCAAAGAAGTTTTTGACTTCCATATTGAAGCTGGCTGTATTGTAGAAGGCTTGAGCATCCCCCGTCCACCCCAAACGCTCGTCTCTTTGAGGACAATCCGTAGGAACATCTAAAAAATTTCCTTTTTGGCCCCATAAGATGTTTTGCTGAAGCTGATTAATGTTTTGGTTTGAGGATTCAAAATGCCCTGTTGTTTGCATATCTGAGTACAAGGCAACGGCTTTAAACTTTGAAGGATCTATTTTGGTAATGCCTTCTACCTTAGCATATCGAAAGCCTTGAAATGTAAAATGAGGGCGGTATATTTTTTCGGAATCATCATTTAGAATATAGGTGTTTAACTGGTCTGCATCTCTTAAATTCTCGGTGTAGAATGAACCGTTTTTGTCAAGTATTTCAGCGTGATATAAGCGCAAGGTGTCGCCCTTTTGACCGACATCAGAAAACTCAATCCACCCCACTAAATTCTGTCCAAAATCTAAGACCTGGTCTCCCTCGGGGGTGGTGATTAACTCAATAGCATCTAGTATTTCTTGTGCCTTGATGGTCTCGTTGTGTGTGTTCACTAATCGCTCTGTAACATTTTCGGCCAAAACTGCAGCTCGATTATTTTGTAGGGGAATACCGTAGGTGCACCAATTGTCTTCGAGAAGGGCGTTGTAGAATTCACCATCGTAAAGTTCAGAATCAATGATAGCGCCGTGTTTGTAGTTCCAACTTGTATCAGATTCAATTACTTCTTGACTTCCGTCTTGGTAGGTAATGATGAGTTGTGCAATAAACGAGACGTCATCGCCATAAGTGTTTTTATTGTCTGACCAAGCCAAATAACCTCTGTGCCATCCGCTTCCCAAGACCACGCCAAGTGCGTTATTCTCATTTAAATGCTCTTTTACATCATAGGTTTGGTATTGAATGCGATTGTTGTATGCCGTCCAGCCTGGGGTCAAATAATCATCTCCTATTTTTTTGCCGTTGAGGTAAGCTTCGTACATGCCTTGAGCACTGATGTGCAAAAAGGCCGATTGAACCTTTTGAGAGGTTGAAAAATCTTTTTTGAAATAAGGGCTTTTTCGACTTCTATTATCTGTTTCGTTTTGTGTGATCCATTTGGCTGTCCAATCTTTAGTGGATAAGCCCATGGACCAATGATTTAAGACACTTGTAGTTGGCCTTTTTTCTTTGCTATTCCACACCCTGACTTTCCAAAAATACCGCTCATTAGCCACTAGTTTTGGGCCTTTGTATTTTAAGTACTGACTTTTATCGCTTTCGATTTTTTGTGAATCCCAGACAAGTTCACTATTTCTAAAAGAAGCGCTTTTAGAAACCATTATTTGATAATGTGTCTGCATGACACTATTTAAATCAGAGTCGATTTTCCAAGAAAAATTCGGAGAAGAGCTCGATATGCCCAGGGGATTGGTTTGACCTTCGAGTTTTAAGTCGTACACTCTGGTCTTTTGTGCTAGACCTTGAGTACATATGAAAAGCGCTGTAAAAGCAATTAGAAAAGAACGCATGTTTAAATAATTAGTTAGTTGAATATCAAGTTAATGATTATTTCTTGTCACTCCTTTTTCACATGAAATTCTTTATTATCTTGAAAGAACAACGACTAAATTAAAATAGATGAAAAGAAGAACGTTTATTAAAAAAACAGCGGCTTCAGCTTCTGTATTCAGTATTGTGCCAAGTCATGTTCTGGGCTTTTCAGGCACTAGCCCTAATGATAAAATTCAACTGGGTTTTATCGGTCTCGGGAAACAGGGTCAAGGATTAATGCGCAACTTTTTAAATTATGAGCAGGCGGCGGTCATGGCGGCAAGCGATGTCGATTCTGAAAAGCTCACTTTTTTTGAAGACATGATGAAAAAAGAGTTACGCAAGAGTGAAAAGTCCCTTCACAACCTAATGAATTTTACTTCGTACAGAGCGTTATTAGAGCGAAAAGATATAGATGCGGTAGTGATTGCCACACCAGACCATTGGCACGCACAAATGGCGGTGGATGCGGCAAAAATGGGTAAGGATATTTACTGTGAAAAACCACTCTCGTCATCTGTTGCTGAAGGAAGAGCAATGGTCGATGCTACTCGAAAATACCAGCGTGTTTTTCAAACGGGTAGTATGCAGCGTTCTTGGGATCGATTTAGACATGCAGTTGAGCTGATTCGAAACGGATATATTGGTGATATCATAGAGGTTAAGGTGGCAATCGGGGAGCCTTATAAATTTTGCGATTTACCTTCACAACCTATCCCAGATAATATCGATTGGAATGCTTGGATTGGCCCTGCATCTTATAGAGGGTATCACCGAGATTTGGCATGCCCTTTAAATGATAAGCGCTGGGGACAATGGAGACATTATAAACCTTTTGGAGGAGGAATGGTTACCGATTGGGGCGCTCATATGTTCGATATTGTGCAATGGGCATTAGATATGGATCACTCTGGCCCCATCCTTTTTGAACCGCCAAAAGAGCGTTCAGACTTTGGCCTGACTTATACTTACGAGAGCGGCATCAAAGTAGAGCATACCAAATGGGGTGAGGGAAATAATGAAATTCGCTTTAATGGAACAGAAGGCCGACTTGAAGTCAGCCGTAGTTATCTCAAGACATTTCCCAATAAAGACTTAGCGACAACACCACTTAAGCGAAGGGATAAGAATCGCGTTTACAAAAGCGAGAACCACCTTGTCGATTGGTTAAATGCGATAAGAGACCGTTCGATGCCGATTTGTGATGTTGAAATTGGACACCGAACCGCATCCATATGTAACATAGCCAATATTGCTTACGATCTTGAACATTCTTTAAAATGGAATCCAAAGAGCGAAACTTTTGAAAATGACAGAAGCGCTTCTATGTTATTGGATCGCACTTATCGAGGGCAGTGGAACTATAAGGATTTTTAATTCTGTTCAACAGCGCCATTGTGTTCTCGATACAACTCAATTTCATCATCGAGTAGTACGGCAATAACGGTGTAGTAGGGGTCGATACTTTCTTTGAGAACTTCGATATAGGTGAGCCCAGGATATTTATTCCAATACACCGTGCAAATGGTCTGTTGGTTTAGAATAGCCCCCTGACCTACCACATAGGCCCTGTTGATTTTATTGCTGATTCCTTTTAAGACAACATTCCCGTCTTTTGGGATGTCTCTGAGATAGAGATAGAGGGTTTTGCGGTCTTTACTCAAGCTTGTTGGCCCATAAAAATGCTCGTAAGGAATTCCTCTTTGGGTGGGATAAACGGCACTTTGATGCTTTTTAATCCAGCGACCTAATTCATTGAGTACGTTTTTTTGCGCATCAGGAATGCTACCGTCAGCCTTGGGGCTAATATTCAAGAGCAGGTTTCCTCCCTTGCTGAGGGTGTCTACAAAAAGATCAATAACCTGCATGGGGGTCTTATAATTATTGTCATTGGGTTGATACCCCCAAGAATCGTTAATGCTGACACAAAGTTCCCAATGTTTTGAGCGAGGAGCCATCACGGGTATTCCAATTTCTGGAGTCTCGTAGTCTCCTTTGCCATTGAGCCTAGAATTGAAAATGCTGTTTTTGTTTTGGGCAATCAGTTTGGTTTTAATTTCGTCTACTCTCCATTCTTCAGATGAATGTTCCCAATCGCCATCAAACCACCACAAATCAGGAGTATAATTTTGGCTGAGTTCGTCCAGCTTTGCGTTCATATAATTCAAATACCTATTCCAGCGCAAAGTATCAGCTGCGATTTGGTAGCGCCTAATTTTATTGGTGTGATGCGTATAGTCTTCATAAGACCAGTCGGGAAGCGAAAAATACATTCCAAGTTTTAAATCGCTTTTACGAACGGCTTTCACAAAGGGGGTTAATACATCTTTCTTTGCCTTAGCTGAAGAAAAGGCATTTAGGTTTCCGTGTTTTGAATTCCACAGGGCAAAACCATCGTGGTGTTTTGAGGTGATTACGGTGTATTTAGCACCGCTATTCGAGATCATTTTTACCCAATCTTTGGGTTGGTACTTTTCAGCAGTAAAGCCATCCAGTTGTTTCATATAATCTTCATGCGAAAGATATCCGTTGTAAAAAGACCAAGATTCGCTAATTCCATTTACTGCATAAATTCCCCAATGTATGAAGATGCCAAGTTTGGCCTCTTCAAACCAGCTCATTTTGTCTTGGGCATGTGAAAAACCAAAGAGTAAAAGAAGCGCAAGTGTAAAGGTTTTTTTCATTGAACAGCTAATAAGTACCTTAAAAGGTATAAAATTCAAAGGAGATACAAACTTTGCTTAGGAGAAGAAAAATGTTTAGTAACTTCATTTTAAATCCTGGAAGAAATGAGTGAACTCAAGATTGCAATGGCGCAGTTGGCACCGGTTTGGTTGAACAAGAGTCAGACCATTGAAAAAGCAGAACAGGCGATACGCGAGGCTGCACAAGAAAAAGCGGATTTGATTGTGTTTGGCGAGGGTTTTCTTCCTGGATATCCCTTTTGGTTGGCCCTTAGCGATGGGGCAAAGTGGGAACTACCAATTAACAAATCACTCTACGCTCACTATGCGATGAACGCTATTCAAATTGAAAGTGGAGATCTCAAGAACATTTGTCTTTTGGCTAAAGAGCTTAAAATTGCCGTGTATTTAGGTATTATTGAACGAGCTGCTGACAGAGGAGGGCACAGCCTTTACTGTTCCTTGGTTTACATTGACCAAAAAGGAGAAACACAATCCGTCCATAGAAAATTGCAACCTACCTATGATGAGCGATTGACTTGGTCCCCAGGCGACGGAAACGGATTACGGGTTCACAATTTAAATGGCTTTACCCTTGGTGGACTCAATTGCTGGGAAAATTGGATGCCTCTTCCACGGGCAGCACTTTATGCACAGGGAGAAAACCTGCATATTGCAGTATGGCCAGGAGGACTGCACAACACCAAAGACATCACGCGTTTTATCGCAAGAGAGTCGAGGTCTTATGTGGTTTCGGTATCAAGCTTAATGCGCAAAGAAGACTTTCCTAAAGACACCCCTTATTACGATAACTTAATGGACAAGGCCCCTGCTATTTTAGCCGATGGAGGCTCTGCAATTGCAGGCCCAAACGGAGAATGGTTGGTTGAGCCGGTAGTTCACAAAGAAGGATTAATTTACAGCGAAGTTGAATTGAAAAGAGTCTTTGAAGAACGACAAAACTTTGATCCTGTAGGACATTATTCGAGACCAGACGTTACAAAACTTACCTTGAATACTGAAAGACAAAATACATTAAACATCAAAAACCAATAAATCAAAACACGTATGAGAAATTTTATCTTGGCAGGACTCCTTATTTTGAGTTCATGCATGAGCAAAGAAATAGAAGCGGTTACATTTGAAAACACAGAAACTCCCGAAATGCGATTAGCTGCTATGGGTATTGATTTGCCCGAGCCATCCTCACCTGTGGCGAACTATGTCAGTGTGGTTCAAACAGGCAATTTGTTGTTTTTGTCTGGAACTGGACCAAAGCAAACTGACGGCTCTTACATTCAAGGCAAGGTAGGAGAAGACCTCAGCTTAGAAGAGGGATATCAGGCCGCTCGCCTTACAGGAATTAACCATTTGGCGCTTTTAAAAAATGAACTAGGCGATCTTAGCAGAGTAAAGCGAATTGTCAAGGTACTGGGAATGGTAAATTGTACCCCAGAATTTCAAGATCAGCCCAAGGTCATCAACGGATTTTCTGACTTGATGGTTGAGGTTTTTCAAGAAAAAGGCAAGCATGCAAGATCAGCCGTTGGCATGAATTCTCTGCCGATAGGGATCGCTGTTGAAGTTGAAATGATTGTCGAAATCGCTCCTGAATAAAAAGACTACTCTGTTCTGCTCCCATTTTGCATGGGCGTAGTATCGGGCATCAGCTTATTTAGTATGGTGTATACTGGACAGAACTTTGTGATCGGGCTAAGAATTTGAAGCACTGCGGCGGCTACAGCAACAAAAATAAAATTATAGCCAAATTCATTGGCCAAGGCTACAGAGCCGAGGTAAATTAAACCTACAATACCGTCGTGCACTCTTATTTTAACAATGTCTCTTGGGTTTCTCATGTTTGTTGTTCATTAGGTTATCAATTTAAAGGTAACAGAATGAACGTGTTAAACAAAAAAGTTTAAGGCAAATGCGTACTTAAAAAACGAAGCGCATTTTTGTAGAGAATATTGTCAATGTCTGAGGGACTATATCCTTTTTGACTTAGAAGATCGTCTAGTTTTTGCAAATCGGCAATCGTTTCTAAATCATAAGGGCATTGTTCTTTTCCAAAACCACCGTCTAAATCAGAGCCAAGCATCAGGTGTTCGCTACTGCCGGTCAATTGACAGATGTGATCGATATGGGCGATGATGGTTTCTATTTTAAGCCCTGAGGCTTCAGGGGTTGTTACTCCTCGCTTCCAATCAGGAATCATCATCCAAGCATCGAAGGCCATGCCAATAATGCCTTCTCTTGCGACTATTGCTTTGATTTGTTCATCGCTGAATTGTCGGTGATTAGGAACAAGCGTTCTACAATTTGAATGACTTGCCCAGAGGGGTCCGTCATAACAATCTAAGGTCTCCCAAAAACTCTCATCACATAGATGCGTGAGGTCTAAGATGAGGCCTAGCTCTTCTACTTTTTTTACCAAATCTTTGCCTTTTTGTCCAATTCCTCCCTCTGAATCTGTACCATGTGCATAGGTTCCAGGTCCATAGTGCGCAGCTCCTATAGCACGTAAACCTTCTTCGTACATCAGCTCTAGATGTTCTAAGCTTACAATTGAATCTGCGCCCTCGAGACTCAATATATAGCCCAATGGCATTTCTTTTTCTTGTTGCCAGTTTTCAAAGTGCTGATTTAATGCTGCAGCTGATTTAAGCTGAGCTAGAGAACCGTTTTTTTCCATTGCCCTATACCAAGCGAGTTGGGCCTGAGTTTGCGCCCAGGCTTGTTCGGGAGAGTTCCATCCCGGAAGCGGATTGTTTGGCTTAACGTAGCGAGCAATTAATGTTGCAACGCAAATGCCGATGTTTCCTTTTCTCATCGCCGGAAATGAAACTGTATTCTTTTCGCGATCTGGAAAATCCTTTAATCCGGCTTCACTTTTACGGATGTATGAAACCTCATGTCTCAGGTCACGATTCCATTCCATGGCATTCATAGAAAGATCTAAATGGGCGTCAATAATAAACTTCATAGAGGAGGGTGAATTAAGTAATCTCTTGCCTCAATCGGCCAGACTTCTTTGATCTCATGCTCGCTACAAACATATGCCGCATTGTATTTGGCAACAGTTGGACAGATGTGAACGGGAATCGCATAGTACAAATCACCCACTTTACAATCTATGGGAGATGCTGTTTTTAGGATGAGGTGTTCTTCACTTTGCCCGATGTGCTGTGCATTTTCAAATCCAATGATTGAAACCCTCGGCATGGGCATTTCAGAGGCAAGTGCCTTATGGCCTAAGTCAAAACAATAAATGGATGGCGCTGGCTTGCTGATTAAACGCGTCAAAATAAGGGCAGCCTGTTTAAAAGGAGATTCGGCCCATATCTTTTGATAGCCCAAATCCCATAATAAGGTGGTTCCAGGACTTAAATAATTATCCTGTCTTAAAGCGTGAGGCAAAAAACTTGGAGAGCCACCGGTAATGAGTTTGACTGCCTGCTGTTCTTCATTTTCTATTCTAGCAATCAGGGCTTCAACCGATTTAAAGTGGCCTTGACAGTTTGCAATGCGCTGATTTAAATCGTGGTCACGGATGTGTCCGTCGTAGATGTGAAGCCCGGCAAAAGTCAAGTTAGGTGAAGATTTGATTTTTGAGTATAACTCAAAGGCTTCTTCTGGCACTATTCCACTTCTGTTCATGCCATTGTTGATGTCAATCCAAAGTGATAATTTCAGTTGATGTTCATGTGACAATTGTTCAAAAAGAGCAAGACTGTCTGAATTATCACAAAGGGTTGAAAACTCGGTAGACGAAAACTTTTTTTGAGCGCTCAAAAGTGTTTTTATTTTTTCTGTACTCGGCTGATGGGCCAAGAGAATCTTATCGACACCTTCTCTGGCGAGCAGTAGCATTTCTGAGGTTGTGGCACACTTGAATTTAGTGATGCCCTGCTTTTTTTGGAGGGCGATTATCGCCCCCATTTTATGGGTTTTGACATGAGGCCAAAGTCGGTCTGCACTTCCAGCTATGTTGAGCATCTCTTGAATGTTGTGCTCAACACGCTCTGGATAAACCACAAGAGCTGGGCTAGAGAGCTCTTCACTATGCTTAATTTGGTACCACTCCATTTCAGTGTTCAATTTCAAAAATGGCTTCTACTTCTGCGGTGATATTTTGAGGAAGCATCATGCCAACAGCACTGCGAGCACCGATTCCGCTTTCAGTTCCAAAGACTTCTGCGAGCAATTCGCTAAAGCCATTAACGGCATAGGTATGTTCATTGAAATCTGGGGTTGAATTGATCATTCCCAGCACTTTGACAACCTTTGTTATACGAATACCGGGGTCTAAATAGGTCACCAGAGTAGACAACATGGTAAGGCCTACTTGACGAGCCGCTTCTTTGGCCCCATCTTTATCTAAATCTGAGCCGGCTTTTCCTTTGATGAGTTCAGAAGAACTGAGAACTGGCCCATGCCCTGAGACGTATAAATGGTTGCCTGAAATGGCAAATGGCTTATATACTCCAAGAGGTTTAGGAGCTGGAGGTAAACTGAGACCTAAACTTTTTATTCGACTGCTGAGTTCAATTGCATTCATGCCCATAAGAAAAGAGGTAAGGAGTTTAAAATGAATTCTTTAAATTAATGTTTCAAAACAGAATAACTAACAGTCAATATAATGAGAATCTTTTTATTTTTTTCGCTTTTACTGCTTTTCACCTTTGGATGTCAACCTACTTCAAAAGAGACTTCTCCAAACATTCTGGTGATTTATATGGATGATTTAGGATTTGGAGACGTGGGCTTTAACGGAGGAAAGGCGATCAGCACACCAAATATGGACCGCTTGGCCAATGAGGGCTTGAACTTTGTCAATGCGTATTCGAGTTCGGCAACCTGTACGCCAAGTCGATATGCCTTACTCACAGGAGTTTATCCTTGGAGAGAAAAGCGTGCGCGAATTTTGCCGGGCACTGCTACCCTCATAATTGATACAGCTCAGGCCACCCTGCCAAGAATGCTGCAATCTAAAGGTTATTATACGGCTATAATTGGGAAATGGCATTTAGGTTTAGGTGATGGAGATGTGAATTGGAACGAGACCATATCGCCAGGGCCAAATGAGTTGGGGTTTGACTATTCTTATATTTTAGCTGCTACGCAGGATAGAGTTCCAACCGTCTATATCGAAGACGGCAATGTGGTTGGCCTCGAAGAAGACGACCCCATAGAAGTGGATTATAAAACGAATTTTGAAGGGGTGCCAACGGCTTTGACACATCCCGAACTTTTAGAAGTCATGTGGGATCACGGGCACAACAACAGCATTGTCAATGGTATTCCTCGAATTGGGTTTATGAAAGGCGGAAAAAACGCTTTATGGAGCGATATCGATATGGCCGATGCATTTTTAGATCAGGCCAAAAGCTTTATCACAGCCCATTCAAAGGAGCCCTTTTTCTTGTTCTATCCTATGCAACAACCACATGTTCCAAGAACGCCTCACCCTAGATTTGTTGGAGCTACAGACCTTGGTCCGAGAGGTGACGTCATTGCTGAAGCCGATTGGGTTATTGGAGAATTACTAGCACAATTAGAAACCGAAGGCATTTTAGAAAACACTCTTGTTATTTTCACAAGCGACAATGGGCCGGTTTTAAATGACGGATATGTAGATCAAGCTGTCGAACGCAATGGCGATCACACACCATGGGGGCCGCTAAGAGGAGGTAAATACAGTCTTTTTGACGCGGGTACTCATGTACCATTTGTAGCTTACTGGAAAGGAAAGATCCAAACCGGAACTTCAGGCTCACTTATTAGTCAACTCGATTTGTTTTCTTCTTTGGCCGCGATAGTCAATAGCGAAGAACGCACTGCTGACAGTCATGATTTGCATCAAACCCTATTGGGTCGATCACAGGCGGGGCGTAGGGATTTAATTATCGAGGCTAGCGGTCGAACGGCACTGAGAACCGAAGACTGGGTGTACATTCCTCCCTATACGGGTCGTCGTGCAGTGAGTCGTTTTACCAACATTGAACTCGGCAACAGTGAGACTCCTTTGTTGTACCATTTAAAAACAGATATAGGGCAACTGCAAAACTTAGCAACAGATAGCCTAAGTCAGCTGAAGTCAATGCAAAAGCAATACAAGACTATTTTAGGTGTCGAATAAATTTTTGGCAAAAAAAATCTATCTTCACCACTACGACTAATTATTTGCGAAACATGAGACTAAGACTATTCGGGTTTGTGCTCTTATTGACAGGCCTACAATACATTAATGCGCAACAAAATAATTTTAAAGAGCGACCGTCTTTTGCTCCGGCAGCCTTAAAAACTTTAGAACCTGTTATAGACGGAAATGTTATAGACGATCCCGTTTGGCAAGATATTGACCCCATTACTAATCTAACTCAAGTCACACCTAACTTTGGAGCAGCTGTAAGTGAAAAAACAGAAATCAGGGTTGCCTATACAAATAACTCTTTTTTGGTCGCTGTAGTTTGTTACGACAATACCCCAGAGCGTATCGTAGTCTCTGATTCGCGAAGAGACGCTAAGCTCAACGACGAGGATAGTTTTCAGTTTATTATAGACACTTATAATGACCAACAAAATGGGTTTTTGTTCGGAACTAACCCAGATGCTAAACAGTACGATGCACAGATTGATAACGAAGGTGATGGAAACTTTTCACGAGCTGGACGTCAGCAGGGAGGAGTTATTGGAGGAACCAACCTCAACTGGGATGCTTCATGGAATGTGGTCACTCAAAAAGGAGAATTCGGATGGAGTGCTGAGTTTGAAATACCGATGAAATCTATACGATTCCTATCGGGTCAAAACAAAACTTGGGGAATTAATTTTCAAAGAAATATCGCTAAAAACACTGAAATTGCTTTTTGGGCGACACTGCCTCTTGGGTTTGAAATCAAGCGCGTTTCTATGGCGGGAAAAATGAATGGTATGCAGCTTAGAAACCCAAAAAACTTAAAGCTCTTCCCCTATGTTATCGGTCAAGAAATCAGAGATAATGCTGGAGTTTATAACAGCTCTCAAACCAATGGAGACGCTGGAATTGATCTTAAATACAGTTTAACTCCAGGGTTGACTTTAGACCTCACCTACAATACAGACTTTGCTCAGGTTGAGGTCGATGAACAGCAGATCAATTTAGATCGCTTTAATCTGTTTTTTCCAGAAAAACGCGCTTTTTTCTTAGAAAATGCAGGACAATTTTCAGTAGGAAGCCCAGGTGAGGTAGACTTGTTTTTCAGCAGAAGAATTGGAATCGGCGAAAACGGCTCAGTAGTACCAATTATTGGAGGGGGTCGTATTTCTGGTAAGGTAGGACAAACCAATGTTGGACTTTTGGGCATGCAAACTGAGGCCGTAGGAGAAGACGGGTTTAGAACTAATTTTTCAGTTGCTCGAGTCAATCATGATTTTTCGAAAAGCCGTTCGTCTTTAGGCGCTATAGTAGTTGGTAAAAACGACGTAGGTGCCGGTTCAGAAAATTTTAACAACGTCATTGCGATAGACGGAAAATTAGGGCTGGGTAAAAAAGCAGATATAACAGGTTTTATTGCAAAGAGTAATGGGCTTCAAGATCGTGAACGTGAGCATGCCTATCAATTCAAAGGAAATTACAACTGGGATGGTTGGCGAGTAACCCTGGGCTATACCGAACTCGGAGAAGGCTTTAATCCTGAAGTAGGATTTTTATTGCGCTCCTCTTTTAAAAAGCCCGAGTTCTTGATTTTTAAACAGTGGAGAACCAAAAACCTGGGGCCTATATTCGAAGTTCGACCACATGTTTATGGGTTTAGCTATTACGACTTTGACAATCGTTTAATCAGTAGTTTTTTACATGTAGATAATCACTGGGTTTGGCCAAACGGCTTTGAAATTCACACTGGAATTAATTTTAGAACAGAGGGTGTTTTTGAGCCTTTTTCACTTACTGGAGTTGAGGTTCCCGTTGGAGAATACAATCATCAAGAACTACAGTTTGTTTTGATAACGAATCCGAACAAGGCCATTAACTTTTACAATAGAACTTTTATTGGAGGATATTACGGCGGAAATCGAATACAATTGTCAAACACCATGAATATTCGTTCTGGCAATAAGCTCTCGGCCAACATCAACCTGACTTACTCTGATTTAAGATTGCTTAATGGAGATGTGAACGCTTTAATTACAGGAGCTCGATTGAGCTATTCGTTTACTCCTAAGATGTTTGTTCAAAGTCTGGTACAGTATAATAATATCACAAATGTCACCTCTTTAAATGCCAGATTTGGATTGCTTCAAAAAGCAAATGCAGGTTTATATGTGGTACTGAATATTGTGAAAGACAAAGATTGGATCGATCAAATAAACAATCAAACACTGTCTATTAAATACAGTAGACAGATAGACGTATTATAATGCTTTATCGCCAGTATTGGATTTAAGAATTTTGTAATTTCATAACAACTCAACTTAACCTGTCATGAGAAAAAAACTTACCCTGCTTTTTGTAACTCTTGTTTGCACTGGGCTATTTGCGCAACAAGATTTGGGCTATCAAACTCCTAAAAAAGCCCTGAACGATTTAATTGACGTCGATTTGGCGCCTACTGTTCTTAGAGATTCTAAAGACGAACACATGGTCTTTGCCTATAGGCCAACCTATAAAAGTATAGAAGAGCTATCGCAGCCTGAACTTAGAATTGCGGGACTGAGATTAGATCCTAATACCCATATTGGAAGTCGAACAACCTATTACACCAAGGTTGAAGTTGTCGATTTAAAACAAAAAAAGCGAAGACTTCAAGTCGAAGGTCTTCCACAAAATCCGCGTCTCGCTAATTTTTCATGGTCGCCAGACGAGTCTCATGTGGCCATGACACACACCACTTCTACTGGAGTAGAACTTTGGGTATTAAATGTAGCTCATCAAAAGGCCAAACGCATATACGAGGCTAAACTCAACGCGAGTTTGGGCTCCCAATTTGTCTGGTTAAAGAACAGTAAAGAACTATTGATTAAGGTCGTTCCAGAAGATAAAGAAGCCCTAATCGACACTTCGAAAAAAACACCAACTGGACCAAAGGTTACCGAAAACAACGGAGAAAAAGCGCAAAACAGAACTTATCAAGACCTCATTAAGAACCCGAGCGATGCGTACAATTTTAAACAATTGACAAGAGCTAATATTTTTAAAATCTCTTTAATAGGAGAGACATCTTCTTTTTTGGATACACGAATGTACAGGGCTATTCGAATCTCACCTGATGGCAAATATGTGATGATTAGCTTTTTAAAAGAACCTTTTTCGTATTTGGTTACATACAGTCGTTTTCCATTGGAAACTCATGTTTACGACATGAACGCCAATCTCATCAAGCTTGTTGATGATAGTCCTTTAGAAGAAGTTCGACCTAAAGGTTTTATGGCTACAAAAAAGGGCAAACGATCTCTAGCCTGGAGAGCAGACAAAGCATCTACCTTATATTTCACTCAGGCCATAGACGGAGGAGACCCCCAAAACAAGGTAGCGTATAGAGATGCGCTTTACCAGTGGAAGGCTCCTTTTAATGAAGCTCCAGAGATGACGGTCATGGTTAAAAACAGAATCTCCAATGTGATTTGGGGAAATGATAGAACGGCTGTAATTAGAGATCGTTGGTGGAACACACGTAATACTAAAACCTATGTATTTGACCCTTCGAAATCTGAACAAATTCCTCAACTGATTTTCGATCGCAACTATCAGGACGTTTACAGTGACCCTGGTCGATTTGTGACGCAAAAATCAAAATACAATACTTACGTTTTAAGCCTTGAGGGCAATAGTGCTTTTTTAATTGGAAGTGGATTTTCTGACAAAGGCCAATTTCCTTTTGTCGACCGTTTAAACTTGAGCAATGCAAATGCGAGTCGTGTTTATGAGTCTAGCTACACCGATAAATACGAGGGCATTTTGGATTATGAGAGCGATAAAAATCGCCTGTATGTTCGAATAGAATCACCAAAGGAGTTTCCGAATTATTACTATCGCAATTTAGATCAGCAAAGTGAACTCGATCAATTGACCTCATTTGAAAATCCATTTAAAGCTTTAGCCGACGTTGAGAAAGAACTTGTGAGTTATCAGAGAAAAGACGGTTTAGAATTAAGCGGAGTACTCTATACTCCTGCGGGCTATGACAAGACAAACCCCGATCCGCTGCCCATGATTTTATGGGCTTATCCAAGAGAGTATAAAGACAAGAGTAGCGCAGCTCAAAAGACCAATAATCCAAACCGATTTATTTATCCTTCTTGGGGCTCTCCAATTTATTGGGTTACTCAGGGGTATGTGGTTTTAGATCGAGCAGCTTTTCCTATTATCGGAGAAGGGGATACCGAACCTAACGATTCGTTTAGGCCCCAGCTTGTAGCCAATGCTGAGGCGGCCATTGATGCTGTTGTCGGATTGGGTTATGCTGATCGAGATAGAGTAGCTGTTGGGGGCCATAGTTATGGCGCCTTTATGGTGGCTAACTTGTTGAGCCACTCAAATCTTTTTGCAGCTGGAATTGCAAGATCGGGAGCCTACAATAGAACACTGACTCCTTTTGGCTTTCAAAGTGAGCCTCGATCTTATTGGGAAGCACCTGAAGTGTACTATACCATGTCGCCTTTTATGCATGCCGATAAGATGAAAACGCCACTGCTATTGGTGCACGGAGAAGAAGATAATAATTCAGGAACCTACCCCATGCAGAGTGAGCGTTATTACAATGCACTTAAGGGATTAGGCGCCACCACTAGACTTGTGATGTTTCCAAAGGAGAGTCACGGTTATAGAGCCAAAGAAACCATCCTACATTTAATCTGGGAACAGGACCGCTGGTTAGAGAAACACGTCAAGTCGAAAAAGACCGATTTGTCCAAAGAAAAAACACCTAAAGGATAGGGCTTAAAGATGTCGTTAGTTGTAGTTGGAATTGGTATTCTTGCGTTGTTTCTGCTTGTAGCAGTTATAAGATTAAACACCTTTATCTCTTTTATTCTGGTCGCCTTAGGGATTGGAATCTTTCAAGGAATGCCCTTAGATCAGTTGGTTGGATCTCTAGAAAAAGGAATCGGAAATATTCTTGGTTTCTTGGTTATGATTTTAGGCTTTGGTGCAATGCTCGGCAAACTTGTCGCAGAAAGTGGAGCGGCCCAGCGAATTACCGAAGGTCTGGTCGCTTATTTTGGTGTAAAAAATACGAAAATAGCGGTCATGCTTACAGGCTTTTTAGTGGGTATTACACTCTTTTATTCTGTAGGCTTTGTCATTTTAGTGCCCTTGGTATTCACAGTTGCAGCTTCAACAGGACTGCCTTTGATTCAGGTTGCCCTACCCATGCTTGCCTCTCTATCGGTTACCCACGGATTTTTACCGCCACACCCTGCGCCATCAGCCTTATCTGTGATGTTTGAAGCAGATTTGGGTAAAACTTTGTTGTATGGATTTATTGTTTCTATTCCGGCAATACTGATTTCAGGACCAGTATTGGTCCGTTTTTTACCAATGGTTCAGGCCAGACCAATTAAAGAATTTCAAGCGAGTCGCGTCTTTACCAAAGAAGAAATGCCAAGCTTAGGTATAAGTTTGTTCACCACCTTACTGCCAGTGCTCATTATTGGAATAGCCACTGTACTTATAGAGTTAAATACCTTGTCAGCCCAAACCACAACTGTTGTTGAATTTATAGGTAACCCTGTTATCGCCTTATTAATTACAGTATTATTCGCCGCTTACGTCTTGGGAATTCGCAGAGGTAAAAGCGTCAAAGAGGTAATGGATATTTATGCCAATTCAATTAAGGGAATTACAATGGTGTTGCTCATTATAGCTGGCTCAGGAGCTTTAAAACAAATCTTAGTCGACAGTGGAGTCAGTCAAGAAATTGGTGTGATGTTAGAGGGCATCAGTATATCTCCACTTATTATTGCCTGGTTTATCGCTACTGTTATTCGATTTACAGTGGGTTCTGCTACTGTGGCAGGGCTTACGGCAGCGGGTATTGTGCTCCCACTGGTCAGTGCTACTGATGTGAGCCCAGAACTTATGGTCTTGGCAATTGGTTCTGGTAGTTTGATGCTGTCTCATTTGAACGATTCAGGCTTTTGGTTGTTCAAGGAGTATTTTAATCTTACAATAAAAGAAACGCTATCCACCTGGACGGTGATGGAAACCAGCATTGGAATTTCTGGTTTATTGGGTGTCTTAGCGCTTAACCAATTGATTTGACGACTTGGTGTAGGTGCAATCCTTTGCCCCAAAAATCAGCTTGGGTTTTTTCGAGTTTATAGCCTAATTTCACAAAGAAGGCAGAAGTCTTTTGGGATGTTGTGATTACAATTTTTTTTACTGCTTTATGTGGTAAAATCTTCGATTCGCAAAAACGAACAGCCTTGCTTCCTACCCCTTTGCCGTGAATCTTAGGGTCAAAAAAGATCCAGTCTATTTTTGCAATTCTTTCAGATGAAAAAAGGCTATACCCAAATCCTCCTACCACCTTTTTATTTTCATTATACACCGTAAAGTAAAACTGCTTTTGGGCATTCAAGAACCTAAGGTAATCTTCAATTTCATCAGGGTCAAAAAAAGTTGGCATGTTCAACTTGATCACACGTGATAATTCAACATTGTCATTTATGTTGTAGAGATTAAAAGCAATTTGTAATTCGTTCATTAGGGTTTAGAAAAAGTGACACTTAGTGCAGATTGAGCCGGTACAGCGAAGGTGAAAAAGTCTTCGAGTCCACTTATTCGAATAGTATGCTCTTTTTCATCTTTGTTATAAAGCAAAACGCTGATACTACCGTCTTCATTTTCATATGCGGTGTTCGGCACATTGTCGTGTTGGGTGGAATGAATTCTGAAGGCTCCCGGACGAACGAAAGGCGCGGTATGTGCCATGACGTAATACGAAGGGTTGGCGATTACTTTGTTTTGATCTATGGTTATTGCACCTAAACACCTAGTGCATCCACCTCGGTCAGTGTGCGGCTGCAGCTGTGGATTATTGCTGAGGTTCCATTCTAAAACAACTTTTGACCAATTGTTTGGCGCCCCGATCATGAGTTGTTCAAAGTGCCAGCTGAAATCTTGTTCGAAATCGCCAGGAGCGCCTGTCCATTGTTCAGTAAAATAGAGGTTTTTTGACGGAAAGGCCTTGTGAACTTCTGAAAGGGCAGTAATGGATCCTGCATAGAGATGAAAGGCTGATCCATCGATATAAGCGTTTGCTTCAGGATCATTGAGTACTTCAATAGGATAATTGTATTCGTCAGCGTTATGATCCCAAATGATGATTTTGGTATCAATGTTTTCTTTTTCAAAAAGAGGGCCCAAGTGAGCTCCGATAAATTCAGCTTGATCGGTAGAACCCATATACATACTGGGATTGTTTCCTGGGTGATGAGGTTCGTTTTGAATGGTAATGGCATCTATTTTTATGCCTTCTTCTCCCATAGCCTTGATGTATTTTGCGAAATACAAGGCGTAGGCTGAATAGTATTTTTTGAGTAACTCTCCACCTCTACTGTCTTGGTTGCTCTTCATCCACTTTGGGGCTGACCAAGGAGACGACATCAATTGTATTTTAGGGTTGATGCTTTTTATTTTTTTCAAAACAGGAAGTAAGTATAAAGTATCTTTGCTCAAGCTAAATGCAGATAAGTCTTCATCTTCTTGATTCGAATCGAGGTCATTGTACGACCAGGGGAATTCGTCCAAATCTGAAGCCCCCAAACTCAACCTCAGATAGCTTATTCCTAGTGCTCCTTTTTGGGTTCCGAAAAGAGCTTGCAGCAAAGAGTCTTGAGGTACTGCATCCATTTGAAAGATATGCGCGGCACTGCCTCCAGTCAGGGTATAGCCAAAACCATCCATCTGTTGAAAACGCTGAGTGGAGTCAATGGCAATTTCTAGGTCAAAGGCAGAATTTTCAGTGGGTGAAATTGGGGTGATTTTTTGAGCTCCATCACTTTGACTTAAAAGGGCAAAACTGCTTAAAGGTTCTTTTTTGTCACAGCCAATAAGTGAGGTAAGTGCTGCTAATAAAATTATTATTTTTTTCATGGCTTAAGCTTAGTTGTGGAGTAAATCTCACACCTTTTTCATAACTTACAAGTTAGACTAACTAAATCATTAAACAATGAGAAAATATTTATTTATCCTGCTTTTAGCGGGAGTTCAATCGACTTTATTTAGCCAACAATTGGTCGAAAATAAGGCCGAAGCTGTAGGAATGTCTTCTGAGCGATTGAACACCCTCAGTCATACTTTTCATCAATATGTGAATCAAGGACAATTACCGGGTACAGTTACGTTAATTGCTCGAAAAGGGCAAGTCGTTTATCACGAAGCTATTGGGATGCAAGACATAGAAAATGAGATTGCAATGGGTACAGACGCCATGTTTCGTATAGCCTCTCAAACCAAAGCGATTGTGAGTACGGCGGTGATGATGTTACAAGAACGAGGGCTATTATTAATAAGCGACCCAATTAGCAAATACATTCCAGAATTTAAAAACAGTACAGTGGCTGTTAAAAACGAAGATGATTTTTACGATGTTGTTCCGGCCAATAGAGAAATTACCATTCGTGATTTGCTTACCCACACAGCGGGTATTGGCTATGGATATGGAGTTGCAGCAGATAAGTGGGAAGAGGCAGACCTGCAAGGTTGGTATTTTGCGCACAGAGACGAGGCGGTTTTGGAAACCATTAAACGCATAGCGGTGCTGCCACATGAAGCACAACCGGGAACACAGTTTGTCTATGGTTATAATACCGATATTTTAGGTGCTTTGGTCAATGTGGTTTCAGGACAAAGTTTAGCGGAATTTTTAAGTGAACATATTTTAGATCCTTTAGGAATGAACGACACCTATTTTTACCTGCCTAAGAACAAGGCAAAACGTTTGGCTACGGTCTACAATATGGTTGACAAAAAATTAGAGCGAGCTCCTAAAGACGGAACCATGCAGAGTCAAGGGCATTATGTTAAGGGCCCTCGTAAGAATTACTCAGGAGGAGCTGGTTTAGTCAGTACTGCCATGGATTATGCGAAGTTTTTGCAGATGATGCTCAATGGAGGAACCTACAATAACCATCGAATTCTGTCTCGAAAATCTGTTGAACTGATGACTGTAGATCACCTTGGAGGTATTGAGTACAGCTGGCAAAACGGAATGGGTTTTGGATTAGGCTATTCGATATCGAAAGATTTAGGCCTAAGAGGTGAATTAGGCTCTGTAGGTGAGTTTGGCTGGGGAGGCGCTTACCATTCGAGTTATTGGGTTGACCCTAAAGAAGAGCTTGTCGTAGTTTATTTTACGCAAGTGATTCCTATTCAAAATGTAGATGATCATCAAAAATTAAGAGCCTTAGTTTACCAGGCCATCATCGATTAAGCTTATGAAAAAAATCATTTTAATTTTAGTTATTGCAATGAGTTCAACAGCATTCTCACAAGCAGAACCTTTGGAAGGTCCTTTAGTGCACACCGTTTTATTTTGGCTCGATGAGCCGGATAATGCATCTAACCGTGCCGATTTTGAAAAAGCCATTAAAGAGTTAATGGCCACCAATCCACAGGCGATAAAATCACATCTTGGTAGACCTGCATCCACAGAGCAAAGAGATGTAGTGGATAACAGCTACACCTATCTCTATATGATGACATTTGCCAACGCTAAAGACGAGGCGGCCTACCAAGTAGATCCGACACATTTAAAGTTTGTGGAGTCGGCAAACCATTTGTGGAAAAAGGTTGTGGTTTACGATTCTAGCGCTATCGATTAGACCTTCGGCTGAGCTCTAATTGTTGGAATTCAATACTGTGTTCTCCACTTTTTATTCTGTGAAGAACAATAGTGTCTAAGCCTTTTTCTAGAAACAAGCTGTCTTTAAAACGCAAGGGATAGAAGTCTTTGATATAAGACTCGATTCGACGCACTCTATCTTCCTTAGCTCCTATAGGCTCTGAGACAAAGGGCTTTTTAATGGCTTGTTGTACACTGCCGTTCTTGCTTTTGATTTTAAGAGGCACCCCCACCTCTGTCTTAGGGGCTGTATAGTACAGGGTAAAAGAGTACCAACCTGTTTCGAAATTTTCGACAGGCCAAAATATGGAGTCTGACGCGGATTTCCACTGTTCGAGATAGGAATCATTGGGCCAGCGATTTGACCTTTTTATCTCAGGGCTAAATGAGGCATCCCTGCTGGGTAAAACAACTGGAAATACGGCTGCATTGGCAATACTAAAAGGTCTATTTTTTGGGGTTGACGAGAGATGTTCGGCGAGCCACTTTTCTTTTTGAGATTGAAGTTGGGCAAAAACAGAATCGTTTTGAATAGGAAATTTTTGAAAGGGATCTTTACCTATTTCAAACAAAGCATTCTGAGCATCCAGTTTATACTCATTGGTTCTAACACTGAGTTGATTGTTCCAAAAGTGAAAAAGTGTTTTGTCTTTAATTTCATTGCTTAAAATACTAGGCATGAGAGACACACCATCTATACCCTTTGGTATGCTGATTTTACATAGCTCCAATAATGTTGGTAATAGGTCAATGGAAGAGGCAAGTTGCTCAATTTTTCGGCCTTTAAAGGGCGAATATTTTAAAAAGAAATTGGTTTTAACCCCTCCTTCATCTGTAGAGCCTTTGGTACCTTTTAGACCAGCGTTGAAGCGGTGTCCATTGGGACCATTGTCGCTCATATAAATCAGCACTGTATTATTATCAAGAGCATTATCTTTGAGTCCTTGTTGTATGCGTTTAAGGTTGTGATCTATGTTTTCAACCATGGCATAAGCGGCCTTGGAATGATTTACATTCTCACGCTCATTCCCTTTAATACTAATGGTGTCAAACTTTTTATACCACTCTTCAGGAACCTGCATTGGGCTGTGCGGGGTATTCAAACTCAGGACGGCTAAAAAGGGTTCTTTAGCATTTTGACTGGCAAATTCAATTGTTTTAGAGGTGAGATCATCGGTTAAATAGCCTTTGGAACGGATGGCTTTTCCGTTGTGCTCAATACGGGCGTCAAAGTAGTGCCCGAGATGTCCAGAACAGAAGCCATAAAACTCGTCAAACCCTCTTGCATTGGGGTGGTAGGGATACTGCTGCCCACTATGCCATTTACCAAAAAAACCTGTTCGGTATCCACCTTCTCTGAAATAATCACCGAGCAGTTGTTGGTCTAAATTGATACGCTCACCACCTGCTGAGGTGGAGTACACTCCAGATCTCGGATAATACTTTCCAGTAAGTAATTCAGCCCGTGTTGGTGAGCAAACGGGACTCACATAAAAATTTTCAAATGAGAGCGCGCTTTCGACTAGCTCATCTAAAGTTGGGGTGTGTAAGTAAGGATTTCCTCTTGCACTCAAGTCTCCATAGCCTTGATCGTCAGCAATAATGAGAATAATATTGGGTCTTTGGTCTGTTTCAGTGTTGGTTGTACAAGAAAAACACATCAAGAAAATCAGACTTATGCAACACGAACAACAAAACTTCCAATTCATTTCGAATAACTTTGAGCGCTAAAAGCTTTAAGATGGCAAACTTTACAGAATTAATCAAACAATCTGACCTTGTCTTGAACATTTGCTGAAAACACAAACGAAATGAGTAGCAAAAAGAGTCCAATTTTTTTCATGGATGTAGTTTTTTAGTAGGAGTAAAAAGTACAAATTTTATTTGTCAGTATAGTCGTACCAATATCTAGCTCTGACAAAGGCCTTGTCTTGATCAAACATATAACTGCTCCTTTCCGAGGGCACCCAAACGCCTTTGCTTTGGGTCATTTTTTCATTGTGAATAATGCTTTTTCTGCCGTTGTGCATTAAGTCGTAGCCTTCAACCAAGCCACTTTTTTTATTGATAAAGAGCTTCCAAATATCATTGGAATTGTCGTTGAACACAATTTGTAACTGATAACATTTTTGATCGAAAAAAACACTGTCTTTAAGACGAGAGATCTTTGCTTTTTCGTCTTTGAAAACATGGGGCTGGTAGAGTACAAATCGCGAAGTATAAACGGCTGTTTCAAAGGATTTTATTTGCGCTTCGCTATAGTTGTTTTCGGCAGAGGTAAAAATGCGATTTACTCTCATTTCAAAGGTTTCCTGCGAAGGGGTGTTTAAGCGTTTTATTTGATACCAAAAGGGTTTGGAGTGAAATCTGTGCATTTCTATTTGTGTTTTTTCAAGGGTTCCGTCAGAGAGAAACAAACTTGTTTTTTTCTCAAAACGCAAGCTGTCCTGTTCGCTTAAAACACCTGTGGAAACTATGGCATCTTCAAGAATAGAATCAGCGCTTTTTTGACAGGATACAGAGAGTAATATTAGGAGCGGAAGAAGAGATTTCATTTTAAAACTTAACTTTAATACAACTTTAAAATTAACCATTGTGCGAAAATTGAAAATCTTTTTTGTGCTTCTTAGCTTGAATGGCTTTCTATCCTGTGAATCAAACCAAAGTGTTAGCTCTAAACTCATGGAAATCGATGTCGAAGGATTATCTGAGGCCTATCTCGCTGAAGAACTAACCGTAAAAGAAGTGTTGCAATTTTATATAGATAGAATGAATACGCTAGACAAGCAAGGCCCAGAACTCAATTCTATAATTGCATTGCATCCAAATATCTGGAATCGAGCTGAAGAATTAGATGCAGAATTGGCTGCTGGAAAATGGAGAGGTCCTCTTCACGGAATACCCGTTCTCATAAAAGATAATATTGACATTTCTGGAATGCCTACTACGGCTGGATCTCGTGCAATGAAAGACGCTTTCCCAGAACAAAGCAGTTTTTTAATCACGCAATTGGAAGAGGCTGGAGCACTGATTATGGGTAAAACCAATTTGAGTGAATGGGCAAATTTTAGAGGGCGAAACTCATCGAGCGGATGGAGCGGCGTTGGAGGACAAACCAAAAACCCATATGTGCTTAATCGTACACCATGTGGTTCAAGTTCAGGATCTGGAGTTGCTATAGCTGCAAACTTGGCGGTCTTAGCAGTGGGAACCGAAACCAATGGTTCTATAGTTTGCCCTTGCTCGGTAAATGGAATAGTAGGTATAAAACCTACCGTAGGTCTTGTGAGTCGTCAAGGAATCATCCCGATAAGTGAAACCCAAGATACGGCTGGCCCAATGACCAGAACAGTGGCAGATGCAGTCTACATGCTTGAAGCGATGAAAGGCGAAGACAAGCGCGACCCAAAAACATTGTATTCACCAGCGGAACAAGATTTAAGAGCGCACCTTAAAAAAGGAGGCTTAAAAGGTAAACGCATAGGGGTTTACTTTGCGCAACAAGGAAGGTATATACAAATGGACAGCCTTTTTGAGTCTGCTCTTAAAACCCTAAAATCCTTAGGGGCTGAATTGGTTGATATCGATGAGATCACCTCATCAAAGACCTCCTCATTTTCATTTCAAGTGATGATTCATGAATATAAAGACGGTTTAGAAGCTTATTTTAATTCAAACCCAAATGGAGTAGAATCATTAGAAGCACTGATTGCATTCAATGAGAAAGACAGCGTTGAAACCACATTTTATGGGCAACAATATTTAGAAATGGCTCAAGAGTCGGGAGGTAAAAATGTTCAAACCTATAAAACAGCATTAGACAGCCTAAACTATTACAGTAAATTACAAGGATTAGACAAGGTGCTGAAAGCGCATAATTTAGACGCAATTGTATCTCCGACTCGCAGCCCGGCATGGGTAATCGATAAGGTAAGTGGAGATTCTGGCGGATATGGAATTTCATCTTCGTCTTTTGCGGCCTGGTCTGGATATCCTTCTATAACGGTGCCAATGGGAGCCATTCACGGCCTACCTGTTGGATTGAGCTTTTTTTCTGAAGCTTGGTCTGAGGCTAAGCTTATCGAAATAGCATACGATTATGAACAATCTTCATTAAAACGCGAAGCCCCCATGTTTGTTGGAAATTTGGAGTATTAATTGCTATCTTGCAAGCCAAAATTTATTACAGTGCCTTTACACACCTATTACAGTGTTCTCGATCAATTTTTAAAAGACAATAATTTATCATTGACTCAAGATGAGCTTAAAAAGTTCATGTCGTATTTCACTATAGAGAAGTACAAGAAAAAGGAACACCTGGTTGTGGTAGGTCAAAACTCCAGTAATTATTTCGTTTTACAAGGAGGACTTCGCATGTATTACATAGATGAAAAAGAACAGGAGTATAACTTGAAATTTGCTTTCGAGGGATGGTGGCTGGGCGATGTTGTTAGTTATATCAACCTCACGGGTGCAGAGTATTTGGTTCAGGCTATGGAGGACACTATAGTCATTGGAATTACGCGTAAATCTCAGTTCGAAATGTTTGAAGAATTTCCTCAAATTAAAGATGTATATATCAGTGAATTAGAAAGGGCTTTGGTTTGGACATTTCAGCGGATTTTAGATTCCACTAAAAACACGGCAAATGAACGTTTTATGAATTTCATGAAAAATTATCCAAACTACATTAATAGAATTTCCGACGCCAATATTGCCTCATTTATCGGAGTGAGCCCTGAGTATTACAGCAAGTTGAAAAAAACTTATCTATTAAAAGGTTAAGCTTCAGATGAAAAACCTACGACTTCTTTTTTTAGTGCTGTTAAGCAACCCTTTAGTTCAAGGGCAAGAACTTAATGTACATCATTATACAGTTGCAAAAAGCGGGTTAAACGTAAGAGTCATGCCTAAACTTGGGATGCCTAAGGTCACAACGCTTTTATACCTGACAGAGGTAGAGGTTATTGCAGAAACAGGGGTTGAGTTAAGTATTGTTGACCAAGGTAAAACGCTCAGCGGACAGTGGATTGAAATTCAATTTAAAGATGAAAACAATCTTACAAAGAGTGGTTTTGTGTTTGATCAGTTTGTAAAATCCATTTCATTTGGGACTTCTGCTCCAAAAGGAACACTACAAATTGCGCATCTTTCTAAGGCACATTTTGATATTTTAACGCAGCATTTAAGTTTGGAGACCCTTATAGATTATGATGAATATCAGCGCCTTATTCGTCAAGAAGACGAGGATCTAATAGACTTATATGTAAAAGCCCGCAGATTAAAGGAGCGATTAGACAAGGAATTCGGCAAGGATTATCGCTTGAACGTTGAAAAATTACTACGAGAACTAAGGGATTTTGAACAAAAAGAAATTTTAGGTGTTTACAGCTCCTGTATTGACGAATGTATAGTTTATTCAATGAAACTGCGCACATCTGATTTTTATGATCAATCCAATGAAGATCGAGAGCGCATCTTTTTTTCTATCCTCAAAGAATTAGCCCCCAGTGGAGATTTGAAAGGAACCTATCACGCTGCTTGGACTACTGCAGTCTGCGATTACGCAGGATACAGTAAACTAGGGAATAGAATGATATACAATAACATGAAGAAAATGAAAGCTTATTTATCTGAGTATTCTGAATCTGAGCAGGATTTAAGCTATAAAGTACTTAAATCTTTGAGGAATACTATAATTGGTCAGTTAAGTATGCGAGCCTATGGATCTACTCAAGAAAAAGTTATAGCCGAATTAAACGATATGTTGAGTGACGAGGTATTGTTTGACAATGAGGTTTATCACGTTAAAGAAGCTATGGTTAAAGTTAAAGAGGGTGACGTTAACTACAGAAATGTAGAATTCGGCTGTGCTACGACTAGATGCGTGGTTTGCTACTAAGGCTAATTTGTTGGCGTTTTCTGAGTAGAATTCACTTTCTTTCTTATTTTAGAGCTCACAACTAACGCAATAAACATGGAAATTTCTTCTTTAGACTACGCCATTATATTTGGATTTTTCACATTAGTTTTAGTCATTGGACTGATCGCTTCTAAGACCTCAGGAAAAAACACATCTGAATTCTTTTTATCTGGACGAAATATGCCTTGGTGGCTTTTGGGATTCTCCATGGTGGCCACAACCTTTTCAACAGATACACCTAATTTGGTGACAGATATTGTCCGCACAGACGGAGTCTCTGGAAACTGGGTTTGGTGGGCCTTTTTACTTACAGGATTACTCACGGTATTTGTATATGCCAGACTTTGGCGCAAGTCGAATGTCACTACTGATATTGAGTTTTACGAGTTGAGATACAGCGGTAAGAGTGCGCGTTTTCTAAGATGGTTTAGAGCAGTATACTTAGGCTTGGCCTTTAACGTATTGGCGATGGCAGGTGTAACACTTGCCGCCATTAAAATAGGTCAAGTGATGTTAGGCGTTTCGCCTATAACTATTGTTGCTATTGCCGGAACAATCACTGTGCTTTTCAGTACCTTCGGTGGATTTAAGGGGGTTATTTATACCGATTTTTTACTATTCATAGTAGCGATGATAGGAGCCTTTGGAGCGGCGATTTACTTGATTAATTTACCTGAGGTTGGTGGCTTAGAACAATTGCTTTCTCACGCAGAGGTAAAAGGCAAACTCGATTTGATTCCGAGTTTTGACGATAAAGATGTGTTTATCGCTATTTTGATTATTCCTTTGGCTGTGCAGTGGTGGAGTGCCTGGTACCCTGGCGCCGAACCTGGAGGTGGAGGTTATGTGGCTCAGCGAATGCTGGCGGCTAAAGACGAAACCCATGCGATAAAGGCGACTTTTTTCTTTAATATCATGCATTATGCATTAAGGCCTTGGCCATGGATTTTGGTAGCCTTAGCGTCTTTAGTGCTCTATCCAGATGTCGCCTCAATTCAACAGGCCTTTCCTCAAGTAGAAGCTTCAAAACTCGGTAACGATTTGGCTTATTCTGCAATGCTTACTAAGCTTCCTGCTGGTCTTTTGGGCATTGTTTTGGCCTCATTAGGAGCAGCCTATATGTCAACTCTATCTTCTCATCTCAACTGGGGGTCTTCTTATATCGTGAATGACTTTTACAAGCAACAAATCAATTCAAATGCAAGTGAAAAGCAGCTTGTTTTGGTGGGTCGTATTTCTACTGTTTTACTAATGGTCTTAAGTAGCTTCTTTGCTTTACAAATGCAAAATGCAAAGCAGCTGTTCGATATCATTTTAATGTTTGGAGCAGGTAGTGGTTTGATTTTTATTTTGAGATGGTTTTGGTGGCGTATCAATACCTGGAGTGAAATTACAGCCATGGTGGTCTCTGGAGTAGTGTCTATTTTAATCAGCTTCACTGCTGTAGGTCCTGCTTTATTTGGAGCAGATGGTTTTTTTGACTCTTGGTTTCAATTTCCTTTTGTTGTAATTGTTACGACAATTGCTTGGTTGGCGGTTACTTTTTTAACGCCTGCTGAAGACCATGAGGTTTTACAAGAATTTGTGACAAAAATAAATCCAGGAGGACCTGGCTGGAAACGATTTAATGCTCCTTCAACCGAGTCTTGGAATGTGCCTAAAGGCATCATGGCCATGTTGTCTGGATGCGTAATGGTTTACGCCGTGCTCTTTTCTGTAGGCAACTTCATTTACGGAAAGAACGTACAGGGGCTCATTCTATTTGTGGTTGCTTTGTTAAGCGGATACGTGCTTTCTCGTGCTTGGAAGCAGATGCAAGGTTTATTCTAAATCTTATCTTGTTGCTTTAAGATTTTGTGAATGTATTTTCCAATAACATCGAACTCGATGTTCACCACGTCTGAGGGTTGATAACGCTGAAATCGAGTATGCTCATAGGTGTAGGGAATAATAGCTACAGAAAATTCTTTTTCCATTGAATCTACGACGGTAAGGCTGACTCCATCCACAGTGATAGATCCTTTTTCAACGGTAATGAACTCTGGTACATCTTCAAATTGAAATCGAAACTCCCAGCTTCCGTCTTGGTTAGAAACATGTGAGCAAATGGCAGTGGTATCTACATGTCCTTGTACCATGTGTCCGTCTAGTCGCGCATTCATAAGCATGGCGCGCTCAAGGTTGACAAAACCTCCTTGTTTGAGGTGATTGAGATTTGTTTTTTGNAGNGTTTCTTCAATNGCNGTGACTNTNTANATGTCNTTNTNNATGTCGACAACNGTNAANCAAACACCNTTGTGTGNAACACTTTGATCNATCTTCAATTCNGNNGTAATCTTCGATTTNANCCANAAATCTAGATTGCTNTGATTNTTTTCAAGNNGAACAANTTCTCCTANGGTTTCGATNATTCCTGTAAACATAGCAGTTTTAAAAATGGTACTTTTGAANAAGNTAAAGATACTGCTATGAAAACAGACTCGCCTTTAAAATTGGGAATTTCTGTAGGTGATTTGAATGGAGTGGGATGTGAGGTTGCTCTAAAGTCTTTTATGGATAAGCGAATGCTGGAGTTCTGTATACCTATATTATTTGCATCCAACAAAATAATAGCCGATCAAAAAAAGGCACTTAAGTTGAACGCACCCTTTCAAGGGATACGCAATTTAAACCGCTTAGAGCGCTCTAAAATAAACGTCTTTAATTGCATTAGAGATGAACACGAGTTGTCGTTCGGAGCCTCCACAACTGAATCGGGCACCCTTGCCAAAGCTTCCCTTCAAGCGGCAGTTAAAGCCTTAAAAGAAAAGAAAATAGACGCGCTTGTTACCGCTCCAATTAACAAGAGTAATATACAGGCGGAAGATTTTAGTTTTCCCGGTCATACGGATTATCTCGCCCAAGAATTAGAAGGAAATGCCCTTATGTTTATGGTCTCTGGCCAACTTAGGGTGGGCTTGCTCACCGACCATGTCGGTGTAGGCGAGGTTCCAAAATTGATCGATTCGGCCTTGATTGCTTCGAAGGTGAAAACCATGAGTTTGTCGCTACAGCAGGATTTTGGTATTGGAAAACCCAAAATAGCGGTTTTGGGAATCAACCCGCATAGTGGAGATAACGGAACTATAGGCACAGAAGACGAACAGATTTTAAAGCCTTCGATTAAAAAACTATTTCAAGAAGGGCAGCTCGTATTTGGACCTTTTTCTGCAGATAGTTTTTTCACAAACGGCAAACACTTAAATTACGATGCGGTTTTGGCTGCTTACCACGATCAAGGCCTTATCCCTTTTAAAACCCTTTCATTCGGGCAGGGTGTAAACTTTACAGCAGGGCTAAGTGGCGTAAGAACATCGCCTGACCACGGAACGGCCTATGATATTGCCGGTAAAAACACCGCTGATGAAAGCTCATTTAAAGAGGCGGTTTATACGGCTATTGATATTTATCGCAACAGACAGCGCTTTAAAGAATTTAACAGGGTTAAAGACCAATGAGTCGCTTAGATTATATTCAGCGAATAACTTTGTTGTTTCCAATAATTTAATATCTTTGCACCCGCCTTAAAGGGTTGTGTGTAATACGAATGCAGATGAGGTTAAAAGATTTTGATATATCTTTTGTAGGCTTGAAAGACGGCACACACCAATTCAGGTACGACATTGACGAAACGTTCTTTGACTTATTTGATTACTCAGACCTTGGAGAAGCGAAGATTCAGGTTGTTTGTGATTTTAAAAAAAGCACGACCATGATGGAACTTCAATTCAATATTCAAGGGAGTACGGTTTTACCTTGTGATATCAGTAATGAATTGTTTAGCCAACCGATAACAAACGATTTGTTTTTAGTTGTAAAATTTGGAGAATTCTTTAACGATGAAGACGATGAAATTCTAATCCTTNCGCACGGCTCACATAAGTTCAATGTGGCACAGTACATTTACGAAGGAATAGTACTTGCAGTTCCTGCAAAAAGAATTCATCCTGGTATTGAAGACGGAAGCCTTTCTTCAGACGCTTTAGAGCGTTTGGAGGCGCTCAGCCCGGGTCAATCAAATGAAGAAGAAAAAAGTAATAAAGCAATAGATCCCCGATGGGATGAATTAAAAAAGTTAAAAAATAACAACTAGGAATTATGGCACATCCTAAAAGAAAAATATCGAAAACCAGAAGAGATAAAAGAAGAACACATTTTAAAGCTGTAGCTCCAACCATTGCTAAGGACAGTACAACAGGCGAGTTGCACTTGATGCACAGAGCGCACTGGCACGAAGGAAAGATGTACTACAGAGGTAAGGTGTTAATCGATAGTACTGAAGAGGTTGAATAAACCCACAAAAAAGAATACATTTTAAAACTCTCGAATTGTCGAGGGTTTTTTTTTAACCCTATGTTTTGTGAATATGCTTCTTAGAGTTGCCCTTAAGAACACAAAAATTAGTAATTTTCGACTTTGTTTTTCAAAAAAATGAGTGAAATAACAGCCGCTATAACAGCCGTTGGAGGATATATTCCCGATTATGTTTTGACCAACGCAATTTTGGAGACCATGGTAGATACCAACGACGATTGGATTACTTCGCGCACAGGTATAAAAGAAAGACGCATTTTAAAAGATACTTCTAAGGCTACAGGCTTTTTGGCTGTAAAGGCTGCAGAAGATTTGCTAGCTAAAAAGCAACTCGACCCTAAAGAAATAGACCTTGTTTTATTGGCCTCTACTACTCCAGATATGCCGGTGGCAGCAACAGCGGCTTATGTTGCAACAGAAATAGGTGCAACCAATGCCTTTGCCTATGATCTGCAAGCGGCCTGTTCAAGCTTTTTGTACGGAATGTCTGTCGCTTCTTCTTATATCATGTCTAGGCGATATTCAAAAATCTTGTTGATCGGAGCAGATAAGATGTCTTCGATTATTGACTATACAGACCGAACCACTTGTATTATTTTTGGAGATGGCGCTGGAGCGGTTTTGTTCGAACCAAACCATCAAGGATTGGGACATCAAGACGAGTATCTGAGAAGTGATGGTGTTGGACAGAACTTTCTTCGTATCGAAGCAGGAGGTTCACTAAACCCTGCTAGTGAAGAAACCATTAAGGAAAGAAAACACTACCTTTTTCAAGAAGGAAAGACTGTTTTTAAGTTTGCAGTTTCAAATATGGCAGACGCCGCGGCTAAGGTAATGGCAAAGAATAATTTGACTAAAGATGATGTAGATTGGCTTATTCCTCATCAAGCGAACAAGAGAATTATCTCAGCCACGCGCGAAAGAATGGGGCTTGAAGAAGAAAAAGTACTAATGAATATTGGAAGGTATGGGAATACTACTTCAGCTACCTTACCTTTGCTTTTATACGATTACGAACAACAACTAAAAAAAGGACAAAATTTAATATTTGCTGCATTTGGCGGAGGCTTCACTTGGGGAGCTGCTTATTTCAAATGGGCATATACTACTGACAATTAAAATTATACCAACATGGATATCAAAGAGATTCAAAGTTTAATTCGTTTTGTTGCGAAATCAGGAGCTAGCGAAGTTAGCCTCGAAACGGAGGATGTCAAAATAACTATTAAGACTGGTAGTTCTACCAATGTAGAGACCACTGTTCTTCAACAAGTACCTGCTGTTGCCACCCAATTGCCCGGAATGCCACAGGCCATGCCAGCTGCTGTTCCTGCTGCCGCGCCTGCAGAAGAATCGGCTTCAGCAGAAGCATCAAACGATAATTATATTACCGTAAAATCTCCTATCATTGGAACATTTTACAAGAAACCTTCTCCAGATAAGCCTGCTTTTGTTGAGGTAGGTTCTCAGGTAAACCAAGGTGATGTGCTTTGTGTGATTGAAGCGATGAAACTCTTCAATGATATCGAATCAGAAGTGTCAGGTAAAATCGTTAAGATTTTAGTTGAAGATGCATCTCCAGTGGAGTTCGATCAGCCTTTATTCTTGATCGATCCGTCATAGCTTTTTAATCTTAAATAGAGCACTATGTTTAAAAAAATTCTCATAGCAAATCGAGGTGAAATTGCTTTGCGGGTCATTCGTACTTGTAAAGAGATGGGTATCAAAACCGTTGCCGTTTATTCAAAAGCAGATGAAGAGAGTTTACACGTTCGTTTCGCAGATGAAGCGGTTTGTATTGGACCTGCACTTAGCAGTGAATCCTATTTGAAAATTCCAAATATCATTGCTGCAGCTGAAATTACCAATGCAGATGCTATTCATCCCGGATATGGATTCTTGTCTGAGAATTCAAAGTTTTCAAAAATTTGTGCAGAACACGACATTAAATTTATCGGTGCTTCTGGTGAGCATATCGATAAAATGGGAGACAAGGCTACGGCAAAGATGACCATGAAAGAAGCAGGAGTACCAACTATTCCCGGTTCAGAAGGATTATTAGAAGATGTTGAAGATGCTAAGAAAGTAGCTGCAGAAATGGGTTATCCTGTGATGATTAAGGCAACCGCTGGTGGAGGTGGAAAAGGCATGCGTGCCATTTGGTCTGAGGAAGAAATGGAACCTCAGTTTGCCAGTGCTGTTCAAGAAGCAACAGCTGCCTTCGGAAATGGAGGAATGTACATGGAAAAACTAATTGAGGAGCCACGTCATATCGAAATCCAAGTCGTTGGAGATCAGTACGGCAAAGCTTGCCATTTATCTGAAAGAGACTGCTCTATTCAGCGAAGACATCAAAAACTCACAGAAGAAACACCTTCTCCTTTTATGACTAAAAAGCTTCGTGACGTGATGGGTGAAGCGGCAGTTAAAGCTGCGGAATACATTGGCTATGAAGGGGCTGGAACAATTGAGTTTTTGGTAGATAAACACAAGAACTTCTATTTTATGGAAATGAATACTCGAATTCAAGTAGAGCATCCTATTACCGAAGAGGTAGTAGATTTTGATTTGATTCGAGAACAAATTCTTGTTGCTGCAGGACAAAAGATTTCGGGAAAAAATTATACACCAAAATTGCATTCTATTGAGTGTAGAATTAATGCCGAAGATCCGATGAATGATTTTAGACCCTCACCAGGAAAAATCACAACCCTACATATGCCTGGTGGGCATGGGGTTCGATTAGATACTCACGTTTACGGCGGATATGTAATTCCCCCGAATTACGATTCGATGATTGCTAAACTTATTACCACAGCTCAAACGAGAGAAGAAGCCATCAATAAAATGCGCCGTGCTTTAGATGAGTTCGTTATTGAAGGAATAAAAACAACTATTCCCTTCCACAGACAACTTATGGATCATCCGGATTACTTAGCTGGGAATTACACCACTAAATTCATGGAGGATTTTACTATAGATCCGGATAAGATACAAGACTAAGTGATGTCTGGCCTCAGCTATTGGGAACGAACCTATGGGGACCATTTTTTTGACATCCTTATTGTGGGTGCCGGTATTGTTGGACTCAACGCAGCTCTTTCATGTAGAGAACGATATCCTGAGGCAAGAATTGGCGTTTTAGACAAGGGAATGCTCTCTGTTGGTGCAAGCACCAAAAACGCTGGTTTTGCTTGTTTTGGAAGTCCTTCAGAACTCTTGGACGATTTAAAAAATCACACTGAAGCTGAAGTTACAGCGCTAATTGCTAAGCGTTATCAGGGTATTCAAGCCTTAAGAGCGAAACTCCGAGATGAGCAGATTGACTTCCAGCTAAACGGTTCATATGAAGTATTTCAATCGAATCAAAAAAGCGAATTTAAAGCTTATGCAAGCCAGTTGGATTATTTAAATCGCTTGCTTTATTCTGTGTTTGAACAGGACGTTTTTGAGTTAAAACCACTGCATTTTGGAATGCAGTCTGTCTTAGGTGAAGGGATTTTTCACCGATTAGAGGGTCAGCTGAACCCGGTTAAAATGATGCTCGGGTTGAAGCAATTGGCCCAAGCTCAAAAGATCGAAATCGTTTCGAACTATGAGGTACAAGCATTTGAACTTCAAGGTGAACAGGTTGAGGTCAAAGGCCCAAAAATGCTCAATTGTTCGCAACTACTCATCGCTACTAATGGGTTTAGTTCGTCTTTGTTAGCAGAGCGTTCAGTGGATATTCTTCCGGCAAGAGCTCAGGTGCTCGTTACTAAGCCTATAAAAGGATTGTCTCTTAAAGGTACTTTTCACTTGGATAAGGGATATTACTATTTTCGAAACATTGATAATCGTATTCTTTTGGGTGGAGGACGAAATTGCGACTTTGAAGCGGAGACCACAGACCGCTTAGAACTTAATTCAAAAATTCAGAACCGCCTCGATGAGTTACTTACCGAACTCTTCGGTTTATCTGAGGAAGATGTGGAATACCGTTGGGCCGGAATCATGGGAACTGGTCGCCAAAAAACCCCTATTGTTGCTAGCCTCAACAAAAATATACACTACGGTATACGATTAGGGGGAATGGGTGTTGCCCTAGGTACAGAGCTAGGAGTCGATTTGGCCCAATGCGTTAACCTTTAATCTTCTTTAAAACTGCTTGGTTTGGAAGGTCTCTATACCCCATATTAAATAAGGTAAACCCGTAAATGTCTGAGTACTGCTCAATGGATTTGTTTATAGGTGTTCCCGCTCCGTGACCGGCATCTGTCTCAATTCTTATTAATGTTGGTGCATTGACATCCGTCTGTTTGGCTTGCAATTCTGCCGCAAACTTAAAACTGTGAGCTGGCACAACACGATCGTCGTGATCACCTGTTGTTACTAGGGTTGCTGGGTATGATGTTCCCTCGTTTACATTGTGTACAGGGGAATAGTTTTTAAGGTATTCAAACATTTCTGGACTGTCTTCTGAGGTTCCATAATCGTAAGACCAACCTGCCCCTGCGGTGAATTTATGATACCTCAGCATGTCTAATACACCAACGGCCGGTAGTGCAACTTGAAATAAATCAGGTCGCTGTGTCATAGTTGCTCCTACTAAAAGTCCACCGTTTGATCCTCCGCGAATAGCGAGGTATTCTTTTGAGGTAAAATTATTGTCAATCAGGTATTCCGCCGCCGAAATAAAATCGTCGAATACGTTTTGTTTCTTCATTTGGGTTCCAGCGATATGCCAGTTTTTACCGTATTCGCCTCCACCTCTTAGATTGGGTACAGCATAAACCCCTCCTTGCTCCATCCATACGGCGTTGGTTGCGCTAAAGGACGGGGTTAGACTGATGTTAAATCCACCATAGCCGTATAAAATGGTTGGGTTTTTACCGTTTAGTTCTATACCTTTTTTGTAGGTGATTATCATTGGCACCTTTGTGCCGTCTTTAGAGGTGTAAAAAACTTGCTCTGACTCGTATTGACTCTCATCGAAATCAATGTCTGGCGACCAGTATTTCTCACTAAGACCCGTGTTTGGATTAAAGGTGTAGGTCGATTGAGGAGTATAGTAATTTCTAAAGCTGTAATACAAGACCTGATCTTCAGATTTACCAGATAAACCGCTAAAACTTCCTAAACCGGGAAGCTCTATTTCTCTGACTAAACTTCCGTCGTAGTTGTACTGATAAACTTTAGAAATGGCATCGATCATGTACTCTGCAAAGATGAATCCGCCGCCTTTGGAAGGACTCAGCACATTTTCGGTTTCGGGAATGACATCGGTCCAATTTGAAGGGCTTAGCTTTGGATAATCTGCCTTTACGATTCTTTTATTTGCTGCTTGATAGTCCGTAACAAAGTAAAAGCTGTTTCCTTTTTGATCGAGCATAGAGACATCAGAATTTTCATCTGCTACAATGGTTTCAATCGGTCCATTGGTTTTGAGGTTTTTAATCATCAATTTATTTCCCGATGTGGTATTCGAGGCTGAAATAATTAGAAAAGCGCTGTCGTCGGTAACTCTTGCGCCGATGTAGCGATGTTTTTCTGATGACTTTGCGCCGAATAATACCTTGTCGTTCTTTTGATCGTCTTTGAGCTTGTGGTAATACAATTTGTGTTGGTCTGTTTTGGCACTTAGCTCACTTCCTTCGGGCTTGTCGTAGCTGGAGTAAAATACACCCTCATCTTTATACCAACTGACCCCTGAAAATTTGATATTGGTTAGGGTATCTCCTATTTGTTCTTTAGAATAGGCATCGATAATAATCACTTTTCTCCAATCACTTCCACCTTCTGAAATGCTATAGGCTGCTAGAGTACCATCTTCGGTAAAACTGAGACCAGCAAGAGACACTGTGCCATTTTCGCTGAATTTGTTAGGGTCTATGAAGACCTCTTCTTCAACTGAAGACTCGTGTTTTCTGTACACTACATATTGGTTTTGTAAACCGTCATTTTTGTAGTAGTAGGTATAGTCACCTCTATCAAATGGAGCGCCTTGCTTTTCGTAGTTCCAAATTGAGGTGAGCCTGGATTTTAAATCTTCTCGGAAAGTAATTTGTTCGAGATATCCATAAGTTGTTTTGTTTTGATTGATGACCCACGCCTTGGTTTCTTCACTGCGATCGTCTTCGAGCCAACGATACGGATCTTTGACGGTTTGTCCGAAGTAATCGTTAACGGTATCTACTTGTTTGGTAGAGGGATAGCTTGGAAGATCTTGAGACGTTTGTGTTGCACATCCACCTAAAAGCAGTAGTAGAGCAGAAAGTTTAGCGTATTTCATATTTCAAAAAATTGTTGAAACAAGATACAAACTATTCGCAGATCTTTTCTCGAACGAGATATTCGGCTATTTGAACGGCATTGGTCGCGGCTCCTTTTCTCAAATTATCGGCAACAATCCACATGTTTAGCGTGCGCTCCTGAGATTCATCTCTTCTCAAACGCCCAACAAAAACTTCATCTTTTTGATGCGCGGTAGCAGGCATTGGATATAAATTCTTGCTCGGGTCGTCGACAACTTCAACGCCGGGCATATTAGAAAGCAGTTCGCGTACTTCTCCTAACTCAAATTCTTGATCAAAACTGACGTTGACTGATTCTGAGTGTCCTCCTGCGGTAGGAATACGCACGGCAGTGGCATTCACCCTAAAGCTGTTGTCGTCGAGAATTTTTAAAGGTTCGTTTGCCAGTTTCATCTCTTCTTTGGTAAAACCGTTTTCAAGGAATACGTCACAGTGTGGCAGCGCATTTTTATGGATCGGATGTGGATATGCTTTTTCGCCTTCAATTCCGTTCATTTCATCTTCCATTTGTTGAACAGCCTTTACTCCTGTACCTGACACCGATTGATAGGTAGAAATAACTACGCGTTTCATCTGGTAGGCTTTGTGCAACGGATATAAAGCCATTACAAGTTGAATGGTTGAACAGTTGGGGTTGGCAATGATATAATCTTCTGTATTTAAGACCGAACCATTGATTTCTGGAACGATTAGTTTATGGTCAGGATGCATTCTCCATGCAGAGGAATTATCGATTACACGAGTTCCTATGGCGGCGAATTTAGGCGCCCATTCTAGAGAAGTGTTTCCACCAGCTGAAAAAATAGCAATGTCTGGCTGTTGCTGTAAGGCATCTTCCATGCTGATTATTGAAATTTCTTTTCCTTGAAAGGTAATTTTTTTGCCTACTGAGCGAGCAGAGGCTACAGCAATGAATACGTCAATTTTAAAATTCCGCTCCTTGAGTACTTCGAGCATAACTTGACCTACCATTCCGGTAACACCTATAACTGCTAATTTCATCTTCTTAAAATTTCGGCAAATATAACTAGGGAGTGCTTCTATAAAAAATACAAACTGTTAGTTTTCTAACAATATAAACTCTCGCTCGACCCTTGAGCCAATGGCGCAGAGCAATTCATACGAAATCGTCCCAATAGATTTAGCGCTAAGATCTGCGTTGTGCTGGGCGTCAAAAATACTGACCCAGTCTCCAGCTTTGATTGAGATAGGTGAAACATCGACCATAAACATATCCATACAAATGTTTCCTAATATGGGTAATGCGGTACTTTCAAAAAAGACTTGATTTTGTTTTTGCCCGAATTTTCTGTCGATACCATCAGCGTGTCCAATGGCAACTGTGGCTGCAGTCATATCTCGACTTGCTTGAAATCCAAAATTATAACCTACGTATTCTCCTTTTGAAACTTGAAATACCTGAGTCACTTTTGCCTTGAGCGTTGCCACCACCCTTAAGTCAGGATCAATCTGTTGCAGATTCGAGTAACCGTGAAGAGCGATACCTGACCGCACCATATCGTATTGCTTATGCGCTAAGCTGAATATTCCAGAACTATTGAGTAAATGCTTTTTAAAAACTTGGTTTAATTCAACTTCAATACTGTGACATACCTCTTCAAATGCTTCGGCCTGTTGCTCACTAAAAGACAATTGAGTTAAATCATCTGAGGCAGCTAGATGTGACATAAGCCAAGTTAGTCGAAGCTTGTTTTGATTTTGGAGCAGGGTAATGACTTCAGGCACCTCTTCTTTTCTTATGCCCAATCGGTTAAGACCGGTGTTGATGTTGAGGTGTATGTTTAGATGTGATTTATCTGATGCCATTAGGTAATCGCTATAAGACCTCAACTGTTCAAGACTGTAAATAGTGGCTTCTAAATCATAGGCAATTAGGTTTTCAATGTCCTCTTGTTGGGGATGAAAAACCAGTATGGGAAGTTTTATTCCTGCTGTTCTCAAGGTAATGGCTTCTTGACTGTAAGCTACAGCTAAATAATCTGCTCCTAATGCTTCGAGGGTTTGACTCCAAATAATGGCATCATTACCATAGGCATTGGCCTTGACAATTGCCATGAATTTAGTCGTAGAATGCAATTGACTTTTTAAATGTGAAAAGTTGTGAGCTAGTGCATTGAGATCAATTTGAAGCTTGGCTTGACTCATCGGCTTCCACAGATTTGGCATCGTTCATGGCTTTGTAAAAGGCCGAACGACTAAGGGGTTCATACTCTTGGGTTTCACCTAGCATGACAATTTGGTCTTCATTGGATTTGCGATAACTAAAATTCGCTAGATTCCCTGTTCTCGTGCATACAGCATGCACTTTAGTTACATATTCGGCGGTAGCCATCAGTGCAGGCATGGGGCCAAAAGGATTTCCTTTAAAATCCATGTCTAGTCCTGCTACGATCACTCTCTTTCCTCTATTGGCAAGGTCATTACAAACATTGACGATTTCATGATCGAAAAATTGAGCTTCATCAATGCCAACGACATCACACCGATCAGCGAGAAGCCTGATGTTAGCCGCTGCTGGAACTGGAGTGGATCTAATGTGATTTGCATCGTGAGAAACAACGTGCTCTTCGTCATATCGAACGTCTAAAATGGGCTTGAATATTTCTATATTTTGTTTGGCGAACTGCGCTCTTTTAAGGCGTCTAATGAGTTCTTCTGTTTTTCCTGAGAACATCGAACCGGTGATAACTTCTATCCATCCGGAGTCTTGTTGGGGGTTGAGATGATGCTCTAAAAACATGGTTGATTTTTGTTGAAATTCAAATGTACTAAGAATTGAATTGTATTTATGGTGTTTAAGGGGCATTCCCTTCGTATCTTTAAAAGAAAAAAGCAAAATGAGAAAGAAATTTATCAAACGCGTTTTTGGGATTGATTTGGCCCATCGTTTTGAGAAGGTTGCAAAAAATGTCCTCAAAGCGGGAAAAAACATCCCTGAAATTAACCCCAATAAAGAGCGCATTTTTACACCTGGTATGGACACCATTAAAAATATGGTGGCTGAGATGGAAGCGTAAACCTTAACTTTGGGGCACTAAATCGGATCAGTTGATGAAGGGTAAATTATATGTTGTTCCTACCCCCATAGGAAATTTAGAAGACATCACCTTGAGAGCCATACGAATTCTCTCTGAAGTGGATTTGATTTTAGCCGAAGACACTAGGGTCAGCCGAAAACTACTGAGTCAATACAAGATTGAAACTACCCTAGAAAGTCATCACCAAAACAACGAACACGCTACCGTTTTTAAACAAGTTGAGAAGATGAAGCAAGGGCTATCGCTAGCTCTTATATCTGATGCAGGGACACCTGCCATTTCAGATCCAGGATTTTTATTGGTACGAGAAACGGTCAAAGCAGGAATTGAAGTTGACTGTTTACCAGGACCTACAGCCTTAATTGTGGCTTTAGTGAATTCTGGAATTCCAACGGAGCGATTTGTTTTCGAGGGTTTTTTACCTCCCAAAAAAGGAAGACAAAAAAAATTACAACAAATTAGCGATGAAGAGCGAACAATCGTTTTTTATGAATCTCCTCATAAATTGAATAAAACCTTGGCGCAATTAGCTGAGCACATTGAAGAAGACAGAACGATTGCTGTATGTCGAGAGATGACCAAAAAATTTGAAGAAACGATTAGAGGAACACTTAAAGAAGTCCAACAATATTTTGAAGAAAACAGCCCTAAAGGAGAATTTGTCATTGTACTTTCGGGAAAGAAATAAATTAACTTAGAACTAAAATAAAATCTATGTCAACAAAAGTCACCACAGTTTGGAAAGAGGGAATGTTATTTGAATCTGTTAATCCCACTGGAGACTCGCTTTACATTAACGACGGAACCCAATTGAGTGATAAGGATGTGTACTCTCCCAAAGCCTTAATGCTTTCTTCACTAGCCGGTTGTTCAGGTCTAGATGTGGTCTCTCTTTTTAAAAAAATGAATTTAGAAGTTGGAGAATTTAGAATCGACATCAAGTCTGAGCTTACCGAAGAACATCCTAGATTTTATGATAAGACTAGAGTGGAGTATCATTTTCACGGGTCGAATTTGCATGAAGAAAAACTTCAGAAATGTGTAAACCTTTCTGTAGAGCGTTATTGCGGTGTTATGGAGATGTTTCGTCGTTTCTCTGAGATGGAAATTGTTACTGTATTTCATCATTCAAATTAAAATGAATGAGATGGACGCTTGACTGCACAACTGCTCAAGATGAGCTCGAGCAATTACACCTATCTCTAAATCGAGACCCTCAAAGACCAGTAGACCTTTTGGTGTCTCAACTGCTATTAAATCGTGGGATAAAATCTTGGGAAGAAGCCAAAACATTTTTTAGGCCTGAACTTGAGTATTTACACGACCCTTTTTTAATGAAAGGAATGCACAGTGCCGTAGAGCTTATTATGCAAGCTATTGAAAAAAAGGAGCGTATTTTGATTTACGGCGATTACGACGTTGATGGAACGACTGCGGTAAGTCTTGTTTACGAATTTTTAAGTCAGTACAGCAGCCAATTGATGTACTATATTCCCGATCGATATACAGAGGGATATGGTATTTCTCTTCATGGAATTGAATTTGCCAAGGACCACCAAATAAGCCTCATTATTGCCCTAGACTGTGGCATCAAAGATTACCAAGCTATAGCTTTGGCCAATTCTTACCACATCGACACTGTGGTTTGTGACCATCACCAGCCCTCGAAACAACTTCCAGAAGCATTTGCTATTCTGAATCCAAAACAAGAAGATTGTAGGTATCCTTATAAGGAACTCTGCGGTTGTGGCGTTGGATTTAAATTGATTCAAGCCCTTTCTTTAAAATGGGGTCTTTCTATTGAAGAGCTTTGCCCATATTTGGATTTTGTCGCTTTGGCTATAGGAGCTGATATGGTTCCTTTAGATGGTGAAAACCGAATTTTAGCCTATTGGGGGATGCTTCAAATACAAAAAGGAGAACGCGTTGCGTTTAGAACCCTTCTCGGAGATCAAAAAGAACTCGATGAACTCTCCTTAACGGATTTGAATTTTTCTCTGGCTCCAAAAATTAATGCTGCGGGAAGAATGAAACACGCCGAACAGGCCGTGTCTTTGATGCTGGTCAATAACGAAGAACAAGCTCTAGACCTGGCCGACCAGATAAAAAAGTACAATTTGGAGCGAAGGGCTCTAGATCAGTCGATTACCCAACAGGCGTTAAAACAAATTGCCGAAAGTGGCACAGAGGAAAGTACGACAACAGTAGTATATAATCCTAATTGGCACAAGGGTGTGGTCGGAATTGTTGCTTCAAAATTGATAGCGGAATTTTACAGGCCTACCATAGTACTCACAAAGGCGTCTGAAGGAGAAATAGCCGGTTCAGCACGTTCTGTAAAAGGTTACGATTTATACGCAGCGATTGATGCCTGTTCTTCTACCTTAATTCAATTTGGAGGGCATCAGTATGCTGCTGGTTTACGCTTAAAAGAAGAAAACCTAATCGAGTTTAAAGATGCCTTTGAAGCCCATGTTGCTCAAACTATACCAACAGAGCAACAAGAAGCAGAGTTGATTTACGAAGCAGAATTAGCCATTAGCGAAATCGAGCCTAAGTTATTGCGTATTCTCAACCGCTATCGTCCTTACGGGCCAAAAAACCCTCAACCCCTTTTTATAAGCAAAGGCATAAAAGTTCAGGGGCCTGTTCGATGTATCGGTAAAGATCAAACGCATTTAAAATTCAATGTAGCACATTGTGAAGCCATCGGTTTTTCAATGGCTGATAAAAAAGAACTGTTAAACGGAGTTGTTGATTTGGCCTATCACATCGAAGAAAACAATTTTCGCAATCAGAGAAAATTACAGTTGAGACTTATCGATATCAAACCTTCAATGTGTTAATCGTAATAGGGTAATTCGGTCTTAGAATCTGAAGCTTTAAGTTCAATTTTACCGCTGTCAAAAACTGCATAGGTATTGTACTGAATCCAATCTCCTAAATTGAGGTATTTCGAAGACGTATTTAATTGTATAGTCATAGGGAGATGTCTGTGTCCGTAAATAAAGTAGTCAAAGTGCTCGCCTTTTAAAACCTCTAGAGAATATTGCACTAACCATTCTTCTTCTTTACCCAAAAAGGTGATATCGGCATCTCCAGAGATCAGTTTGTTATTTAAAGAGAGGTATTGGGCTAATCGCACCCCTAAATCAGGGTGTAAGGCTCTAAATAGACGTTTGCATATAGGATTTAGAAATATTTTTTTCATGAATTTGTAACCTTGATCTCCAGGGCCTAATCCATCTCCGTGCGCGAGGTATACTCGAGATTCATTAATCGATAACTGTTGAGGTTGGTGAAAGACAGGTATATCGAATTCTGTTGGAAAGTAATCTCTCATCCATAGATCGTGATTACCCACAAAAAGGTATACATTGATGCCAGCATCTTTGAATTCGGCTAGCTTTCCTAAAACTCTGACAAAACCCTTCGGGACGACTTTTTTGTATTCAAACCAAAAATCGAAAAGATCTCCAACGATAAAAAGACTGTGGCAATTACTCTTGATTTCATCTAACCACTTGACAAAGGTTTTTTCACGTTCACGGGAGCTTTTAGGGTCAGGTGCCCCGAAATGCTGATCACTTGTGAAGTATACTTTTTGGTTTTGTGGAAGCTTTATGTCAATCATGATTTATTGCGGTATGGCGCAAGGGCTAAGGTTGTTTGTTCGGATAAAACGAGCTTCCCAGATTCAGCTGCCCTAAGGAGCATCTGCTCATCAAAATGCTCTGTTCCTTTCCAAATAGTGTTTTTAAGTGCGCTAAGCGCTTTTGGATTGAGTTCGCCTAAGAATTGTATTTTTTGATTGAACAACGTGTTTAATTCGTTCTCGTCTTTGGCTACTGCAGAAAACAATCCTTTATCAAGTGCCCAGTGCGAATTGTGAAAGACAGAAGGGTCAAAACTCAGTTTTGAAAAATGTGCGACACCTATTTTATGAATGATGATAGGCGCAATAACTAATGGGGCGATGCCAATTTGAATTTCTGATAACTTGATTTCAGCAGTATTGGATGCAATGACAACGTCTGAAGCAGCGATAATCCCAACACCACCGCCAACAGCTTTTCCCTGTACTTTGGTTACAATAGGTTTTGAACAGTTTTTCATGGCACAAAGAAGTTTTGCGAAACCACTAAAAAAGGCTTTACCCTCTTCTGCATTTGTGATTTGCAATAACTCTTTGAAATTAGCTCCTGCGCAGAAGGCTCCGTTCCCTTCACTGTTTAAGGCGATTACAGAGATGTCTTGACGCTCATTCAAATCATTAAAATACTGGCTCAGTTGCTGCAGCATTTCACTGCTCATTGCATTTCCAGCTGGATTGTGAAAGCTCAATTGTGCAATACGACCGTCTTGTTTGAGTTGTACAGATTGATTACCCATATTACAAAAATACACTTAAGGTATTAGATTCTACGAATGTATAGTTTAAAGTAAAAATAAGGAAAGAGCGCTCGAATGACCATCCACACCCCTATTGCATACCAGACTGCCATTAAATTGAACCCAAATGAATCAAAAAGGTAAAACGCTGGTAGAAATCCTATCAAACTTGCTGTCAACAGTGTGTTTCGTAAAAAGGCTGCTTCACCCAATCCTTTGTAAAACCCGTCATAGACAAAGGCAATTGCGCTAATAGGGAAGCTAATCAAGACTATAGGAAACACCTTGTCGAATTGCTTTAAGACCTCTATTTCTTCGGTAAATACATAGCCGATATAAGGAGCAGCTATAAATCCATACAGCGTTAAAATCACTCCTAATGTAAAAGCGTATTTCAGTATTAGACGGTTGAGGTGAACCAAGCCCTTAGCGTCTTTTGCGCCTAGGAACTTTCCACTTAAGGCATTTGCAGAATCCCCATACCCATCAATAAAGAAGGCAGCGAACAGCCACAGGTTAATTCCTATGGTGTGGGCGCTTAAGGAAATCGTGCCGTATTTTGCCGCTTCTTTCACGGCAAAGAGTAAGGTTAAATTTAGGGTGAGGCTTCTCAAAAATAAATTGGTCATCAATTGAAGTACCTGTTTGATCTTGGGATGAATGGGCCACCTTAAAACAAGGGTTATGGCAGGATGCTTTTTTCGAATGTAATAATAGGTACAGGCGGCCATTATAATCTGGGCTAAGAGGCTTGCAATGGCAGCACCTTCGAGCCCCATAGGTGAGATTAGTCCATGAATTCCAAAAACAAAAAAAAGGTCAAGAACAATGTTTATTGCGGTTCCTATAAGCGATACAATCATTGGCGAAACGGTTTCTTGTAGACCTCGACACACTCCAAAAAGAGTAAAACAAAAGAGTGTAAAAGGCATACCTAATATTCGAATTTGAAGGTAGGTGGTGCCCAGTTCTAAGACCTCACCTGTGGTATTTAATAATATCAAGATATCTTGGGCTAGGGGTAAACAAACTGCTATAATAAGCAGACTTAAACCAATATTAAAGAATAAGGTTTGTCCGGTAAGGGTTTTTATGGCTTTTAAATTATGAGCTCCTTTGTGCTGGGAGACTACAGCGCCCAGGGCAGATCGCGTCTGTCCTAAAACCCAAATTAAAGTGGATAAGAAAGCACCAACGGCTCCTGCTGCAGCTAAGGCCGCAGCACCTTGTTCAGGAATCCTACCCACAATTGCGGTGTCTGTGAGTGACAACAAGGGTTCTGATATTCCTGAAATGGTTGCAGGAATGGCCAATTGATGGATGATTTTAAAATTAACGTCTCTCATTAAAGAACGAGTTCAAAACAATAAAAAGGGAATTCACTTTGCCGGAGAAAATAAATTTCCTCAAGTTGAATGTAATTTCTGTTTTTATAAAATTTTAGATTCCTTGGATTTTGAGAAAAAGTATCCAATCGAATAGAAGTAACACCTTCGTCTTTGGATTTACTTTCTGCAAAATCGAGTAACGCTCTGGCATATCCGTTTTTTTGATGAATGGGATCTACACAGAGGCGATGAATATACCTGTTGTTTTTGTTTGGAGTAAGCCATTTTACTCCTTTGTATTCTTCATCCATTAAAGTTGAAATGACAATCGCTCCGATAATAACTTTTTCTTTTTCAATCACAAATAGTTCAGAGCGATTCAGGTCTTTTTCGAAGACTTCTTTTGATGGATAGTGTTCATTCCATTGAAAAATTCCCTGACTAATCATGTGTTGTGCACAGGATTTTGCAATGGCTGTGATGCGATTTAAATCTGCGGATTGCCCCGCTCTTATAACTATCATTTCAATGTCAAAGATACTATGAAGGCAGGGCTTTAAATAGTAAATTTTAAGAAGAGTGTCAATGTATTTAAAAAAGTAAAGGCATCCAGAGGATGCCCTTAATTACGAGACCCAACAAGTGAGGCTCTATTAATTAGCTGGCACAAATTAACTATTTTTTAATCTTGACCTTAGAATCTTTACTTAATTGTAAAATTTAAAGACAGAAAGTAGGTTCGACCTTTAAAAAGTAAGCCCTGAATTTTCACCAAAAATTACCAAGTGCGAATGCATGCTATTTATTATATTGCACCCTCTTTGGGGGATTAGCTCAGTTGGCTAGAGCGCTTGCCTGGCAGGCAAGAGGCCACCGGTTCGAATCCGGTATTCTCCACGAACAACAAAGTCTTGGGCAGCAATGCTTGAGACTTTTTTAATAGCCTGCAGCTTGACCGTCTTTTCTGCTTTCAGAGGCTCCGTGGTAAACTCCGTTTTCGCCATCCCACATAATGGCTTGGTAACCGCCAAATACTCCTCTTGCGTAGCCGACTTTATGCCCTTTATCCATTAGACCTCTAACAGTAGAATAGGGTATGCCAGATTCAATTCGAATCAGCCCCGTATTTTCTGTCACTCTTCCCATTGGACTTGCGCCGCCAGAGTGATCCCAGCGAGGAGCATCTCCAGCCTCTTGTAAATTCATGCCAAAGTCGACTAGATTCATAACAATTTGTGTATGGCCCATGGGTTGAAAATCTCCCCCCATGACTCCAAAGCTTACCCAAGGTTTTCCATCTTTGGTAACGAAGGCGGGAATGATGGTGTGAAATGGACGTTTGTTTGGTTCAAAGGTGTTGGCTTGGTTGGGCTGTAGACTGAACAATTCACCGCGATCTTGTAACATAAATCCAAGTTTGGGTGGTGCCATTCCTGAGCCCATACCTCTATAATTACTCTGAATCAAAGAAATCATGGTGCCTGATTTATCGGCAACGGTCATATAAATAGTTTCTCCTGCAGAGATCTGACCTGCCTCATAGGTGGCTGCACGATCTCCGATTTGAGCTCTGCGTTTATCGGCGTAATCAGGATTTAACAACTCCTCTACAGGAACATCGTAAAAATCCATGTCTGCGTAGTATTTGGCCCTATCTTCAAAGGCTAATTTTTTGGCTTCTGTAAAGAGGTGCAAATGCTCTGCACTTCCAAAAGGGATATTTGAAAAGTCAAATCCGTCCAAGATTTGTAGCATTTGAAGGGCAGCCATTCCTTGTCCATTAGGAGGCAATTCCCAAACGTCGTATCCTCTGTAATTAACTGAAACGGGCTCTACCCATTCAGACTTGTGATTGGCTAAATCTTTTTTAGAGAGAAAGCCTCCCTGTTCTTTAAAAAAGGCATCAATGGTCTTTGCAATTTTTCCTTTGTAAAAAGCATCTCTTCCTTTTTCGGCTATGAGTCTATAGGTGTTTGCCAGGTATGGGTTTTTATAAATCTCACCTTCTTTGGGTAGTTTTCCACCGTTTTGATCAATATAGGTTTCTTGAATATTCGGAAATCCTTTGGATTGAAAAAAGGGTACGGTGCGATTCAGATACCAGGCAATAAGCTCAGTGAGTGGGAATCCGTTCTCGGCATAGGCGATTGCTGGAGCTAAGATTTCAGTCATTGGTTTTGACCCAAACTTTGAATGCAATTCAAACCAACCGTCTACAGCACCAGGAACACTTACGGGCAGGGGTCCGTGGGATGGAATTTTGCTCATCCCATTTTCTTTGAAATAGTCTAAAGAAAGGGATGCGGGTGAACGTCCGCTGGCATTTAATCCGTGTAATTTTTGTAATTTTGAATCCCAGATAATGGCAAAGAGGTCACCTCCGATTCCGCAACCAGTGGGCTCCATAAGTCCTAAAGCGGCATTGGCTGCAATTGCTGCATCAATGGCATTTCCGCCACTTTTTAAAACGTCCAATCCAATTTGGGTTGCCAAAGGATGACTTGTGGCTACCATTCCGTTTTGGGCGAGAACCTCTGATCGCGTGGCAAACAATTCACCGGTTATGCGGTCCTGAGCAGCGGTAAAAGGTATGATACCTGCTAAAAGAAGTCCGAGAATATTTTTTTTCATAGTTATGGGTTTATTGGTGAAATCATTTCAATTTGAGCGGCTGAAACCATATTATTTAGTTTGGCGACAGACTCACTCATGAGTTTGTCAAGTGCTGTGAGCTCTGTCTGAAGCTCTGCAGAGATCTCCTTAAAAAAGGCTTGCGCTTGATCAGTTGGAGGATAATCTCCTCGCTGAGAATCGGCTAGTAAAAATGCGATGCGATTGTTAATACGGATTCCGTAATTCAAAGGATCTTGTCTACTTTGATTTTTGGTCATATGAATGTTGTTTTCGATATGATTTAATTCTTTTTCGAAGCTGCTGATATAAGCCAAAAGGGCTGTATTATTTTGCGCTTTTTGTTTGAGGTAGTTCAGGTCTTTTTGAACCCTACGAATCTCGATTATGGCATTGTTTGCTCGGCTTACTTCATCTCTTACGCTTATTAAGAAATCGAATTGCGCCTTGTAATCTTCATCAGTATTGGACAATCTAGGGTCTTTGACAATTTGGAGGGGTTGCTCGATAACCTTACCATTGTAATTTAATCGGATTGTGTATTCCCCTGGGACAGCCTTAGGCCCTACATTTGGAGAGGAGTAAAAGACCATTCCTTTAAAAGCTTGAAAACCTGGATATCTCATATTCCAAACCAATTTGTTTGAACCTGATTTTACTTTTAAGGGTATGTCTGCATTAGGGTTTAAGCGATTAGACTTGGCTTTGTTTGAAAAGCGTTGAATTAGTTCACCGTCTTTTTCTCTAATTTCAATACTGACCTTATCGTCTTCTTTGAGGTCTTTGATATAGTAATTTAAAATGGCACCGTTGGGATGGTTTTCTCCAACCAATTTATAATTGGTGCGCCCCCAACTGCCTGATTGTTGCATGCGATAGGCTTGGTCGGGTTTATAGAGTTGAAAAGTGGCGTTTTCTAAATCTTTGCTTAATTGATGAAGCGGGGTAAGATCATCAATCATCCAAAAACTACGACCATGTGTTGCAGCGATTAAATCATTGTCTCGAACGTGAAGGTCTCGAATGGAGGTGATTGGAAGATTCAGTTGAAATGGATTCCAACTTTTTCCATCGTCAAAAGAAATATACATACCCCATTCGGTTCCTGCGTAGAGCAATCCTTCTCGAGTAAGATCGGAACGTATCGCTCTAGTGTAATGATTTGATGGAATGCCAGCGGTTATGGTTTCCCAGGTCTTGCCGTAATCTGTGGTTTTGTACAAATAGGGGGTGTAGTCACCAAACTTGTATGAGGTAGCTGCAACATAGGCTGTTCCTTTTTGAAAAGGACTGGGGTCAATGCAGTTGATCATATTTAATTTTGGACTCATTGAGGCTGGGGGAGTAACATTCTCCCATGATTCTCCATTGTTTTTATTCACATGAATTAATCCATCATCACTTCCCACCCAGATGACTCCTTCTTCAAGGGGTGATTCATTTATGGCAAACAGATTAGAGTAAAACTCAGCACCTGTATTGTCTTGTGTTATGGGTCCTCCTGAAGATTTGATGGTCTCGGGAATGGCTCTTGTCAAATCTGGTGAAATGGTTTTCCAACTTTGTCCTCCATTGGTGGTTTGATGTAAGTAGTTGGAGCCGGCATATAATTTGTTAGAATCGTGAATACTAAACTTTACAGGAAAATTCCAGTTGAAACGATACTTCATCACTTCTGCTCCTGACCCTGCAGGATTGTCGGGCCAAACATTGACTGAACGAGTTTGATCTGTACTGTGATCCTTGCGCATCATGTACCCTTTGTAGGTTCCGCCATAGACGATTTCATTGTTCTTTGGATCAGGTGCTAAATGAGCACTTTCACCTCCAGCGGTTGACTCCCAGTGACTCTCTCCAATGCTCGAACCAGATGTTCTGTGAGCAATTCTAATGGTACTATTGTCTTGTTGAGCACCATATATACGATACGGAAAAGCGTTGTCGGTAGTCACTCTATAAAACTGTGCAGTGGGCTGGTTGTGATAGGTGGTCCAATTGTTCCCGCTGTCGTTGGAAATTTGTGCTCCACCATCATCGGCAATAGCTAAGCGATTATTGTTGTTGGGATCTATCCATAAGTCGTGGTGATCACCGTGAGGGGCATTTTTTAGGGTGAATGTTTTACCTCCATCCGTTGAAACACCATAGCTCACATTCATCACATAGACCTTTTCTTTGTTTTGAGTGTCTGCGTAAATCCTACTGTAATACCAGGCTCTTTGACGTAAGGCCCTATTTTCATTTACTTTTTGCCAGTTTTGTCCGGCATCGTCTGATCTAAAAACGCCTCCATTTACAGCCTCAATAATTGCCCATACGCGATTGGAATCCACAGGTGAAACCGTAACTCCAACAATTCCCCAAGGGCCACTAGGAAGACCAGAATGAGTCGAGATATCAGTCCATGTATCACCTCCATCAAAACTTTTATAGAGTTTGCTATCCGGGCCACCACTGTCCATACGATAACCATTTCGTTTCATCTCCCATGTTGCGGCGTACATTATTCTTGCATTATTTGGATCTAAAACCAAATCTCCTGCACCTGCTTTGTCGCTCTCGTAGAGTATTTTTTCCCAGTTTTGCCCGCCGTCTTTAGAGCGATAAACCCCTCTTGTCTCATTGGGTTTCCACAGGTTTCCAATTGCGGCAACATAAACTAAATCAGGATTTTCAGGATGAATTCTAATTCTTGAGATGTGTTCAGAATCTCTTAGTCCGATAAAATTCCAAGTTTTTCCTGCATCTAAGCTTTTCCATAGGCCTTTTCCTGAAGAAACATTTCCTCTTAAAGTCTGTTCTCCTTCTCCGACATAGATGATATTCGGGTCTGATTCTGAAACGGCTACGGCACCAATGGAACCTCCAAAATAGCCATCAGAGATGCAAAACCAAGTGTTTCCTGCATCTTCTGTTTTCCAGACTCCACCACCGGCAGTTCCCATATAATATACATTAGGATTGTTTAGTACTCCAGTTACTGTTCCTGCTCTACCTCCACGAAAAGGCCCTACGAGCCTCCATTCCATGGCGTTGTAATAGTCTTCAGCGTAAGAGACTTGAACTTGTTTCTTATTTTTTTTGCGTTGTGCATTGACTTCTTTAGTTTGAAATCCAAGCACACAAAAAGCGAATAGAAAAAGATATGGTTTCATAATTTGAATTGTTAGTGTAAACAAATTAGTAATAAATACGAAAAATAAGTAGTGTTTTTACTTACTTTTAGTATTCATACTCCGTGTTTTTAACAAGGGGAATTTTTTCGTTTAACAGTTCATCTGTAATATGATGAATAGCTGTTTCGAGTTCTTCAAAATCAGCGGCAGTAATTTCTGTGCGGTAAGATCTATGTCCTGTTTTTATTCTCAATGGAATAAACTCATCGTTTCTAGAACTAATAATTTGGGCGTTCATTGGAAGCTTACAGCCTGAATCTTTGTGATACATATAGGCATACATTAGTAACTGAAAAGCTTTTTGCTTGCTAGGCAAAGTTAATTGCGCTCTATAATCTTCATCTAAACTGAGTTCAGTTTGAGTCGTCGCTCCAGTTTTGTAATCGATAATTTGAACTACACCTGAGTTTTGCTCTACCCGGTCAATGGTTCCCTTTAGATGAATTACTGTATTTTCTTGCCTTGAGCATAGTGCTAAAAGCAATTTCTCTTCTAATCCAAGAAGTATGGGTTCTTCATTTTCGACACGTTTTTTATCGAGATTAATGAGTTGAGTCAAGTATTTGAGTAAGACATTTCGAACGAGTATTCCTTTACCTTTAGTAAACTCGAAGCCTTTGGCCTCCTCCAGACAAGCCTCATCTAGGTATTGTGTCAGTTCTTTTTTGCTTTTAGATAGATTATGAGGGGTTAAGGTGCTGTTTAACATGGGTTGATAAGCTTTTTCAACCGCAAGGTGTAACAAGGTTCCGAATAGATTGGCTGGTATATGGTCTTCTATTTTTTCAGTTTCATTTACACCGACTAGGTATTTTTTGTAATAGTTCAGCGGATCTTTGATGTAGGTGCTCAATGCGCTTGGAGAAACACCCTTCTTTAAATGGGTCTTAATTTGGTTAATAATTGAGGGCGTTTTTTGAATTTCAAAATGTGAGTTGTCTACGCTGCCCAGTTTGAGAAATGAAGCTTCCTCTCGCACTAGGTGTTTGTAATGCGAATCGTTTTTGAGTTGATAGATAAACCGGCTCGGCTCTCCTCCTTCTAAAACTTCTGGTTCGGTGTTGAAGATGAGGTGCACTTTTTTTGCACTGTCAATGAGTCGGTAGAAATGATAGGTGAAAATGGCATCTTTTTCTTTGAATGTAGGAAGGCCAAATTGTTTTTTAACTTCAAAATTGATAAAACCAGAGGACGTTTTTCCTTTAGGCAAAAAGCCCTCATTTAAACTGCTAATTAACACTTCTTCAAAATGTAAGTTTCGACTCTCTAATATTCCCATGATCTGAAATTCTTCAAAAGGGTTAGAGACGAAATCAATTTTTTTGATTAAAATAACCTCTTTGAGTAAGATGGTAAGAGCGTCAAGATCTGAATCTAAAAAGCTGTGGTTTTGAATGAGGTCATTTAGCTCTTCAAAAACATCTTCAAACAACTCCTTTTGTGGTGACGGATGGCGTCTGCTCAAATCGCACAGATTTTGAATTGCTTTACTGGCTGTGACAGAAACGGCAATTAGTTCACCAAAACTTTGTGAAAAGTTGTTTATTTCTTCAAAAGTCAGATAAGGATATTGTCTGCTAATGGCGAAGTCAAAAAGTGATTTGAGGTCAAAATACTCATCGATAAGAGGATGTCTTATCAGCGGTAGAATTAGGTGTAATGCATATTTTGAATCATCCTTGGTTTTTCGAATTAAATGTAAATAATTTACACAGAGTTCAACAAATAATTCAAGACTTAGAGGTTGTCCTAATGTGACGTTTACGCCTGAAAGTGATTCGAAGTCTATGGAATGAACGAGATAATCCAGTAATTTTTCATCTGACAACACTAAGGCCTTGTTTGTCACATGAGTTGGATTTTTTATAAGTGAAGCTATCAATTGACTTTGACCTTGGTTTTTAGCAGCTCCCCATAGAACGATTTGTTCTGTTGTTTTGTAGGTTTTGAAGGTAGGAGCTATTTTTTTGTCTTTGAGAAACTCCCATTCTTGAATGTATTGTCTTATAAAAAAAGAGGCGTCATGCAGAGAATCTTCTAGCAGTACTTCATTAATATCCCAAAAGATAAAGTTGTCTGGTCGGTTGACAATAATTTTTACCATATCCTTTTCGATAGTGCTAAAGGCGTTGAATCCAGCAAACACAAAACGGGTATGGCCATCGTTGAGGTAGGGGTCTAATTTTTTAAAAGCTTCTCTAAAATAGTGACCTTGATAAGCCTTTTTTTCACGATGCATATATAGTTTGAGCTCGCTATAAATTCTTTGAAGTTGCTCGAGGAATTTCTGATGTGATTTGATAAACGCACTTCGCTCTCCTTCTGAAAATCTTAGATTAATTGCATTGAGATCTAAGAGTTGCTCGAATAAAAGATTCGCGTCTGAAGTATATAAATCTATTTCATTAAAGTCTTGCAGCGCAGATTTTGACCAGGCATAGAAGTTAGAAAACGTTTCTTTGTAATCGTTGTTTTCTTTTAATTTTTGATAGATAATAGAACTGGCTTCGAAATGATCTAATTTTTGATATCCGCTTATTTCTAAAAACAACTCATCTATAGTTTTTGCTTGAATACTGAAGATGGGTTTTTGATAAAATTGTGCTATTTCTCTTTCGAACCAACGTATACTTCTTCGACTGGGCATTATAAAGGTAAACCCATCAAGACCGCCGTAGAGTTTGTCGATTTCGTTAATTAAAGCACGTTGAAAGTTGGCCATAAAAAAGTACTCTGTATTAAAGAGTGCTTTAAATTAAACATTAATTCTCAATGTAATTAGAAGTATTAATCGTAGAGTGGCTTGATTTCGACTCTTCTATTTTTTCGTCTACCATCCATGTACATATTTGTCGCAATTGGGTAGCGTTCACCCATTCCCTTGGCAATCAAGTTTTGTGCA
>NZIP01000059.1 GCA_002691645.1 Flavobacteriaceae bacterium
AAAATTACTAAAGAAGAATTATTAATAATCTTAATTCAGCGTTAAATTTTTAAATTTTTCTTATTTGGGGCTATTATTTCTTCCATTTTCAGTAGGATACAGGGTCGGAACCGCATCACTTTGCCAGTATTGTTTTGAATCTATATCAAATACTGTTAATCCTCCTTTAAAAGCTGCTCCCGTATCTATATTCCAAATATTTGCTCTTTTTTCAGGTCTTGTAAATTCTTCTTTAGAAAGAGGGGTATGTCCAATAAAGATTTCAGAATAGTGTCCAAGTCTCTTTGGAAGTTCATGTTTGTCACATGATTCAACCACAGTTGCCAATTCCCATAGGGTTCGATCCCAATAAAACATCTGTTCGAAATACTCATGTGATACGCCTCTTAGGTTAGTGTAGCCCGCATGTAAAAAAAGTCTGTTCTTTTCATCAATGAAATAATTCTCAAGAGACTCATAAAAGATTATATGTCTTTCAATAGTCTCCTCTGAAGCCTTTTCATAGGATCTTTTCGTCATTTCACCTCCATGCAGCAGCCAAGTTACTGGTGCCTCGCCTTTGGTTAAAAAGTCGTAACAAAGCACATCGTGATTACCCCGAATAAACCTACAATTGTATTGTGATTGAAGTTCAATCAAAAAATCAACAGTCTCCACAGCTTCACTCCATGCATCGACATAATCACCCAAAAAAATCAATTGATCATCTGCTTGTAATTCGGCCCGATCCAGTACTTGAACTAAGGCTTTTTTAGCTGCATGAATATCTCCTATAACTAGTGTTCTCAACACGTTTCAAAGTTTTTTACAAAAATAATGAAACTTAAATTTTTAGTTTATGTTTGTGAGGTTGTTAAATCATTAAGAAGAATGAAAAAAGTCTTTTGCATCGGTGAGGTTCTCATTGACTTTGTAGCAGAAAATCAAGGAAAAGACTTGACTCTAGCACATACTTTTACCAAAAAAGCAGGTGGTGCGCCGGCAAACGTTGCATGCGCAATTGCAAAACTCGGAGGGCAAGCCTCCTTTGTGGGAAGTGTAGGTAAAGACCCCATGGGAATGTTTTTGTTAAATGTTCTAGAAAAAGAAGGCGTAAACATCTCTTGTATTCAGCGCATAACACATTTTACGACCATTGCCTTCGTGTCTATTTCAGAAGAGGGAGAACGAGATTTTATTTTTGCAAGAGGAGCTGATCACTTTTTAAAATACGATAAGGATTTGCAAAAGAGTTTTGAAAATAATATCGTGCATTTTGGAGCTGCAACAGCTCTTCTAGGCGGAGAACTCGAAAAAGCCTACGATCATTATTTCTTTGACGCCTTGACTAAAAATTGTTTCATCAGCTTTGATCCTAATTTTAGAGAAGACCTTTGGAAAGACGATAAAGAAACCTTTATCACCAAATGTAAAGCCTTCATTGAAAAGTCTGATCTGTGCAAGTTTAGTGAAGAAGAAGCCTTATTGATTTCCGGACAGGATTCTCTAGAAGAAGCCTGTAATGAGATGCATGGATTAGGGGCAAAAATTCTTGCCATCACACTAGGGAAAAAAGGAACTTATCTAAGTACCATCACAAAAAGTCAGCTCATTCCAAGTGTTTCTGTTCAGCCCGTAGATACCACTGGGGCAGGAGACGCCTTTATCGGATGCCTCTTAAAACAACTTTCGCAGAAATCAGATTTAAAAATTCAAGAACTCTCGTTCGACAGCTGGGCGAACATGATTCAAATAGCCAACAAGGCAGGAGCTATTACCACCACTCAATTTGGAGCAATTGCAGCACTCCCCAATCAGTCAGACCTAGATCGGGTTTAATCAAAACTTTTTATTGATTAAAGTTGAGCTAGCCTGATCAGTGCAAAACACAACAAGGTCGGCGATGTTCACGTGATAAGGTCGAGAAACAACAAAGTGCACGATATCGGCAACATCCTCAGGAAGTAGTGGCTGATACCCCACATACACAGAATCTGCTCTTTCAACATCCCCCTTAAAGCGAACCTCGCTAAAGGCAGTACGAACCATTCCTGGGTGAACCGCACCAACTTTAACTCCAGTGCCATTTAGGTCTAAACGAAACGCTTCATTCAGTGTGTCTACTGCACTTTTAGAAGCGCAATACACATTTCCTTTTGGATAGACATCTTTAGCCGCCGTCGATCCGATGTGAATAATATGCCCATCTCTTCGTTCAATCATCTGAGGTAATATCGCCTTGGATACGTAAAGTAATCCTTTCACGTTGATGTCAAACATGGCATCCCAATCATCTATATTTCCATCCTGTATCAGATCTAATCCATGGGCATTTCCGGCATTATTTATCAAAATATCGATGTGTGCAAATGGTAAAGGAAGTTGTTGTATTTGCTCAAAAACAGCGGTCTTGTCACGAACATCAAAGGTTAAGGTTAGTACCTCTGTTTGTTTGGCAAGTTCTTCTTCTAATTGACTCAAAGCGGTTTCATTTCGACCGCATAAAACCAGTCTGTATCCTTCTTTTGCCAAGCGTTCAGCAATAGATTTTCCAATACCACTGCTTGCTCCAGTTATTAAGGCTGTTTTTTTCATGCTCTGTTTTTTAAGGGACTCTTCGCCCGACACTAGACTCTAAAATTACAAACCAATCTTCATCAGGCCATTCAAAGCTCAAAGCTTTTTTTAAGATAGATAATCTATTAAAGTCAGTAGTTCCAACCACCGGACAAACTCCAGCGGGGTGCTTAAGAATAAATGAAATGACTAAAACTTCTTCTTCAACACCATAAACTGCTGCCAATTCTCGTATCGTTTCTCGAATTTTATTCATTTTTTCTGACCCGTCCTCTTTAAAATAAGCTCCTAAAGGACTCCATGACATTGCCTCTCTGCCATTTAATTGACAGTCATCTAAAACCCCATTATACATTGGGTCTAAATGGTCAACCGAGAATTGAATCTGATTTGCTTCAACCGGTATATAACGCTCTAAAAGTTTAATTTGATGAGGTAAAAAGTTTGAAACACCAAAAGATTTGATTTTACCTTGCCCTTTCAAATGCTCAATGGCTTTTGCGATTTCTTCTGCGTTCATCAGTGGGCTTGGTCTGTGCAATAAAAAGGTATCTATGTTCTCCACTTGTAAGTTTTTTAAACTTTGTTCCAGAGAAGAAATAATATAAGAGGCCTTGTAATCGTAATGCTTTACCTTATTATTTCTTCCTGTGGTCATTTGAATACCACACTTGGTGATAAGCTCTAATTCTTCGGCCTTAATCGAGCTCTTTTTTAAGGCATTTCCAAAGTCTGCCTCAGTAGTGTAATCACCATAGATATCCGCATGATCAAAAACATTCACTCCAATTTCTACCCATTGTTCAATTCGCTTTGACATTTCTGTTTGGGAAAGGTTTTTACCCCACTTTCCCCAAGTCATGGTTCCTGCAATTATTTTGTTTTGTCTCATTTAACAATTTATTATGATAACGAAATTTAAGAAAACAGCTAAAACATTCATAAAAGTTGTCCTTATTTATAATTTTTAACCAATAATTAACAAAAGACTCCAGCAAATATTAACAATTTGCACTCCCTTTTGAAAGAGAGAAGTATGGATATTCAAGAAATCAATGAATTAGTCAAAGGTAAGAGTGCATTTATTAGCGCCTTACGCACTGAAATGCAAAAAAAGATTGTAGGTCAAAAACACATGGTTGACAGCTTATTAATAGGTTTGTTAGGTAAGGGACACATCTTATTAGAAGGTGTGCCAGGTCTAGCAAAAACACTTGCTATTAATACACTGTCAAAAGCCGTACAAGGGAGCTTTAGTAGAATTCAGTTCACGCCTGATTTACTTCCCGCAGACGTAGTCGGTACCGTTATCTACAATATGAGCAAACAGGAGTTCAGCACAAAGAAAGGGCCAGTATTTGCGAATTTTGTTTTAGCCGATGAGATCAATAGAGCCCCTGCAAAGGTTCAATCAGCTCTTCTTGAAGCAATGCAAGAGAAACAAGTGACCATTGGAGAACAAACCTTTTTATTAGAACAGCCATTTTTAGTAATGGCCACACAAAATCCTGTTGAGCAAGAAGGTACTTATCCGCTTCCAGAAGCACAATCCGACCGTTTCATGTTAAAGGTCGTTATCGATTACCCAAATCAAGACGATGAGTTAAGGATTATGCGTCAAAACATGGCAAAAACAACAGAAGAAATATCATCAATCATAGATCTCAAGCAAATTAAAGAAGCTCAAGATATAATTGACCAAGTGTATATTGATGAAAAAATCGAAAATTACATTTTAGACCTAATTTTTGCTACGAGATATCCTGCAAAATACAAGCTCACTAAGAAAGTCTATCGAAAATTCATCAATAATAAAGGAGAAGAAGACGAAAAAGAAGAAGAAGTTCCATTAGAAGAATTTATCCAATACGGGGCCTCTCCAAGAGGAAGTATCAATTTAGCTAAGGCCTCTAAGTGTTATGCCTTTATTAATGGACGTGGCTTTGTGGTGCCCGAAGACGTGCGCGCCGTGATTTACGACGTACTTCGACACAGAATTGGTCTCTCTTACTTAGCTGAGGCAGATGAAATAAGCAGTGAGCAAATTATTGAACAAATAGTCAATACAATAGAAGTTCCTTAAATGTCAATTGATACCGCATCACTCATAAGAAATGTGCGTCGAGTAGAGATCAAAACCAAAAAGCTTTCTGATCAAGTCTTTGGAGGAGAATATCACTCGGCTTTTAAAGGAAAGGGTATGACCTTTTCTGAGGTGCGTAAATACGANTACGGNGACGATGTAAGATCCATAGACTGGAACGTTTCTGCNCGTCAAAACGAGCCTTACATNAAAATCTATGAAGAAGANAGAGAAGAAATTCTNATGTTGGTNGTAGATATTAGTGGATCTGTNCTATTTGGAACCGGNCTTCAAACCAAACTAGATAAAGCNATTGANGTAGCTGCNGCNCTNGCTTTTTCAGCATTACANAANAATGATAAAGTTGGTTTGATGGCATTTTCNAACAGTATCTTAAAATATGTTCCCCCTAAAAAAGGNAGATCCAATGTCNTAAGGATTCTCAGNGATCTTATNGTCTTNAAACAGGAAGCTGATTTATTTCCGCCNAGAAAAACAAATATCAATAGTGTTTTTGAACGCTTGACNATTAGTTTAAAAAAGAAAGCCAACCTTTTTATTTTTTCNGATTTNTTGGATGAAGGCTATCAAAAAAAACTTCAAATCTTAGCCAAAAAACACGATGTNAATGGNTTTAGAATCTACGACAACAAAGAATTNGATATTCCTCAGTTAGGTTCAGTTTACATGAANCCTCTNGAGTCCAANCANNCCGTTTATCTCAATACGCTTTCGTCTTCATTGAAACGACANTACAGAGCTGAGTTATTGCAGCAAATCAATTACTTCGAAACNAGTTTTAAAAGAGCTAANGCTGATTTNATAAGTTGTGAATTAAACGAAGATCACTTCAGCAANCTTCATCAGNTATTTAGAACCAAAACCAACTGATGANAAAGGCAATTCAACATAGCGTCTCTCTGTTTTTATTGCTGACTTTTTTAANNGCCTCAGCCCANAATNTNGAAACTAGTATCAATCGAGANAGTATTCAAATAGGAGAACANATTGAATTGAGCTTTAAAGTTGAGGTAGATTCTANTAGCGCAGTGCTCTTTCCNGAAGGCCAGACTTTTGTNCCATTAGAGTTAGTAGAATCTTTAGCTACAGACACGCTGAAAGAAAATGAAAAATTTANACTNCTTAAAACCTANAGNCTNACTCAATTTGATAGCGGCGTTTATGGCATACCAGAGCAGCAAATAACCATAAACGGCAGTCCATTTTTGACACCGACATTTCAGATAAANGTAAGGGACGTTAAAGTAGACACTNTAGAACAAGGTCTNTANGATGTAAAGAGNAGAATTCAAATCGAAAAACCAAAGGGAGAANTTTTACAATGGATATTNGGAATCCTTNTTTTTATCTTAATTGGACTAGCCATATACTTTGCTTATCAAAAATGGGTAAANGGTGAAGAACAGNTAGAAGAATTGAATCCNTACCAAAGCGCNCTAGAATACGTTNAATCCATTNAAGNTGAAAGCTTCTTNAAGCAAGAAGAAGTCAAATCTTTTTANTCNNCCTGTGTGGAAAANNTAAAACACTATGTTTACTACTGTTTTGAAATTTCATCTCTAGATCGAACAACAGCNGANTTTATAAGTCTTTTTCACTGGCTTATCGAAAATGAAAAAGTAAAAATCGAATCCGCTAAAATCAAAGAATTACAGGAATGGCTNGAGCGTTCTGACCTTGTAAAATTTGCAAAATACCATCCAGAACAAACCACACTTGAAGAAGATCAACACTTCATGTTNTCTTTNTTANAAGCNATAGAAGANGGNCTGCCTGAACCTGANCCNGAAGAAATTCTAGAACAGCTNAGNTTTGAAGAGGAGCGCAAAAAAATNNANCANAAAAAGCGNNTAAAAAAAGNANTTATNGCNGCCTGNTCAGNTCTTTTNATNCTNCTNCTAGCCANATTNATAAACCTTGGACCAAAAGANTTTNTTGCGGAATTAACCTTTGATGCCAACAAAAATTTAAGAGACCTCAACTGGTACAACAGTAAATACTCCTACCCCAGNNTTGAANTAGAAACACCTGAAGTTTTGGANCGTCAAGATGACAATACTTTTTTCTATGAAAATCAGNNNGCACNATTTGAAATAGGCTTAATCTCTTTACAAACAGATCNTGAAAAANAGTGGGATTTCAGAATTGCTACAGAAAATCGCNTGGCCTATTTTCAAGANAAAGGATATANNTCTATTCTGCCAAAAGAAGAAGANTTTATAACNCCTGACGGAGTNCAGGGTATTANAACGTATGGAAGCGCNATAAANGCAGANGGCGATAGGNTAAATTACAGCATTATTACCTTNGGAGGNAAAGGTTTTTCTCAAGAAATATGGATGAGCTGGTTAGATGGTAATACCTATGCTCAAGAGGTTAGTGATCGNATTTTGAATTCATTAANAGTAAGCACAGAAATCTAGCATGTTNGAAATAGGCTCATTTAAAAACCCTGAATTACTTTGGCTCCTAACGGCGCTAATTCCNCTTTTACTGTGGTTTTTTGTGTTCAGACNTAAAGATCGTGCAGGTTTTAATTTCTCCTATGCCCCAAGNACTAANAAATACAATCAANTNAATAGCGNCNCTATACTAATTTGGAAGATAAGNCCCTTCATTTTCTTTTTNAGACTTCTTGGNCTCGCAGCNTTAATTGTANCTATTGCAAGACCTCAGACAAGTTCTGTTTCTACAAGAACAAAAACAACAAAAGGAATAGANATTGTACTAGCCATTGATGTATCCTCNAGTATGCTCGCNAAAGATCTCANNCCAAANNGATTGAGTGCNTTNAAANAAGTAGCNGCAGAATTTNTCGGNAAAAGACCAAANGATCGNATAGGTTTGGTAGTATATGCNGGCGAGAGCTACACNAAAACTCCNGTAACCAGTGATAAGATNATTGTTGATCGCTCTCTACAAGAAGTAANNTACGGAGANATAGAAGACGGNACAGCCATTGGAATGGGNCTNGCAACCGCNGTCAACCGCATTAAAGACAGCAAAGCTCTTAGTAAAGTCATNATACTACTNACAGANGGGGTAAACAACGCTGGGTTTATAGAACCNCAAACAGCAGCAGATTTAGCTTTAGAGTACAACATCAAAACCTATACNATTGGCTTAGGNACCAACGGAAATGCTATGACNCCAGTNGCTTATAATCCTGACGGCTCCTTTAGGTATGGTCTAAGACCTGTTGAAATAGACGAAGTACTGCTCGAAGAAATCGCAGANCTTACAGGCGGTCAATATTTTAGAGCNACANACAATAGNAAACTCGAAGAAATTTATGAAGAGATTAACAAATTAGAGAAAACTGAAATAGAAGAATTTACGTATTATTCTTANGAAGAACACTACCGCTCTTGGTTGATTTTGGGATTAGTCCTTTTATTATTAGAGTGGTTGCTNAAACACAGCCTGTANAAAAGCGTTATTTAANCGATATGATTAAGTACCAANTTTCACAGTTTTTGATTTACGGAGNATTTTGCATCGCATTTCTTTTTNTGATATTTCAAAGCTATCGCATATGGCAGTACAAAAAGTTGAAAGCAGTGGTTCTCAACAACGCTATTCGAAAGGTAGTACTCAATAGGCTTGCACCTAATAAAATGAGCAAGGGTAAACACTGGCTTAAATTCAGCATTTTTACATTAGCCATCTATGCACTATTTGTTGCTCTTGCCAATCCACAAATTGGAACTTCACTTCAAACAGTAAAACGAGAAGGAATAGATATTGTCTTCGCAATAGATGTCTCTAAGAGTATGTTAGCTGAGGATATTGCTCCAAATCGAATTGAAAAGGCAAAAAGAATTGTGTCAGAAGTAATTAATAATTTGGCTTCTGATCGAGTAGGAATTATTGCTTATGCGGGAGGTGCCTTTCCACAGTTGCCTATTACAACCGATTATGCTGCAGCCAAAATGTTTTTGCAGTCCATGAACACTGATATGCTCTCTTCTCAAGGAACGGCCATTGGTGGAGCAATCAATCTAGCCTCTCAATACTTCGATGACGACCAACAAACCAATCGCGTTTTACTCCTGATTTCCGATGGAGAAGACCACGCAGGAGCAATCGATAATCAAGTACTTCAAAACGCCTTCGAAAATAACATTCAAATATTTACTATCGGTATAGGAGAAGTAAAAGGTGCTCCTATTCCTATCAAAAAAAATGGCGTTTTACAAAGTTTCAAAAAAGATGGTGAAGGACAGGTTGTAATCAGTAAACTCAATCCAAGTATTTTACAAGAAATTGCACTGCGTACAAATGGCGCATACATCTCTGGTAATAATACCGAAGAAGTTGTCGAAGAGATAGGTAGCATTATAGACAAAATTGACAAAACCGAATTCGAAGCAAAAGAATTTGCTTCATACAAAGATCAGTTCCAATGGCTCATAGGCATAGCTTTAGTTCTATTGATCATTGATAGTCTCCTATTAGAACGCAAAACCAGTTGGATCAAAAAACTTAATTTATTCAATGAAAAAGTCTAATATCATATCTACACTATTGTTGCTATTTACTAGTTCTGCACACCTGAGTTACTCTCAAGCAGAAAAGGCGCAAGAATACAGTTATCAGGCCAATGAATTGAGTCTTGAAAGTGAATACAATAAAGCTGAAGCTCTATACAGAAAAGCATATGCTGTTGATGAAAGTGAAACCAGAGCACTTTACAATTTAGGAACGAACCTCTACAAAAATGAATTGATAGAAGAAGCTTTTTCAAACTTTAAAGCCACAGTTGAAAAATCAAGCATCAAAGGAGAAAAGCACAATGCTTACCACAATATGGGAAATCTCTTTATGGACAAAAAGGAATATGAAAAAGCCATAGAATCATATAAAAATGCGCTAAGACAGGATCCTACTGACGATGAAACAAGGTATAATTTAGCATTGGCAAAAGAAATGCTGAAAAAAAATCCTCCTCAAAACAATAAGGACCAAGACGACAAGGACAAGAAAGACGACAAGCAACAAGATCAAAAGGACCAGCAAAACGAAGAAGGAGATTCTGATTCAGAGAAAGAAAAACAAGAAGAAAACAAAAATGATTCTGGTGATGGTGATTCTGAAGAAAACAAAGAAGAAGAAGGTGGAGATGAAAAACAAGAACAAAAAGAGCAACCTCAACAAGGAGATGATTCTAAAAAAGAACAATCACAGAACCAACCTCGACCAAACCAATTGTCTAAACAACAAATAGAAAATCTACTTGAGGCTATGCGAAATGAAGAAAAAAAAGTTCAAGAAAAGCTGAAAGCGGCAAAAGTAAAAGGAAAGAAAATAAAAACGGATAAAGATTGGTAAGCAATGAAGTCTAGAAAATTACATTTTCTAATTTCTCTTTTGTACATAGGCATGTCATTTGCTTATGCGCAGAACAATGCTGTAATATTTGAAGCTAGCTTGAGTAAAAGCAAATTAGGGGTTAATGAAAGACTCCGTGTGGTCTTCAGTATGAACAAAGACGGTGACAATTTTAATCCTCCTTCATTTAAAAATTTTAAGGTCATCGCGGGTCCAACCCAACAGATCAGCTCTTCTTTTGTCAACGGAAAAAGAAGTTATTCTAAATCGTACACCTATGTTGTCCAGCCCTTGCAAAAAGGAAAGTTTGAAATCGGACAGGCCTCTATTGAAATTCAGGGTGAAACATACAAAACAATTACCCAAAAAGTAGAAGTTACCTCGGCAGTCGAAAATCCAAATGCGCCAAAAAGTGCAGCCTCAATAGCAGAAGAGAGTCTCTTTTTAGTCGCTGAAGTATCCAATACCAACCCTTATGAAAACCAAGGGTTCTTTGTGCGGTATAAACTTTACATCGACCCACAAGTCAATGTGACCAATTTTAGACCAATCGACAACCCGAGTTATCCCAATTTTTGGAACCAGGAAATTCCGATTAATCAGTACACTACAGAAGAAACAACTTATAAGGGCAAACGCTTCAGAGCTGTGGTATTAAAAAGAGTAGTTTTATATCCTCAAAAAGCAGGAAAACTCGAGATAGAGCCTTTCGCTTTAGATGTTAATGTAGACGTCCCTACAAGCCGCAGAGATTTTTTTGGAAGACCAATGTACGCTTCTGCAAATAAAGTACTTACTGCTGGTAAACGCATCATCAGTGTAAAGGCCCTGCCTGCCGCTGGTAAACCTGATTCATTCTCTGGAGGTGTTGGAGATTTTGACTTTTCAATTGAGGCGAATAGAACTCAATTAGATGCCTCTGAATCACTGCAAATAAAAGTCAAGATAACTGGTAGTGGAAACCTTAAATTAATGCAATTGCCCGATTTACAATTGCCGTCATCCCTTGAGGTTTACGAACCTGAGTTCAACGAAAACATCCGAACTAATCTTGGAGGGATGAAAGGAGAAATCTCTAAATCATACACGGTTGTTCCTTCTTATAAAGGAAGTTATCCGGTACAGGAGATCGCCTTTAGTTATTTTAACCCTAATACAAAAAAATACGTCACAAAGTACTCTGAACCCATAACTATTGAAGTAATCAATGGGCCTTCAGCGAGTGAAGAACAAGGAAAAAGATCAAGCTTTGTTTCAAAAATGGTTGTGCCAACAACTTCTTCATTTCACTTTATTAAAGTTCAGACTACTTTTGAGAATACAACGAATAAAGGGTTTGAAGAAAAAGGATTGTTTTACATATTATTTGCAATTCCATTTATCCTATTGTTGATTTATGAAATTACAAAGAGGTCTATAGTCGTGTTTAGTCCTAATGATGAGAATAGGGCGCTTAAATCTGTTCAAAGACTAGCTAAAAAACATTTATCTGAAGCCCATAAGACCTTAGATCGTCCCGAGGCATTTTATACAGCCTTAGAACAGGCACTGTTCAAATTCTTACAGGCCAAACTGAAAATAGACATCAGCGCTATAGCAAAATCCAACATTGAAGTTTTATTGAAAGAAAGGCAAATAGAAAGTGCCATTATAACTCGATTTATAGATTTGATAGAACTTTGTGAACTAGCTAGATACAGCAGTGGGACTATCGAAAAAAGCACTGAAGAAATCTATAAAACAGCCGTTGAATTATTAAGTGACTTAGACAAACGATTAAAATGAAAACAAAGCTGATATACTTCCTCCTCTTTAGTTTGACATTAGGTCACTTTTCTAATGCACAAGAACAAGATGTATATGCCATTTTCAAACAAGCCAATGAATACTATAATCAAGGCCAGTACGAAAAGGCGATTGAGGCCTATCAACGAATCGAATCCATGAATACTGTTTCTGCAGAGTTATATTTTAATTTGGGAAACAGCTTTTACAAAAGCAATAATATCGCGGAGAGTGTTTACTATTATGAAAAGGCGCTATTATTAAATCCGCAAGACAAAGAAATCAGGGATAATTTAGGATACGCACAAAACATGCGAATCGACGCGATTGAAACCATTCCTTTGAGCTTTTTTCAGAGCCTTGGCCATAAAATAATTTTTTTCCTCAGCATCAAACAACTCTCAATACTCGCCTTATTATCGGTTTTGTTTAGCCTTTGCGCTTATATTGTATTTCGAGAAAGTATGGATAGCTCTCGAAAAAGAACTTCATTTACCTTATCCATTTTGTTTTTAGTAACAGGCCTTGCTTCTTTTGGATTAAGTAGAATAGCGCTTTCAGAAGAACAAAAAGACAGGCCTGCAATTTTATTTGGAAAAGAGGTCTTATTGCGTGCTGAACCAAATCAAGGCTCAGAAGTTTTTGTTACCCTACATGAAGGAACAAAAGTTGATATTTTAGAAATATTTAAAGATTTTAGCAAAATCAAACTCGCCAATGGTCAAACCGGCTGGATTGAAAAAGACGAATTAAAGGAGATTAAATAAATTGAAGCTATTCATCCAACATAAGGTTATCGTTTTGTTTCTGCTGGCTTTTTTGAGCAAAGGAGTTTTTGATATTCTTCAAGTCAATGAGGCCTTTGTCTATGAATTAATGGAAGGTGGTGAACAAGAGGAATCACAAAACAAAGAATCCAAAGAAAAATTAGAATTGTTCAGTTATTCAGAACAATTCCCCATTAAATCTTCGTTTTTTACTGAACTAGCAAAGACGAGTCCAGTAAATAATTTTGTAAAGGAATCTTGGTTCGATGTACCAAATCCTCCTCCAAGGGTAGCTTAACTACTCATTAAAAAAATTAATTCACTAAAATTTAAAACTAACGGTTATGCCGACACAAACAAAAGAGACACAAGACCAAATAACGCCTGAAATCGCGTTACAACATTTAAAAGATGGTAATCACAGATTTACCCACAACACGAAAAGAAATAGAGACCTTTTAGGTCAAGTAAAACAAACCGCTACTGGACAATTTCCCTTTGCCTCAGTTGTTGGTTGTATAGATTCAAGAGTTCCAAACGAGACTATTTTTGATCAAGGTATCGGAAGTATCTTCAGCGCAAGAGTGGCTGGTAACATTATAAATGAAGACATTTTAGGTAGTTTAGAATTCGCATGCCAAGTTGCCGGAACAAAACTGATTGTAGTATTAGGTCACACTTCTTGCGGCGCAGTAAAAGGTGCCTGTGATGATGTGAAGCTCGGAAACTTAACACATCTCTTAGCTAAAATTAAGCCTTCAGTTGAGGCCACGGGCTCAGAAGATGGAGCAGACAGATCCTCTAAAAACAGTGCTTTTGTCAATGCAGTTGCTGAGACAAATGTGAACCTTGCTGTTGAACAAATCAGAGCGCAAAGTGAAGTTCTTAAGGCTTTAGAAGACGAAGGTAAGATAGCCATTGTAGGAGCAATGTATGACGTTGCGAATGGTCAAGTTGAATTCTATAAGGCTTAATTCTATGAAATCATTATTTACAAACTTAAGAGGTGATCTCTTCGGAGGAATCACTGCAGGAATTGTTGCCCTACCTTTAGCACTTGCCTTTGGGGTGAGCTCAGGGCTCGGACCAAGTGCTGGTCTATACGGAGCCATTTTTATCAGTTTTTTTGCAGCTTTATTTGGAGGTACTCCAACTCAAATATCTGGACCTACAGCTCCGATGACTGCCGTAAGTATGGTAATTATTGCTTCAATTGTTGCTGTTAACGACGGTGATATCAACAAAGCACTGCCTGCTATTTTAACGGTCTTCTTCTTGGCTGGACTCATGCAAATTGGTCTTGGAGCCATTGGAGTTGGGAAATACATAAGGTACATTCCCTATCCTGTAGTCTCTGGCTTTATGACCGCTATTGGTGTGATCATATTAGTCACTCAAATACTACCTGCTATTGGATACTATGTAAAAGAAGATGAAGCTTTTGTGGCTCAATTCGAGGTGCAAGCCGAGGAAGAAATTCTTCGAAATATTTTGAAAGATGAGTCTGCTGAAGGAACACTGGTTGTCGAAGATTTTCAAGAAACCATCAAGAAATCCCAAAAAATTACAGAAGCAGATATCGCTAAAGAAGCAAAGAATTTAGCATCAAAAGAAGCCTCAGGGGTTTTAGGAACGCTTAAAGTACTACCAAAAGCTCTTGGGAATATCAATTGGCTCGAACTCTTATTGGCCTTGAGTACGATAGCCATTATCTATGGATTCAAGAGAATTACTACAGCCGTGCCCAGTACTTTAGTAGCCTTGATTGTGGTTTCTGGAGTAGCCTACGGATTTGGTTTAAATTATAGGCCTATTGAAGAAATTCCACAGGGATTACCTATTCCTAAAATAGAAATTATCACACAATTTGAGCTCTCGGCTATTACACCTTATATATTCACCGCTTTAACCCTGTCACTATTAGGAGCCATTGACTCTTTATTGACCTCTATTGTAGCGGATAATATGACCAAAACAAAACACAACTCAAACAAAGAGCTTATTGGTCAAGGTATTGGTAATACTATTGGAGCTGTGTTTGGAGGAATTCCAGGAGCGGGGGCAACCATTCGTACCGTTGTAAACATTAATTCAGGGGGTAAAACCAAGTTGTCAGGAATGATCGCTGGTGTGCTTTTACTTTTTATTCTTTTAGCGCTAGGGCCTGTAGCATCGCAGATTCCAGCAGCAGTACTAGCAGGTATTTTAGTAACAGTTGGTATTGGCGTAATGGATTACAAGGGGTTAAGAGCTATTCCTCACTTACCGAAGGATATCAAACTCGGGCCACTTAAAATCAGTTCAGAAGTAATGATCATGTTTGTAGTTCTCGTACTTTCATCTGTATGGAATTTGGTGTACGCTGTAGGTATAGGACTAGTCATTGCTTCTCTGATGTTCATGAAAAAAATTGGAGATCTCACTGCAGCGCATTCTAAAGTAAATTCGCTGAAAGAAGAGGCCTGGTCCGATGAGACAAAATTGTCTGCAGAAATGCAAGCTAATTTTTATTTCAAGCACATCAACGGGCCTCTTTTCTTTGGTTCGACTTCAGAATTCCAAGCTTTAGCTGCTAAGATTCCTGAATCAGCTAATGCAGTAGTTTTCAGAATGAGTAAAATGACCTATTTGGATCAATCCGGTCTATATGCTATTGAAGATGTAGTTATTGGTCTAAGAGCTAGAAATGTAGATGTTTATTTTATCAATATCGATGAGCAACCGCGATATATGATGGAGCGCGTAAAGCTCATCCCTGACTTAATCGATGAAAAACACATCTTCGACAATTTAGATTCCTTCAAATCACATGAAGCACTAAATTCAAAAGGATAGCATTTATTAAATGCTTACTTTTGGCCTTGATTTAGAGAAAATAATATGATTCAACAAATCGAGGAACACATTACTAAGGTTGATGCTTTCACCGCATCAACCTTAGATGATGTCGAAAAATTCAGAATAGCATATCTAGGTAAAAAAGGGGTTCTTAATGACCTTTTTGCTGCCTTCAAAAATGTGCCAAATGACCAGAAAAAAGCATTTGGCCAGAAACTCAACGAGCTTAAGCAAAAAACAAGTGCAAAAATCGAAGCGCTTAATACCGAAATTATCAGCGCTTCAACACAAAGTCAAATCCACGCTATGGACCTTAGTCGCAGTGGATATCCCTTTGAGGTTGGTAGTAGACATCCCATCTCAATAGTCAAAAATAAGATTGTAGATATCTTCGCGCGAATTGGGTTTAATGTGAGTGAAGGTCCTGAAATCGAAGATGATTGGCATAATTTTACCGCCTTGAATTTGCCTGATCATCATCCCGCCAGAGACATGCAGGATACCTTTTTTATACAAACTAATCCAGACATCTTATTGCGCACACATACTTCATCGGTTCAGGTGCGTTATATGGAACAAAACAAGCCTCCTATTAGAACTATTTCTCCGGGAAGGGTCTATAGAAATGAGGCTATTTCTGCAAGATCTCATTGCTTTTTTCATCAAATTGAAGGTTTGTACATAGACGAAAGCGTCTCGTTTGCTGATCTCAAACAAACTATTCAGTACTTCACAACAGAACTCTTTGGAAAGTCTAAAATTAGATTGAGACCCTCTTACTTTCCATTCACCGAACCAAGTGCGGAAATAGATGTTTATTGGGGCTTAGAAACTGAAACAGATTACAAGATGACCAAAGGAACAGGATGGTTAGAAATCGCCGGTTGCGGAATGGTTGATCCCAACGTTTTAAAGAATTGTAATATAGACCCTGATAAGTACAATGGTTATGCCTTTGGAATGGGTATAGATCGAATTGCACTTTTGCTTTATCAAATCAGTGACATTCGTTTGTTGGGTGAAAATGATATTCGCTTTTTAGAGCAATTTAAAGCTTCGTATTAAGCCTTGTTTTACCACTTCTGAAAAGGGTGTGTGCTGAGATAGGCATTAGCATATCTGTGATCTTCACTGACCTCTTCTCCAAACCAGCTCGGCTTGAGAAACTCCTCTTCTTCTGAGTTTAGTTCAACCTCAGCAAGGACTAAACCATTGTTTTCACCCTTAAAAACATCTAATTCAATAATATGTGACCCTGAGCGAATGGCATACCTGACTTTTTCGACTTCATAAGGCTCACAAAAGCCAAAAAGCTGTTCTGCCTCTTCCTTCGGGATTTGTTTTTCCCACTCAAAATTTCGAATACCTATTTTTTTTCCTTTGATGGTTAGAAAGGCTTTCTCATTGGAAATTCTTACTCGTACAATTCGCTCAGCATCTTTATTGAGGTAGGCTTGACGGATTGATGATTGTTGAAAAGAAAGCTCTTCCCAGTTCAAATTTTCAATGACTAAAAATTTGCGCTCAATTTCTAAACCCATTCTAGAAAAATAACTATTAACAACGTGTAACTCTAAGTGTATTCACCATTCCTCTAGCCTTAATTGGCATAGAAGAAAGACTTACTGTCATATCTCCTGCTTTAAGCATTTGATTGTCTTTGGCATATTGAATGACATCTTCAACAGTTTCGTCAGTTGAAACCTTTCTGTCATAGTAACAAGCATATACCCCCCAAAGAAGGTTTAATCGGCCTAAAATACTTTTATTATCGGTAAAAACAAGAACATATGAGTTTGGTCTGCGCGCAGAAATTTGAAAAGCGGTATATCCAGAATTGGTTAAAGTACAAATGACCTTTGCTCCCAAATCGTTGGCTAATTCCGAAGCTTGTTGGCAAATCTTATTGGTGATAAAGCGGTCTTTTTGGTCCACTTGCATTGAATCTGGCACAGAAATCATCGGGGACTCTTCAACTGCCTTAATAATACTTGCCATTTTGGCAACCACCTCAACAGGATATTGACCTACAGAAGTTTCTCCTGAAAGCATAACAGCATCTGCTCCATCCATCACTGAATTTCCAACATCGTTTACTTCTGCTCGGGTTGGGGTCAAGCTGTCCATCATAGTCTCCATCATTTGCGTAGCGATTACAACAGGCTTATTATAAGCCTTAGACATATTAACCAACTGCTTTTGTAAAAGTGGAACTTCTTCGGCAGGAACTTCCACACCTAAATCACCACGGGCTACCATAATCGCATCAGAATTCATAACGATTTCTTTCATATTGGTAATGGCCTCTGGTTTCTCAACCTTGGATATAATCGGTATACGATGTGAAGCGTGCTGCTCTATTAACTGTCGTAAATCATCAATATCTTTAGCGTGACGGACGAAAGATAAAGCAATCCAGTCTACGTTTTGACCAATGGCAAAAATCGCGTCTTTAATATCTTTTTCGGTTAAAGCTGGTAAAGAAATTGCAGTGTTTGGAAGGTTAACCCCCTTGTTTGATTTGAGCACACCTCCTTGTAAAACTTTAGTCAATACCTCATTAGAACGATTTGTTTCTATAACTTCAAAAATCAATTTTCCATCGTCCAAAAGAATTTTTTCCCCGGAATTCACATCCTTTGGAAATTGATCATAATTCATATAAACCTTATGCTTATTTCCGACAAAAGATTCACCAGTTACGAAAGTAATTTGGTCCCCAGGATTCAACATAACTCCATCTTCCATTTTACCTACTCTGAGCTTAGGTCCTTGTAAATCAGCTAAAATAGCTGTGTGTCGCTGTAATTCACCGTTGAGCTCTCTGATATAATTAATTCGCTGCTTTACATCCTCATAATCAGCGTGGGAAAAATTGATTCTAAACACATCAACGCCAGCTATCATCATTTCGCGTATAATATCCTTAGACGCGCTCGCAGGTCCTAAGGTGGCTAATATTTTTGTTTTCTTATTTATTGGCATAATTAAAAAGTTAAGTGTGTTTTGGATTTTATGTTTTCAAATGGAATATAATAGGCAGATAAAACCTCTTCTAATTTGGTGATTTCATTTTCGATATGTACTAATTGGTCGTCACCAAACTCTCCGTCTAACACCAATAAATAGTCTGCTTCTTTGTACTCAGGTAACACATAAAATGTTTCTTCTATAGAAGCTGTTTCATTAAAAAGACCGTTTAAAGGATTGGAATCAAGGGGCTGCTCGTTACTTATTTGATTAGTTTTGTTTTTGATTAATCTATACTCTATTTGCAATACTTCATCCTGAAAAAAGAAATATGGAAATTTAACATCCCTATAGAAATCTAAATCCTTTACTCTTTTCAGTTGCGAAAATAAGCAAGTATTTATCAAAAATGCCAATCTATATGACGGAAGACCGCTGTATATCGCCAAAATAAACTTGGAATCTACTTCATCGAGAGTCAAATGGTATTTCTGTTTTTTCAATGACTTGACTTTATTTGATCCTGAAGTGCAAAATAAGCTCTTTTCGCTGCTTTCTCTTCAGCCCTTTTTTTGGAAGTTTCTCTTCCCTTTGCAACTACTTTGTTGTCGATGTGCAGTTTAACTGAAAAATGCTTCGTTTTTTGATTCCCAGTGTCTTCGTATACCTCAAAATTAAAGGGGTGTTTTTTCTTTTGACACCACTCAATCATCAGGCTCTTATAACTGACCACCTTACCTTCTAGTTGGTCAATATCGATATAGGGCTGAATGAGTCTTTTGTTTAAAAAAGAATAGCAATAATTGTACCCTCTGTCGAGATATACCGCTCCAACCAGAGCTTCAAAGATATTGCCATGAACGTTTTCTCCGAAATTCCGATTTGGAATTTTACTCTTTAAAAAGTGAATGAGTCCGAGTTCTTTTCCCAGTTCATTTAAGTGGTTTCTGCTAACCACCTTAGACCTCATTTTAGTCAAATACCCCTCGTCTCCATGTGGTACCTCGTCAAAAAGGTGTTTAGAAATGATGACCCCTAAAATGGCATCTCCCAAAAATTCTAAACGCTCGTAATTTATTGGATTTCCGTTCTTGTCTTTAAGGTTGAGTGATCGGTGTAAAAAGGCCTTTTCGTAAATACTGATGTCTTTAGGGGCAAATCCCAACAACTGCTTTAGACTTAAAAAAAATTCCCTTCGGTGTTTGGGAAGGGAATAATAATGTCTAAAGCTCGAAAAAAGCATATACGATTTAGTCTGTATATTTTTTAAGTACAACACAAGCATTGTGTCCTCCGAAACCAAAGGTGTTACTCATTGCGATATTTACATCCCTTTTTGTTGGAGAATTCAAAGTCAAATCTAGGCTTGAGTCAATGTTCTCGTCTACATTTACGTGGTTTATTGTCGGAGGAATTATACCTTCTCGTATTGACATCACAGATGAAATCGCTTCAACTGCTCCTGCCGCTCCAAGTAAATGACCTGTCATGGATTTAGTCGAATTGATACTTATGTGTGAAGCATGCGCTCCAAACACCTTTGATATCGCTTTCAACTCAGCTACATCTCCTAAGGGAGTAGAAGTTCCGTGCGTATTAATGGCATCAACGTCTTTGGCTTCGATTCTTGCATCTCTCAAGCAATTTTCCATTACTCTAACTACTCCAACACCTTCAGGATGTGGTGCAGTCATGTGATAAGCATCCGAAGATAATCCTCCACCAATCACCTCTGCGTAAATTTTGGCTCCTCTTTTCAAGGCGTGGTCCAAATCTTCTAAAACTAAAGCTCCACCTCCTTCTCCAAGAACAAAACCGTCTCTTTCAGCATCAAACGGTCTAGAAGCTGTTTGTGGTGAATCATTACGCGTGGACAAGGCATGCATCGCGTTGAATCCACCAACGCCCGCGATTGTTACTGCGGCCTCACTTCCACCCGTGACTACTACATCGCAAGTGCCTAAACGAATAGTGTTTAGTGCATCTATTACAGCATTAGCAGAAGAAGCACAAGCAGAAACTGTAGTATAATTAGGGCCCATAAACCCATTTTTAATGGAGATATATCCTGGAGCGATATCAGCAATCATTTTGGGAATGAAGAAAGGATTGAATCTCGGTGTACCATTGCCAGAAGCAAAATTTAGTACTTCGTTTTGAAAGGTTTCTAATCCACCAATACCTGCTCCCCAAATCACACCAATTCTAAATTTATCTAAAACTTCTGTATCAAGGGCCGAATCTGCAATAGCCTGGTCAGCGGCAACAGCGCCATACTGTGTGAAACGATCCAGTTTTCTCGCATCTTTTCTGTCGAAAAAATCTAAGGGATCAAAATCTTTGATTTCACAGGCAAACTGAGTTTTAAACTTAGAGGCGTCGAAATGCGTTATCTCCGCTGCGCCTGACTTACCCGCTATAAGTGCGTTCCAATACTGGTCAAGTGTGTTTCCGATTGGTGTTACTGCACCCATGCCTGTGACAACCACTCTTTTTAATTGCATAGTGTATCGTTTGACAAGTTGAATTTAGTAAAAAAAAATCCATGAGAGCTTATGCCTCATGGATGTTTAAATTTTCTATTAATTGAGACAGTAGTTACTTAGCGTCCTCAATATAGCTTATAGCTTGTCCTACTGTAGAAATATTTTCAGCTTGGTCATCTGGAATTTGAATATCGAATTCCTTTTCGAATTCCATAATCAATTCTACTGTGTCTAGAGAGTCTGCTCCTAAATCGTTTGTGAAGCTAGCTTCAGCAACTACTTCGTTTTCGTCAACACCTAATTTGTCAACGATAATTGCTTTTACTCTTGATGCAATGTCTGACATATTTTTAATTTTAAATTAACGAGGCAAAAATAGTAAACTTTACTAATTATCCTACCGATATTTGTAAAGTCCTTCAAAGTGACTTTAAAATTTAAAAATCAAGACTATGAATAAACTCATCATTTTGGCTTCAGGATCTGGCTCTAATGCCCTTAAAATCATAGAATACTTTGAAAATCAAAATGATACAACTGTGTCTGCCATCCTGAGTGACAATAGACATGCCGGCGTTTTAGACAAGTGTAAAGCACTTCATATTCCTACACTATATTTCAGTGCGGCCCTTTTTCGTTCATCTGCATTTATAGATTTATTAAAAAGTTTTAAGGCTGATTTAATCATTCTGGCAGGCTTTCTTAAAAAAATTCCCTCAGAAGTCATTGCTGAGTATCCTGATAAAATCATCAATATTCATCCCTCCCTATTGCCAAAATACGGTGGTAAAGGAATGTATGGTGTAAACGTGCATAAAGCTGTTAAGGAAAATAATGAGACAGAATCAGGCATTAGTATACACTACGTCAATGAAAATTACGATGAAGGACAAATTATTGCACAATTTAAAGTAGCACTAGATTCACAAGACAATGCCGAAGAGATCGCCAAAAAAGTGCAGCAATTAGAACACCTGCATTTCGCCCCAACCATAGCGACCCTTTTAAAAAACAATGAGTGAAAAACCTAAACATATCGCGCTCTATACCGATGGATCTGCAAGAGGAAATCCCGGACCTGCAGGATACGGAATCATCTTAGAATGGATAGGAACCAATTACAGCAAGGAATTTTCAAAAGGGTTTGAATGTTCCACCAATAACAGAATGGAATTATTAGCGGTGATCGACGGTCTTGCTAAAATCAACACCCCAAATTGCGTCATTTCTGTTTATTCAGATTCAAAATATGTCACAGACGCCATCAATAAAGGATGGGTATACCAATGGAAAGCCAAAGGTTTTAAGAACAGAGTAAATGCAGATTTATGGAAACTGTTTTTAACTGAAATAAATAAACACCAGGTCGAATTCATTTGGATTAAAGGACATAATCAGCATCCCCAAAATGAGAGATGCGATCGTTTGGCGGTCCAAGCGAGTTTCAAAGAAAATAAAGAAGTCGACAAGGGGTATATTCAGGCAAACAACTAGTTTATTAAACCCTATATTTGTGCACAAATTGCAAAAATGTATAAACTACTCATTGCGGGAACAGTCGCTTACGACAGTATTGAAACACCTTTTGAAAAAGTAGATTATACCCTTGGAGGAGCAGCTGTCTACATCGCACTAGCTGCAAGTCATTATCCAATAGATGCCGCAATTGTGTCGGTTATTGGCTCAGATTTTGAGCAAAAACATTTGGATTTATTAGAAGCTAAAGGCATTAATATCGAAGGGGTCGAAACCATTGCAGATCAAAAAACATTTTTCTGGAGCGGCTTGTACAAAAACGACATGAACAGCCGTGAGACTTTAACTACTGAATTGCATGCTCTCGCTCATTTCAATCCAGTGGTTCCCGAGTCGTATAAAAATTCGAGAATAGTGTTGCTTGGCAATCTAGATCCAAGTATTCAAATGCGTGTCTTAGACCAATTAAACCAAAAACCAGAATTGGTCATTTTAGATACCATGAATTATTGGATGAATCATACCCCTAATGAACTAAATGCCATCATTGCTAAAACCGATTTACTGAGCATCAATGATGAAGAAGCTCGAATGTTAAGCGGAGAGTATTCACTAGTTAAGGCAGCTAAAAATATTTTAAATCGCGGACCAAAATACTTAGTGATAAAAAAAGGTGAACACGGCGCCTTACTCTTTCACGAAAAAGAGGTGTTCTTTGCTCCAGCTTTACCTTTAGATGAGGTTTATGACCCTACGGGTGCTGGAGACACATTTGCCGGTGGCCTTGCAGGATACTTATCCCAAATAAAAAACATAAATTTCGAGCATATAAAAAATGCCGTTGTACACGGTTCTAATTTGGCATCTTTTTGCGTTGAACGTATGGGCGTTTCAAGAATGATTAATTTAGAGCGCGAAGAGCTCGTACAACGACTCAGATATTTTAAAAAATTAACTCAATTTGATATTCATTTAGAATCTTAAGTTCTATTAACTATGAGTGATCCTATCAAACACGAGTGTGGAATAGCACTAGTTCGACTTCTAAAACCACTTTCTTACTACAAAGAAAAGTACGGATCCTCATTTTACGGGATAAACAAGATGTACCTGTTGATGGAAAAGCAGCACAACCGGGGACAAGATGGAGCTGGCTTTGCCAGCATCAAACTCGATATGAATGCTGGAAGCAGATATATAAGTAGAGTTCGTTCGATTGAAAAGCAACCAATAGCAGACATTTTTGAGAAGATTAACCACCGTATCAACGAACAAAGTGCGGGTAAAAATTTTCAGTCAGACCTGGAATTAAAAGAAGCCATTCCTTATGTTGGTGAATTAATGCTAGGGCATGTGCGGTATGGAACTTTTGGCAAAAACAATATTGAAAGTGTACATCCTTTTTTAAGACAAAACAATTGGATGCACAGAAACCTTATAGTCGCGGGTAATTTCAATATGACCAATGTTAAAGAACTATTTCACAACCTGGTAGAGTTAGGGCAGCATCCTAAAGAAATGGCGGATACCATAACCGTGATGGAAAAAATAGGTCATTTTTTAGACGATGCCGTGGCTAAATTGTACAAACAAATTAAAAAGGAGGGTTATAACAAACAACAAGCCTCTCCGTTGATAGCATCACGCTTAGACCTTGCTAAAATATTGGATAAAGCAGCTAAAAATTGGGATGGTGGATATGCCATGGCAGGCTTATTAGGGCACGGTGATGCATTCGTTTTAAGAGACCCTGTAGGTATTAGACCAGCCTATTACTACAACGATGATGAAGTCGTTGTAATTGCTTCTGAACGACCTGCGATTCAAACCGTATTCAACGTACCCTTTGAATCCATAAAAGAGATTACTCCAGGAAAAGCCTTGATCATCAAAAAATCGGGTGAACTTAAATTGAATCAAATCCTAGAGCGCAAAGAACAAAAATCTTGTTCGTTTGAGCGCATCTATTTTTCAAGAGGTAGCGACAAGGAAATTTATCAAGAGCGACAAAATTTAGGAAGACTCATTTTTCCCAAAATTTTAAAGTCAATCAATAGCGATTTGGAAAACACAGTGTTCTCTTATATTCCAAATACTGCAGAAACATCCTTTTTAGGGCTTGTAAAAGAGGCCGAATCACATTTATCAAAGTATAAAAAGGAACAAATACTTCAACTCAAAGGGAACCTCAATCCCGAGAAGCTTCAAAAAATACTTGAGAATCGTCCGAGAATTGAAAAAGTGGCAATCAAAGACGTCAAATTAAGAACTTTTATTACCCAAGATAGCAGTAGAGACGATTTAGTTTCACTTGTTTACGATATATCCTATGGCTCGGTAAAAAATACCGATTACCTGGTAATTATAGATGACAGTATTGTTCGCGGAACCACACTCAAAAAAAGCATCTTGCGCATTCTAGATCGTCTTCAACCTAAGAAAATTATTGTGGTCTCATCAGCACCACAAATCCGCTATCCTGATTGCTATGGTATAGATATGGCTAAGCTTGAAGATTTTATCGCTTTTAGGGCTGCGGTAGAACTTCACAAAAAACAAGGAAATCATCAAATACTCTCTAAGATTTATCAGGATTGTTTGAACGCCGATAACAATAACTACAGAAATTTCGTACAAGACCTGTATAGCCCGTTTACCGAAGAAGAAGTCTCTCAAAAAATAGGTGAATTATTGACACCTCCAGAAATTCAAACACCTGTCGAGATTGTATTCCAATCCATAGAACAATTACATGAGGCATGTCCAAAAAATTTAGGCGACTGGTATTTTACAGGTAATTATCCAACTAAGGGTGGAACAAGAGTGGTAAACCAAGCTTTCATCAATTATTACGAAGGCAAGAATCAAAGGGCTTACTAATTTTTTACGTTGCTCAACCCTATTAAATGGGCATTCATCGTTGAAATTTAAATTCAGAATACACGAAGTATTATTTTTCTGCCACCATAACAAAGTAGGTTATGTTCATGGTAAGATTTGGGGTTAAACGGGTGAACAAAAGTTCATCCGTTTTTTTGTTTAAAACATCTGAGAACTTCTCAATAATCTTAACCTAAATTAAGAAAACACAAAATTCATCGTAATTGATTTTGATAATTACTCAATAATAGACTTTTGAAAGTATATTCGTATCACCATTACATATTATTGTTATAGGTTTATGGTAGGATTTGGGACAAAAAAAAGGACAGCAATGCTGTCCTTTTTTATTTTTAATGTTTACGCTGAAAGAAATTAGCTCCCCTGAGTGAAATATTCACTGACTTTATTCCAATTTACAACATTGAAAAAAGCGGCGATATAATCAGGTCTTCTGTTCTGATAATTTAAGTAATAAGCGTGCTCCCAAACATCTAATCCCAAAATAGGTTGTCCTTCACATCCGATTTCAGGCATGAGTGGGTTGTCTTGATTTGCAGTAGAGCAAATTTCAAGTTTGCCTCCCTCGTGAACACACAACCAGGCCCATCCAGAACCAAATCTTGTAGCCGCGGCATTCGAAAATGCAGTTTTAAATTCCTCAAAAGAGCCAAACGAAGCGTTGATTGCAGCAGAAAGTTCTGCGCTCATTTCAGAGGACTCTGGACTTAGAATTTCCCAAAAAAGATTGTGATTAAAGTATCCCCCTCCATTGTTTCGAAGAGCAGTATTGCTCATGTCTAAATTTGAGAGTAGTTCTTCAATATCTTGGTTTTCTAGTGCACTTCCAGAAACTGCTGCATTAAGTTTAGCAGTATAACCCGCGTGGTGCTTGCTATGGTGGATTTCCATAGTTCTCGCGTCAAAATGAGGCTCTAAAGCATCATATGAATAAGGTAAATCAGGTAATTCAAAAGCCATAATACGTATCTTTATTACAATTAATTTCTAACAAAAATAGCCCATATCAACCATATAAAATAACCCATTTGATTTCGAGTAGTTTTAAAATTTACAACGCTTCCGCAGGATCCGGCAAAACCTTTCAATTGGCACAAAATTATGTGTCTCTCATGATCGCTCGATACAAAAGTCAGCCCTACAAAGAAATTCTCGCTTTGACATTTACCAATAAAGCGGTTGGAGAAATGAAAGACCGTATTTTATATGTGCTATCAGACTTTACAGAAGGAAAAGAGCATCCTATGTTGAGCTTCATTGCAACCGATTTAAACTTAAGCAGCACTGAAGTTAGACAAAGGGCGCAATACGTTTTAAAAGACATACTCCATAATTACGGCTATTTTGAGCTCTCTACAATAGATAAATTTACCCATAAAATACTGCGAACCTTCGCAATTGATCTCAAACTTAACAGCAGTTTTGAGGTGGTAATTGATCCCAAAGAAATCATTAGAGAAGCCATAAATCGTACCATTAATCAAATAGGACTTGACCAAAACCTCACAGCTGTTCTAACGGCCTATACCTTTGACAAAATTCAAGAGGGGAAAAACTGGAACATCGCCTTCAAACTTCAAGAAGAGAGTAAAGTGCTGCTTGAAGATGCTTTTAGAAATGAATTCAAAAATTTTAATCAGCTCGATATTGAGGACATCATCAGCTATCGCGATCAATTCTTTGAAAGCCTAAGCACCTGTGAAGACAAAATTCAGATGGATAGAAGAGCATGTGAAACATTTTTACATGAGCACAATATCACAGCAGCAGAGTGCAGGTATCAATTCTACACCAAGTGGTTGACAAAAATCAAACAACAAAACTGGGAAGACAACTTTATCAAAAAAAATACAATTTTAGATCGTTTTGAGAAAAAAACAGTCTTTGCAAGAAGTGCGGGGCTAGATGAAGTTCAACTCGAAGAAATCAAAGACTTAAGTTCAAAACTGAACGATAAAATTATTGAAATCTATAGGTTAAAATCAATTATAGAATCTATATCATCCTTTACCATACTGCAGAAAATTCATGAAAATTACCAAGCCATTTGCGAAGAGGAAGACCTACTGCCCATTAGCGAATTCAACGCTAAGATTGCCGAAGAAATTAAAAACCAGCCTACCCCCTATTTATACGAGAGGCTAGGAGAAAAATTCAAGCATTTTTTCTTGGATGAATTTCAAGACACCTCCATAACACAGTGGAAAAATCTAATCCCATTATTTGCCAATGGATTAGAAGGAATTCAAGAAGACAATCAAAGCGGTAGTCTCTTTATTGTAGGAGATGCCAAACAAGCCATTTATAGATGGCGCGATGGACATGCTGAACAACTGATCGAACTCAGTCAAAACAAAAACAACCCTTTTAGTGTCAAACCAAAAACCATTACGCTTCAAGACAATTACAGAAGCTCAAAAACCATTGTAGCGTTTAACAATGCTTTTTTTAAAAATGCCTCTGCTGTTTTTGAATATGATGACTATAGACAATTGTATGCCGATAAGAGCAATCAAAACCCTAAAGTTAAGTCTGAAGGTAAAATTCAAATTCACTTTTTGAACAAAGCCGACAAAATCTCAAAGGAAGAACCACATCTTATTCAACTAAAAGAAGATCTTTTAAGGGTTCTTCAAAAAGGATATCAATACAAAGATTGTGCTGTTTTAGTTCAACGAAACGCAGAAGCTCAAAAAGTAGCACAGTTTTTAAATGAAGAAAATATTCCAGTGATTTCAGCTGAGGCACTCTTAATCAAGAATCACCCGGCCATTATTTTTTTGATCGCCATTTTAAAGTTTGTGCTGAACACGAAAGATCAAGAGGCTGCTTTTGAAATCTTTGATTTTATTTACGTGAGTGACACAAAGCGATTTGAAAAAACCAAAGAAGCCCTGACAAGACCTATTGAACAACTTAAAACATTAGGTTTCCATACCGAGCTTTTAAAAAACGAATCCTGCAGCAATGTGCTACACCTTGCTTTAGCTCATTTTAAGTTGCCTTCAAATCCAGATGCCTACATAGCCGCCTTAGTCGAAGAAGTGCACAATGCCGCTCGAAAACAGCAAATTTCTATTGCTTCCTTTTTATCGTATTATTCGCTAAAATCAGATAAAATAAGTGCCAAAGTTCCTTCTAGTTTGAACGCGGTTCAAATCAACACTATTCACAGTGCCAAAGGCTTAGAATTTCCCTTGGTATTTTTGCCTTTCTTCTCTTCATCACAAAAAAAAACCAATCAAAAAATGGCCTGGTTCGACATTGACACTAAAGTGCTTCCAATTAATCGAATTCCATTAAAGATTCAAAAAAACACCACCTATTTTTCGTCAAAGGGAAAGGATGTCTACGACACTGAAGTACAGAAAACTATTTTAGACAAAATAAATTTAATGTACGTAGCTTTCACTCGAGCTGTTTATGGCCTTTACGTCTATACCAATAAAGTCGGCAAAGATTCAAAAAGTAAAATGTCGTATGAGAAATTATTAGCTGATTACTGCGGTCTTTTTGAAGAAAATCTTTTTGATATTGGGGTGTTACCAACAATAAGCAAACAAGCAAAAGAAGAGCGCCTGTCGAGTTTGACCTATCAAACCTCTCAATTCATTCATTGGCAAAAGGGAAACTATAAAAAAATGAGTTTCAGTTCAGCATCTATTGAAAAAGGGGAAATTGTACACAATAAACTAGCTCTTATTAAAAAACAATCAGACTTAAAAAACCTAGAGCTGGAATTGTCTCAGGAAGAAAAATGGGTATATGAAAAGTGTCAAGCCATTGTAAATCATCCAAAATTATCAGCTTATTACAAAGAGGATGTAATCGCCTTTAACGAAAGACCCATTGCGCAAATAGATGGTTCAGTCTGTATTCCTGATCGATTGATTTTTTCAGATTCAAACGTAGCAATTATAGACTATAAAACTGGTAAGGTGAACATGTCTCATGAAAAGCAAATCGAAAAATATGCCCTAATTTTATCACATATGGGTTATGACGTTATACACAAATTATTGGTATACATCGGTGACGAAATAACCATTAAATCCATAAACTAATGCATAAAAAAATTGACCTACACCTGAGTAAAGAACTTGAACAAACTAAAGAAGCTGGGCTTTTCAAAAAAGAACGAGTTATCACTTCAAAACAAGGCCCAGAAATTGAACTAGCAGATGGACAGCGAGTTCTAAATTTTTGCGCAAACAATTACCTAGGGTTATCTTCTCACCCCGAAGTGGTAAAGGCAGCCAAGGAAACTTTAGACACCCATGGATTCGGAATGTCTTCTGTGCGCTTTATATGCGGAACACAAGATATTCACAAACAACTTGAAGCCGAAATAGCCTCTTTTTATCAGAAAGAAGACTGCATATTATATGCCGCTGCTTTTGATGCTAACGGAGGACTATTTGAACCCTTACTAGGTCCTGAAGACGCAATTGTTTCAGATGCCTTAAACCACGCTTCTATTATTGACGGAGTAAGACTTTGTAAGGCAAAACGCTATCGCTATAAAAATAATGATATTGAAGACTTGAGAAACGCTTTAAAACAGGCAAAAAAAGACAATGCCCGACACATAATGATTGTTACAGATGGTGTGTTTTCGATGGACGGTTTATTGGCTCCACTTGATAAAATTTGTGATTTGGCAGAAGAATTTGAAGCACTGGTAGCCGTAGATGAATGCCATTCCTCAGGCTTTATAGGTAATCTAGGTATCGGAACTTTAGAAGAAAAAAATGTACTCTCCAAAGTAGACATAATTACCGGAACATTAGGAAAAGCTCTAGGAGGCGCTATGGGTGGATACACCGTAGCAAGTAAAACTATTATTGAAATGCTTCGACAACGATCTCGACCTTATTTATTTTCTAATTCACTGGCTCCCGTTATCGTTGGTGCTTCTTTAAAAGTTTTTGAGTTGTTGAAAGAAGATCAAAGTTTAAAAAAACAGCTCAAGGCAAATACAACGCAATTCAAATCAAAAATGATCGACGCCGGATTTGATATCGTTGATGGTGAATCTGCGATCGTTCCTGTAATGCTTTATGATGCTAAACTAGCTCAAGAAATGGCCTCTGAATTGCTCAAGGAAAATATTTATGTGATCGGTTTTTTCTATCCTGTGGTTCCTAAGGAAAAAGCGAGAATACGCGTACAATTATCAGCAGCACATACCGCCCAGCAAATTGATCAAGCCATCGAAGCCTTTATTAAAATCGGCAAAAAACTAAATGTGATTTAATTCGATTTTAACCTTTAATTTTTTTTTGTCAGTCCGACAATGTATTTTTACGTGTTACTATTAACTTAAACTTAGACATTACAATGAAAAATCTTAAATCATTATTAACAACAGCTGCATTTGTATTTGCTGTAACTTTTGCAAGTGCACAAGATTCAGATTGGAGAATTAGCTTTGGTTTGAACGCAATTGATACTTACTCAACTGGCGCAGAAAGTACATTAGACGATTTCGGTTTCGAAGCGGGTGCTTTATTTGAAGATTTCTTAGTAGTCAACAACTGGAGTATAGAGCCTTCTATTACTTACGGTGCTGTATCTAAGAGTATTGGAGACAATTTCAGAGTTGGAGTAAGAGCATCTTACAACAGCATCACTAAATTAGGTGGTGGAGAAACAGGAGGCAGAATACCTGCAGAAAGTTTAAAATTTTACAATGCTGACGCTACTGTAAGCTACACTGTAATAACAGGTAAAAAAATTGAACCGTATATCGAGTCTGGTGTAGGTTATACACAAATTGATGGCGACGGAAATGCTCATTTAAACTTTGGTGCTGGTGCAACATATTGGTTAGGAGAGACTATGGGTCTTACTTATTCAAATACAATGAAACTTTCTCAGGAATCTAACGTTCCAAAACACTGGCAACACTTATTAGGTCTTACATTCAAACTGTAATTCTCTAAAATAACATATTCAAAACCGGCTTTATACAAGCAAATCTGAAATAAGGTTTGTTAAATAAAGTCGGTTTTTGCGTTTTAAGTAAGAAAAATCTTAAATTTATTTCTTAAAACGTCCCTAATGAAACACATCTCACTTTTATTCATTTTATCAGTATGGTTAATCCCTGCAGAAGTCTCAGCTCAAGTGAATAATAACTGGTCTTTTTCTGTAGGTCTAAACGCGGTAGATTTCAATGTATCTAATCCTTACATCAATCCATACACCTCTTCAAATAACCCTATTGCCTTTGAAGGAGAATCTTTTGTCAGTGATTTTTTTAAGGCTGGCGATATGAATTGGAATTGGTCTGCGTATTTCTTCGAAGTAAAAAGATATACCCGAAACAATTTTTCATTAAGTGGTAGAATTGCCTTTAATAAAATTTCTGAAATTGCTCCCCCAACTGTTATATCTGAAAACTTAGACTATAATTTGTACAACGCAGATGTAGGAGTGCAATACATTCTATTTCAAAGGGCAATATTTGAACCTTTTGTGGGATTAGGAGCAGGAATAACAAGGATAAACGGAAACAGCCAATCTCATTTGAACTTTGGAGGAGGGCTAAATATATGGTTTAAAGATAATTTAGGTCTATTGATTAACTCCGTCTACAAAAGCAGTTCTAGCAGTACTTATTATAATTATTTTCAACACGATATAGGTCTTACATTTAGACTCTAAATAGTCGGAGACTATTCTGCCGACCGGCTTTAGATCATTTTTTTCACTATATTTTTGCAATATAATGTGGCCTGGTGCGTTATGGCTATAGGAAAAAACTTTTTTAAAAACCACAAAACGCCCCAAAATGAGACATTACATCACACTTTTAGTTATGCTATTTCTATGGTTAGCTCCTATTAAGGGATCTGCCCAAGAAAATGGTTATTGGACATTTTCAGCCGGTTTAAATGCGATTGATTTCAATGTGTCTGATCCTTACACATCGTCAAATACGACTATTGAATTCGGAGGTGAGCCCTTTTTTAAAGACTTATTCCAAGCCAGCGATATGAATTGGAATAGTAGTTCTTTTTTCTTTGAAGGCAAAAGATATACACAAAGTAATTTTTCATTAAGCGGAAGGATTGCATTTAATAAAATTACTGAGATTGTGCCTCCAGATATTTTTACTGAAAGCATGAATCAAAATTTATACAATGCTGATTTAGGAGTTCAATACCGTTTATTCCAGAAAGGAGCATTTGAACCCTACATTGGAATGGGAGCTGGTATCACACGAATGATGGGTACTAATCAATCTCATTTAAATTTTAGTGGAGGTCTAAATCTTTGGTTCAACGATAATGTAGGTTTAACAGTTAATTCTTTATACAAGAGTAACCCAAATACCTCCTTCAACAATTATTTTCAACACAATCTTGGATTAGTCGTAAAAACAAAGAAAAAAGATCAAGACAACGACGGCGTGCCTGATACA
>NZIP01000060.1 GCA_002691645.1 Flavobacteriaceae bacterium
ATTAGCGCCGATGGTACTGCCCCACCAGGTGGGAGAGTAGGTCGCCGCCTCCTTCGAGCCCTGCACAGCAATGTGCAGGGCTTTTTTTATCGAGAAAATATACGATTTGGTCGAATGAAACGTTATTTAAGTATAATCATTCAATAGTACTTATCATGACAAAATCAATTACTTTTATTCTACTTAATTTAATGGCTTTTACCAATGCTCTTGCTTTTGGAGATGATTTAGTTGTTATTCAACAAGTCTCTGATTCAAATCAAAATCAGGTTGAAATAATTCAAGTAGGCGATTTAAATTCAGGGATTCTTTCGTTAGATCAATCTAACAGACAATCCATTTTACTGAATCAAGAAGGTGAAAATCTTGTAGCTGAGATGACCTTCGTCTCGTCCAATCGAAATGAATTGATTATTGAACAGAATGGAGATCAAAATGAATCAAAAATGGATTTTAATGCTGCAAACCGAAATCATTTAAGTGTCTTGCAATCTGGAACGAATTTGATTAGCACAGTACTTCTAAGTGCCTCTAACGGGAATGAAATCATTGTTATCCAAGAAGGTTTAGGACACGAATCTTCTATAAGTATTGTAAATGGTCACAACAATAACATAGTTATACGACAGATGAATTAAACACGTGGTAAATCACCTTCTTGTTTTAACGGCAAGTTAGTGGTACCCATTAAATATTTGTCAATGTAGTGCGCTGCGGAGCGTCCTTCCGATATAGCCCAAACGATAAGAGATTGGCCTCTGCGCTGATCTCCAGCAACAAAAACATTGTCTACATTGGTCTGATAACTCTCAGTAGGTGCTGATATGTTGTTTCGACTGTCAAACTTTAAGTTGAGTTGTTCAGCAATTGATTTTTCTGAACCTGTGAAGCCCAAAGCAAGTAAGACTAAGTCGCAGTCCCAATTTTTTTCAGTTCCTTCGATCTCTTTTAATTGAGGTCTTCCATTTGAAAAATCCCATTCTACCTCGGTTGTTTGTAATCCGATTAGTTCACCTTTATCATTACCGATGAATTTTTTCGTCGAGATACTGAAATGGCGCTCAGCTCCTTCTTTATGAGAACTACTCGTTCTGAGTCTCATCGGCCAAAAAGGCCAAGGTTGGTTTTCAGGACGATCTGTTGTGGCCATCGGCATAATTTCAAAGTTAGAAACTGATTCTGCACCTTGACGAATGGAGGTTCCGATGCAGTCAGAGCCTGTATCACCACCGCCGATTACAATGACCTTTTTTTCTTTAGCAGGTAAGTGTCCTTCAAACTCTTTTTGCGCTGCAACTCTTCTATTGTTTTCTGGAAGAAAATCCATGGCTTGCACCACTCCTCTGAGGTCGGATCCAGGTATGGGTAATTCTCTTGTAATGGTCGCTCCTCCGCAAAGTAATAATGCGTTGTGCTCTTCTTTAAGTTGTTCTGCACTTATATCTTTACCGACGTGAACTCCTGTTTTGAAGGTGATTCCTTCTTCGATTAACTGTTCTAGTCGTCTGTCAATGACTTGTTTTTCCATTTTAAAATCAGGAATACCAAAGCGCAATAGTCCACCAATTTTCTCATCGCGCTCATATACAGTCACCTGATGTCCAGCTCGATTTAATTGTTGTGCAGCTGCAAGACCTGCTGGACCTGAACCGACAATGGCTACAGTTTTTCCACTTCTGCTTTGAGGTGGTTGAGCCTTAATCCATCCATTGGTAAATGCCGTTTCTACGATATTTTTTTCAATATTTTCTATAGATACAGGATCCTCATTGATTCCTAGTACACAAGCCTCTTCACAGGGTGCCGGGCAGAGCCTACCTGTAAATTCTGGAAAATTATTAGTGGCTTGTAGAATATCAGTTGCTTTCTCCCAATTTTTTTGGTAGACAGCGTCATTAAAATCCGGAATGAGGTTTCCTAAAGGACATCCACTATGACAAAAGGGAATTCCGCAATCCATGCATCTTGCGCCTTGAGTCTCAAGTTCTTTTTTACTAAGCGGCTTTGTAAATTCTTTATAATTCTTAACGCGTTCTTCAACAGCAGTTTGCCCCTCATCTTTTCTATCGAATTCTAAAAATCCAGTTGTTTTTCCCATATACTACTTAGCTAATTGCTTGTTCTTTTTCTAATCTTAATAATGCCAAGCGGTATTCCTCTGGCAATACTTTGGTAAAGTTTTTTAGTTCATTTTTCCAATCTCCTAAGAGTTGTGCTGCAATAGGACTCATGGTGTTGTTGTAGTGATTTTCAACGAGTTCATAGAGTCTTTTTTGATCTTCTGCTTCTGTGACTTTAAGGAAATTAAGCATGTCGTTGGTACAATTTTTTTCGAGTTCTTGATCAGGATTGTACACATATACAATACCCCCACTCATACCAGCACCAAAGTTACGTCCCGTTTTTCCTAAAATGACGACTTCACCTCCAGTCATGTATTCACAACCGTGGTCTCCAATACCTTCGACTACTGCTGTAGCTCCGGAATTTCGTACTGCAAATCGCTCTCCAGCCAAACCATTGATATAGGCTTCCCCAGAGGTCGCTCCATAGAGAGAAACGTTACCAGTAATTACGTTGTTATGCGGTTCAAAGCTGGCCTCAAAAGGAACTTTAATGATGAGTTTAGCACCAGAAAGTCCCTTACCTAAATAATCATTTGTGTTTCCGTTTAGGNTTAANGTGAGGCCNTTNGTTGANAAGGCNCCNAANCTNTGACCTGCNGANCCTNTNAAAGTCANTTTNAGCGTGTTTTCGGGTANACCTTCNCTTCCGTATATTTTNGAGATTTCATTACTGATAATAGCACCNACAGCNCGGTCNGTATTGGTAATATNGTATTCTANNCTNGTTTTNTCCTTTCTNAATAAAGCAGGGTGAGCTTGAGCGATAATATCNAATTCAATNGATGAACTGATTTGATCNTCTTGTTTTTGTGAATTGTANAGNGTTGATCCNTTTGGAGCTTCAATTTTTTCGAGAATTGGGCTGAGATCAAGTCCTTCAGATTTGAAATGATCCACTGCTTTTTTGCGGTCGAGTTTTTGAACCTGACCAACCATTTCATTAATACTTCTAAACCCTAATTTTGCCATAATTTCACGCAATTCTTGTGCGACGAAATACATATAGTTGACAACGTGCTCAGGTTTTCCTTTAAATTTTTTTCGCAGGTCAGGATTTTGTGTTGCGATTCCTACCGGGCAGGTGTTCAAATGACAAACTCTCATCATTACACACCCAGAAGCTACAAGAGGTGCGGTTGCAAATCCGAACTCTTCTGCACCTAGAAGACAGGCTATAGCCACGTCTCTACCTGTCTTGAGTTGCCCGTCGCACTCTAAAACCACTCTACTTCTCAAATCATTCATTACAAGGGTTTGTTGTGCTTCGGCTATTCCCAATTCCCATGGTAAACCTGCGTGCTTTAACGAAGTTAAAGGAGAGGCTCCAGTACCTCCATCAAAACCTGAAATTAAAACCACATCTGCATTGGCTTTAGCAACACCGGCAGCGACTGTTCCAACTCCTACTTCAGAGACTAATTTAACGTTGATGCGTGCTTCTCTATTGGCTGATTTTAAATCGTAAATTAATTGAGATAAATCTTCAATAGAGTAGATGTCGTGGTGAGGAGGAGGGGAAATTAAACCTACATAAGGTGTTGAATTTCTTGTTTTTGCGATAGAAGGGTTTACTTTTGGTCCCGGTAATTGACCCCCTTCTCCAGGTTTGGCACCCTGTGCCATTTTGATTTGAATTTCTTGTGCGTTGGTCAAGTAATTGGAACTTACTCCGAATCTACCAGAGGCTACTTGTTTAATGGCAGAGTTTTTCCAATCACCACTATCTTTTTTGTGGAAGCGTTCTACATCTTCACCACCCTCTCCAGAGTTACTCTTTCCTCCGATTCTATTCATAGCAACCGCAAGATTTTCGTGAGCTTCTTGACTGATACTTCCGTAAGACATTGCTCCGGTTTTGAATCGCTTTACAATTTCAGTCCAAGGTTCTACTTCTTCTAAAGGAATAGGATCGTAATTGGTAAATTCAAGCATGCCTCTAAGCGTCATTAAGTGTTGACTTTGTTCATTGACCAGCTTTGTGTACTCTTTATAGGTAGTAGGTTCGTTGTTTCGAACAGCCTTTTGGAGATACGAGATTGATAATGGATTGAACAGATGTTTTTCACCGTCTCTTCTCCAGCGATACTGTCCTCCAATTTCTAAATCAAGACTCGCAGATATCTTGGCATCTTTAAATGCTTTTTGATGTCTTTTTTGAACTTCTAATTCTATTTCTTGTAGACCTATACCTTCTATTCTCGTCGGAGTATTTTCGAAATAGGTGTTTACTACTTTTTTATTAATACCGATACATTCAAAAAGTTGAGAACCTCGATAAGAATTCAAGGTAGATATACCGATTTTATTCATCACCTTTAAAATTCCTTTTCCAACGGCTTTATTATAGTTCATAATTGCTTCTTCAGCACTGATTGTTAAATCTTCAGCTATAACGTGTTGTTCAATGATTTCATTGACCAAATACGGGTTTATTGCTGAAGCCCCAAAACCGAATAAAACAGCGAAATGATGCACTTCTCTCGGCTCAGCAGACTCAATGATTATGCTGATTTTAGAGCGCTTTTGAAGCCTGGCCAATCCCTTGTTTAAATTTGAACAAGCCAATAATGCAGGAATGGCAGCTTTGTCTTGGTTTATGTTTCGATCCGATAAAATGAGAATATTGCTACCTTGTTCGATGGCTGCTGTGGCGTCTGAAATCATATTCTTCAGTGCCTTTTCAATACCGTTAAGCCCTTCACTTACGGGATATAGCATCGACAGCGTGCTTACTTTGTAGTCGGGACTCTCGTCATGCTTTTTAATTTTATCTAAATCCTCTTTAGAGATTACAGGATTTTGAATCTTTAATTTTCTGGAATGAATTGGCAGTGTCTCGAAAATATTTTGGTCTGCACCTAGTGTGAGACTAATATCTGTTATGAGCTCCTCGCGAATACCGTCTAGTGGAGGATTAGTTACTTGAGCAAAGAGTTGCTTAAAATAGTTGTACAACAATTGTGGTCGTTCAGATAAGACTGCAATTGGCGTATCTGCCCCCATTGATCCTATTGGTTCCTTTCCTTGTGAGGCCATTGGAAGTATGATGGTATTGATATCTTCTCGAGTGTAACCAAAAAATGCTGCCCTTTCTTCCAAACTAGAAGGCTCTTTAAGAGCTGGCATTTTGTTGTAAGGAATGTCTTTGAGGTAAATTAAATTTTCGCTTACCCAGGTTTTGTAATCGTGTTTTGAAGATATTTTGCTTTTGATTTCTTCATCCTCAACGATACGACCTTCTTTCATGTTTACTAAAAACATTTTTCCAGGTTCTAATCTACCATGGTAAGCAATATTTTCTACTTCTACATCAACCACCCCTGTCTCTGAAGACATGATGACATACCCGTCTTTAGTCACTGAATATCGAGAAGGTCTCAAGCCATTTCTATCCAATAGAGCACCTATATAGTCACCGTCTGTAAAAGGAATAGAGGCGGGTCCGTCCCAAGGTTCCATGACGCAAGAATGATATTCATAAAAGGCTCTCTTGTCTTCAGACATATTTTCATTGCGTTCCCACGCTTCTGGAACGAGCATCATCATTACCTCTGGCAGAGATCTTCCAGACATCAAAAGGAGTTCTACCACCATATCAAGACTTGCTGAATCTGACTTGTGTGGAAGAACAACAGGTAAAATTTCTTTGATTTCTTTTCCAAAATAAGGACTGCTCAACAATTCTTCTCTTGAACGCATTCGAGCGACATTGCCTCGGAGGGTGTTAATTTCTCCGTTGTGGCAGATGTATCTAAAAGGTTGTGCCAAATCCCATTTTGGAAATGTATTGGTCGAAAACCTTTGATGAACTAAGGCCAATCGAGTCACTACGCGTTCGTCTCTCAAATCTGTGAAGAATGCTGAAATATCTTCTGGTACGAGTAAGCCTTTGAAAATGATAATTTTCGTAGAAAGACTGGGCAGGTAGAAAACATTGCCTTCTGAAAGTTTGGACTGTGCTACGGCGTGCTCCGTTTTTTTACGAGCGATGTAGAGTTTTACTTTGAACTCGAATTCATCTTTCACCTGTCCATGACCAATAAATATCTGTTCGATTTCAGGTTCAGTTTGCATTGCAATACTGCCTAAAATTTCCCTGTTTACAGGAACTTTACGCCATCCTAAAAGGGCAAGACCTTGTTCTTCAAGATTTTTTTGAAAAACATCCTTACAATAGCTGCGTTGGTTTTCTTTTTGTGGTAAAAAGACGTTACCAGTGGCATATGATCCTGCTTCTGGAAGCTCAAATTCACAATTATCTTTGAAGAATTGATGAGGAATGTCAATTAAAATCCCTGCTCCATCTCCAGTTTTTCCATCAGCGTTGACAGCTCCTCGGTGTTTTAGTTTTACCAAGATTTCTAGAGCCTTATGAATGATGTCATTTGAACGCTTTCCTTCAAGACTACAGATGAATCCTGCACCGCAGTTATCGTGTTCAAAAGAAGGTAAATACATACCGCGTTTCGGTAAACTCATAGCAATAATTAAAAATAGCATTACAAGTTATTAAATATCAAGGGCCAAATTTCTTTTGGCGTCCATTATCGCTAAAATGATAAATAGGCATCTTTATTTTTCAGATTATCTAAAATTTGAAGCTTTATTTTGATGAATTAAAAAAAGCAAAATATTTGTCTTAGTTTTTTTTAACCGAGATTTTTTCAAGTATCTTAGTCTCGACTAAATCTGCGAGGAGCATAACTCTATGGAGACCATAATAATCGCCATTTTTTTATTGGGCTATTTATTCATTACCCTTGAACATAATATTAAAGTAGATAAGCTAATTCCGGCCTTAGCAATGATGGCTGTTTTATGGGCTGTAACTGCTTTAACACACTTGGATGTTTTTGAAGTAAATGCCCAACTAAAAGAATTAGAACCTACACATTTAGAAGAGATTTTGTTGCACCATTTGGGTAAGACTTCAGAAATTTTGATCTTCTTACTCGGAGCCATGACTATTGTTGAAATTATAGACTATTTTAACGGCTTTGTAACTATTAAAAACTTTATCCGCACCAGACAAAAAACCAAATTACTCTGGATATTCTCGATTTTAGCTTTCATCTTATCTGCAATTATTGATAATCTAACGGCTACTATAGTTTTAATTACGATTCTTCAAAAGGTTATTCATCAAAAAGATGTTAGACTTTACTTCGCAGGTTTAATTATATTAAATGCAAATGCTGGTGGTGCCTGGTCGCCTATCGGTGATGTGACAACCACTATGTTATGGATTGCAAACAAAGTGGATGGTTTCTCATTGGTAAACAGAGTGTTGGTGCCTTCAATATTCTGCATGGTAGTTCCAACAGTTATAGCTAGTCGTTTTCAAGTATTTAGAGGAGAAATAGCCGAATTGCCGGCAGAAGAAAAAGGTGATGAGAATTCCAGATTTGGGTCGTTTATGCTGTATTTGGGTCTAGGTGCAATAGTTTTCGTTCCCTTCTTTAAAACGGTTACACATTTGCCACCTTATGTCGGTATGATGCTTTCGCTGTCTATTGTAGCCTTAGCGGCTGAAATCTTAACTGGTACAAGATTTAGTCTGTCAAAAACCAACAAGAAAATTGATGAACTGGAACATCACTCTCCTGTTCATACAGCGATGACTAAAATAGAATTGCCTAGTATTTTATTCTTCTTAGGTATTTTAATGGCCGTGGCATGTCTAGAATCTCTAGGAATCTTATTCAATTATGCAGAAGCCTTAAATCATGCAATTCCCAATAAGGATGTTGTTGTAATACTGCTTGGAATTGCCTCTGCAGTAATCGATAACGTGCCCTTGGTGGCTGCTTCTATGGGAATGTTCTCTGAGGCTCCAGATCATCCTTTATGGCATTTTATTGCTTACTCAGCAGGTACAGGAGGAAGCATGTTAATCATTGGTTCTGCAGCTGGTGTAGTTGCTATGGGTATGGAAAAAATTGATTTTTTCTGGTTTTTGAAAAAAATCACTTGGCTCGCTTTAGTCGGCTTTTTATCGGGTGCATTGGTATTTGTCCTTATGAGAGACTATCTTTAAACTACTATGTTTCAAATTCAATCAAATTCATTGAGTGTCATTGACATGATTGTCAATGGTGGTGCAGGGAGTATCATTATTATATTAATTCTCTTCGCACTACTGATGTTGGCTGTTTATATTTATGCCGAGCGAACCTTGACCTTTAACGGTCTTTTAAAATTAGACAGTGGGTTTGTCGATGATTTGAATAAAGAATTGAGAAGAAACTCCATGAATGTTCAAAAGGCCATTACCATTTGTAAGAAAAGTGATCATCCTTCGGCTAGAATAATTCGCAGAGGTTTAGAGCGTTTTAAAGACAAAAATGAATTAGGACCAACAAAAACAGCGATTGAAAATGAGGCGCAATTTGTCGTTTACGGTCTAGAAAGAAATATTAATATTTTGGCAACCATTTCTGGTGCAGCTCCTATGATTGGATTTTTGGGAACGGTCATTGGTATGATTATCGCTTTTCATCAAATGGCTAATAGTGGAGGTCAGGCCGAGATGGCGGAATTGGCCTCTGGAATTTATACCGCAATGACCACTACCGTGGGAGGATTAATTGTAGGTATTTTAAGCTACATAGGCTATAATCATTTAGTCACTCGCACCCAGCTCATTGTTCACGATTTAGAAAAAAAGGCATCTGAGTTTTTAGAGGAATTAGATAAATAAACTTATGAAGATTCAGCGAAAGAATTTGATTAATCCTCAGTTTAATATGTCTTCTATGACAGACGTAGTTTTTTTGCTTCTCATTTTCTTTTTACTTACCTCAAATGTTCCTAAAGCTTTAGACTTAATTACGCCCACTGCTGAGGGAAATCAAACCAAAGCTGCAGATCCAAATATGGTTACTGTTAGCATTGATAAAAGTCTTAATTGGTTTATCGATGGTGAGCAAATTTCATCAGATTATTTAGAAATAGAACTTGACAAGGCTTTAGAGCGAATTGAAACGCCTACTATTATCCTTTACGCCGACGAAAATATTCCGCTTAAAGAAAGTGTAAAGGTGATGAACCTAGCCAACAAAAAAAACTACAAGCTTATTTTGGCCGTGCAGCCCGAAGGTTAATACATGCAAAACTATAATCAAACACTGGAGTGGATGTTTAATCGTCTACCGATGTATCAGCGTGATGGTAAATCGGCATTGGAGTTCAAACTTGATAAAACCTACTCTTGGCTAGACCATCTAGAAAACCCCCATTACAAGTTTAAATCCATTCATGTTGGAGGGACTAATGGTAAAGGGTCCTGCTCTCACATGCTCACTTCAATATTGATGGAAGAGGGATATCAAGTGGGCATGTATACCTCTCCTCATTTAGTGGACTTTAGAGAACGTATTCGCACCAACTCTGACATGTGTTCAGAAGAATTTGTGATGGCCTTTATTTCGACTCACAAGGACTATATTTTGGGTCATGCATTGAGTTTTTTTGAAATCACTGTGGGAATGGCCTTTTCATATTTTGCCGATCAAAATGTTGACATAGCGGTTATAGAAGTAGGTATGGGAGGAAGATTAGATTCCACAAATGTAATTACTCCCCTTATTAGTATCATAACAACTATTGGTTTGGACCATCAAGCCTTTTTAGGTGATACCTTAGAAAAAATAGCTCACGAAAAGGCTGGAATCATTAAGTCTAATATCCCTGTAATTATAGGCAATATTCAAGAAGAAACAGAAAGGGTGTTTCAAACTAAGGCAGAGGAGCAAAATGCACCAATTTACTGGGCTTCAGATACTCCTTCTGAATTTAAATCAGATTTGAAGGGAATTTATCAAGTTTTCAATATAAACACTGTGGTTACTGCTATAGATGTTCTAAATAAGCACAGTGAATTTTCAATTTCTACAAAAGCGGTGCGAGATGGTTTGCAAAAGGTTGTCGCCAATACTGAAATTCAAGGAAGATGGCAATGGTTAAAGGACAACATTGTTTGTGATACCGCTCACAATATAGATGGATTACAATTTGTTTTTAAGCAGTTGTCAAATCAAAAATATGATAACCTCTATATTGTTTTCGGAATGGTGAAAGATAAAAACATCGATGATATTCTAGCCCTCTTACCCAAAAAAGCCCATTACTATTTTGCTGCTCCAAAAATTAATAGAGCTCTTCCTGCTTTAGAATTATTTGGGCATTCAAAACGATTTGATCTAAAAGGGGAGTGCTGTTCTAGTGTCACTGATGCATATCACAAAGCACTACTAAATGCAGGTAAATCAGATTTGATTTTTATAGGTGGAAGTACTTTTGTGGTTGCAGAAGTACTATTAGACTAGTTTTGGTCAAGCATGAGTTCTTGTGTAGCCAAAGCTTTCGATTTTTTGTAGGCCTCACTAAAGTTGCTTAGTAATCTTTTGTATTGTTGAGAATAAATCAGTGCTCTTGATAGATATCCATTGAATCTTTTTGATAGATAATACGATTTGTCAAAATCGTAATTCAACAATTTTTCTTTTCCATAAAACTCTCCGTTCATCATATCATAACCTGCTCTGATATTAAAGTTTAGATACATTTGATCCGTAAAATTAATATTCCACGAATCAATTTCATTCGATATGGCATAATTTCGTTCATTCAAATGATTGTAGATTTCTAATAGATTAGATTGGAGTTCGTCGCTAGCAATTAATTCAAAAGTACCGGTTGAAATCATCTGATTAAAAACTCCTTTTTTAGGAAAAAATGACAAGGCTATATTAATCTGAATTGCCGAAGAAAGTGCCTTGTGATCATCTAAGAGTAGGTGGTTTTTTTCAATGTCATTTTGAAGTAAATTGATTTTGTTTTCACTTTCATTCAACTCGTCAATAACCATTTGAATTTGATTGATATCATCCTCTAGCGTTACGATTAAATCATTGAGATAGGTGTTTTTCAATTGATAGTTGGCTTCAGTCTGGTTTAGGTTTCCTAAATAAAATGAGAATAAAACACTGGCAAAGATGACTAATCCTTCAATAGTGTATTTGAGATAAGGCGAAAGAACTAACTTTTTAGTTTCCATGTCTGATAGGTTTTCTTAAAGATATGACAGGAAAATTAAGCAGAGGACTATCCTCGTTGATTGTCAAAAAAGAAGTGATTTGAATACTTTAAATAAAAAAAGGATATAAATCAATGGTGATTATTCATCGAGGCACATTTTTTTTAAAAAAGTACTTGTAGAGTCGATACTTAAAATTATATTTGCAATCCTCAATTATGAAGGGGCTCTTAGCTCAGTTGGTTCAGAGCACCTGCCTTACAAGCAGGGGGTCACTGGTTCGAATCCAGTAGGGCCCACATCGATAAACAAGGTCTTCAGTTTTGAAGGCCTTTTTTTGTAGGGGTTTCCAAGTAATGGACTAAAACGTTACAATAGAATCATAAGATTTAACTAAATTAAAATAGAAAAAATCAATGCTATGTTTGGATTATTTAAGAAAAAAACAGAAGTAGAAAAACTCGAAATCAAGTACAAGGCTTTGTTAAAAGAAGCGTACGATTTGTCTAAAACCAACAGAAGTAAAAGCGATCAAAAAACTTTTGAAGCTGAAGAATTATCTAAGCAAATTGAAGCTTTAAAGGCTTTAGGATAGATTTGTTGTATAAGGTAGATTGACCTTGTCTCTTCTTTCATACTCTCATCGGGTATTTAGAATCTTAAATACTAGATTCAAATTAAGTATTAGAGAATAACCTGAGAACAACAATTAATGTTTGTGCATTGCAATATTAAATCATATGTTGAGATTCTTTAACCGATAAACTATAATTATATGAGAAAAATTTTTTTAATCTGTTTTGTTTTTAGCACGGTGTTTTCTTTTGCTCAAGAAATTACAGGAAGAACAAGAACTAATGACAAGTATTCGAATTCTTTGAAAACTATGACCGAGCAGTATTTAAAGAATGATTTTACTTTATTTGACGAGTTATATGCTGATGATGCAATACTCAATGTAAATGGTGAAGTCTTAACTAAAACTGAGATTATGCAGGGTTTTTCAATGCACCATATGCTTTACGAAGATATTGCAATGCCTTCGTTTATTGAAACTACATTTTATGATGAAAACAATAACAATTCTGTGTGGAGTCATCAATGGGGTTGGTGGCAAGGAACATCTAAAAACTCTGGTTCTAGAGATGAACCAAATCCCTTAAACGCATCCTTTAAATGGGTGGATGGCAAAATTGTCCAAGCTTCATGGATTTATGATCCGACAGATTTAAATGAAGAAATTAAAACTGTTTCGAATAAATAAGATTTGACAAACACGACTTTGAGAGTCTGAAAAACGTCAGTTTTTTTATAGCAACTGAAGTTAACATTTAAGAGGAGGTGGTAATAAAATCACCTCCTTTTTTTACATTTAAAATTGAATTATTTATTTAGTTTAATAACCTTTTTTTTGGTATTTACTTGTAATAACTACACTTAATAACATAACGACAACCGAAAATCGTCAGCGTTTAATTGCATAACAAAGTTTCTCTTTAAAAAAAACTTAATACTACGAAGGGATTAAAAATTATACTAAAAAAGGGAGTCCATAGACTCCCTAGTAACTAACACAAGTAAAATAACTTGAAGCATCTTGAATGCTTGAGGCATATCAAATATNCAAATACAATTGAAATATAGAGTTAGTATTTTATTATGAGTTTTTTATCAAAACGTAACGCATTAANTATCCATATAAGGTGAATGGATTATATTTAAGGTGAATGGATTATATTGCATTTCTAAAAACATATGTTCTTCACATGAAAAATTATTTTACTAATACCGCATTTTGTATCCTTTGTTTTGTATTTACCTTACAGCTCTCGGCGATGGATGATTTTGAAGTCAAAGAGCCAATAACAGACGTTGTTATTCTAGCCAATGGTGAGTCAATTCAAGGCGAAATTGTTAAGTTTTCTGCAAATTCATTGAAAATTAAAAATGACGATGGTATTCTTAAAATTAAGAACAATGAAATTGGACTTATTGCATTAGCTCAAGAATTAACTGCGGCCGAAAAATACCAGTTGGGAATATTAGACGGTAAAAGATACGCTTTAAATAAAGGTGGCAATTTAGCAGTAGGTTTCTTCTTTGGGTTGATCGGGACTGCAGTAGTTTATGTGTCTTCGGATCAATTACCATCTTATCAAGCTGCTAATGGAGCTCAAAAAGCCATTGCCAATGATATTAATTATATACAAGGCTATGAGAAAGGGGCGCGTTCTAAGTCAGGAAGTCAAGCCTTAATAGGTAATGGAATTTTAGTTTTGCTATACGGATTAAGTTTGTCAGGTGTTTAAGCAAACTTTCCTAAGAAGTTAAAATCAACTGTATATGTCCAGGAAAATAATCCATACCCTCTTGAGCTTGGTTCTACTGTTCAGTAATTCCAACTTAATATGGGCAAAACCACTTAATCTAAATGACACGAGTGACGTCTTAGTTACTACTGATGGTGTAGTACACAAAGGTGAAATTGTGAAGTTTTCGGTCAATTCTGTAAAAATTAGAAATGCCAATGGTTTGACTAAAATCAAGAATAATCGTATTTCTATAATTGGTATTAATCAAGAATTAACAGATGCTGAAAAATATCAGTTAGGAATACTAGACGGAAAGCGATACGCCAAGAATAAAGGAGGGAACTTAGCCGTAGGTTTCTTTTTAGGCCTTATAGGAACNNCTGTTGTTTACCTTTCATCAGAACAACTCCCCTCACAATCCTTGGTTTCCAACGAAAACAATCTTATTGCTAATGACATTTATTACATCCGAGGATACGAAAAAGGTTCAAGAAAAAAATCAACAACTAATGCCTTATTAGGAGCTATTACTTCAACGGTTGCTGTTACTATTTATGCCTTAGATGTATGGATGAATTTGGATGATAATTGATAGTTTAAAAGCTTTCAACTAGGAATATGAAACTCCTTATAATTTGGTTACTTTTTCACTAACAAGCTTGTAAGTATGCCAAATAGGCAAAACATTGCTATGTGATATTTTCAAATAAATCAAATTACTTTCAGTTAAAACTCAGGTAATTCCTCTCAGTGCACTACTATTTTTATGAATACACTTAAAGTGTTATGTTCATCGTAATATCGACGAAATACATCTTGTATTGATTAAGAAGGTATAAGTTTNNGCTATCCAAATCTTATATTATGAAAAAATCTATTCTAGTGATGGTTTCTTTATGTGTTACCGTCTATTTACATGCACAATCTCCAATAGGTCTTTTACGCAGTAAATTTGATATTCAAATGTCAAATAATGATGATCTGATACTAACCTCAGTATTTTTTGGTGATGGAAACGAGATTTCTTTTGTCAACGAACAGTTGGGTTGTCTTGACCAAGATGCTGAAATCATATTTTTGTTTGAACGTAACAATGAGCTTTCTTTTTCCAAAGAAGCCTTTGGTTGCATGGTAATAAGCACTCAAGAGTTCATGTCAAAAAATAAAAGGACATGGTTTGCCTTAAAAGAATTCGAAATCGTCGGCATTAAAATTTGGACCGGAGAAACTCTGTTCAGTTATTATGAAGACCACAAAGAATTGTTTACAGCTATAAAGCATCATATGATGAAAGGAAAGCTTCCTAAGAGCTGGCTCAGAAAAAATCAAGATGTGCTTGATCCCAACTATTGGCTTATCAATTCTGATCTAAGTAAGTAATACTATTAAGTTCATTTAATTGTTCTTTACAAAGAATTGAGTATTCTAGATTCTAATAGTGTGCCTGAAGGTCTTCAGTTTTGAAGGCCTTTTTTGTTGGGCTCGCTCATAATGTCTAATATTGTTTTTATCTACTAATTACTATATGTACTATCCGCTTAATCTTCAAAACACAGATATCTTTCCCTTATTCGGAGAATATTTAAAAGGCGCTCCATATATTTTTGACTTCTCTTCTAGTAATCCGAAAACCTTAGAATATAATTTGACTGATTTTGAAGTTTTTGATCAAATGATTTTTGAAGAGTTATATGCCTCTTCCGCTCAGTGGGGAATTGGTAGATATTTGGAAGAGCGAAAAAATTTACTGAGATTATATTCGAATATCATTCAAGAGAAACGTTATTACCATTTGGGCTTAGACATTGTTGTGCCTTATGATATCCCTATGTACGCTCCTTTAAATGCCGAGGTATACAAAATTGGTAAAGAAACACAAATAGGAAATTACGGTGGCTTTGTCATTTTAAAGCACTGTGTAAATCAGGTTACCTTTTTTTCTTTTTATGGGCATTTAAAAACTCCTCACAGCATTTCTGAAGGAGATCAAATAAAGGCTGGTCAAGAATTTGCTCGAATTGGTAAAGAGAGTGATAGCGGCGGATGGTTCTGTCATGTACATCTTCAAATCTTAACAGAGCGAGCTGTAGATGAAGGCTATCTGGATTGGGGCTACATCTCACCTGACTTAATGCTTATGGTAGCTTCTCATTTTCCTTCTCCTTATTTTTTATTCAATTATTAGTCAGGTCAAATAATTGAAATTATACTTTAAATTACCTGTACAAACGCCTATTTTTGCTATGCGTTCCGTTAGCTCAGTTGGTTTAGAGCACCACCTTGACAGGGTGGGGGTCATTGGTTCGAATCCCATATAGAAAAGGGCTTAAGCACTTATTAAATTATTAACTGCCAAATAAGTGCCAAAATGGATGCAATTAATTACCCTAAAGTGGTCTGCAGGAAAGACCAAAAAGTTTATCTAGATTTTAGAGTTGAAGGAAAAAGAATAAGACTATTCAATGGAAAGAAGTTTAATATTGAATTATACCCTAACTCTTTTCCAACAAATCAAAGACTCAATCAAGCAAATATACTAGCTGCTCAAGTCTATGCAAAGCTGTTAACAGGAGCTTCTCCACTTGAAAGAAACACAGCAGGTGTTTTAAACAACCGAACAGACCTCTACTATATTAAAGAGGCTCTTAATGCTAAACTAAAAGAAGACTATTCCAAAAACTACAAAGATGGATTAAAGCTTGCTTTCCGTAAAATAGAAGAGCATTCCAAATCAGGTGAGGTTACAATAAAAACTATTACTTCAGCACTTGACACTTATACCAACAATACCTACTTCAATACAGTAAGGCGTAATATGAACACTCTTTGTCGTAAGTCTGTTAAACTTGGGATGCATAAAAACCCAATAGAAGGTATCAAGCGAAAGAAAGAGAAAGCTACCCTCCACAAAGCTTTGAACAATACTGCTGAATTATTACAAGAAATTAGAGTCTTTAATACTAATTTGTATCTATGTTGCCTTATGACTTATGGTTGTCTGCTACGACCACATAGAGAGTTAAGAGAGCTAAAATGGGAAGACTTTAGTGATGATTTATCTATTATAAAGCTTTCAGGTCACCGCAACAAATCAGGGCGTAATAGAATTGTTCCTGTACCCTACTATGTTAAAGAGGAGCTTAAAATAGGTGAACCTCAGCATAACATATTTACAGGCTCTAATCATGCTCCAAATCCTGATTACTTTAAAACACTTTGGAGTCGTTTTAAGAGGGTTTCATTGCTTTTAGAGAAAGAGCAAACTCTTTACTCTTTTAGGCACACAGGAGCCATAGAAATATACAAGAGAACAGGTTCTTTGGAAAAGTTAAAGAGTGCTATGGGGCATTCATCAATATTGGTTTCACTAACCTATTTAAGAAGTCTTGAAATAGTAGAACTAAAAGACTATGACATGCCTAGATTAAACGATTTAAAAGGTTAGATTTAAAATTCTTGATGAGATTTGCTCTTTGTTATAAATATGATTTTAAAGACTCCAAAAGAGAAGTAATACTAGATTCTAAAAAAATCAAATAGTTCTGTTCAATAAAAATGGAAATGATAAAGTAAATCAGAATAAATGTGTAGTCTATGTATTTAAATACATTGACTCTCAAGATTTAGTTCTTCTTCATACACTTTTTGCCAAATGATTAAACCATTATTTATTCTAAAATTTCCAAACTCTTTTTGGCCAAAAATCATTGCAGGAATGACTATACAAAAAATAAAAGCATGTTTTTTCATAAGTATAGATTTTAGTTTATTGAATATAATAAAATGATCTTCAAATAAATAGGACAACTGTAATCATTCCCCTTATTAAATATTACAATATTGATTTATTCCCTAATCTTATTTAAAATGATAAAAAGTCAAATTCAATTCTATTATCAAATTCCTTAATATCATATGTGATGCATTTAAAACACTGAATAATTGATATAAATTAAATGCAACACACATGATAGATCTTAATTATTTAACTTGAAGGATTATACCATATGTGTTTCCAATGCCATGAACTTATATACACTAAAAGGTTTACCTGAATTATTATTAAATACCTCACTATTTAGAGGCAAGAGGCGAAGAAATGATAAATTAATTTTACTTGATAAGTGTAATTGGTTCATTCATAGAATACTCACTAATACATATGGTAAAAATGAAGACAATGTAGGATATAAGTATTGGGTAAATATTCATTCTGAAGAACTTAAAAAATTTCTAGGAACTAAATCCTATATCAGAATAAAAAACACCTTAGTGGAGGAATTACAATTGATAGAGGAAAATGAAGTCTATTCTGCCAAAAATTTTTCAAAATCTTACAGGTTAACTGAGAAGGCACAATCCATTTCAAAAGATATTGTTCCATTATATTCACAGCAATTTCAAAATACATATCAAAATGAAATTGTAAAGAATTGTAAAGTAACTCTTGAAAACAAGGTGTTGTTTAAATTATATCATAATCTAAGTCAATTAATAACTATTGATGAGTGGTTATATTGGGTAGAGCACATTACTGAAGATGAATATAAAACAGTAGACGGTATCAAAATGCCATATCCTTATATCAGTAAATATAGAAATGAGCGCTACGCTCTTTATTATAATGAATTCAAAAGATTAAATAAACTTAATAGACCTATTGAAATATTCTCTTCAGTAATCAATTTCAAACCAACAAAAAGTAACGCAGGAAGAATTTATTATTTGGGCACATCTATTCCCAGACATATTAGAGCTGTTATGCGAACCAAAAGCAATGAATTGTTATATGAGGTAGATATGTCTTCAGCACAGCCTTCTATTTTGTTTTTAAGTTGGTTAGAGAGTAATACAGAGCTCCAAAATGTAGATAAAGAGATAAAGGAAGAATATGCTAAGATGTATGATTTGGTAGTGTCTGGAAGCATCTACAAGTACATTCAACAAAATTCAGAGTATTGTAAAGGATTAGAATATAATAAGCTTAAAAAGTCCATACTCACCACAATTAATGCAAAATATAAACCTACTCCATTAAATAAAGAGCTTAAAAAGTTGTTTCCTTCATTTATGGATTGGTTAAATTCCAAAAAAGAAAAAGAAGGTCATAAGTCTGTAAGTCATTTAGGACAGTCTTTGGAGGCATCTATTTTTGTTGAAACCTACAGGCAGATACCTGAAGATACTTTCTCTTTGCTTATTCACGACTGCGTTTTGACAACTAAAGAGAATACATCATTCATAAAAAAACTTTTAATCAATAGAACGAAGGAGTTATTCAGTTGTATTAAGAAAACAGAAGACCTAAATAGATTATTTAAAATTGAGTTAGTGTCAATTAAAGACGAGGACACCTTTAATTATCAACTTGATAAATACTATGAGAATTTTAAATCTGAAAATTAAGTTTAGGTATTATCCACTAAGTATTTAATCTTTTTTATGAGAATAGGCTTTTCTTGACTATAATCTTGCCCAAAAGAAACAAATTTCAAAGATGTTTTACGACACAATAAAAAGGATGTAGTAGCTGTTTTGACGGAAATATAACAAAAAAAAACCCGCCAACTAATGACGGGTTTTTACAATAGTATGTTTGAGCTTTTAATTAGGCATTACAACTGAGCTTATTACATGGATTACTCCATTTGAGCCTTCAACATCAGTGGCAATAATCTCAGACATATTACCCTTCATATCCTTTAAGTAAATCTTACCATAGCTACTCATTACAGTTAGCACTTGGCCGTTTAGGGCGGTAACCTCAGCTTTACCATCTCCCATTTCTAAAGCTTTAACAACATCACTGGCCATGAGTTTTCCAGAAACTACATGATAGGTTAAAATGTTAGATAGTGCTTTCACATTCTCGGGCTGTAGTAAACTACCCAAGGTTTCAGAATCAATTTTAGAAAACGCCGTGTTATTCGGAGCAAATACTGTGAAAGGTCCTTCTCCAGACAATGCGCCAACTAAATCCGCTGCCTTTAAAGCTGTAACTAATGTTGAAAAATCTTCATTTGATACAGCAGCCTCTACAATTGTTTGAGCGTAAATCCCAAAACTGAGGGCTAAGGCTAAAGTTGATAGTACAATTTTTTTCATAATAAATAATTTTTTTTTAAGTGTGCAATATACGCTATGAATAACGGAAAACCCTATAATTGGTAATTATTATTGCTTTTTTCATCTAATCAGGATTACAGTTTGTAAAATTAGGTTTAGGTAGTGTCCAAGATGATGCACTATTTGAAAATGAAGCACAATCACTCACTCTTTCTGTATTCCAAGAAGATAAGTCTAGGTTGATTGAATGTTCTGTTAAACTATTCTTTAGATAATATTCGCTCTAGAACCTTCAGTCGTTCTTCTTGCGACTCTATTATTTTTTCTTGAGCCTTTAAACGATTTATTTCTGTTTGTTGCTTAACTATCTTCTCCTCTTGAATTTGCAGTTTAATTTCTTGCGATTTTAGGTCAGCTTCTTGAGATAGTAATTTAGTTTCTTGAGCCTTTAAATGGTTTATCTCTGTTTGTTGCTTAACTATCTTCTCCTCTTGCTCCTTTAGTGCATTGATAAGCACAGGTATAAGGCCTTGATAGTTTACCGATAGCATACCTTCTTTGTCTTCACTTACGAGTTCAGGAAATACCTCTTGGATGTCTTGGGCAAGTACACCTATTTTTTGTTTTCCGTTTTTCTTTATCGTGTAAGTCTTACCGTCTATATTTAAGAGTTTAGACAGCGTAGCACCAAGTGATACAATGTTTGCTTTAAGTCTTGCGTCAGAAGATACTGTTACATCTCCGTTAACCGTTAAATCATTACTTACTGTAGCATCTCCGTTAAACATCACTTTAAAGGCATCTGAAAGATTAGTATCATCTTCTCCGTTACCGATAACAAAAGCAGTATTTGCTCTATTAAAAGATGTGGCACTGTTAGTTACTGAAGAACCTGAAGAGTTGTACTGACCGATTATAACAGAGGCATAATCACTTGCTGTTGTTCTATATCCCATTGCTGTTGAATAATTTCCACTTGCTGTTGGACCTTGTCCCATTGCTGTTGAAACATAACCACTTGCTGTTGTGCCTCTTCCCATTGCGGTTGAAGCATCTCCACTTGCTGTTGAAGCATCTCCACTTGCTGTTGAAGCAAAACCACTTGCTGTTGTATTATTTCCCATTGCGGTTGAAGTATTACCACTCGCTTCTGTGTTAAAACCCATTGCTGTTGAACGACTTCCTGTTGCACCTTCGGTCGTGCTTTCAGAAGAAGAATAACTCAAGTCTACTGCTTTATCTCCAATATCACCGTGATTAGCAGCATCCGATGAAGAAAGACGAACTCCTGTGTTTCCATTTTCTGTTACAGTTGATAATGCACCACCACCACTAAATGAGGTGTAAGATTCTCCGCCTAGAATTAGACTCCCTTCAATTGTTAAATCATTACTTACTGTAGCATCTCCATTA
>NZIP01000061.1 GCA_002691645.1 Flavobacteriaceae bacterium
TATCAATAATTGAAGACATGAGCCAATGAGCAGATTTGAACTGCCGACCTCTTCCTTACCAAGGAAACGCTCTACCCCTGAGCTACATCGGCATTTTAGGAGTTAAAGAGCGGGAGACCGGGTTCGAACCGGCGACATTCAGCTTGGAAGGCTGACGCTCTACCAACTGAGCTACTCCCGCATTATTACCTTAAAATACATGTGGGGAGAGCAGGATTCGAACCTGCGAAGGTAAAAACCAACAGATTTACAGTCTGTCCTCGTTGGCCGCTTGAGTATCTCCCCTCAAAACGTTTTTTTGCCTAGACTTCCTCCACATATTGGAGCCGGTGGAGGGACTCGAACCCACGACCTGCTGATTACAAATCAGCTGCTCTAGCCAGCTGAGCTACACCGGCAAAATCTCGACTTCTTTCACAAAAAAAGTCCGTTATTTCTAACGGACTGCAAATGTAGAGAAAAGTTTTTTAAATAAAACATTTTTATGAGAAAAAATCACACCATGGATTTGGCCTTCTCTTTATGCTTTATCAGTAGTCTTTCAACTGCATCAGACGCGTTATCAATAGCCTCTTCGAATGATTTGCATTGTTTTTTAACGACGATTTGTTCTCCTGGAATTCTCACATCGATTTCAGCAAATTTATTCTGCTTCTCAGAACTATTTTCAATTTTCATTATAAGTTCAACTTTTACAATTCTGTCATGGAACTTTAGGAGCTTCTTTAAACGCTTGTGGCTAAAATCCATAAGATCTCCTTTGGGATTGAAATTTCTAGTTTGAATGTTGATATTCATAGGCTGTAGTATTTAAGGTTAAACCTACTATCAGCCTTAATCATTTTCACCCCTTGGATGCGCATTTTTGTGAACTTCCTTGAGGAGCTCGATATCCGCATGTGTATAAATCTGCGTTGCGGCCAATGAACTGTGACCTAGTAACTCTTTGACAGAATTTATATCTGCTCCGTTTTGTAAAAGATGTGTCGCAAAAGTGTGCCTCAAAACATGAGGGCTTTTTTTGATCTTAACTGATACTCTTTTAAGATACGCATTTACGATGCGATTTACAAGATTAGGATACATTTTTTGCCCCTTGGCAGTAAGGAAAAGATAAGAGGATGAGAAACCTTCGAAAAGATTGTTTCTCACATTTAAATATTTGGATAATCGATCAGAGGTGTGCTGTATAAGCGGTATGTATCGTTCTTTATTTCGTTTACCGAGTACTTTGATTGTTCTAGTAGTTAACTCGACATCTACAAGCTTTAAGTGAATCAATTCTGATTTACGAAGACCTGTACTATAGAACAACTCTAAGATTGTCATATCCCTCAGCTGCTCAAAGTTCTCATCATCAATTTCGAGATTGAATAGCGCATTGATCTCTTCTTTTGAAAACGGAAGCATTGTCTTTTTTTCAAACTTTAAAGACTTGTGATTTTCCATGGGATTTTGTGAAACCCACCCTTTATTTAAGGCAAATTTAAAATACGAATTTAGGGCTGCGGATTTACGATTGATACTACTATGACTCAATTGCTCTTGCATTAAATGAATTAACCAAACTCTCAATTGATTATAGCTTAACGTATTGATATTTTCAAATGATATTCCTTCGCATTCAAGGATATGCAAACAGTTCATCAAATCACTTTGATAAGCCTTGATTGTATGAATCGATAAATTCTTTTGTACGTTTAAAAATTCAAAATATTCAGTGAGAAAAGCTTGATTTCTAGTTTCCAATAGTTTCAATTGTTGAGGTACTAAAATAAAAAAATCCCAGGCTTTTTGAGCTTGGGATTTTATATATCGTTCAAAGACAAGTTTAAATTTGTTCTTGATCTCTTAATGTTTGAATATACTGCGCTTTTTGAATTTCTGCTCTTCTACGCACCGAAGGCTTGGTAAACTGCTGTCTACCTCTTAATTGACGCATAGTGCCTGTTCTATCGAACTTGCGCTTGTATCTCTTAAGAGCTCTATCTATATTTTCACCATCTTTTACTGGAATTATTAACATTAAAGCACCTCCTTTCTTTATTATTAGGCTGTAAATATAAAACTAAATTATACTTATACCAGCTATTTTAGAATATTTTTTGAAATCACAACTTTTTGGATTTCTGAGGTCCCTTCACCTATGGTACAGAGTTTAGCATCTCTATAGAACTTTTCTACAGGAAAGTCTTTGAGATAGCCATAACCACCATGAATTTGTATAGCATCATTTGCTATTTTGACACAACTATCCGAAGCGTATAATTTACAAATGGCTGAATTCAAAGTCATCTTTCGCTTTTCATTTTTCAAAAAAGCAGCCTTGTGCAATAACAATTCTGCAGCCTCTATTTCTACACACATATCGGCAAGTTTAAAAGAAACCCCTTGAAACTCGGAAATGGGTTTGCCAAATTGCGTTCTTTCCTTGGCATATTTAAGTGAGGCTTCGTAAGCACCTTTAGATATTCCAAGCGCTAATGCTCCGATTGAAATTCTTCCTCCATCTAGAATTTTCATAGACTGAATGAACCCATCACCTATTTCTCCTAAAATATTTTCATGAGGTATTCTGCAGTTTTCAAAAATCATTTCGGCCGTTTCTGAAGCTCTCATACCTAGTTTGTCTTCTTTTTTACCGTGAGTAAAACCAGGAGTTCCTCGTTCTACAACGAAAGCCGACATTCCGTGGGAATCACCCTTTTCTCCGGTTCTTGCAATTACTACAGCTATTTCTCCGCTTTTACCATGAGTGATGAAATTTTTTGCTCCGTTGAGAACCCAATAGTCACCGTCTCTTACAGCTGTCGTGGCCATTCCTCCTGCATCACTACCAGTATTGTGCTCGGTAATTCCCCAAGCGCCAATCCATTCACCAGTAGCCAATTTAGGTAACCATCTCTGTCTTTGCTCTTCATTTCCGAATTCATAAATATGATTGGTACAAAGTGAATTATGAGCAGCAATTGATAGACCTATTGACGGATCTATTTTTGTTATTTCTTCTATGATGGAGATATACTCGTGATAAGATAAACCGGCACCGCCATACATTTCAGGTATTATGATTCCCATAAAGCCATACTCACCTGCCTTATGCAACACCTCTTTTGGGAAAAATTGTGTCTCGTCCCAATCTCTAACATTTGGTGCTAAATATTGCTGCGCAAATTGTTTTGCCGATTCAGCTACTAGGCGTTGAGTTTCAGAATAATCAAAATTCATAACTCCTTTTAAATCTGTAATCATAACTCTGGCTTTGTTTACAAATATAGAAGATAAAAATCATATTTGTTTAATCTTTTTTTAAAAAAGTTAGTCAAACTATCTGCTGACTCTATACTTCTTTTTGTTCGAAATTCAAGGTATTCATCAATTATCTTTTCACTCAAAAATGGATATCGTCTCAATTCATACGAATTTGCATCTTCAAGACTAATCTTTTTAACCTTTGATAAATCTAAAATAAAATACTTCTTTATACTATCCACCATATTTTCGTTTAAACCATAAACTGCGGCTATTTGCTCGAAATCTACAAATCCTCCAAGTCTTCTTCTGAATTTTACAATTCTGTTTGAATAAACAGAACCAATTCCCTGAATACGTTTTAATTGTGAAGTATCTGCACTATTAATTTCACCTAAAAGTTTGTGAGGATGATTTTTGTTGTCTAGACCAATGGTTTGTCTTGTCTGTTGAACTGCTGTGGGAAAATTTGACGTTTTTTGGTTCTTTGAATTTGATTTTGGGTTTGAATCAAGCACAAGGACCTGAATCGTATAATGAGGTTTAGCAAGTTCTGTTATTGTAACTATTTCTCGCTATAGATGAAATAAAAAGAATAAAACCAGCAGTACTAAAAAAATTCCCCTTCGTTCATTAGAATTGAAACGAAAGGGAATTTTATATTTCATTCAAAGTCTAAGTGCTAACCTTTAATCGCTTTAAGATAAGTTCTCAGCAGTTGTTTTACTTCTGGGAATAAAAAGTAAAGTCCAATCATATTCGGAAAGACCATAGCAAAAATCATAGCATCCGAAAACGCCCAGATACTATCCATACTTGCCGCAGCACCAATCACGATAAATACAAGAAATAAAACCTTATATGTAAGGTCTGTGCGTTTTCCTCTACCAAATAAAAATTTCCAAGATTGTAACCCGTAATAAGACCATGAAATCATTGTAGATACAGCAAATAAAACCACCGCGACAGTCAAGAATATGCTAGAGTAAGGAATGTAATTCGCAAAAGCTTGACTTGTTATTCCAGCACCTTCATATGGTAATCCATCAATCATAACAACTCCATTGACTCCACCGTACTCAAAATATCCACCCATGTTGAAAATGACAATGACTAAAGCAGTCATTGAGCAGATTAAGACAGTATCGATAAAGGGCTCTAATAGGGCAACAAGACCTTCAGAGGCAGAGTGTTTTGTTTTAACTGCGGAATGCGCAATGGACGCCGATCCCGCTCCAGCTTCATTAGAAAAAGCTGCTCTTCTGAAACCTATGAGTAGTACACCAATAACTCCTCCAACTCCAGCAGCTCTTGGGTTAAATGCCTCTCTAAAAATGGTGCCAATAGCGTCATCGATTAAGGTGAAATTGCTCAAAATAATGTACAAACAAGCTACGATATATAAAACCGCCATAAAAGGAACGATTTTTTCAGTCACAGATGCAATTCGTTTAATTCCACCGATTATAATTATACCTACTAAAACGGCCAAAACCAAACCTATCATTGTACCTGCAATAGTGCTTTCTAATCCTAGTAGTTCTTTCAATACGATTGTAGCCTGATTTGATTGGGCAGCGTTACCTCCTCCAAAAGATCCACCAATACAAAAAATAGCAAACAATGCTGCAGCCACTTTACCTAATTGAACAAAGCCTTTATTGGCTAACCCTTTCTTTATGTAATACATAGGTCCTCCAAAAACCACACCGTTTTCATCTACATCTCTGTATTGCACACCTAGGGTACATTCTACAAATTTTGTAGACATTCCTAAAAGCCCGCAAATGATCATCCAAAACGTTGCACCTGGACCTCCTAATGCGATAGCTAGAGCAACCCCGGCAATATTTCCATTACCTACAGTTCCCGAAACAGCAGTGGCCAGAGCCTGAAAATGGCTGACCTCACCCTCTTCGCTTTCATCCTTTATAGTATCTGGAAGATCACCGTCAACCTCATTCACTTCTGACTTGTGAACTCCACCTTGACCTTCAAGGTCATCGTATTTTCCGCGAACTACGTTGATAGCGGCTCCAAAATGTCTAATATTTGGGAAGCCGAAATAGATCGTAAAAAATAAGGCACTTCCCACGAGAAGAATTAGCACGAAGGGTGTACCAAAGACTGGAAAAAAGATTACGGTATTGAAAAAGTCAGATACAGGTTTAAACGCTTGGTCTATTTTTTGATCTAAGCCTGCTTCTTGTGCAACTGCACTAAAACTCATACTGATAAAGAACAAGAAGCTCAATAATTTTTTCATAATTAGGTGTTTTATATAACAGGAGCCCAATGTAACAAATTATTGCTAGAGGCACATGCTTATCTCATTACTTTTTTGGGAAATTAAAACACTTCTAATGCTAAAAACAAGCAGTTCAAATTTCAAATTATAAATCGAACACAGAATTTCTTTTGGTGTAAACCATGTCTTTGATTTTTATCCAAAAAGCAAAGAAAAGATACAAGGCAAAACCGAAGCCCAGTGTAACAAAAGTCAAATAGATAAAACTGAGTCGAACCACCCGCGCTCGAATACCCCATCTCTCTGCAATTCTTTGACAAACTTCAAAACCTCTTCTTTGGGCAAAATGTATTAGGTGATATAATTTAGAATTGACATTCATGAATGCACTAATTCTCCATTCCACTCTAACATTCCACCGGCCAAATTGTAGGTGTTTCCAATTCCATTGTGATTAAAAAGAGCACAAGCCTGACCTGAGCGCTTTCCAGAACGACAATAGATATAATAATTTTTTGACTTATCAAAACCTTCTAGAGATTTCATAAAATCTTGTGGTTCATAAATATCCATGTGAATAGAATGCTCAACAAAACCCTCAGCCCGTTCTTCGGCGGTTCTCACATCTACAATAACTGCATTGTCATCTTTTGACAATTGACTTACCCATTTCTCTTGACTTAAATCTGACATTTCATCTTTTTTTCAAAATTAATAGTCCTCAATGAATTCTTCATTGAATTTATTGGTTATTTCTAACAAATCTTTTTCCGCTAAAACACCTTGATAAAACACTGTTTTGTCTTGACCTGTAAAAAGAGTTACAGGTAATCCTGCTTGCCAATTTTCGTCGATTGCTTGATACCAATTATTACGTTTAGGTTTATCCAATAAATAGACTTGAGATTGAAGGTTTAATTTTTTAAGCATCCTTGGTACTCTGGTCTCCCATAAATTTTTACGATCGACATTTACAAATTTCAACTCGAGCTTATGTTTTAGAGCAAATTCTTCAATTACAGGCATTTCAGCAATACAGGGTGCACACCAGGTAGCCCAAAAATTATAAACTGTTAGACCTTCGTTTTGACGGGTTTTATTCAATGTACTTGAAAATTCCTCTAGAGTTATGACTTGAACATCCTTTGATTTAGAATTACACGAAATTAAAGTGAATACTACCAGTACTAAGATTATTATTCTGCGCATATTCAAAAATACAATGCACTTTCAATATGTACTATCTTTGTCAAAAAAAGACTATGAAAAGTGAAATTCTCGTCTCTCGAGAGTGGAGGTACGCGGTCAAAAAGTACGACAAATCGAAAAATATAGAAGTCGAAGAATTAGAGCTCATTTTAAAGGCAATCAACCTGGCTCCAACATCATACGGACTCCAACCTTTTAAAGTTATTCATGTTAAGGGAGAGAAGGTAAGAGCTGAGCTGAAAACAGCAGCCTACAATCAAGGCCAAATAACGGATGCTTCAGATTTGTTGGTTTTCGCACATGCTACTGCTGTTCATCCCTTTATTATTGACCGCTATTTCAATAATCTCATGAGTACAAGGAAGCCAAATATAAAAGAGGTAGAAACGTATAAAAACCACGTAACTCAGGCCTTGACAAACTGGCCTGAAGCTCAACAAGCCTCATGGTGTGACAAACAAATGTATATAGGCTTGTCTTACGGTTTACAAGCTGCCTCAGATTTACGCATTGACAGCTCAGCGATAGAAGGGTTTGATCAAAAACGATTTGCTGAAATTCTAAAAATCAACACCAGCTTGTGGATACCAACAGTATCTCTTGCACTAGGGTACAGGAGTAAAAATGACAGTTCTCAACATTTAGCGAAAGTTCGACTAAGTGAGGATGAATTGATTCAAATTTTTGAGTAAAGGATTGCAGAAAAGTATTTGTAGTTAATCAAGATGTTTCTATATTAGCAATGAATATGAAAAATTTTAAAAATACTTGGTGGTGGATCGATGCACAATAGTGTCGTGATCACGTCTTACCATGTATTCAAAAAAGGCTTGTCATCACGACAAGCCTTTTTTAGTTCTTAAAATAGCGTATATGTACAAATTAAAGACCAACTATAAGAAAATCATATCAGACACTCTTACCCCTGTTAGTATTTATTTAAGGCTAAGAGATAAGTTTCACAATGCCATACTTTTAGAAAGTAGTGATTACCATGCCAATGACAATAGTTTTTCATACATCTGCTTTGATCCAATTGCACAATTCAGTGTAATCAACGAAGAAATTAAAATCAACTATCCTGAGGGTGAAGTAATATCTAAACCTATATTAAATCGAAGCGATGTGCTGATAAGTTTAGATGAGTTTAAAGCACAGTTTGTATCAGAAGATTTAGACTTTAAATTTATTTATAACGGTCTATTTGGATACATGAATTACGACGCGGTTCGATATTTTGAAGACATTGACATCGATGTGAAGCATTCAGAGATACCGGATGTGTACTACGCAGCCTACAGGTATATTATCGCAATTGATCACTTCAAAAACGAAGCCTACCTTTTTTCTCATCATCTAAAAGAGGAAGATCGGTTGGATGAGATTGAACAGATCATAAATTCAGGTATTCAAGGCCAATATAAGTATCACAATGTTGGTCATAACTCAACTACCACTTCAGATGAAGAATTTAAATTACTCGTTGATAAAGCCAAAGAACACTGCAAAAGAGGAGATGTTTTTCAATTGGTTCTATCGCGAAGATTTTCACAACAATTTAGAGGTGATGAATTCAATGTATACAGGGCACTGAGATCAATAAACCCCTCCCCATACTTGTTTTATTTTGACTATGGCAATTTTAAAATTTTTGGTTCTTCGCCAGAAGCTCAGATAATAATAAAGGACGATCAAGCTGAAATTCATCCAATAGCAGGCACCTATAAAAGAACCGGTAATGATGAGAAAGATGCCGTATTAGCTAAAGAATTGGCTGAAGATGAAAAAGAAAACGCTGAGCATGTGATGCTTGTTGATTTGGCTAGAAATGATTTAAGTCGAAATGGACATGCGGTAGAAGTTAAAACCTATAGAGAAGTCCAGTATTTTTCACATGTCATTCATTTGGTTTCAAAAGTAATAGGCAAAATTAAATCAGGGACATCGAGTTTAAAGATAGTTGCAGATACTTTTCCAGCAGGAACGCTTAGCGGCGCTCCAAAGCACATGGCTATGAAATTGATTAACAAATATGAATCTATCCCCCGAGGTTATTACGGTGGCGCAATTGGATTTATGGATTTCAAAGGTAATTTTAACCACGCCATCATGATTCGTACTTTTTTGAGTTATCAACAAAAATTGCATTACCAAGCTGGAGCAGGAATCGTGGCTGCCTCAGATTCCTCCTCAGAACTTCAAGAAACATATAACAAATTAGGGGCCCTGAACAAGGCTTTAGAAATCGCAGAAAATTTATAAGCAGGGCATGAAGACCAAAGTAGTTCTTATTGACAATTACGATAGTTTCGCTTACAACTTAGTCCATTATCTCAACGAGTTGAACTGTGAGGTTACTGTTTTTAGAAACGACAAATTTAAAATTGAAGATCTGGAAGAGTTTGACAAAATTTTACTTTCTCCTGGACCTGGTATACCTGAAGAGGCAGGCTTACTTAAAGAAGTCATTACCCATTACAAAACATCAAAATCCATTATGGGTGTTTGTTTGGGTCATCAAGCCATTGCAGAGGTTTTTGGAGGTCAACTAATCAATTTAACTCAAGTGTATCACGGCATTGCATCATCCATCTCAATAAAACAAAAGGAAGGTATTTTTCAGGGTCTAGAAGATCGCATTCAAGTGGGAAGATATCACTCTTGGGTGGTAGATCCCGATTCTATTCCTGAATTAGAAATCACGGCGGTTGATGACTTAAATTTCGTAATGGCCTTTCGTCATCAAAGCTTAAATATTGTCGGGGTACAATTTCATCCGGAATCTGTTCTCACTCCGAGGGGTAAACAAATGTTATCTAACTGGTTATCAATATGAAAGAAATATTAAATCAACTAATTAATCACGAATCCTTGACTAAGGAACAAGCCAGATCGATATTGATTAATATTGCTTCTGGTACTTATAACTCTCACCAAGTTGCTGCCTTTATGACTGTATATATGATGCGTAGTATTGATGTGCAAGAGCTTGAAGGATTTAGAGATGCACTACTAGAACTATGTGTTACTGTCCCCTTGGAAGATTACAACCTTATTGATCTCTGTGGTACTGGAGGAGACGGAAAAGACACCTTTAATATTTCAACTTTGGCCTCTTTTGTTACAGCAGGAGCTGGAGTTCAAGTAAGTAAACACGGTAATTATGGAGTAAGTTCTAAATGCGGAAGCAGCAATGTACTTGAATCTTTAGGTGTCACATTTAGCAACGACGGTGACTTTTTAAAAAAATGTGTTGATGAGGCTGGAATCTGTGTTTTACATGCTCCATTATTTCATCCTGCAATGAAAAATGTGGCTCCAATACGAAAAGACCTCGGTGTCAAAACTTTTTTTAATATGCTTGGACCAATGGTAAATCCGGCTTTTCCCAAAAATCAAATGGTTGGGGTTTTCAATTTAGAACTGGCTCGAAAATATGGGTACCTCTATCAAAACACTGATAAATCTTACGCTATTGTGCACGCTTTGGACGGTTATGACGAAATTTCATTGACAGGAGGCTCGAAAATCATTACGCCTCAAAATGAATCCATCATCTACCCATCAACATTTGGATTAGATACCGTTGAAGCCACTGCCATTGTAGGAGGTGAAACCGTAGAAGATTCTGCTGAGATTTTCAGGGCTATTCTCAACGGAAATGGAAGTCAGGCTCAAAATCGAGTTGTTTGCGCCAATGCAGCAGTCGCAATAGCCACAGCAGAACATTGTAGCCTAAATACAGCATATGAAAAAGCAGAAGAATCCCTATTGGAAAAAAAGGCCCTCAATACATTAAAAAAATTACAAGCGCTCAGTGCTGAATTATGAATATTTTAGAACGAATAACGCAGACGAAGAAAGCAGAGGTCCAAGCGAAAAAAAGCTTGGTGAGTAGCTCGATTTTAGAGCAATCGCCACTGTATAATAGATCGACTCTTAGTGTTGCTAAGGCGCTTAAAAACTCCTCCTCTGGGATAATTGCCGAGCACAAAAGAAGGTCGCCGTCTAAAGCTGTGATCAATCAATCTCATCAACTGTTAAATGTGATAAATGCCTACCAAGAAAATGGAGCTACGGCGATTTCAGTTTTAACCGATACCAATTATTTCGGAGGCTCCTTAGAGGATTTATTTTTAACCAGAAGTGCTGCCTCAATTCCCCTACTGCGCAAAGACTTTGTAATTGACTCTTATCAAATAACCGAAGCTAAGGCGTTTGGTGCAGACTTCATTCTGCTTATCGCTAGTATTTTAGAAAAAGCCCAAATTCAAGAATTCACTGCTTTCGCCCATGAATTAAATTTAGAGGTACTTCTTGAAGTACACAGTTTAGAAGAACTAGAAGCTTCTTATACAGAGGATATTGATGTAGTCGGGGTAAACAACAGAAATTTGAAGACCTTTGAAGTTGACCTCAACACTTCATTTGATATCGCGACAGCCTTAGATTCTGAAAAAGTGAAAATTTCGGAGAGTGGACTCAGTGATACGCAATCGATTAAAAACTTGAAAAAGGCAGGCTACAATGGTTTTTTAATTGGAGAAACACTCATGAAAAACGATAAGCCTGGTGAAGTCCTAAAACAACTTATTGAACAAAGCTAATGAGACAAGTCGAGCTTAAAATATGTGGTATGAAAAATAATGTGCAGCAAGTGGCTGCCCTTGAACCCGACTACTTAGGCTTTATATTTTGGGAGTCTTCTAGCAGATTTTACGATTTACCACTTATTGAAAACCTGAATCAAAACATAAAAAAAGTGGGGGTATTCGTAGATGCTGATCACGATTTTATTTATCAAACCGCAATGAACTATCAGTTGGATTACCTTCAATTACACGGTAACGAATCAACCGACTACCTCAATGAGCTTCAGGCTAAAATCCCTGAAAATCTAAGACTTATAAAGGCCTTTGCGGTAGACAACGATTTTGATTTTGGTCGTCTAAAACCCTACGAACCGCTTTGTGACTATTTCTTGTTCGACACCAAGGGAAAACTCCCTGGCGGTAATGGAACACAATTTGACTGGAGTATTTTGAAATCTTATACTTCCAAACACCCCTTTTTTCTAAGTGGTGGAATTGGATTATCCTCTCTAAATGCGATAGAGGAATTTTTAAATTCAGTACAATCAACCTACTGCTGCGCCATAGATGTCAACAGTAAATTCGAAAAAGAAAAAGGGACAAAAAACACAACACAATTGAAACAATTTAAAGAACAGTTAATCACTTAATATTATGTCGAAATACCTCGCAGATGAAAATGGATACTACGGAGCATTTGGTGGAGCATTTATTCCGGAGATGCTTTATCCAAACACCGAAGAATTAAGAGTTAATTATCTCGAAATAATGGAGCGCGATTCTTTTCAAAAAGAATTCAAGTACTTGCTGAAAGACTACGTTGGAAGGCCTACTCCTTTGTATTACGCTCAAAGATTATCCGATACCTATGGCACTAAAATATATTTAAAACGAGAAGATTTATGTCACACTGGAGCGCATAAGGTCAATAATACCATTGGACAAATCTTAATGGCAAAAGCTCTCGGCAAGAAAAGAATCATTGCTGAAACAGGTGCAGGTCAACACGGAGTAGCTACTGCCACTGTATGTGCCCTTATGGGAATTGAATGCGTGATTTATATGGGTGAAATTGATATTTCAAGACAGGCACCTAATGTCGCACGCATGAAACTTTTAGGAGCAACCGTAAGAGATGCAACATCGGGTAGTAAAACGTTGAAAGACGCTACAAACGAAGCCATACGTGATTGGATTAACAATCCGGTTGACACGCATTACATTATCGGGTCTGTGGTTGGACCTCACCCCTATCCTGATATGGTTGCGCGATTTCAATCGGTCATCTCAGAAGAGACTAAGAAACAACTCCTTGAAAAAGAAGGAACCGAGAATCCTACTCATGTAATCGCCTGTGTAGGCGGAGGAAGTAATGCAGCAGGGCAATTTTACCATTACCTCGATCGAGAAGAGGTGAATATAATAGCAGTAGAAGCTGCTGGTAAAGGTGTACACAGCGGCGAGAGTGCAGCCACCTCAGCTTTAGGAAAAGTTGGAATTATTCACGGTAGTAAAACACTTTTAATGCAAACCGTTGATGGACAAATAACAGAACCATACTCCATCTCTGCTGGATTAGATTATCCAGGAATCGGACCAATGCACGCCCATCTTTACAGCAGTAAACGCGCTCAATTTGTTTCTATTACAGATGCCGAGGCGATGGCCGCAGGTAAGCGACTCTCTGAATTGGAGGGAATCATTCCAGCTATAGAAACCGCACATGCATTTGCCGTTCTTGAACATCAAAAATTCCAAAGCGATGACATTATCGTCTTTAACTGTTCGGGACGAGGAGATAAAGATTTACAAACCTATATAGACTACTTCGAATTATGAGCAAAAGAATCAGTGAACTGTTCGATACAGATAAAAAATTAGTATCCATTTATTTCACAGCAGGGTTTCCAAAATTAAACGACACGGTTAAAATCATCGAAAAGCTAGAAAAATCTGGAGTAGACCTTGTAGAAATTGGACTTCCATTTTCTGATCCTTTGGCCGATGGACCAACGATTCAAGAGAGCTCAACTAAGGCACTTCATAATGGTATTACAACAGAACTATTATTTGAACAGTTGTTTAACATTAGACAAAAGGTTAAAATCCCCCTCATTATTATGGGTTATTTCAATCCTGTCATGCAATTCGGAGTTGAAGCTTTTTGTCAACAATGCGAGGATATAGGAATTGATGCGCTTATTCTTCCAGACTTGCCCCTTCGTGAATATCAACTGCATTACAAAGAAATCTTCAATCGCCACGGATTGGATCTCATTTATTTAATCACACCTCAGACCCCAGAAGAACGCATCCGAGCAATTGACCAAATGAGTAACTCCTTTATTTATATGGTTAGCTCATCATCAACTACTGGAGCAAAGGCAGGTTTTAGTGAAGAAAATCAAGAATATTTCAAGCGAGTTGAAGAAATGAAACTCAAAAATCCTACACTGGTAGGTTTTGGGATTAGTGACAAAAACAGTTTTGATCAGGCTACATCCCATAGCCAAGGGGCTATTATTGGATCTGCCTTTATCAAGCATATTGAAAATAAAGGGATTGACCAAATTCCATCCTTTGTTCTAAATTTAAGGCATGAATAAACAACGACTTCGACTGATAATCATACTCGTTTTAACCTTAGGACTTGCCCCATATAGTCCTGAACCACATCTGTTTGGGAAAATAAGATGGGTAAAAGGCGGTGCAATAGGAATGCAGCCTATGGACTGGTTCGATTTGGTACTGCACGGATTTCCTTTTGTTTTGTTATTAGTGTATCTTGTTTTGACTGTTCGTAAAAAAGAATCATGATGATCAAAAAATACTCCTTCTACTTTTTACTGTTTTTTGGCTTACAACTGAGTGCTCAAGATTTAGCTCAGAGTCAGTTGCACACCAAGGTTAGAAATGCAATTATAGAATTAAAATCTTTTGTCGCACTTCCGAACGATGCGCAGTTCAAAGATGATATTGACGACAATCTATTTTGGCTTCGAAAAGCTTTTGAACGAAGAGGATTTAATACTGCTCAATTACCAAGTGAAAATCTTGATTTGTTTTTTGCAGCGACTCCATTTATAGAAAATCAACCAACGCTACTATTCTATATGCACCTAGATGGGCAGTCGGTGGAACCTTCGAAATGGGATCAAGCCGACCCCTATCAAATGGTAATCAAAAAACCAGTTGACCAGCAATTTCAACCCACCACCATGGAAGATTTAGATGCACAGGATCAACTACCTATGGATTGGAGACTATTCGGACGATCGACATCGGACGACAAGGGACCTATTGTGATGTTTCTACAAGCTATTGATTTAATTCGTGAAAATCAGCTCAGTATTCCCTTCAATATAAAGGTCATTCTTGATGGTGAAGAAGAAAAAGGTAGCAAACCTCTTAAAGGTGTAGTTATTCAAAACAAAGAATTACTGGAAGCTGATTATCTAATTATTGCAGATGGACCAGCCCACAGATCGGGCCTACCAACAATAGTTTATGGCTGTCGAGGCATAACGACACTCAGTTTGACTACATACGGACCTATAGTACCTCAACACAGTGGTCATTACGGTAATTACGCACCAAACCCCGCATTAGATTTAAGTCAACTTTTAGCGGGTATGAAAGACAGAGAAGGAAGGGTATTAATTGACGGATATTATGAGGGCATCACAATAGACGAAGAAACTGAAGCCATCTTAAGAGAAGTTCCCGATGACGATCAGCAAATTAAAAATCAATTACAGATTGGACGAACAGACTTAGTAGGAGCGTTTTATCAAGCCTCTTTGCAGTATCCATCACTCAATATTAGAGGCTTGCAATCGGGCTGGGTAGGTAGTAATGCGAGAACCATCGTACCCAATACAGCCACAGCTGAAATAGACCTTAGATTAGTGCCAGAGTCAGATGGCAATCGACTCAAAGGTTTGGTGAAAGATTACATCGTTAATCAGGGCTACACCGTCATAGAAGAAGAGGCTACTCAAGAGCAGCGACTTCAAAATAATCGATTGATCAAAATTGGTGAACGCGGGGTAACTGAAGCCTTTAGAACAGATTTAAATCACCCCTTTGGACTCCATATTAAATCAATGCTCGAATCTCAGTTTGAACAAGATGTGGTACGCATTCGTATCATGGGAGGAACTGTTCCAATAGCGGCCTTTATCAATACCTTGGATATTCCTGCTTTTATTTTACCAATGGTAAATCACGATAACAATCAGCACAGTCCAAATGAGAATCTGAAAATCGGGCAACTGGCCTATGGTATTAGCACCTATTATCGACTCTTAACTGAGCCCTTTGCCGAATAAGTTTGTAGCGTTTAGTCTTCTAAAATGATAATTAGATCGTCGGATTCAACCAAGGTACCCGATTTTAAGACAATTTCTTTTACCGTTCCCTCTTTTGGAGCGGTTACTGTGGTTTCCATTTTCATGGCTTCGAGTACAAACAATGGTGTATTAGCTTTGATAGTTTGACCTTTTTTCACCAAAATGTTCGAGAGTAATCCTTGAAGCGGAGAACCTACATGCTGATCATTGTCTGCATCTGCTTTTCGATTTTGTACACTTTCGGTAACTATCGACTGGTCTTTAACTCTAATATGGGAGAGCTGTCCATTGATTTTAAAAAATAAATCAACCATTCCGTTTTCATCTGGTTTTCCGACCAGCTGTAACTGAACTAATACATTTTTTCCTTTTTCGATGGTCACTAAAATTTCCTCACCTATTTTCATTCCATAGAAGAAATTTTTGGTTGGAATGACCACGACATTTCCAAATTTTAAATGATGTTGGTAGGCGTCTTCAAAGACTTTTGGGTAGAGTTGGTACGATAAGAAATCTGTTATTTCCAAATCCCTTCCCATACCCGCTGAGAATTTTCTTTTAAACTTTTTAAACTCTTTCTCGATATCCAAGGCAGCAATGTGTGCATTTGGACGGTCAGTATAAGGCTTTTCCTCCTTCAAAATCACCTTTTGTAAGTCGGTGTTGAACCCACCCAAAGGTTGACCTAAATCCCCTCTAAAGAAACTTTTTACAGAATCTGGAAAGGCGATGTTTTGTCCCTTGGTCAAGACTTCGTCTGCGGTAATTCCGTTACTGATTAGGTATTGTGCCATATCACCAACTACCTTTGAACTCGGCGTTACTTTTATAATATCACCAAAGAGTTTATTGACCTCAGCATACATTTTAGTGACCTCAGGAAACTTATCCTCTAGTCCTAAGGCTATGGCCTGACCCTTTAAATTCGAATATTGACCTCCTGGAATTTCATGCGTATAAACTTCTCCTGTTCCCGATTTAAGTCCAGATTCAAAGGGGAAATAATAAGATCTCATCGTTTCCCAGTACCTTGAGTGTTCTGCTAAAGATTCAGCGTTCATTTGACGCTCGCGCTGATGATGCCTCATCATTTCTACCACTGAATTAAAATTCGGCTGTGAAGTCAATCCTGAAAGACCTCCAAGGGCTACATCGACCACATCTACTCCTGCCTCAATCGCCTTTAAATAGGTGGCAGTTTGAATTGAAGAGGTATCATGTGTGTGTAAGTGAACAGGTAAGGCCACCGTATCTCTAAGAGCCTGAATAAGTTCATAAGCCGCATCCGGCTTTAAGAGGCCTGCCATATCTTTTAATCCAATGATATGGGCACCTGCATTCTCGAGATCCTTAGCCATTTGCAAGTAGTAGTCTAAGGTGTATTTCTTTTGGTCTGTATTTCTAAAATCACCGGTGTAGCAAATTGTTCCTTCAGCAATACCACCGGTGTATTTGCGCACATGTCCTATACAGGGTGCAATAGATTCCATCCAATTGAGGGAGTCAAAAATTCTAAAGACATCAAGACCTGTTTCAAAGGATTGCTCGACAAATTTGGCAATAATATTGTCCGCGTAAGCCTTATATCCTACAGCATTTGAACCTCTCAGTAGCATCTGTGTCAATACGTTTGGCATGGCCTTTCTAAGTAAGGCTAAACGCTCCCAAGGGTTTTCTTTTAAAAATCTCAAACAAACGTCAAAGGTTGCTCCTCCCCAAATTTCCATTGAGAAAATTTCAGGGTTTTGTTTGGCGTAAGATTCAGCCACAGCCATCATATCGAATGTTCGCATTCGGGTTGCCAAAAGACTTTGATGGGCATCTCTCATGGTTGTATCCGTATAATGAACTTTGTCATCGGCTCTTAACCATTTAGAGAATTCATCAGGCCCTAACTCGTTGAGTAGATCTTTCGTCCCGTGTGGATAGGCCATTTTTGGCGTATCTGGCAGGGTAATTTTGGGTAATTCTACATTTTTTGGAATGCTCTTATTAGCTAAATCTGGATTGCCATTTACGATGGTTTCTGCCAAAAATCGCACCAACTTATTTCCCCTATCTGCAGATTCTTCCAAATCGAATAAAGAAGGGTTTTGTTCTATAAAGTTTACGGTGATGCTACCTTCTCTAAAGGTATCGTGCTTCAATAAATTTTGTAAGAAAGGAATGTTGGTTTTAATGCCTCGAATTCTAAACTCCTGCAAAGCTCTTAACATTCTTTTGCTGGCATCTTCAAGTGTTCTTGCCTGTGCTGAGACTTTAACCAACATGGAATCAAAGAAAGGTGAGATACGTACTCCTTGATAAATACTACCTGCATCGAGACGTATTCCGAATCCTGAGGCAGATCTATAGGTAGTGACTACGCCGTAATCTGGTTTAAAGTTATTGGCAGGATCCTCACTGGTAATTCTACACTGAAGGGCATAACCGTAACAACCTATTTCTTCTTGAGATCCAATATTTATTTGTGGATCGGAGAGCTTGTATCCACTTGCAATAAAGAGCTGTGTTTTTACCAGATCAATATGGGTGATCATCTCCGTAACTGTATGCTCTACTTGTATTCTAGGATTTACCTCAATAAAATAAATGCTTTCATCATGGTCGACAAGAAATTCTACTGTTCCGATATTGTTGTAATCAACCGCTTTACAAATTTTTTGAGCGTAGTTGTAAAGTGCTTCTTTGGTCTCTTCTTTGAGATAGATAGAGGGTGCAAATTCAATGACCTTTTGATAACGCCTTTGCACTGAACAATCGCGTTCGTATAAATGTACCATGTTGCCATGAGCATCGGCAACAATTTGTATTTCAATATGTTTTGGATTTTCTATGAATTTTTCAAGAAAAACGGTAGGGTCTCCAAATGCATTTTGAGCCTCTCGCCTTGCTTCCATATAGGCCTTTTCCAACTCCTGTTCTGAACGAGTCACGCGCATTCCTCTACCTCCACCTCCAGAAGCCGCTTTTAACATAATGGGATAGCCTATTGCCGCTGCTTCTTTGAGGGCGATTTCAACACTACTTAATTCGCTCTTGCTCGATTTAATGATTGGCACTTGCTCTTGGAGAGCTACTTCTTTTGCTGTGATTTTATCGCCCAGGGCACGAAGAACAGACACCTTAGGACCGACAAAAATAATACCGGCTTTTTCACAGGCCTCTGCAAACTCTGCATTTTCAGATAAAAATCCATATCCAGGGTGAATAGCGTCAGCTTTAGATTCAAGCGCAACGCTTATGATTTCATCTATGTCGAGATAAGGTTTTAAGGGGTCCTCGTCTTTACCGATTTGATAGCTCTCGTCAGCTTTGTATCTGTGAAGGGAATACCGGTCTTCAGAAGTGTAAATACCTACTGTTTTAATACCTACTTCTACGCATGCTCTAAAAATACGTATAGCGATTTCTCCTCTATTCGCGACGAGTACTTTTTTAATCATTAGATGATGGAAAAATTAATTTGGGTGCAAAGAAACAAACATCAACGCACAAAGACCGGATGCAGCTCATCTTTTGAATATTCCTCAGAATAAGCATATCCTTCTTTTGAAAATCCTAAAATATCCTCCATATTTTTAGCATTATTCTCAATGAGATATCGAGACATCATTCCTCTAGCCTTTTTGGCAAAAAAGCTGATGGTCTTTAAACTGCCATTCTTGAAATCTTTAAATTCGGGATGTACAATCTTATTTTCAATTGCTTTAAAATCAATTGCGGCGCTGTACTCCTTACTAGCTAAATTCACTAGCGTTTCACCGTTTTCTAGTAATTCGTTGAGCTTAGTAGTCAAAACAGGCTTCCAATAAGCTACCAAACTCGTAGCCTTTGCTAATTTCATGCTGGTTCCCATTTCAAGGCGGTAAGCCTGAATTAAATCCAAAGGTTTGAGCATACCGTATAAGCCTGATAAAATTAAAAGCATTTCTTGCATATTGGCTATTTCTTCTTCTTTAAGTGAATACGCATCTAATCCCTTGTACACATCTCCGTTAAATGCAAAGACCGCTTGTCTAGATTCTCCTTCTGTCATCGGCCATGTGAATTGCTGATTTCGCTCCCAGTTGAGCGCAGCAATTTTGTCTGAAATTTTCATTTTGCTCTTGAGCTCTGAGGCTTTAAAAGATTTTAAGTGCTGTTGCACTTCTTTTACAGCCGACTCAAACATAAGGTCAGAGTGATTTGTCACCGGAATTGGTGTTTCTAAATCTAGAGATTTGGCGGGTGAGATAAGGATTTTCATAAGGGTCTATTTTGTATGTATTCTCTCCATTTGGTTAAACAGGCACTGAAATCTTCGGGAAGTTCTGCCGTAAAATACATTTTTTCACCAGAATGAGGATGAATAAAACCTAGGGATTCAGCGTGAAGTGCCTGACGGCTTAAAAGTTTAAAGGTATTCTCTACAAACTGTTTGTACTTGGTAAAGGAGGTGCCTTTTAAAATGCGATTTCCTCCATAGCGTTCATCGTTGAAAAGCGGATGTCCAATGTGCTTCATATGGGCTCTTATTTGATGAGTCCTACCGGTTTCTAATCGACAGGAAATCAAACTTACATAACCTAGAGACTCGATTTTGGTAAAGTGTGTAATCGCGTGTTTACCCATACTTCCATCTTCAAAAACATCCATCTGAAGTCGATTCTTGAGGCTTCTTCCGATATGACCTTCTACGGTGCCGGATTCCTCTTGTACATCTCCCCAAACAAGGGCAATATACTTACGTTCTATTGACTTGTCCAAAAACTGTTTAGCCAAATGAGTCATGGCCAATTCTGTTTTGGCTACAACCAAAAGCCCAGAAGTATCTTTGTCAATTCGATGCACTAAACCTGGTCGATCAGAAGAATTCATGGGCAATTCTTCTTTGACGTGGTGTAAAATAGCATTAACTAAGGTACCTGAATAATTTCCATGACCCGGGTGAACCACCATTCCAGCTTTTTTATTGACTACCATGAGATGCTGATCTTCGAAAACAATATCTAGAGGAATTTCTTCTGCTACAAGCATAAATTCATGTGGAGGGTGCTCGAAAAGCACTTGAACTTTTTGACCTGACTTGACTTTGAAATTGGATTTTACAGGATGTCCATCAACCCAAATATTTCCATTTTTTGCCGCCTGTTGTATCTTATTTCGGGTGGCATTTTCAATAAAATTCATCAGAAATTTATCCACTCTTAAGGGCTCTTGACCTTTAGCAGCTTCGAATAGGTAATGCTCGTGTAATTCGTTAAGTTCCGGATTAACTTCAATTCCACTCATGAATTATTTCTTAACGCTGACCGTTTCCACAAACAAGAACGACATCAGAGGCTTTTTGGATTAAAGTTCCAGGAGGAATTCTGCGTCCATTTTGTTTGACGTGATATACCATTTCTTTTCCAATTTCTGGAATGTATTCTACATCAACCACATTTAATCCTACCGAAGATAGTTTAGCTATCGCTGACCTTCTAGTAATTTGAATGACGTTGGGCAAACTCACTTTTGCATATCCAGAAGGATTAAGGGTAACATAGATTTTACGATTTTCTTTAACCTGTTTTCCCGGTTTGGGATTTTGATCTACCACTGCTCTTTTGGGAAAATTGGGGTTGTAGGCTGCAGAATCCATTACTTCGAACCGCAACTTTAAATCTTCGGTTTTTTGAGTGAGTTCTTCAACAGACATTTTCTCAAAATTTGGCACTCGTATACTGTCTCCATGATTCGTATATAACTTGAGCCAACCCAAAGTAATCCAAATGACAAGGAATACGAAAAAGAATCCCAACCCTACTTGGATTAAAAACATTCGACTTTTGAGAAATGACAACAAGGACTTCATAAGCTTTTTTAAGTACTCAAAGATAAGAAAACCCTTTATTTTTAGTTATTTTGATGAAAATTTGAGCGGATGAAAAAAAACATTGCGGTGGTAATGGGCGGATACTCAGGAGAACGAGAAATTTCCTTGGCAAGTGGCAGCGTTGTCAGTCATCATCTCAACAAAGAAAAGTTCAATGTATATCCGGTCATTGTAGATACCGATTCTTGGTACTATAAAGACAAGCAGGAGCAAATCCACCTCATTGATAAATCTAATTTTAGCCTTTCTTTAAACGGAAAAAGCATACAATTTGATGTGGTTTTTAACGCCATTCACGGCACTCCAGGTGAAGATGGTTTGCTACAAGCTTACTTCGATTTAATAGGAGTCAAACACACCAGTTGTGATTTTTATCAAGCCGCCTTAACTTTTAACAAAAGAGATTTATTAGCTGTACTTGCTCCGCTATCCATTGATATCGCCCCTAGTTATATTCTTAATAAAGGAGATGATATTGACACTGCGGCTATTATTGCAAAAGTAGGACTACCTTGTTTTGTCAAAGCAAATAGGGCCGGGTCGAGCTTGGGCGTTTCAAAGGTGAAAGAATCGGCACAAATCGAAGCGGCTATCGCAAATGCCTTAGATTACGACGATGAAATTTTAATAGAATCCTTTATTGAAGGTCGAGAGTTTTCGGTAGGGGTATGCCCCTTAAATGACGAAATTGTTGCCTTACCCATAACTGAGATTGTAACCGAAAATGAGTTTTTTGATTACGAAGCCAAATACCATGGTAAAGCTCAAGAAATTACTCCTGCAGTTATTGAAGAACCACTGCGTAAAAAGTTAGCAGAACTCAGTGTTTTTATCTACAAAAAACTAAAATTGAAAGGATTTTGCAGAAGTGAATACATTGTGAGAGGCGATCGTGCATTTCTTTTGGAAATCAATACAACCCCTGGACTAACTGCTGAAAGCATTATACCTCAACAGGCCATAGCACACGGATTGAGTTTAGCGGAATTTTTTGAGTGTGCCATAGATCAAGCACTTAAGCCCTAAATTTTTACTACTTTCAACATATGAAAAAAGGTATTTTTCCAGGATCATTTGATCCCTTGACCTCTGGACATTTGGATATCATTGAGCGAGGGTCGGCACTTTTTGACAAACTTTATATTGCTGTTGGGGTCAACTCCAATAAAAACTATCATTTTTCACTCGAACAGCGAATCGATATGTTATCTGCTGTTTTTGAAGGCAATCCCAGTATTGAAATCGTTCATTACAGTGGACTAACCGTTGACTTCTGTAAAGAATTAGGTACGGATTACATTTTGAGAGGACTTCGAAATCCTGCAGATTTTGAATTTGAAAAATCCATAGCGCACACCAATAAAACCATAGCGAATATCGAAACTGTATTTCTTCTCACAAGTGCGGATAAATCTTATATCAGTTCATCCATAGTACGAGATATTCTTCGAAATAACGGAGATGTAAGCGCTCTTGTACCAAAAAAAGTCAATGAAAAAATTAAATCATGGAACTAAGATCATTCAGATTATGCTTCTTGATGGGTATTGTCATTTTGAGTTGTACCAAACAAATTGAAGAGCCAAAAGAAGAATTGCTCACCCCTTATGAACTGGGGAATCAGAATCAAACTTCGACCTACGAAGAATGCATTGCATTTTACAAAGAACTTGCCAGCAGTAGCTCTAAGCTCAATATTCTAAACATAGGAACCACAGACAGTGGCTTGCCTTTGCATTTGGTCACTTTTAATCCAGACTCTGAATTCAACTTCAAAAAATTACATTCGACCAAATCTATTGTTTTAATCAACAACGGAATTCACCCTGGAGAACCTGATGGTATTGATGCGAGTATGATGCTGATGCGAGATTTGGTCTTCTCAAAAATCGAATTGCCTAAAAATACTGTTTTAGCACTTATACCTATTTACAATATTGGAGGTTCCTTAAACCGAAACACCAGTAGTAGAGTCAACCAAAACGGTCCTGAAGCCTATGGTTTTCGTGGTAATTCCCTGAATTACGATCTCAACAGAGATTTTATTAAAAACGATACTGAAAATGCCAAGAGCTTTCAGCAATTATTTCACATGGTCAAGCCTGACTTTTTTGTGGATACCCATGTAAGTAATGGTGCGGATTATCAGTATACCCTCACCCATCTTTACACACAAGAAGATAAATTAGGAAAGCCCCTTGGAGTACTTCAAAACCAGTTTAAAAAAGACATCAGCACGCTATTAAAAGAGCAAGGTCTTGAAAGCACGCCCTATGTGAATGTCTTTAACCGAAATCCTAAAGAAGGTTTTTCGCAGTTCTATGATTCTTCTCGATACTCTACGGGATATACCGCTCTTTTTCACACTCCCGGTTTAATGATAGAAACACATATGTTAAAACCCTATGAGCAGCGGGTCTCGCAAACATACAGCTTTCTTAAAACGATTCTTGACTACGTCGATCAGAACAGTAATCGTTTGAAATCAACACGTTTAGTGCATGAGGATTATTGGAAAAACAAAAGCTACTATCCGCTTACACATCGCATAGATAGCAGTAAATCAAAACAGTTTTTATTTAAAGGATACGCCTCTGAATTTCAAGAGAGTAAGCTAGGTGAATATCCAAGATTAAAATACCTACAAGATCGTCCTGAAAACACAGTGATTGATTATTACAATCGATTTGAAGTGCAAGATAGCGTTCGTATACCTAAAGCCTTTGTGATTCGAAGTAAATATGCCAAGATTATCGATCATTTAAGAAGAAACCAGGTCATTCTCGAAACAATCGAAAAGGACACTGTCTTTAAAGTTGAAGTAGACTATATCAAAGACTACAAAACTTCTAGAAGCCCCTACGAAGGCCATTATTATCATTATCAAACGCAAACGAGCTCAAGTACTGAAGAACTCAGTTTTCAGAAGGGAGACTTCATTGCGTATACCCAACAAAATGCACTTAGATATTTAATGGAAAGCTTAGAAGCCCGAGCTCCAAATTCTTTTTTTAATTGGAATTATTTCGATGCAATACTCCAACGAAAAGAAGGTTTTTCTCCCTATGTTTTTGAAGATCTCGCTTTTGATTTATTACAAGAAGATGTCGCACTTAAAGCTAAGGTTGACAGTCTCAAAGCCCTAAACCCTAATTTTAAAGGTTATCCTTTGCTAAACTTCATATTCAAAAATTCAAAATATCTCGAAAAGGATTTTATGAGATATCCTATTTATAAAATCCCTTAATCATTGGGTTCTCTTATTACATTAAATAACTTTGAAATGTTTTTATAGGTATTGCGCAAGGCTATTTTGGTCTGATTAGTATTCAACCATCGCACAAAATCAATACCTTCTTCTACTTGCCCCTTTAATTTTCCATTAAAAAGCGTAGTCATTTCATACCAATAAGTGACCTTGAAGTGGTACTTTGATTTGACTTTGTACATATGATAAGTTGTATTCAATAGTTTTCCGCAATGGACTTGTGGCAACCCTGTCTCTTCTTGAACTTCACGAACAGCTGCAAAACGAGGTCCTTCGTTTTTTTCTAATTTGCCCTTTGGCAGATCCCATTTTCCATTTCGAAAAATAAAAAGAAGCTCATCGAGTTCATTGCTCACAACACCTCCTGCTGCCTGAACAATTTTGAAGTACTCTCCCATTTTTATCAAGGGTTCCTCATCGTGGTCAAAGAGAATTACTCCCTCGCTTAGAACACCTAAGTTCAAATCTTCAATCAGTTTTAAAACGGTCATCTTTTTAGAAAAGTGAACCTGTCTTTCAGAAGTATTCACTTTTTTTTTACTCAGCAGAAGGAGTCTTTCATTGACGAAAACTTTGTACATTCGCACCATGGTTTTAGATAAAGAAACAGCACAAGAAACTGCTGAATTCTTGTTGCAAATTAAAGCAATTAAGTTAAATGTTGAAGACCCTTTTACATGGGCATCTGGCATCAAATCTCCGATTTATTGCGATAATAGAATTGCACTTTCTTATCCTCACGTTAGGAATCACTTGAGAGACGCTATGCGCAAAAAAATTGAACAGCAATTTTCAAGACCAGACGCCATAGCAGGAGTGGCTACCGGTGCAATAGGCCTTGGAATCTTAGTTGCAGAAGCCATGGGACTGCCCTTTGTGTATATCAGACCTAAAGCAAAGGAGCATGGTCGAAAAAACCAAATAGAAGGTTATATCGAACCTGGGCAAAGTGTCATCGTCATTGAAGACCTCATATCCACTGGAAAAAGTAGTTTTCAAGCCATTAGCGCGCTTAAAGATTACGGCGTTCAAGTAAAGGGAATGGTGGCTATATTCACTTACAACTTCGATATCGCTTCTTCGCTCTTTGAAAAAGAAAACATTGAAGTTCACACCTTGAGTGATTACAACAACCTGATTGATATGGCTTCAAAATCCAATTACATCGCAGAAAATACCTTAGATTCTCTGCTAAGTTGGAGATCTGACCCGATCCACTGGAAACCCTAATTAATATTTATCCCTATGAAAATTGAAGGAGAACTTATTCATCTAGCAAAACCTAATCTCGAAGTTCATCAGTTCTTAAGCACCCTTGAAAACTATAGTGCAATCATGCCAGAATCTAATAAGGTATTTGAAATTCTTGATGACAGACGTTTTAAATTTGGTCTTAAGGGCATGCCAGAAATCGTCTTAAAGTTAGTCGAGAGTGCTGATACTAATGTTGTGGTCTTGAGTTCAGACAACGATAAATTTCCGTTTACGCTATCTGGTCTACTCCATTCCGTTTCAGAACAAGAAACTCAGGTACAATTGGTTTTTGAAGGTGATTTCAATCCGATGATGGAGATGATGATAAAGAACCCTTTAAGCGCCTTTGTCAATGACCTAAGCAAGGGTATTCAACTTCAATTATCTTAAGAGATTGTAGTTCCATTTGAGTTCTTCATAGGAGGCGTGGATAATCCCTAGTTCCTCTTCTCTTACAACCAAGCGACCAGATTCATCCACACCTTGCACTTCTACTTCTAATTGCTTATTCTTGTAAGTCACCTGAATTCGCTGATTTCGTTTAAATAAACGTTGCTGATATTCCTCAAAAATCCCATTCCAGTCGTCAAGCATAGGTATAGTGCGCATTTTTTTTTCAATACGTTCGATTAGGGTCTTAAAACTGTTTTCAATGGAATAGTGTTCACCACTAATTTGCTTCAAAGAGACTGCATGCACTAACTGATTTGGAAAATCAGTGTTATTTAAATTCACACCTATACCTATGATCATTTCATTGACTGTTCGTTCACTGCTTATAGTTTCTATGAGAATACCCGCACACTTTTTGTTTTCTGCCATAATGTCATTAGGCCATTTGACATGAAAATTTATTTCTTGTCTGGTTATTTCAGTTAAAAAATCAAGCAGAGCAATGCTTACACAGACATGAATTTGAAAAATTTGTGCAAAAGGAATTTCAACACCTTTAAACAACATGCTGAACGTCAAACTTTTATCTTCTTCTGCGTGCCAAAAACGACCGCGTTGACCCTTACCATTTTTTTGGCAAAAAGCTAATAGGGCTACCGTCTCTTCTGAGTGATTTTCTAAAGCGTATTCACGCAGATCATCATTAGTACTTGACGTGGTATGACATTTGATTATCTTCATTTGAAATAAGAATTAAAGATAAATTGGAACTTGAGTAAGGCTCAACAAAAAAACTCTAAATTTGTGTTGAATATAAATTGTTTGAATGCAAGAAAAAAATAATAATTCAGAGACTACACTGTCTTTGATTATTGAAAGTATTGAAGATGTAAAAGGTTTAGAATTAAACCTATTAGATTTAAGAGCTATTGAAAATACAGTTTTTGATTTTTTTGTGATTTGCACGGGTACTTCTAACACGCATGTAAACGCTATCGTTTCCTCAATTCAAAAAGGAGTCAGTAAGAAACTTAGTGTAAAACCATTGCAGGTTGAAGGAACTCAAAACGCCGAATGGGTACTAATGGATTACGCAGACATTGTAGTTCATGTTTTTCAAAAACAAATACGAGAAAAATATGATATCGAAGGTTTGTGGGGTGATGCAGAACTTACCGTGATTCCTTCAAGTGTAACCAATTTATAAAAGCTAAGTTTTATTTCTCATTATGACTGAAAAACCTAAAAAACAAAATCGATACGGGTGGCTATTTTACGCTGTGATTATCCTTTTTATTGGATTTAATTTTATCGGAGGCTCTTCATTGCAATCGTCTAAAAAAACCACGATCTCTGAGCTTCAAGAGTTTTTACGAAATGGTGATATTTCTAAAATATTAATCATCACCAACACAAGACAAGCAAAAGTATTTTTAACACCTGAGGCTCAAGAAAAGGGAATACACAGTGAAACGACTCAAAAACCTGTTCTTCCCACACCTGGAGAAAATCCTCAGTACGTGCTGGATTACGGAGATCTTCAAAATTTTGAAAATAGCATCAACACCATAAAAAGTGAATACAATCTCGAAACAGTTGTCGACTACGACAAAGAGAACAACTATTTCATGGATTTCATTTTATCACTACTCCCGTTTATACTGATTATAGGGATTTGGATTTACCTAATGCGTCGCATGTCTGGCGGAGGAGGTCCCGGCGGAGGAGGTCAGATATTTAATATCGGTAAATCAAAAGCCAAACTCTTTGATGAAAATACTGATACAAGAACTTCTTTTAAAGATGTAGCTGGACTAGAAGGTGCAAAAGAAGAAGTACAAGAAATTGTTGAGTTCTTAAAAAATCCAGATAAATACACTTCTCTCGGAGGAAAAATTCCAAAGGGTGCTTTACTAGTAGGTCCTCCAGGAACTGGAAAGACCCTTTTAGCAAAGGCAGTTGCAGGTGAGGCTAAGGTTCCTTTTTTCTCGCTTTCAGGATCAGATTTCGTTGAGATGTTTGTAGGGGTTGGTGCTTCTAGAGTCCGAGATCTCTTTAAACAGGCAAAAGATAAATCGCCTGCAATTATTTTTATAGATGAAATTGATGCCATTGGTAGAGCGAGAGGGAAAAACAATATCACAGGTTCAAATGACGAACGTGAAAACACCCTGAATCAGTTATTAACTGAAATGGATGGCTTTGGAACAAACACTAACGTCATTGTTCTCGCGGCAACGAACCGAGCTGATGTTCTTGACAAAGCTTTAATGCGAGCTGGTCGATTCGACCGTCAAATTTATGTGGATTTACCTGATCTCAATGAACGTAAAGCAATTTTCGAGGTGCATTTAAAGCCTCTTAAGACAGATGAAGAATTAGACACCGATTTTCTAGCCAAACAAACCCCAGGATTTTCAGGAGCAGATATTGCTAATGTCTGCAATGAGGCTGCTCTTATTGCCGCTCGCAACGACAAAAAAGCGGTTACTAAACAAGATTTTTTAGATGCTGTAGATCGTATTGTAGGTGGTTTAGAAAAAAAGAACAAAATCATAACTCCAGAAGAGAAAAATACTATTGCCTTTCACGAGGCTGGACATGCCACTGTGAGTTGGATGCTTCAATATGCAGCACCTTTAGTCAAAGTTACTATTGTACCAAGAGGTCAATCTTTAGGAGCTGCGTGGTATCTTCCTGAAGAACGACTTATTGTTAGACCAGAACAAATGCTAGATGAGATGTGTGCCACTATGGGTGGTAGAGCAGCTGAACGTGTCATGTTCGACAACATCTCAACTGGAGCGCTAAGTGATTTAGAAAAAGTTACCAAGCAAGCCCGAGCCATGGTGACTATATACGGTTTGAATTCTAAAATTGGTAATGTTACTTATTTTGACAGCTCGGGTCAAACTGATTTTAATTTCTCTAAACCTTATAGTGAAGAAACTGCACAGGTTATCGATGCCGAAATTTCAAAAATCATAGAAGGCCAATACAAAAGAGCCATTGAAATTTTACAAGAGCACAAAGACAAATTAATTCTACTTGCTAACAGATTGTTAGAAAAAGAAGTTATTTTTAAGGATGACTTAGAAAAGATTTTTGGTAAAAGACCTTTTGAGAGTGAAACTAATGAAGAGGTAAACATTGAAAATTCTGAGCAAAACGATAAGACAGAAAACACTGTAGAAAAACCCACGGATTGATGCCATGAGTTTAATGGATAAACTTTTTAGCGGAGGTAAAGAGATACCCAAGTCTACTCGTGAGACTAAAGGAGAACACAACCCTTCACTTGACTTACCTATCGACGAGAAGTTTATTATTGAATTCAAAAAAAGTGGAGGAAAATTTGTCTACTGTGAAAATCTAAAAGAAGTTAATATCAGTCTAGCCCATATTCTCATGGAGAATCAATGGCAACATCAACAACTGCTATGTGTTGATCCTTCACTAAAAGTCCAATTTGAAAGTTTGTTGTTTTTTACCGAACACGCTCAAGACAGTGAAATACTTTTTACGCAGTGCGAGAATCTCATTGCTGAGAATGGAACAATTTTAGTCTGTTCACATCAACTCCATCAACTTCAACCTTCTCGATTTCCGGAGAATTTTATTGTATTTGCAAGAACAAGTCAAATTCTAAAATCACTTAATGAAGCTCTAAAATATATACGGCAAAAGTATAATACATTGCCCGCGAATATTACTTCTCTTAAAAACAATACTGTTACAAAAGATAACGAGCAGGATTTTATGAACTACGGTTCAAAAACCAAAAATTTATACTTGTTACTTTTAGAAGATTTTTAGGTTTGAATAAAGTTTTTCCCCAGAGAATTGGAACCGGATTGATTTATGCAATTAGCCTTTTTGTAAGTCTTTTTTTTATACCTAATCTGTTTATATTCATCGCTTTTATACTTGCTTTAGCTGCAGTTTTGGAACTGCATCACATGAGCGAGAGCAATCCTATTTTCATGATTTTGTGCTTGAGTTTATTCTTTGGCAGTTGTTTTTTCTTTAGAAACAATGAAAACTTTGCCCTAAGCCTCATTGTGATATTTTTTTTCTTTTTCATTTTCCTTGTGTTCATACTGTTTTTCAGCAATCAACAAACACTTGAATTCAATGCGCCCCTTGTAACCTCAATATCTCTTTTCTACATCAGTATTGGGATGAGTTTTTTAATTTTTATCGCTGAAAACCAAAACTATGAGGGGGCTATTATCTTAGGTTTTATTTTTCTTATTCAGTGGTCCAACGACAGTTTTTCTTATTTAATTGGTAAATGGTTAGGAAAAAGAATTCTGTTTCCGAGTATTTCACCAAAGAAAACACTTGAAGGATATGTAGGAGGTTTAATATGCACTCTTTTATTTGCACTATTCATAGGTAATTTGGTCAATCTAGATCACCTTCAAGTGATGACTCTCGCTTTTCTTATTTGTCTATGCGGTAATGCTGGAGATTTAATGGAAAGTAAAATCAAAAGGCTTTTAGGTAAAAAAGACAGTAGCCAATTATTACCTGGACATGGAGGATTTTTTGATAGAATAGACAGTATTATTCTCTCTGTACCTATTTCCTATTTATTTTTGCACCTGATTTATTAAAATTTGAATTATGTTTCACAGAGAAGGAAAAAGCATTATACTATTTTCAACTATTATATTCTTATGTGTATTTTTTTATTCTCAATACAATATTGAGAATGAGTTGATACAAAGAGGAATTCAAATTGTTATTGCTGTTTTTTTGTTTCTCATTTTACAGTTCTTTAGAAATCCTAAAAGAAATACTCCACTTTCATTAGACAGCATTATAAGTCCCTGTGATGGAAAAGTGGTTGTTGTTGAAGAAGTCTATGAAAATGAATTCTTTGAAGAGCAAATGACTCAGGTTTCCATCTTTATGTCACCTATTAATGTGCATGTCACTAGATATCCTGTAAGTGGATCTGTTTTGTATTCAAAATACCATCCTGGAAAGTACTTGGTCGCATGGCATCCTAAATCTAGCACCTTAAATGAACGAACTACTGTAGCCATTAAAACCCCTAAGTTTGGAAGAATTGGTTATAGACAAATCGCAGGTGCCTTGGCCAGAAGAATTGTAAATTATGCGATAAAAGGCGATAAGGTCGCACAAGGAACTGATGCTGGATTCATCAAATTTGGATCACGAATAGATTTACTCCTACCTACCTCTGCCGTAATTAATGTGAAAATTGGTCAACGGGTTGTAGGAGGCGAAACGGTAATTGCCACAAGTTTATAAAATGTACATTACAGATGTTGATTTAAATCGGGACTTTAATAGTGCTGTTCACTATATAAACAGTTACCAAGAGCCTATTCAACCAGATATACTACTGCGTTTATACGCGTATTACCGAATGGCCCATCAAAACACTAGTCATTCCAAAAAAAGTGAAGAGCCCATTATAAAAGCCTTCAAATTCAATGCAATTCTTCAAGTTTTACATTTGGATTCTGCCGAAGCCAAAAAAATTATGTAGAACTCGTCAGAGAAGAATTTGACTTCAATATGTCTTGAAAGTTGTAGAAGGTAAGAACCCAACTCATCATTATATAGATTAACCAAATCATAGCCACTGAATTCATAAATACCGGCCAGATTAAACCATCTATAAAGAAAAGTGAAACGCCTAAAATTAATCGTAAGCTTTCAAAGATTAAAGCCAACGGATTTTTATCCATTAAACTAGAGTAGCTGCCTATTCCAAGAAATAATAAAACCCCAATAATAAATTGTGCACTTGAATTAAAAGAGGTCCAGTTTGCTAAGAGCAGAAATAAAAGAACAGTGTTGACAGCAAATTGACCAATTACCAGATATTTAACTTGGTTTGAAACTTCAGTCTTGTATTTTCTATACTTGTAAACATCTGAGATAATTTCTCTCGGATATTTACCAATTACATCAGCAGGACGCCATCCTGTAGGCATAAACCATATTTTAAACTTATCCCAAATCGATTTAGTTCGCCAAGCGTCAGTTAATAAGCCCCAAAAATGCTGAAAATTGATTAGAATCGGATTCCATGTTTTGGCTGGTTTAAGTACTCCATATCGGGGTGGAACTTCATCTAATTCTTCTTGGAATGTACCGAACATGCGATCCCAAACACAAAAAATTTGACCTAGGTTTTTGTCGATGTATTCTTTATTAATGGCATGATGCACTCTGTGTTGAGAAGGTGTAACAAAAATGTATTCTAACCATCCTAATTTACCGATGTGTTGTGTGTGATACCAAAACTGCCCAAACAAATGTAATGGACCTAATACGTTGATTACGCTTTGAGGTACGCCTAACATTGCCGCAGGAATTAAGAGGACTGCTCCATATCCAATGACATTAGATATCGACTGCCTGAGCGCACAAGCCAAATTGAATTCTTCCGAAGAATGATGTATTACGTGCTGATTCCAAAATATATTTACATGGTGGGAAAGTCTGTGGTTCCAATATCCCGCAAAATCGATTATGACGAATGCCACTATCCAAAGCAAAGGCCCGGATTCCAATTCTACAAGCATGATTTGTTCTTTAACAAATGGGTAACTGACTAGCACAAATGCCAATCCCAAAGAATCTTTAATCACATTGGTCATACCAGATGACAAACTACTTAAGGTATCAAACAAATTGTAATTCATCTTTTTGACCCTGTAGCCGTAGATTAGTTCTATTGCCACTAAAACAAAGAATGCTGGTATAGCAATTAAAAGTGCCTGAGCATAGTATTCCATAGCATAAAATTAAGAAATATTTTCTCTTAGGCTTTTGAGACTGCTTTTCAAAGAATCTATTTTGAGTTTTGCATCCTCCTCCTTTTTCTTTTCTATCAGTACCACTTTCTCTGGAGCATTACTTACAAAGCGTTCATTGGATAATTTTTTTTGAACTGAAATCAAAAATCCTTCAGTGTAGGTGAGCTCTTCTTTGAGTTTAGAAATTTCATCTTCTACATTAATTGCTCCGAGGATAGGAATAGAAAATTCATTACTTTTTACTCTAAAACTTATCGCTCCCTCAGGGGTTTCATCCACTTTTGATATCGCACTTATATTACCTAATTTTTTGATNATGGATTCTATTTGANNGTNTTTTTCATTTTCGAGATAATAGAGCTCNAAAGCTTCTTTTTGTGGTATTTGTTTTTCTTTTCGNANNGTNCGAATTCCACTAATAANCTCNGNNGTGTAATCAAACTCCTNTAAAACCTCTGNTTNAACCTCCTTGGATTCTGGCCATTTNGCCACACAGATAGACTCATGGCTTTCTCTTTTTTTCAAATGCTGCCAGAGCTCTTCACTTAAAAAAGGCATAAATGGATGTAANAGNANCAATANGTCTTCGAGTATNGCTAANACCTCATTATAGGTCTTNTGATCNATNGGTTTTTGATATTCAGGTTTAATAATNTCGAGAAGCCAGCTGCAAAANTCGTCCCAAATGAGCTTNTATATNCGCATNAGGGCTTCTGAAATTTTGTAACGCTCAAAAAGTTGTTCAATTTCTTTTAGCTCNGCATTGAATTTTTNTTGAAACCAAAAAACACCTTTCGCACTATGCACAGGTTGCTCAATCGTNTNAGACAACTCGAAACCTTGAATTAATCTAAAGGCGTTCCANATTTTATTGGCGAAGTTTTTTCCTTGTTGACATAGNGCNTCATCAAAAAGAAGGTCGTTACCTGCTGCAGAGCTCAANAGTAGACCTACTCTTACACCATCTGCACCNTGATTTGAAATCAATTCAAGTGCATCNGGAGAATTCCCCAAAGATTTGGACATTTTTCTTCTTTGTTTNTCCCTTACCAAACCNGTCAAATACACTTTAGAAAAAGGNTGCTTNCCTCTGTATTCNTAGCCAGCAATAATCATTCGAGCTACCCAGAAAAATAAAATNTCTGGNCCNGTTACTAAGTCTTGAGTTGGATANTAGTACTNNATTTGTTCATTCTCNGGCTCTAGTATTCCATTAAAAACNGAGATGGGCCATAGCCAAGAAGAGAACCAAGTATCGAGAACATCTGAATCTTGNCTCAAATCNNNNGTGGTTANTTGTCGATTTTCTCCTCTGTCTTTAAGCTTTTCTNGTGCCAAGNCCAAAGCTTTTTCAGGAGTTTCAGCCACCACAAAATCTTCTTTGTNATCTGAAAANNAGTAGGCTGGNATTTGTTGACCCCACCACAACTGTCTTGAGATGTTCCAATCTCTTATATTTTCCATCCAGTGTCGATAGGTGTTTTCAAATTTCTCAGGAACGAGTTGAACCTCTTTGGTTTCTAAAACAGANTTAAGAGCNGGTTTNACCAATTCTTGCATGCTCAAAAACCACTGATCNGATAGACGAGGTTCTATAACNGCTTTGGTGCGTTCTGAAGTNCCNACATTGTTGATGTATTTCTCTCTCTTTANAAGTACNCTTATCTNNTCTAAAGTTTTTACNACATTTTTACGGGCTTCAAAACGGTCTTGACCCTCNAATTGNATTCCNTAACTATTCANGGAGGCNTCCTCATTAAAAATATNGATGACCTCTAACTTGTGTTTNTCCCCTAGNGTTTTNTCATTCACATCGTGTGCNGGGGTAACCTTTAGGCAACCTGTACCAAATTCCATATCNACGTACTCNTCCANAATAATTGGAATTTCTCGATTGCAAATAGGAACTATNGCTTTTCTGTTNTGNAAATGAAAAAAGCGCTCATCNTTTGGATTGATGCAAATGGCAGTGTCTCCAAATATGGTTTCAGGACGGGTTGTAGCNATGATAAGTTGTTCATCACTATCGACAAGTTTNTAGGCTATTTGAAAAAGCTCTCCCTGACGCTCNTCATANATAACNTCCTCATCTGATANCGTCGTTTTNGCAACNGGATCCCAATTNACCATTCNATAACCNCTGTAAANATGTCCTTTCTGNTAAAGATCTACAAAAACCTTAATTACCGANGCGTACATATCNTCATCNAGNGTGAATTTAGTTCTGGACCANTCGCATGAACAGCCAAGTTTTCGCAACTGCTTCAAAATGGTGCCTCCATATTCATCNGTCCAATCCCAGGCNTGCTTCAAAAATTCCTCTCGACTGAGNNCACTTTTNGCTATACCCTGNTCTTTTANTCNTGCCACAACTTTTGCCTCNGTTGCAATNGAAGCGTGATCAGTCCCAGGNACCCAACAGGCGTTTTTTCCAGAGAGTCTAGCTTTTCGTATGAGAACGTCTTGAATTGTATTNTTCAACATATGNCCCATNTGTAATACTCCTGTAACGTTNGGAGGAGGTATTACAATNGTNTAAGGNTCTCTATCNTCTGGAGTAGATTCGAAGANANGNTTNTCCATCCAAAAGTCGTACCACTTGGCCTCTACCTCAGNNGGATTGTATTTTGTAGATAATTCCATATTGGTTTCTATCTGAGTATTTTCAATTAAAGTTCAAAAATAGTCAACGTTGCACGTTTTATAAAAGTATTTTGACCTCAGATCAAATTCTTGTAAATTNACTTGTTCATAAAATTACTTTTAAATGAGAAAAGCATTNCTATTACTCGGATTTTTATTTACAACTTTNTNNGTNAGNGCTCAAGAAAAAGCAGAGATNCAATTTAAAGAAGAAACCATCNATTATGGAAAANTTANTCGCGGAAGTGACGGCCTGAGAGTTTTCGAATTTACCAATACAGGAGATGCGCCTTTAGTAATCACAAATGTTCGTTCAAGTTGTGGATGTACTATTCCTAAAAAACCTGAAGAACCTATTTTGCCTGGTCAACAGGGAAAAATTGAAGTTCAATACGACACTAATCGTGCGGCTGGCCCATTTAGGAAAGCGATTACAGTAAGCTCTAATGCAAGTAATCCGACTAAAATATTGAAAATCAAAGGTGAACTCATCGAAAAATAGTTTATGACTAGACCTTTTTTATCTAATCGGGTCAAACAAATGCCCGCATCCCCTATTCGTAAACTAGTTCCCTATGCGGATTATGCGAAATCAAAGGGTATTGAAGTAATACACCTCAACATAGGTCAACCCGATATCGAAACCCCTCAGCAAGTTCTCGACGAGATTCAGCACTACGCAGATAAAGTTTTAGCTTATGGCCCATCCCAAGGACTGCTCGAATTACGAACAAAGCTCAGTTCTTATTACGCACAATTCGGAATTGAGGTAACTGCTGAAGACATTGCAATTACCACAGGAGGATCTGAAGCGCTATCAATTCTAATGGGTAGTTTATGTGATTCTGGGGATAACGTCATTATACCTGAACCCTTTTATGCCAATTACAATGGTTTTGCCTCTTCCTATGCGATTGAAGTTCGCTCGATTGCTTCTACTATTGAAAATAATTTCGCGCTTCCGGATGTAGCATTGATAGAATCCCAAATCAATGAGAAAACTAAGGCCATATTAATTTGTAATCCAGGAAATCCTACGGGTTATCTCTATACAGATCAAGAATTAAATGCATTAAAAGCACTCGCTCTGAAGTATAATTTATTTTTAATAGCTGACGAAGTGTATCGAGAATTTGTATATGAAAATCAAGAGCACACTTCAGTTCTCAATCTAGAAGGATGTGAAGAGCACGTTATTGTGGTAGATTCATTTTCCAAACGTTATAGTATGTGTGGAGCGCGTGTTGGTTGCATAGTATCAAAGAATAAAGAACTCAACGAAGCGGTTTTAAAGTTTGCCCAAGCGAGACTTTGTCCTCCAACTTTGGCTCAATTAGCATGTATAGCTGCATTGGATACCGCTCCTTCCTATTTTGGAGCTGTAAATGCAGAGTACGACAAAAGACGTCAACTCCTTATTAGTTCACTTTCAAGTATTCCAAAACTAAAAGTTGCATTTCCAAAAGGAGCTTTTTACTGTATGATAGAAATTGAAGATATAGACAGTGCAGATGAATTTGCACAATGGCTATTAGAATCTTTCAGCCTAAATGGTCAAACTGTAATGCTCGCTCCAGCCTCTGGATTTTACAGTCATCCCGAATTAGGTAAACGTCAACTTCGAATTGCATACGTATTAGAATCATCGCGTTTAGAACAAGCTGTTAATATCCTACACAAAGGTTTAGAACAATACCGCAACCAGAATTAAACTTGAAAATAAATCAATTCATATCGCTCAAGAATTACAACAGCTTTCAATTAAATGCCCAAAGCCACCATTTCGTCGAACTCCACGAAAGAAGTGATTTTAAAAAACTTTTAGACAAGCACGGAGGTCAATCGATTTTTACTCTTGGCGGAGGCAGTAATATCTTATTAGTCGAAAAAGAAATTAGTGTTTTAATTGCCCATATCAATACAAAAGGAATACAAACAGTCAATGAATCAGATCGAAATGTACAGGTAAAGATTGAGGCAGGTGAAATTTGGGATGATGTTGTTCAATGGACTGTCGAAAGAGGGTACGGAGGAATTGAAAACCTCACCCTTATTCCTGGCAAGATTGGTGCTGCACCTATTCAAAACATTGGTGCTTACGGAGTTGAACTAAAAGATACTCTTATAGCTTGTGAATTTATTGATAAAAGTACCGGTGAGTTAAGAGAGGTTGACAATGCCTTTTGTCAATTTGGATATCGCGATTCAATTTTTAAAAATGAATTGAGGAATAAAGTAATCATTACCGCAATAACGCTAAACTTGAGTAAAGACGGTTTTCACCAGTATAACACCTCATATGGGGCTATCTCAAATCATCTTCTTGAAAATTTTAGCAATGAAATAAACCTCACTACCATTCGTGAAACGGTGCGACAAATACGAACATCAAAGCTTCCAGATCCCAAAATCATTGGTAATAGCGGAAGTTTTTTCAAAAACCCTATTGTAAGTCAACAGCAATTAAAGCACATTCAAGAGCAGTTTCCAGATGTAGTGCATTTTCCCGTGGATAAAGACAAGGTTAAAATAGCCGCAGGATGGATGATTGAAAAACTCGACGGAAAAAAATGGACAGTTGGTGGAGCTGGAGTTCATCACAAACAGGCTTTGGTTTTAATCAATAAAAAGAATGCCACTGGAATGGATCTATTAGAACTTTCAAAGCGTATTCAATCTAATGTTTTTGAACACTTTGGTGTCCACCTAGAAACTGAGGTCAATATAATTGATCATAAATACACCTGTCAACTTTGAGTCGCACCTATTCTATTGATGAACAAATTATACATCTTCTAAAAGGTAGAGATGAAGACGCTTTGAGGTTAATTTACTATCATTATTCGAGTCATCTCAAAGGAATTGCATTTCAAATTGTTCAACAGGATTCCCTTGCTGATGACATTGTACAAGAAAGTATGGTAAAGATTTGGAATAAATCGGATTCATACGACCCTAAAAAAGCGAAGTTCTTTACTTGGATTTATCAAATTACCAGAAATACGGCTTTAGATAAACTGCGACAAAGAGAAAATAATTTCTCACAAAAAATCCAAATGGAGAAATCAAACGTATCAGTTGTAGAGGAATCTTTTTCAGGAGAGCATATAGATATTCAAAAACACATCTCCCAATTAGGTCAAAAGTATCAAGAGGTTATCGAGCTGTTGTACTTCAAAGGTTTTACCCAAAGTCAAGCAAGTGAACTATTGAACATTCCTCTGGGTACTGTTAAATCAAGATTGAAAATTGGTTTAAGAGAACTAAAGAAAATTTACGATTACAAAAGAAAATTAAACTAAATGAGTGCATTAGACCCCAAACTTGATAAAACTCAGCAAGATGAATTTCACAAGGCATTGTTTGATTGTAATCGAGATGAATTGAATTCCTCTAAGATAGACGAATTGGTTTCAAGCCATCCGGAATTGCAAAAAAATTATGACGACTATCAAGAGGCCCTTAAACTTCTGGTAAGCTCTAAAGCTATACCTTGTGACCCACGACTATTAGAGGGTACACTTAGTGCCATAAAATCCAAGCAAGCTTTCAATTTCGAAAAATTTATGCAGTACGCAGCTGCTTCAATATCAGTGTTTTTGGGAGTTTTATGTTTTCGATTATACCAGAATAATTTGGAATTAAAAGCAGAACAAGCTCTTGTTCAGTCTCAAATAGTGAATTTAGAAGAAGACGTTAATGTACAACTGGAAGATTTAAGAAATGAATATATCGTGCTGAACAGTCCTTATACGATAAAAAAAATGATCACAGGAAATTCAAGGGCAAAGCAGTTCAAAGCGGTTGCGTATATTAATCCTATTAAAAAATTGTCATATATCAATGTTCAAAATCTTCCTCAACTTACTGCAGACAAATGCTATCAAATTTGGACGGAAGTAAACGGTGGATTGGTTAGTCTCGGAGTGTTAAAAAACCTTGAGGATCCCAAAAAAATGTTGAGAATGCCCTATGCTGAAAATGCACTAAGTTTTATCACTATTGAAGATGAAGGTGGTAATTTCACACCCAACCTAATCGATCAAGTCGCCAAAATTTCCTATCAAAATATAATTGCGTCTGATAAAGTATCTTTGTAAAAAAAAGAATGGAAATTATTCTTCTAACCATCGGGCTACTCTTACTTGGTTTTGCAGGCATTTCTATAAAACTCTGGGCAAATAAAGATGGCGAGTTTGCCGGTACTTGTGCCTCGCAAAGTCCTTTTTTAAATACTGAAGGTGAAACCTGTAGTCTTTGTGGAAAAGTACCTTCGAAAGACTGTCAAAATCAGACAATAGACCCGGCTTGAATTACCAAGACATTATACCTCTAGCCCAACAAGGCGATCAAACCGCTTTTCAACATTTATTTGATGAGCATTGGAATTACCTGCACAATTTTCATGCGCAGAAAGAAATGTCTGATGACGAAATTGAAGACCTGTGTATAGAAACTTTTTCTAAAGCCTTTGAAAAAATAGACAGTTTTAATTTGGATTACAATTTTAAAACTTGGTTGGTTTCCATTTCGAAAAACTTGTACATAGATCAAAAAAGAAAAAAGTCAATTGACCAAAGTACATCTCAGTTTAATGCGTCTGTGGAATATCCTGATGAGACACCCTCAATAGAAGATCAGCTCATTGAAAAACAACGTCTTAAAGATTTGAGACAAATGATAAAAGAACTTAAACCACAATACAAAAATATTCTTATTCTTAGGTATTTTGAAGAATTGACTTATGCTGAAATTGCACAACGCACAAATATTTCTCTGAGCAATGCTAAAGTTTTGGTGATGAGAGCACGAAAAAAGTTGTCTGAAAAAATTGAGAATAAGCCGTAAATTTGTGAATAAGAAAACACGAGATCATGGAAGATGTAAAAACAGCTCCAACGGTTAAAACCCCTGTTCAAAAAAAACCCAAATGGTTAAGGGTTACCTTACCAACAGGTAAAAAGTATACTGAACTTAGAGGTTTAGTGGATAAGTACAAACTCAACACAATATGTACCTCTGGTAGCTGCCCTAATATGGGTGAGTGTTGGGGAGAAGGAACGGCCACTTTTATGATTCTAGGTAATATTTGTACTCGATCTTGCGGGTTTTGCGGGGTACAAACTGGAAGACCAAATGCAGTGGATTGGGCCGAGCCAGAAAAAGTTGCTCGTTCGATAAAAATAATGGGGATTAAACACGCCGTGATTACCTCTGTGGATAGAGACGATTTAAAAGATATGGGGTCTGTGATTTGGGCTGAGACTATTTTGGCCATCAAAAGAATGAATCCAAATACCACACTAGAAACATTACTTCCTGATTTCCAAGGAATAAGTGAGCATCTTGACCGAATTTTAAAAGTAAAACCCGAGGTCATTTCGCACAACATGGAAACCGTAAAAAGACTCACCAGATCAGTGCGTATTCAAGCTAAATACGATCGCTCACTAGAAGTTCTGAAGTATTTAAAAGAAAATGGTGCACATCGCACAAAATCAGGTATAATGCTGGGTTTAGGCGAAGAGAAAGAAGAAGTTTTTGAGTGCCTAGAACACTTGAGGGATGCAAAAGTCGATGTAGTAACACTCGGGCAGTATTTACAACCCAGTAAAAAACACTTATCCGTTCAACGCTTTGTGTCTCCTGAAGAATTCAAAGAATTTGAAGAATACGGAAAGGCTCTAGGATTTAGACATGTAGAATCAGGACCTCTAGTGCGATCTTCGTACAAAGCACATAAACATATTGAGTAGAATACGCGTAGGGATAAACGGTTTTGGTCGAATTGGTAGAACCTTTTTTAGATTGGCATTCGACAGGGCTCCTCATTTGGAATTGGTTGTCATAAATGATCTAGGACCTGCAAAGACTCTCGCACATTTACTTAAATACGACAGTATTCATGGAACATGGGATAAAAACATTTCAGTTGAGAAAAATAGCATTTTAGTAAATCAATCTCCTGTTGATGTACTAAACAAAAAAACAATAGAAGAAATACCCTGGGATGAACACGAGATAGATGTTGTAATTGAATGCACGGGAAAATTTAAAACCCATAAGGAATTAAGTGCTCACATTAAGGGAGCAGTACAAAAAGTAATTCTTTCAGCACCCAGTTCAGATGACAGTATAAAAACCGTGGTTTTAGGTGTTAATGAAAGAGAATTAAACTCCTCCGATGTAATCATTTCTAACGCTTCTTGCACCACCAATAATGCCGCACCAATGGTTAAGATTATTGACCAGCTCTGTGACATCAATCAACTTTACATTACAACGGTTCACTCCTTTACCTCTGATCAGTCTCTTCACGATCAAATTCATCACGATTTAAGGAGGGCTAGAGCTGCAACCCAATCAATCATTCCTACAACTACAGGAGCAGCAAAAGCCTTGACTAAAATTTTTCCTCATCTCGCACAATCCATGGGTGGATGTGGCATAAGAGTACCTGTTTCAAACGGATCCTTGACAGATATAACATTTGTTGTTGATCAAAAAATGGACGTACAAACCATCAATAATGCATTTAGGATGGCTGCAGGAAATCAAAATTACGATATCATTAATTACACAGAAGACCCGATAGTTTCTTCAGATGTAAACAATAGTTTGTACTCTTGTACGTTTGATTCTATGATGACATCAGTAATTGGTAATATGATTAAAATAATTGGCTGGTACGACAATGAAACAGGTTACAGCAGCAGATTAATTGATTTGATAGACCACGTTGCTGTGAACAAGTAAAACATGCTTATTCAACGGTACTTAAAGCTTTTCCTTTTTTTGTTTGGGACCTATTGGTCAAATGCTCAAAATGAATTTGATCAATACCAAGAAGCTTTTGATCAAGTTGAGTTGTACTCCATCGAAAATGAGGTTGATTTAGGCATTTTGGAGTTGGAGGCTGTTTTGCAAAATGCAGAAAAAAATGGAAACAGTAAACTACTTATCGCTGTATACCATAAAATTGCAGAACTCTATTTAGAAAATAAAAATCTAGATTCGGCAACTTTCTATTTGAGCAGAACCAGACTAATGCTCAGTCAAAACTTATATCCATTTGCAAATTCATATCAAAAATATTTAGAAGGACTCAGGGAATATAGGGTGCAAGAAAAAAATTTAATTGCCCAAAGATCCATAGCTAAGGCAGAGGTTCTAATCGACGAGTCACAAATGGCGAGCAATGATATCAAATTGTTGGAAAAACGCCAATATCTAAAAGCAAAACTACACATACTTCAAGACGATAATGATGAGTCTGAAAAACTACTAAATGCACTAGTAGTTAAAAGTGATGATTTGATCAAATTAAAAGCTTCTCGTGATTTGGCCCAGTGGTATTTAGCCCAAGCTAGACCTAAGGATGCGATCTATTTCGCCAATCTCGCTTTAGATCTCTCACTAAAATACAATTTGAAAAAGCTAGGTTTAGCCTTAAAAAAAGTTTTAATTCAAGCCTATTACGACACTAAAAATTACGAAGAAGCTTTAGGTCTAACTCTGGAACTTATTGAACATTCGGATTTAGCTGTGAGCTCTTCAGCGCAAACATCGGATAGTACTATTACCAAAACCGTACAACTTCAACAAGGGTATATTGAAAACCTACAGGACAAAATTTCTGAATTGAATCGATCCAATTCTAGATCAGAATTGACTGCCATTTTGAGTTCAGCAATTCTAACGATAATCACAATTGTCACTTTCACATTGTACAGAAATAATCAAATTAAACTAAAGACTAATGATCTTCTAGCAAATAAGAATAGAGAACTCATAAAGGCGAGAGATAACGCTCTGATTGCAATGAAGACAAAGATGGACTTTTTGTCCACCGTGACCCATGAATTGCGCACACCACTTTATGCCATAACAGGTCTTACTCATTTGCTTATAGAAGAAGAACCAAATAAATCACAGATGGAGCATTTGAAGTCATTGAAATATTCGGGAGATTATTTAATGAATTTCATCAATGACATTCTTCAAATTAACAAAATTGAAGCAGACGAGGTTGAACCACTAAAGATTGAATTTCAATTAGAAAAATTATTAAAGGAAGCCCTTGAAGGCATTCGTGTTAACGCCAAGAAAAAAGGGGTTAATCTTCAGCTTCACTACGACCGAGCTATCCCTGATAAATTATTAGGTGATCCGGCAAAGATGACTCAGATTTTTATGAATCTGCTTATGAATGCCGACAAATTCACCAAAGAAGGTCAAATAGAAATTGTGGCTAAAATCAAAAAACAAGATGAAAAATTTGTCACCGTTTACTTTGAGGTTTCTGATACAGGTATAGGGATTTCAGAAGAACAGCAACAATACATATTTGAGAGTTTTAAGCAGGGATCTGTTCAAATCAATCGAAAGTATGGCGGAACAGGTCTAGGACTCACTATAGTAAAATCTTTACTAGGTCTTTTCAATAGCCATATTCATATTGATAGCGAATTAAATGTGGGAACAACTTTCTTTTTTGACTTAATCTTTGAATATGAGTTCAAAACAGAAGAGGAACAAGAAAACATAGTGGGCAATGACTATGAAATTTTAAAGGGTAAGCATTTGTTATTGGTGGAAGACAACAAAATCAATCAGGTTATAACCAAGAAAATGCTCACCAAAAAAGGAATGAGTTGCGATATCGTGGCCACTGGGAATGATGCTATTGATCATGCGAAAAACACGAAATATGACGCCATATTAATGGACATACACATGCCCGGCATAAGCGGTGAAGAGGCTACAATTCAAATTCGCAAATTCGACAAAAAAACACCAATTATTGCTCTCACAGCTATTTCGCAGGAAGACAGTCAAGATAACTTTTTCAAGGCCGGTTGTAATGACGTAGTAACTAAACCCTTTAAACCTAATGTTTTTTATGACACCATTAAGGAATTTATTGAGTTAAATTCACGTTTAGTTTAGCACTTATTTTCTCGAAAAATTCACTTTCCTGATTAAATAGAAAATGATGTGCTACTTTAATTACTTGCATTTTTGTTTTTAGATTTGACAATTTTACTTCATCCTTTTCCGTAGTCAAAACACATTTGAACGTATTCAAGGTCTCTAAATCTTTTACCGTGTAATTGTGATGGTCTGGAAACTTCAACAAGGTATAGTTCAAATTCATCCCATTCAAGTAAGCCTCAAGCTCTTCAGTACTAGCTAATCCAGTCGCTAGAGCCAATTCATTTTTTTGATATGAACAAAGCTCTTCAAGATTTTCTGGTCTTATTTCTTCATATTGTAGAGAACAAAAATAAACCTGATCAAACGGAGTTTTTAATTCAGATTTAAATCGCTCAGCATCAATTAAGGTCAAGCTTTGAGGGCATTTTGTAATAAGAAGAAAATCTGCTCGCGCTGTTTGATTTTTGTGATCGCGCAAACTACCTTTAGGTAGATAATCGTCTTTAAAAAAAGGATTGCCAAAGGTGGTTAGTAAAAGATTTACAGTGGCTCTTATTTTACGATGTTGAAAAGCATCATCGAATAATATCAAACAATTAGGGTGCTTTTGATATATGTAATTTACCGCTCTAGTTCTATTGGCATCAATGATAAGTGCGATATCTGACTGGAATTTTTTCCAAATCTGAAAAGGTTCATCCCCCAAGTCTTTTACACCATGTTTTTTATCAGCTATAATCATTCCAGTAGATTCTCGTTTGTAGCCTCGAGTTACAACTGCAATTGAACATTGAGCTTTAAACATTGTAATGAGTTTTTCAACCATTGGTGTTTTTCCTGTTCCTCCAATCGATAAATTTCCAACACAAATTGAAGGCTGATTTACTTGAACTGAAGCCAAAAGGCCAATGTCATAGAAATAATTTCTTATAAAGACAACTGATTGATAGGCTTTAGCCAATAAATAAAAAACCATAGATTTCATAGTTAAGGTTAAAAGTATATAATCTAAATTGTTCGATCTCTTAAGTTTTTGTGAATTTCAATAAAGTTATGATCGGCGAGACGGAAGTATATTTCTAAAAGACAAACTATATGTTGTTCAAAAACTTATGCGATATTTGAATTATCTTGACACTTACCTTAAAGCGTATGACCATGAAAATATCTCTTTTGTTGGAAGAACTCAATAAGTGGGCGCCATTTAAAAATGCAGAAGATTACGATAATATTGGATTGTTAACTGGACAATTAGATACAACTGTAACGGGAGTTCTAGTAGCCTTAGACAGCACTGAAGAAGTAGTTCAAGAGGCTATAGATAAAAACTGTAATACGATAGTTGCATTTCACCCTATTGTATTTAAAGGACTGAAACAACTAAATGGGCAGACATATGTCGAAAGAGCTGTGGTCAAAGCAATACAAAATGACATTAATATTATCGCCTTACATACAGCATTGGATAATGTCGCACATGGAGTGAGTGGTCGAATGCTGAAGGAATTGAATGCAGAACCACTTTATATTTTGAATGCTAAATCTGAAAATCATGGCCTTGGTATGGTTGGTCAATTGCAAACTCCACATTCAGAAGAGAATTTTCTCGAATTATTGAAAAATATTTTTCACCTAAAAACCTTAAGGCATTCTAAACTCTTGGCTAAACCGATCGAAAAAATTGCAGTTTTAGGAGGAAGCGGTTCTTTCGCTATAGAACTTGCAAAGAGATGTCAAGTAGACGCATACATAAGTGCAGATTTTAAGTATCACGACTTTTTTGCAGCAGACGACGAGTTGCTGTTAATCGATATAGGCCATTACGAATCTGAGCAATTCACAAAAAATTTAATTGTCGAATTCCTTACGCAAAAATTTACTAATTTTGTGGTCATTTTATCACAAACAAAAACTAATCCCGTCAATTATTTTTAGGTATGGCAGCAAAGAAAGAACTCACCGTAGAAGATAAACTGAGAGCGCTTTACGATCTTCAACTCATAGATTCGAGAATCGATAAAATCAGAAGTTTACGAGGAGAATTACCAATGGAGGTCCAAGATCTAGAAGACGAGGTTGCCGGCTTGAAAACTAGGGTAGACAAGCTCAAATCTGAAATCGAAACACTCAATTTTGAAATTGGTGCTAAAAAGAATCTAATCGAAGAGTCTAAAGCACTCATTAAAAAATATTCGGAGCAACAAAAAAATGTCCGTAACAATCGAGAGTTCAACTCAATTTCAAAAGAAATTGAATACCAAGAGCTAGAAATTGAATTGGCTGAAAAACACATCAAAGGTTTTAAAGTTCAAATAGACGAAAAGAAAGAGGTTATCAAAGAGACCAAAGACAAATTGTCTGCTAGAGACGAACATTTAAAACATAAAAAGGAAGAACTAGATTCAATTTTAGCTGAAACTGAAAAAGAAGAAGGAGAACTTTTGAAAAAAAGTGAAGAGTACAAAACAAAAATCGAAGATCGATTAATCAGTGCATATACAAGAATTCGCGAGAATGTGAAAAATGGATTGGCTGTGGTTTCCATAGAAAGAGGGGCCTCTGGAGGTTCGTTTTTTACGCTTCCTCCACAAGTACAAGTGGAAATTGCAACACGTAAAAAAGTAATCACTGATGAACACAGTGGAAGAATTTTAGTTGATCCTGATTTAGCTCAAGAAGAAGAAACCAAAATGTCAGGCATCTTTTCTAAAATTGCTTAGTATGAGAGTTTTGCCGCTAGATTTCTCCCATTTTATTTTGTAGGTCAATCTTATTGACCAAAACTTTTAGTGTAATACACCGATTGCTTAGTGCATCTTTTTCTTATTTTGTTTAATAATTTTGTATTTTTGTTAAACAAATGATATTTACCGAAGAAAATTTACAAAGCCTCCCTTCACGACACAGGGCTAATTTAATCAATAACTGCTGTGGCATCAGAACGGCTAACCTCATTGGAAGTGTTGATGAAGACTTAAGAGAAAACCTCTCTATTTTTAACTCAGTTATGCACCTAGGCAGTGATCCGGTCCTAATTGGATTTATTTTGCGACCACTCACAGTGGAACGTCACACTTATGACAACATACAGCAAACCAAGTTTTTTAGTATAAATCAAATTCCAAAAGACTTGTATACAGAAGCACATCAAACTTCAGCGAAATACAAAAAAAACGAATCCGAATTTGAAACCTGCGCTATTGAGCCAGAGTATTTTGATGACTATACAATACCATTTGTCAAAAAATCTAATATAAAAATAGCCTGCCGATATGAGAGTGAATACAACATTAAAGAGAATGGCTGTGTGATGATTATCGGAAAAATTGAGATGATTGCAGTGGACGATTCGGGCGTCGGCCAAGACCTATGGATTAATCACGAAAAATTAAATTCAATAGGTATAGGAGGACTTGATACTTATTACAGCGTAAAATGCATGGATAGGCTTACTTATGCGCAAACTCACCAAGATTCAAAATCGATTTATGGCCCACAAAAAACTTCATCTTGAACAAAAGATATGCCCTGGCTGTCAGCGTCCTTTCGAATGGCGTAAAAAATGGGAAAAAAATTGGGAAGATGTAAAATATTGTTCTAAAAAATGCAGGAAAAACAAATGAAAAGCCTTCTTTGGTTTACCAAGGATTTAAGACCTTATGATCACGAAGGACTACAAATGGCCCTGAAAGAAAGTTCAGGTGTAATAGGAGTCTATTGTATTGATATAGATCGCTATAGTAATGAAAATGAATTTGGTTTTAGTCAGCGCTCAAAATTTCAATTGTCTTTGATTTTAGAAGCCTTAGTAGAACTCAAACAAGGATTACAACAACTCAATATTCCGCTGCTTATCGCTGAAAAATCTGCCTCAGACAGTATTCCGCAAATCATCGAGCAGCACCAAATTGATCAAGTACTATTCCAAGATGAGTGGTGCTCAGAAGAACAAAATGAATTAGAACTTCTGAAGTCTAAATCCAATAAAGCCATTTTCAAAAGCTATTTGGGCCAGTTCTTATGGCATCCAGAAGATGTTCCTTACAGTTTACAACAAGGAGAACTGCCTGACGTTTTTACCGTGTTTCGAAAAAAATGTGAAAAACTAGCTCGTGTTCGACCTTTGATTGAAAACTCTGCTATGTCTTCAAATTGCTTCGAATTGACCTCTGACGAAATTCCTTCTTTTAAAAGTTTGGACGTAGAAAAACCAACACGTCATTCTCAATCAGCTTTTAAATTTCATGGGGGATATAAACAAGCCCAAAACCGACTGCAGTCTTATTTTTTTGACAATCATCATTTATCCCGTTACAAAAAAACCCGTAATGGACTCTTGGGAACGGAATATTCGTCTAAATTTTCTCCTTGGCTTGCCATTGGAGCAATTAGTCCGCGATATATCTATCATAAAATAAAGGTATATGAACGAGAGCACATCAAAAATCAAGACACCTATTGGTTGGCCTTTGAACTCATGTGGCGCGACTATTTCAAATATGTTTCACTAGAACATGGAAATGATCTCTTCAAACAAGCTGGAATTAAGAAAAGACACTATTCTTGGAGCAATAACCAGCGTTTATTTTTAAAATGGATTAACGGCCAGACCGGTGATTCTTTTGTAGATGCCAATATGATAGAATTGAAGCAAACCGGTTTTATGAGTAATCGAGGCAGACAAAACGTCGCGAGTTATCTCACTAAAGATCTCCAAATAGATTGGAGATGGGGTGCAGCTTATTTTGAAAGTATTTTATTGGATTACGATGTTCACAGCAATTGGGGTAATTGGCAATATGTAGGTGGTGTTGGCAATGATCCAAGAGACCGAAAATTCAACACTCGACTTCAAGCAGAGCGATATGATCCAAAACAAGAATTTCAAAAACTATGGCTCAAACACTAAGACTTATTCTTGGAGACCAACTCAATTCAGAACACAGTTGGTTTAAGAAAAAAGAAGAACACGTCTGTTATCTCATGGCAGAGATACGACAAGAGACGGAGTACGTTAAACATCACATTCAAAAAATCACTGGCTTTTTTGCTGCCATGCGCTCATTCGCCAAAGAACTCGAGCAAAACGGACATCGAGTCGTGTATATCTCCATCTCTGAAAACAGACATAAATCCTTTGACACACTGATCGCTGAACAGCTTGAATTGCACAATATTAATAGATTTGAATATCTAGAACCCGATGAATACCGTTTAGACGCGCAACTCAAAGACCTTTGTGCGCATTTTGAACAAAAAAATATAGCAACTCATATGCAGAGCAGTGAACACTTTCTGACTCAAAGAGACACCTTAGCCGTATTTTTTGAAGGTAAAAAACAGGCCCTCATGGAGTCATTTTACAGAACGATGAGAAAGAAATCTGGTTATTTGATGCATGGAGATCAGCCAGAAGGAGGTAAATGGAACTATGATGGCGAAAATCGATCCTCCTTTAAAGATCAAGTTCCTATTCCGTCCATTCCTAATCTGAAAAACAATATCAAAGACATTCTAAATGAAATTCAATCAGAAAACATCGAATCTATTGGAGAAATTGAAGTCGATAATTTTAATTGGCCCATCAATCGCAAACAAGGCTTAGCATTACTTCAGCATTTTTGCGAAAACCTTCTTCCTTATTTTGGAAAGTTTCAGGATGCATTATACAGTGAAGACCCCTTTTTATTTCATTCTCGATTGAGTTTTGCCCTTAATCTCAAAATGATAAGTCCTAAGGAAGTCATTGAACAAAGTATTGAAGCTTATCACCAAGACAGAGATGCTATCAGCTTGGCCCAAATTGAAGGTTTTGTGCGTCAAATTTTAGGATGGAGGGAATACATGAGAGGAATGTATTGGAGAGAAATGCCCGAATATGCTGATTTAAATGCTTTGGAACACCACAAGCCCTTGCCCTCTTTTTATTGGACAGGAAAAACCAAAATGAAATGTCTTGAAAAGGCCATATCACAAAGTTTAAAATATTCTTATGCTCATCATATTCAACGCCTAATGGTAACAGGTAATTTTGCCCTGCTTACCCAAATTGATCCAGATCAGTTAGATGAGTGGTATTTAGGTATTTACATCGATGCCATTGAATGGGTAGAGATGCCTAATACGCGAGGGATGAGTCAATATGCAGACTTTGGAAAGATAGCTACCAAACCCTATATCAGTAGTGCCAATTATATCGATAAGATGAGTAACTATTGTAAAGGCTGTCATTACAATGCCAAGGCAAAAAAAGGAGAGGACTCCTGTCCATTCAACAGTCTCTATTGGAATTTTTTAGACCACCACAGGGCTAAACTGTCTAACAATCCACGTATGGGGATGATGTATCGTTTACTCGATAAAAAAAATCAAGAAGAAATGAAAGAAGTAAGAAATCGCGCTTCTAAGATTATCGAAAATCCAGACCTGTTCTAATCTATGATATCATCTGCAATACCGTACGCCAAAGACTCGTCTGCATTCATCCAATAATCTCTATCGAAATCTTTCATGACCTTATCAAAGTCTTGACCGCAATTATCCGCTAATATTCTGGCCCCAATTTCTTTGGTTTTGATGATTTCTCTCGCTTGAATTTCGATATTTGAGGCTTGACCTTGAGCTCCACCACTAGGCTGATGAATCATCACTCTAGCGTGTTTTTGGATGTAACGCTTTCCTTTTTCTCCTGCAGAAAGAAGAATACTTCCCATTGAGGCTGCAAGACCAGAACAGACCGTTGCTACAGGACTCTCAATTTGCTTAATGGTATCGTATATAGAAAAACCTGAAGTCACGTAACCACCAGGGCTATTGATGACTAGTGTAATTTCATCGTGATTTAAATTGTTCAAATACAGAAGACGATCAACTACATGCTTTGCAGATTCATCATTCACCATTCCCCAAAGAAAAATTTTGCGCTGCTCAAGTAAGTTTCTGTCAATTAAATCCTGTGTTTTTATATCAGCCATATTTGAAAATTTGTTCTTACAAAATTAGTGTATTGTTTGCATTCTATGCGAACATCATTAGTATCTTTAACTAAAAAATGAAGAAGCATCTCTACTTTTCTTGTTGCGCAACAATCGTATTCGCATTCTCGTCTTGTTCGACTAAATCAAAAAAGCACACTGAGGTTAAAGAAGTTCAAAAATCTATGGTTGAATTATTCACCGATAAGGTCGCAGAAGCACACGGTTTTAAACATTGGTCAGAAGTAGAAGAAATCAGCTTCAGTTTTAATGTCAGCCGAGCAAACGGAAATACTTTTAGTCGTTTTTGGGTATGGCAACCTAAATCAAACACCGTTGGCAGTATTCAAGACAAGGACACTATTTGGTACAAAAGAAATCAAGCGCTGGATAGTTTAGAGAATCGTCTTAATTCAGGGTTCACCAATGATAAATTTTGGCTACTCACTCCATTTAATCTCATTTGGGATAGAGGCAATTACAGGGCGACTCTGTCAGAAAACAGCAGTTCTCCCGTTGAAAATAAAAGCTATACCAAGCTCACCATCGTCTATGGACAAGAAGGAGGATATACTCCAGGAGATGCCTATGATTTTTACATTGACCAAGATTACATTGTCAGAGAATGGACTTTTCGCCGAGGTAACCAAGCAGAACCTAATATTAGTTCAGCCTGTAAAGATTATATCGAAATTGGTGGATTGCGACTTGTACAAAATTACGCTCGCGCTAATAATGAACGTGCCATTTTCTTTAGTGATTTGAAGGTGGAAACTTCGCAAAAATAATAGCAATAAGCATCGCTATCGCCACGACAAACATTAAACTGAAACTTTCGGTCAAAGAGGATTGTTCTGCAATAAATCCTAAAACAACCGGTGTAAAAAGAAACCCTAAATATCCTGATCCCGCAATAAAAGAAACGCCTGTAGAGGCGGGAACATCTTTCATTTTTCCACCAATTCGAAAGAGTTCAGGAATGATTACAGAAAAACCTAAACCTCCTAATGAAAATCCAATAACACTGAAAATCTGGTGTTCTTGAAGAATGAAGACGTAGGCTAAAATAGACACTGATGAGCTGATGAGTAAAGTTTTTCTCGAACCAACGCGAGAAGAAATCCCGTCACCTAAAAAGCGTCCGAGTGTCATACAAACTGAAAACATGATAAAGCCCACACCTATATACTGCTCCGGAGCCCTAACCACCTCTTTCATGAATAAGGTCGACCAATCTATAATCGCTCCCTCACTTCCCATGGCTACAAAAGAAATCACTGAAAGTAAAATCATAGCTTTAAAAACTTGTATTCCAACTTTTGTCGCAGTTTTTTCTTTTACTGACCCGCTAATCGAAACGTATTGGTTCTTGAGCAAAAAATTGACGACAACTAAGACCAAAGACAGGGTTGCCACATGAAGCAATGGATTATCGATTAAAGGAATAAAAAAAGATCCTAAGCCGGCACAAACGCCCCCCAATGAAAAAAATCCATGTGCCGAAGACATGAATTGAACGTTGTCAATTTTTTCAATTTCTGAGACTAATGAATTCATGGCGATATCCAAAAAACCATTACACAATCCAAATACAAAAAGTGCAGCGCAAAGACTGATGTAACTAGGTGCAGAAAGTGGAAAAATAAAGCAAATAGATCCTGCTAGTATAGCATACCAAGTTGATTTACCAGCACCGAGGCGCTGAATAATGCGCGAAGCAAAGGGCAGCACGGCAAATACCCCAAAAGCCAAAAAGAAAATGGCAATACCTAATTCATCTTTTGAAATGTCTAAAGTGTCTTTTACGGTGGGGATATAAATCGCCCAAGTACCAAACCAAAAATTTAAAGTAGCGAAAGCGAAGGATGCTGCAAAGTACTTTTTGTTACTTAAAATAAGTAGAAGTGATTTCATGAATTATAGACTACAGCTTGCTTTAAAAGTTGACCAAAGTTATAAATGTCTTCAAACGAATTATACATGGGTACAGGAGCCATTCGAATAACATTAGGCTCACGCCAGTCTGGAATACAACCATTCGAGGTGAGGTATTCGAAAATAGATTTATTCTGTCCGTGCAAATAGATAGATAATTGAGCTCCTCTCTGCGGTGGTGTAATTATTTCAAAATTTAAGTCGAATTCTTTGGCGACATCTTTCAATACGAATTCTAAATATCCAGTTAGTTGGTCTCGCTTTTCAATCAGTGCTGACATACCCACTTTTTCAAAAAGGGTCAAAGAGGCCAAAAAGGGAGCTAGAGATAGAATGGGTGCATTACTCACCTGCCAGGCATCTGCAGTTGGAATGGGATCAAAACGGTCTGTCATTTTAAAACGTGTTTCTTTTTTATTTCCCCACCATCCCTCAAATCTACGTATGTCTTTATCATTCAAGTGCCGATTGTGAATGAAAACACCTGAGGCATTTCCTGGTCCTGCATTGAGGTATTTGTAACTGCACCAGGCTGCAAAATCGACTCCCCAATTGTGAAGTGCCAATTCTATATTACCTGCCGCATGGGCGAGGTCCCATCCAACCATTACATCGTGTTTTCGAGCTATCTCTGTGATTTTCTGAATATCAAATACTTGACCGTTATAATAATTCACTCCTCCCAAAAAGACAAGTGCCAATTCTGAAGCATTGTGTTCTATGGCTTGAATAAAATCCTCTGTATGATAGAGACCGTCTTCTCTTTTGGGAACCTGTATGAGCTCATCTTCGGGATTGAGTCCTCTAAATCGCAATTGAGAGTCCATGATATACTTATCTGAAGGAAAGGCTTTTTGCTCACACAAAATTTTTGTTTTTACACCCTCAGGTCTAAAAAAAGAAACCAAGAGGAAATGCAAATTCACCGATAGCGTGTTCATCACGGTTAATTCTTCTTGATGACATCCCATGATTTTAGAAAGTGTGGGTGTCAACTTTTCGTGATACTCCCACCAGGGTCGATCCCCATTAAAATGTCCTTCTACAGCAAGCTCACCCCAAGCATTCATTACCTCATCGACATAAGACTGACTTACTTTTGGTTGAAGACCTAAGGAATTACCTGTAAAATAGAGCACATCTCTTCCTTTAAATTGAGGAAATATAAATTCCTTTCTCAGGTAATTTAATGCATCCTTTTGATCACAGGCTAAGGCAAAATCTCGGGTGTTTTGCATAAAAAGATTTATTTTCGAGTTCTGATTAAAACAGTGATGAAATTAGTTCATCTCTTTAGAATACAAAACAAGAAAAGTGCATTTCTTCTCTGAATCCCTTGAAAATTATATTACACAGCACGCTGAAGAAGAATTTGAATATCTTCAAGCCTTAAGAGCTGAAACACACAGAAAAGTAATTCAGCCTCGAATGATTAGCGGACATTATCAAGGGCGTCTTTTATCGTTTATTTCAAAACTATCAAGGCCAAACAGAATACTTGAAATTGGAACCTATACTGGATATTCTGCTTTGTGCTTAGCTGAGGGGCTTAGGGAGCAAGGTCGATTAGACACAATTGAAATTAACGAAGAACTGATACATATACATCAGAAATACCTGCATCAATCTCAATACGCAAATCAAATTCAAGTGATTTATGGTGATGCATTAAATGTGCTTCCACAACTAGACGAGTCATACGATTTGGTATTTATAGACGCAAAAAAAGCCTTGTATAATAGCTATTTAGATTTGGTACTTCCGATAATGTCCAAAAACAGTCTTTTACTTGCGGATAATATTCTATGGTCTGGTAAAGTAGTCGAAGAATTGGCGACAAATGATAAAGCTACACAAGAATTATTGGCCTTTAACCGAAGACTTCACGAGGATCCAAATTTTGAATCGATTATACTGCCTGTTCGTGATGGTCTGAGTTTACACCGAAAAAGAAACGATTGATTAGGGCTATGTAAAAACAGGCGCTCAGAACACCTACAAGAGCTCCCATAAATATATCGGTGGGATAGTGAACCCCTAGATACAAACGGCTGTAAGCAAATAAAGCGGGCCAAACAAAAAAGAGTAGTCCGTAATTAAAATTTAATTTGTTAAAATAATACCAAGTAAATAAAGCAATGGCTACAGAACTGGCAGCATGACCAGAAAAAAAACTATAATCTATAGGCTTTATAAGTACTCTTAAAAATTCGTTGAGTTCAGGATCGTTAACTGGTCTTAAACGTTTAAAATAGGGTTTAGACCAAAACATTAAACCTAAAACCGTTGCTACATTGAGCAACGAACACAAGAATAAAATGCCAAAGGTTTTTAGTTTCAATCGATAGAAGAAAAAAGCGATGTAAAAAATAAGAAGTGGAATCCAAGTGGTAAAACGAGTAATGAATAGCCAAAATTGGTCGTATGCTGGGGTACCTAATTGATTTAAAAATATGAGAATCTCGCGATCAAGTGTTTCGATCAAATTCACATCCCACCTCTTTTGATGCTGCCACCTACATCTTCAACTGATTTTTTAACCTCGTTGAATTCTTTTTTGATTTCTTGACCTAGATCGGTATCTAAACCTTGGTTATCAGCGGTTTTTTTTATTTCTCTTTTAATGTCTTCGGTGGCGTCTTTGAGTTGTCGCATGCCTTTTGCCAGTCCACGAACAATTTCAGGTAATTTGTCCGAACCAAATATCAACACTGAAACAAACACGACAAAAAAAATCTCCGCTCCGCTAATAAATAAAAAATTCATAGTACAAAAGTAAAAAAACCCATGACTGAAATATCCATCAGCCATGGGAATTTAACCTAATCTTTGATTTCTTCTCTTAAACTGTCAAATTCTGACTTAGGCGCTTCTTTGGGCCATGCATTGTTGGTCGTGTCGATATCTGCAGTCTCAGCTTGTGGATCTACTATAATTCCAGTGAGCTCTTTTTCAGAAGCAATAACTCTTTTCACCTCAGCATCATTCTTTCTCCAAATCTCTGGTGGATAGGTAATACGTTCTTTTGAGCCGTCAGCATAAGAATATTCGACAATAAGTGGCATTGGAATTCCTCCAGGTTTATCAAAAGTAACCTCGTAAAAATACTTTGGCTCTTTTACCGCAGAGCGCTCTGCTGCCGTCATATTATCAAGCATGAATTCGTTTAAATTTTTAGAAGACTCAGAAGGTGATTTACCTTTTAATTCTTCAGAGAAATTTGGAGAATCTTCACTCGCGAGATACACTAGTGGAGGAAGATCTGCCTCTGAAATACCCTGGGCAGCCATATAGGCTTTCATTTGCTCGCTTGGTTCTGAAGAAACATAATACTTTTTGACGTCTTTTACGCCTATATCAACGTAGTCTGTAGTGTAGAACCATCCTCTCCAAAACCAGTCTAAATCAACAGCCGAAGCATCTTCCATCGTTCTAAAAAAGTCCTCTGGAGTAGGGTGTTTAAACATCCATCTTTGGGCATAGGTCTTAAATGCATGATCAAAAAGTTCTTCACCCATTACCGTTTCTCTCAAGATATTAAGTGCTGTTGCTGGTTTCCCGTATGCGTTTGGGCCCAAGTTGTATACGTTTTCAGGATTAGACATAATCGGAGCGATATAATCTTGATCACCTGACATGTAAGGAACAATCTTAGAGGGCTCACCTCTTCGAGAAGGATACTTTTCTAGTTCGCCAATCGCATCAGGAAATGCCTGACCAAATTCTTGTTCTGCGATATATTGCATAAAAGTATCTAAACCTTCATCCATCCAACCCCATTGTCTTTCATCAGAATTTACAATCATCGGGAAGAAGTTGTGTCCAACCTCGTGAATAATAACGCTCATCATTCCATATTTTGTACGCTCTGAATATGACCCGTCTTCGTTTGGACGTCCGTAATTCCAACAAATCATCGGGTACTCCATCCCCTGATTCTTAGCGTGAACAGAAATGGCCTTGTGGTAGGGATAATCAAAAGTGTGTTCACTGTAGGTAATAAGTGTTGAAGCCACTGCTTTGGTAGACCATTCTTCCCAAAGCGGGTTTCCTTCTTTTGGATACATTGAAACGGCCATAACGTCTTTATTACCGATTTTAACGGCCATCATGTCCCAAATAAATTTACGAGAACTAGCAAATCCAAAATCTCTCACATTTTCAGCGTAAAACTTCCAGGTTTTAGTTTTCTCAGCGAACCCTTTTTCTGCTGCTTCTGCCTCTTCTTGAGTTACAATCATCACCGGAGTATCGTACGACTTCTTAGCTTGATTGTATCTTTTCATCATAGTTTTAGAAAAGACGTCTTTCCTGTTTTGTAGAACTCCTGTTGCGTCTAAAACGTGATCTGCTGGAGCGGTAATTTCAACTGTATAATTACCGAAAGGCAGCGCAAATTCTCCGCTTCCCCAGAACTGATGGTTCTGCCATCCCTCCACGTCATTATATACCGCCATTCTTGGGAAAAACTGAGCTATTACATAAGCTCGGTTACCATCTTTAGCAAAATACTCATACCCAGATCTAGCGCGATTAACGGTATGATCTGGAATATTATACCACCATTTAATGGAAAATGAAACCTGCCCACCACTTTGAAGTGCCGAAGGTAAATTGATTCGCATCATTGTTTGGTTGATGGTATAAGAAAGCGGTTTGCCATTGGCATTTTTGACATAATCGATATTAAACCCTCCATCAAAAGCCTCTGTCATGTAGGTTTGTGCAAAATTGCCTGCGGTGTAGGCCATATTGACTCCATTACCATTTCTGAGTGGCGATTTGGAATCTACAGCTCTAACATTTTGATCTAATTGTACCCACAAAAATTCTAATGCATCAGGAGAGTTGTTGGTATATGTTATTGTCTCTTCCCCATAGATACGAGCATTTTTGTCGTCAAGGGTAATCTTCATATCGTAATCGGCCTGTTGTTGATAGTAATCTGGCCCTGGGGCACCCGAGGCTGACCTGTACGTATTAGGCGAAGAAAACTCCTCGTATAGTTGTTTGAATTTGCTCTGGTTGTAATGCCCTTGCTTACGCTGCATTTCACCTTCTTCTTGTGCCTGAAGGTTAATATTAAAAAGTAAACCTAGAGCCGTGAATATTAAAAGACTTTTTTTCATAATGGGTTTTGTTATTAACTGCTGAAATTATTAAGAATTAGAATGATTTAAAAATTTTAAAGCATTAATTTGAATACGCTATTTCCTGAAATTAATACTGCACTCTTTTTGAGGTTTGACATTCTTAGATGAATAAGGTTTTTTTGTTCTTCAAACAATTCCATAAGGACCTTGTTTTCAATTTCAAGTCTTTTGCCTTCTGTATTTTCCACCGTCGTCGATTGCAGTAAAATGATGACCTGATCACCTTTGAATGTTTTTCCTACATAATTAAGAATTACTTTTTGACCATTGAGACGCAAATCAAATTTCTGAGAAAAATAGCGTTCAAGATAAAAATCAATTTTAGGTGAAAGCTGCTCGGGATCAAGACTAAGGTTGTTTTCATAACGCATTTGCAAAACTTCTTGCACATCGTCAATAAAATAACGCCCTATGATTTCAAAAGTTGCTTTTTCTTCATTGAAATTGACTTCTGAAACACTTAGATAAAATTTGTGCTCGGTAGAAAAACTCGATACTAAAAGTATCATCGCTGTTAGTATTCCGTTCTTGAAGTGTTTATTCAACTGCATCATTTTTAAATGCTATAGATTTTTGTGCTACAAATTCTCTAAAGGCCAACCAATCACCTCTTTCCATAAGTGGATTGTACAAAGAATCTGCCTGACAAAAATACAAGAATCGATTGCGATCCTTGTACTCGATATTTAATTCTTCCCAAAAAAGCGAATCGTTTAAATGCTCGCGTATACTGTTCATACGATTTCTCGATTTGTCTATACGAATTCGTTCTTTCAACATTTTTGTTCTTCCACTTATTGCATTGAGAATGGGATTTAAGGGGACTATTCCGCCACCTGTCGTAGCTTCGTGTAACATGCGCTCACTTTGTGTAATGATACGAACATCTGCATTGGGCAAACCCAATTCTTGAGCATCATACATTTTGGTCTTTGCACTTTGCTCAGTATCCAAAACAGGGTTTCCAGTCAAATTGTATTGTGAGAGCGTCACTCCTTCTAGTCGATTGATCTGCATCTCAAGAGGTACAAAGATTTTGGCAGCCTTAAGCATGGCTTCATCCACAACAAGTTCCTTTTGTTTTAACTGAATAGATGAAAAAACAATGGTATCTCCTACAGAGGCTTTAATTTGAAATTGTCCCGCAATGTCTGTGATTCCGGCAATTGATTTTTGTAGGTTTTGTACAGCTACTCCGGAGCGATCAATTTCTTGAAATTTCACCTCTCCATTTAAATAACCTTCTTGCGCTAGACTCATTTTAGCATGAAAAATAAGCACAAGAACAGCACAAAATCTATAATTCGATTTCACTCTTAAATTTTACACTTTGATTGACTAGGTATTCAATCAACTCGAATTCGTTTTCTTTTTTGATTAGACTTGGATCCAATTCCTGAGCGTCACAATAACTCAAAAAGGCTTCTACTTCATCAGGCTTCAGTTTTAAATCTAGTATAAAAAATTCAGGATCGTATACTGTGCGTAGAACTTCACTTAATTTTACAGTCATCACCTCCTCGCTCTCATTTTCTGAGGTAAGTAATTTTTGCATGGCTCGGTATATAGAAACGAAATTTAGACCGTTTTGCATGCCGCGTACAGATTTTGACATGGCGACGTTTTGAGTCTTACTCCCTCTGTCTATCTCGTATTCATAGCCTTTAAAGCGTTCATTTTCGACAGATAAAAAAGCCTCTTGATTTTCAGGACGTACAACAACTTCCTCCAGAGTAGTCACCTTTTCTTCAACGTTAACCACCAACCTTCTATTGGTCAACATTTCTTGGGTCACTTCTACTACTTTAAGCTCGTAATTTACGGCCGTAAAAACAAGATCATCACCCAAAGAGACTTCGATAGCAAAGGCCCCATTTTCATCTGTAATGGTCATGGTCTCTTTCGAGGCATTAATCACGTTTTGATTCATCACAAAACTATTTTGATACAAAACCTGACCTCTTAAAATTTCACTTTTTTGTGCGAAAAGTGTTGAACTCAAACCAATGAAAAATACAAAAGCGTAATATCCTAATCTCATAGACTTAAAAGTACTAATTTTATTGACAAATGAAGGAACTTATCAAAGAGGTTAGTACAAAGCAATGCTTTCCCGTAAGACATGCCGTCTTAAGAAAAGGGCGGCCCTTATCTTCTTGTGCTTTTGAAGATGACCAAAATGAACATTGTTTTCATTTAGGACTTTTCCGCAAAAGTGAAATTGTTGCAATTGCGAGCTTCATACCCAGGGGGTTTCCTGATCAAAAAACGACAAAAACCTCTTTTCAACTCAGAGGAATGGCGGTTTTAGATGCGCATCAAGGAAGAGGTTTTGGCGGCCAATTATTGAGACACGGCCTAGGTCTATTAAAAGAACGAGGAGTACACATTTTGTGGATGAATGCGCGAATAGGTGCGGTTGCGTTTTACCAAAAACTTGAATTTTCATCAATTGGGGACTTATTTGATATACCACCTATTGGGATGCACCAAAGGATGTACAAAGTAATACAAAATGAATAGAAGAGATTACCTTAAAAAACAAAGCTTAGCGAGTATTGGTCTGCTTTTTACATCAAATCTTTGCGCTAATCAAAAAGAAGACTTTTCTTTAGATCAACTTATGGGTATAGCTACTTTTGACGGAATTTCAACCCCAGAAGTGCAACTCTTGCGCAAGGCATTTGAGGCCTATACACAAATGCAAAAAGCAGCTCTAAAAGAAGGAATCTCTATAGAGTCCGTTTCGAGTTACCGAAGTTTTGCAAGACAGAAAGCCATATTTGAACGAAAGTATGTGCGATTTACTCAAAACGATGGTTTAAGCCCTCAGGCAGCTTTTGAAAAAATAATAGAATATTCCACGATACCTGGTACAAGTAGACATCACTGGGGTACTGAAATCGACATTATAGATAGCAGTAAACCTCGGATAGGCGACGTTCTCGTCGAAGAAAAATTTCACAACAACGGACCCTATGTGAAGCTGAAAAAATGGATGGATGTCAATGCCAAGAACTATGGCTTTTATTTGGTTTACACTAATGATATTAATCGCAAAGGATTTAATTACGAACCGTGGCATTACAGCTTCAAAGAATTGTCAAAGCCCATGCTAGACAACTATTTGAGTTACGATCTTAAATCTGTTTTGCGCAAGGCTAATTTCAAAGGAGCTGATCTTTTGAGCGAGGACTTAATTGAGCGCTATATACAAGAGCACATCAAGGATATAAATCCTGAATTGCGTTCTTAATTTTATGCTGAATCCAGTACATTTGCAGCAAATCTAGCACAGATGAACAAGAATGTACTACTAATGATTTTAGATGGTTGGGGAATTTCTCCTGACCCCAAAGTTTCTGCCGTCGCCCAGGCAAACACTCCATTTTACGACAAGGCTCTAAAAACCTATGCCAACGCTACACTAAAGACTTATGGAATGGACGTTGGATTGCCTGAAGGACAAATGGGTAACTCTGAAGTTGGGCACATGAATATTGGTGCAGGAAGAATCGTTTATCAAGATTTTGCAAGAATCAATAAGGCTATTGCAGAAAACACCTTCAAAGATGAACAAAAATTAAAATCAGCATTGGTTTACGCAACTGAGCACAACAAGCCTATACATTTGCTCGGTCTTTTAAGCGATGGTGGTGTGCATTCGCACATCAACCACCTCAAAGCACTTATCGAAATATGTGAAGCAAATGGGCATCCTAAAACTTATATACACGCTTTTACTGATGGACGAGATGTGGATCCTAAAAGCGGAAAGCAATTTATAGCTGATGTATTGGCCGCCTCTAATTCCTCAAAAACAAATCTGGTTAGTATTATTGGCCGCTATTACGCCATGGATAGAGATAAGCGATGGGAACGTGTAAAGCAGGCCTACGACTTATTAGTCAAAGGAGAAGGAGTGTCAACTGAACATCCCTTAGAAAAAATGGACTCCTTTTACGCCAATGACATTACAGATGAATTTATAACTCCAGTCACTGTAGGTGACCAGCAACTTATTCAATCTTCAAGAATAAAGTCAGGAGATGTAGTTATATTCTTCAATTTTAGAACCGACAGAGGTCGAGAACTTACCGAAGTACTCACCCAAATAGAACATACTGATCAGGATTTGAAGCCTCTTGATTTGCATTTTCTAACCATGACCAACTACGATGAAAACTTCAAAGGTATAGAAGTAATATACAATAAGGACAAACTCAGTAATACTCTAGGAGAAGTCATTTCAAAGGCTGGATCTTCACAATTGCGAATCGCAGAGACTGAAAAATATCCTCACGTCACCTTCTTTTTTAACGGTGGTAGAGAAGAAGAATTTGAAGGCGAAAAACGTATTTTGTGTCCTTCGCCGAAAGTGGCTACCTATGATGAAAAGCCTGAAATGAGCGCTTATGAAATTACCGAGGCCGTCATAGAAAGTATTGAAAATAACCGCCCTAATTTTATATGCCTGAATTTTGCCAACCCAGATATGGTAGGGCATACAGGGATTATGAGTGCGGCAGTAAAAGCGGTGGAGACCATAGATGAGTGCACCTCTAGAATTGTCGAGAGTGCTTTGCAACAAGACATGAGTATTATTATCATCGCCGACCACGGAAACTGTGACACCATGGTTAATGAAGATCAAAGCCCGAACACGGCACACACCGTTAATCCTGTTCCGATCATTCTCATCGATAAGGAGGGTACAAAAATCAAAGATGGTATTCTTGGGGATATCGCCCCGACGGTTTTAGATTTAATGGGTATTGATCAACCTGATGAAATGACTCAACACTCCTTAATCACAAATTAAGATCTGATGGTACTGAAGTCAAAAGAAGAATTGATACTTATGCGTGAGAGCGCGAGACTCGTTTCTAAAACGTTAGGGATGTTAGCTAGTGAAATAAAGCCGGGAGCTCATCCGCTAAAGCTTGATCAAATGGCCGAAGAGTTTATAAGAGACCACAAAGGTTCTCCAGGATTCTTGAATATGTACGGATTTCCCAATACCCTAAACTGGAGTCCTAACGAGCAAGTCGTTCACGGAATTCCAGGAGACACTCCACTTCAAGAAGGAGACGTGATTTCTGTGGATTGTGGCGTACTCATGAATGAATATTACGGAGATCACGCATATACCTTTGAAGTGGGTGAAGTCGATGAAAAGGTGAAAAAACTTTTGCAAACCACACGAGAATCTCTTTATGTTGGAATTTCTCATTTTAAGGTTAACAACCGTGTGGGAGATGTAGGTCATGCCATACAGAAATATTGCGAAGATGCAGGCTATGGGGTTGTTAGAGAACTGGTAGGTCATGGCTTGGGAAAAAAATTGCACGAGAGTCCAGAAATGCCCAATTACGGTAAACGTGGATGGGGAAAAAAATTTCAAGAAGGCCTTGCTGTGGCGATAGAACCAATGATTAATATGGGCACTCATCGCGTTGTGCAACTCAAGGACGGTTGGAGCATTGTCACAGCAGACAAAATGCCTTCTGCTCATTTTGAGCACAATGTGGCGATCGTAGATGGCGCTCCAAAGCTATTGTCTACGTTTGACTACGTGCACGAGGCTTTAGGCATTTCTAAAGACGAAGAAGACCCCTACAGATGGGAAATAACATAATCGATGTTCGAAAGGTTCGTAAAAAAAATTTTAAACAGCTTACCTAGACCCCTTTTGATTAAAATTAGTTTAGGGTTTAGACCTTTTATTGCCTTATTTTACGCAGGATCTGCCTATAAAGACCCCATAGACCAAAGAAGCTATCGCAAGTTCTTACCCTATGGTTATAAAAAAATTCGAGAAGGTGTGCTCGCCCCAGGAACCTTTTCTCTTGAAAGACATCGCTTTCTGTGGTTGTTTTTAAAGGCGAAGACTTCATTTTTTGATGACTCTAGGCCTATCAAGTTATTGCATATGGCACCAGAACAAGCTTTTTACAAACGATTTAAGCGCCTTTCACACATCGACTACACCAGCTGTGATTTGGATTCTCCTATTGCCGAAGTTCATGCGGATATCTGTGATTTACCTTTTGAAAACAATTACTTTGACGTGATTTTGTGCAATCATGTGCTCGAGCATATTAAAAACGATCAAGACGCGCTTACTGAATTGTACCGCGTATTAAAACCTGGAGGATGGGGAATATTTCAAGTTCCCATTGACTATAGTCGCAGCAAGACCTTTGAAGATGATTCTATCGTAGATAAAGAAAAAAGAACAGCCATTTTTGGACAGTACGATCACCTGCGCATTTATGGAATGGATTTTTTCAATCAGCTTGAAAAACACGATTTTCAAGTTCAAAAAATCACCGTGAAAGAACTCTACACTAAAGAAGAAATCGAAAGGTATAGACTAGATGAGACTGAAATTCTGCCTTTGGTTCAAAAATCAATCAATCAGTAAGGCCTCAAATTCTGGAGAAAACCACTCTTTGATTTCTCCTTGTTCGTCACTGTAAATGATGTAAGCCCATAAATCAGAACGACCTTTTAAAATAGCTAGTGACTTTGGCAAGTCCATCACCATGAAGGAAGTCGCCCAAGCATCAGCAGTAGCGCAGTCATCCGCTATCACAGAAGTTGCTAAAACATTAGATATTTTGGTCTCACCTTTAAAAGGGTCTATAGTGTGCACATATTTGTTGCCCTTTTCATCCAATCTAAATTTTCGGTAATTACCTGAGGAAGCCATCGCCTTATCGCTAAACTGAATTTTTTGTTTGAGCACACGTTCTTCAAAGCGCTGTGGATCGTCAATTCCAACAGTCCAAGCTCGCAACGAATCAAGGTTTTGTCCTTTAGCTACGATTTCACCGCCTAATTCGATTAAATAATTAGCACCCTCTGTATGAGTTAGATAAGAGGCAATTAAATCTAAGGTGTAACCTTTAGCAATGGCATTAAAATCAAATTGTGTATTAGAATTCGCTTTTAACAGCATATTTTGTTCCAAGGATAGTTTATCAAATCCAACGAATTGTAAAAGACTATCTCGCAGCTCATCTGTCACCTCTACTGCCTCTTCTGCTCCAAATCCGTAAGCATTGACAAGTATACCCACAGTGGGGTCAAAATATCCGTCGGTTTCTTTGTGTATTTGTTCCGCTAGGGTAAATACTTTTTTGAATTGATCATCGACAACCACATTTTCTTCACCTCTATTGATTCGACTAATCAAAGAATTAGGCCTGTAGGTCGACATTGAATTATTCGCGGATTCCACAATGGAATCTACGGCGAATTGCAAAGCAGATGGTTGGATATTACAATCGTAACAAACAATTCCATAGGTAGTTCCTAAGGCGCTGCCTTGTATGCGAATCACATCGTTCTTTGGGCTGCAAGAAATCCCGAGAAATAACGCAATTACTATAAGCTTTCTCATAAGAATTCTTGAATGGGAATCATCCCCTTAAAATTAATTTCATAGGGCTGGTCTAACAAAACTGCCTCCGCCTTGTCTTCAACGTTATAGAGTCCCACTCCGGCATAATAAGACATGGCCTCGAATTTCTCCGCATGGTCTTTTACTTTGGTGAGGAGCTTGAGATCTGGTGCAAGAGGATCCTCGGGATAGGGAACTGCCCGCACGACGATAAAGTGTGTTTTTTTCTCTTTAAGACAAACAAACTGTGGGTTTTTCTTGGGTTTAGAATTGACTGCTAAAAACTCAAATCCATTGCGCTCAAGTTCCTTACCCACAATATTCATGGCCAAGTTGTGTAACTCTTGTTCGGTTAATTTTCGCACTCTTATCTTCTAAAATCCGATTCCTATGACGGGCTTATCCCCCGAAATCATCAAATCGAATATGCTCGTCTGGAATACCGAAATCTTCTCCCATTTTCTGAACAGCCTGGTTCATAAGTGGAGGTCCACAGAAATACAATTCAATATCTTCTGGACTTTCGTGATCGTTGAGATAGTTATCGATTACACAGTTGTGAATGAACCCAACGAATCCATCTCCATCTGTATCATTGATGTCTTTTTTCACTTTCCAGTTATCTTCCTCTTGAGGCTCAGAGAGTGCCAAATAAAATTTGAAATTTGGGAATTCCTTTTCTAAGGCTCTAAAGTGTTCAAGGTAGAACAATTCTCTTTTTGAACGACCTCCATACCAATAGGTTACTTTTCTGTTGGTTTTCAAGGTTTTGAAAAGATGATATAAGTGAGAGCGCATTGGTGCCATTCCTGCACCACCTCCTACATAAAGCATTTCAGATTCTGATTCATTGATGAAGAATTCACCAAAAGGACCAGATATCGTTACCCCATCACCTGGTTTGAGTCCAAAAATATACGATGACGCAACTCCAGGATTTACATCCATCCAATCGCCTTTAGCACGATCGAAAGGAGGAGTCGCAATTCTCACATTTAACATAATTTCTCTTCCTTCCGCAGGAAAAGAGGCCATAGAGTATGCACGCTCGACGAGTTCGGTATTTTTCATCACCAAAGGCCAAAGCTTGAACTTATCCCATTCGGCTTTAAATTTCATCGGTGTTTCATGCTCCTTTGGATGAGCTGTGATATCCATATCAGCATAGCGCACCTCACAAGGTGGAATTTCGATTTGAATATACCCTCCGGCTTTGTAATTCATTTCCTCAGGAATCTCAACTACAAATTCTTTGATGAATGAGGCTACATTGTAATTACGCACCACCTTAGCTTGCCATTTTTTGATTCCAAAAACCTCTTCAGGAATGGTGATTTCCATGTCCTGCTTAACCTTTACTTGACAGGCTAAACGCGCACCGCCTTGTAACTCTTTTTTAGAAAAATGCGGTGTTTCAGTCGGAAGTGCTTCTCCTCCACCATCTAAAACATGACATTCACATTGAATGCACGATCCACCACCTCCGCAAGCCGAAGGCAAAAAGATTTTTTGATTTCCTAGAGTTGTCAAAAGTGAATCTCCTGAGGCTACTTCGATTTCTCGCTCACCGTTGAGAAGAATTTTAACCGGCCCTGACGGCGCTAATTTTTCTTTCGTAAATAACAACAAGGCAACCAACGCTAAAATTAACGTCAAAAATGCTGCCACTGTAATTGCTATTGTACCACCTATTGCTGCTAAAGTCATTTGAACGTTATTAAGGATTTAGTACTAAGTCTTTGTTTGTTTCTTCAGTCTCTTGGTCTTTTTCGGTCTCAGTTTGATCCTGAGTCAGTTCTTTGAGGTCTACTGGAGCAATTGTCTCAACAACCTCTTCAGCTGCTGGTGGTTCATTATCTCCTGTGAGCATTCCTCCAAAACTTTGGAAACCAATTCCCATGAGTCCTGTAATGATAAAAGTGATTCCCAAACCTCGTAAGGGCGCAGGAACGGCTGAATATCTAATTTTCTCTCTAATCGCTGCGATTGCTAGGATTGCTAAAAACCATCCAATACCCGAAGAGAAACCGTAATTTAAGGCCAGTGCAAAGCTTGAAATTTCACGAGCCTGCATAAAAAGTGAACCCCCTAAAATAGCACAGTTCACCGCTATTAATGGTAAAAAGATTCCCAGTGAGTTATACAGGGCTGGAGAAAATTTTTCTACCACAATTTCTACCAATTGAACCATAGTCGCGATGGTCGCGATAAATAAAATAAAGGACAAAAAGCTTAGGTCATAATCTGCAAATTCAGGTCCTAACCAAGTCAAAGCCCCTTCTTGAAGAATGTATTGGTCTAAAAGCCAGTTTAAGGGAACCGTCACTGTTAAGACAAAAATAACAGCTGCTCCTAAACCTACCGCAGTCGCTACTTTTTTAGAAACGGCTAAATAAGAGCACATCCCTAAAAACACAGCGAATACCATGTTGTCAATAAAGATCGATTTGAAAAATAATTCTAAGTGTTCTAACATAACTGCTCTGTTTTAGGCCTCTTCAATTAATGATTTGTTCTGTGCGCGTTGAATCCATATTAAAACCCCAACGACAATAAGAGCAGCTGGAGGAATAATCATAAAACCATTGTTTTCGTAACCAAAGGCGTATAAACCGGTTTTAGCAATAGGATCTCCCAAGACAGGAATACCGAATAAGGTTCCTGAACCCAATAATTCTCTCAAAAACCCAACGATAATTAATATGATTCCGTAACCAAAAGCATTTCCGATACCGTCTAAAAAAGAACGCCATGGGCCATTACCTAATGCAAAGGCTTCAAAGCGTCCCATGATGATACAGTTGGTAATTATCAGTCCCACGAAAACCGATAAGGTCTTGCTGAGTTCGTAGGCAAATGCTTTTAACACTTGGTCTACAATAATCACCAAAGCAGCAATTACGATAAGTTGTACGATAATTCTAATTTTTGATGGAATGAGGTTTCTCAGTAAAGAGATGACTACATTACCAAGACCCATTACAAATAAAACCGAAATAGACATAACCACAGAAGCTTTGAGCTCTGCAGTAATGGCTAGTGCAGAACAGATTCCCAATACCTGAATGGTAATAGGGTTATTGTCCGCGAGAGGGTCTAGTATTAGGTTTGCGTCTTTTTTTGATAGTAGTGCCATACTAATTGGTCATTATTGATTGTAAAAAAGGTTGATAGAGTTTTACACTTTCTTTGATCATGTCTGATACTCCATTACCTGTTATGGTTGCCCCTGCTAAAGCATCTACTTCAGCATCGGATTTGTCTTCGTTAAGGGGATCATTATTTCCTTTGACAACACTCACTCCTCCAAACTTTCCATTTGGAGCAATAGATTCGCCAATAAAATCATCCATGAAATAACGCAATTTGATATTAGCGCCTAGTCCTGGTGTTTCTGCTTTGTGGTCAAAATAAACTCCCTTGATAATCATTTGTTCATCAACAGCCATATAACCCCAAATGGCATCCCAAAGCCCCTTTCCATACATCGGTATGATGTAGTATTTCTGATTGTCATTGCTTCCAATAAAAAGTGGTAGGCTCGACTTATCTCCTTTTTTGATTTTAGTGATTTCTTTTTTCAGATCAATGAGATATGCTTCTTCTTGAGCTTTGATTTCTCCACCTGTAAGCACGTATTGACCTTCTATGGTGTTTTTAAAAATAGATTCAACTTCTGTGGTAGGGATGAAATTAACTGAGGAATCATCTTGATTGCGATTAACACCCATGGCGTAAAGAATATTTTGCTGTTTTTCAAAACGCTCATTCTCTTTGATTTTAGATTTTAAACCCGTGGCCATTAATGCCAAAAGTGATCCTACAACCGCAACCATGACGACAGCAAAAATGATGGTGTATGAATTCTTTTCAGTATTGATTGACATGATTAGGCGTTTTGAGTGTTAAAATTTGAGTTGGCTTGTGCAAGTGAAGCTCTTTTCATTCTTCTCTTTACATTGGCTTGAACTACATAGTGATCGATTGTTGGCGCAAAAACGTTCATCAATAAGATGGCGAGGAATACACCCTCAGGGTATCCTGGATTGAAAACGCGTATCATTACAGAGATAAATCCAATTAAAAATCCGTAAATCCACTTTCCTCTGTTGGTTTGTGCCGCAGTAACTGGATCGGTTGCCATAAAGACAATACCAAAGGCCAATCCACCCACGATTAAATGTTTCCAGTAATCAAAGGCCATTAGACTGTAAAATTTACTGTAAGAACCTATCCATCCAAAATCGACAACAGCATTAAAAATTAGTCCCATAGCTAAAGCTCCAAGCACGCCACTTAACATAATTCTCCAACTTCCAATTTTTGCGAAGATTAAAAACAATCCTCCCAATAGGATCAAAAATGTAGAGGTCTCTCCGACAGATCCAGGAATAAATCCATAAAACATATCAGAAAGTGAATAGGCGTATTCATCTGTTCTATTTTGAGCGAGATAACCGAGAACAGTTTCTCCTGAGATGGCGTCTGTACTATTTGCTTTGGTGACTCCGTTTACCCCATCGTGCACCCAAACTTTATCTCCACTCATCCAAGTTGGATAGGCGAAAAACAAAAAGGCTCTAATGGTTAAGGCTGGATTCAAGATATTCATCCCTGTTCCTCCAAAAACTTCCTTTCCGATAACCACACCGAAAATAACGGCGATGGCAAGCATCCATAATGGGGTGTCAATTGGCACAATTAAGGGAACTAGCATTCCCGTAACTAAGTAACCCTCCTCAACTTCATGTCCTTTAATAACGGCGAAAACAAATTCAACTGCTAATCCTACTCCATATGAAACAATTAAAAGCGGGAGTACCGTGGTGATTCCCAACATGAAATTTTCCCAGTTGATGAAGTGTTCAAAAAGTGAAAATGATTCTGGAAAACCATTAACAGCGCTGTAATGCTGATATCCTGCGTTAAATATTCCAAAAAGTAAACAAGGAACAAGCGATAAAATTACTGTGTTCATCGTTCTTTTCAAATCGTCTACTGCCTTTACATGTGTCCCTTTATGGGTTACCTCATTCGGCGTGTATAAAAAAGTGTGTATCGCATTAAATGCTGGGGCCCACTTATTGCCCTTAATTTTTTCTTTGTAATTGTGTAATGCCTGTTTCATGCTTTATCCAATTTCTTTGAGTAATAGATCTAATCCTTCTCTAATAATTTGTTGATGCGGTTGTTTTGAGATGCAAATAAACTCTGTCAAGGCAAAGTCTTCGGGAGCAACCTCATACAAACCTAACTGTTCCATTTCGTCTAAATCTTTGACCATACAAGCCTTGAGCAATTGCATTGGATAGATGTCTAGCGGAAAGACTTTTTCATAACTTCCCGTTACCACAAATGCCCTGTGTTCACCATTTGTATTGGTGGTCAAATCGTATTTTTTCTTAGGGGTCAACCACGAAAAGGTAAATGCCCTAGTGCTTGAAATTTTATCAAAAACGGGTTTATTCCAACCAAAAAACTCATAGTCGTCACCTTCTGGAATAGCCGTAATCTGAGTGGAGTAGAATCCAATGGCTCCATCCAATTCTGAGGTGTAACCTGTTAGGACATCACCATTGATTAAACGGTGATTGCCTTCTTTTAATCCACAGCTCTCAATAGCATTTTCTAAAGAGGCACCATAAGTAGTTCTCACGTACATAGGCTCATTGATTGAAGACCCTGTTACGGCGACAATGCGCTCTGGGTTATATTTTCCGTCAAGAAGTAACTCTCCTATAATCAGAAGGTCTTGTGCTCCAATGGTCCACACCACCTCTCCTTTGTTAATAGGATCGATATGTCCGATTTGAGTACCGACGAGTCCTGCAGGATGAGGACCAGATACCGCGTGTAAATCAATATTTTTAATCGCTTCAAAAACTGAACCTTCTTTATTTGGAACTGAAACATGAACCTTTCCAGGTGTCAAAATATTAAGCGCATCAATGGCCGCTTGCATTTTTTCTTCATTCCCTTTGAGTATATATTGTAAGTCTGGCTGCAAAGGACCAGAATTGAAAGCTGAAATAAATACGGCCTTGGGATTTTGGTCCGGTCTAGCAATTACGTCATACGGTCTTTGTTTGATGTAAGGCCAACATCCAGATTTCAATAAATGTTTTTTTACGTCTTCTGTGTTTTTACCAGAAAAGTCAAACGCCTTGTGATCGACACAATTATTTTTACCGTCCGATTTGATCGAGATATTGAGCACTCTTCTGCGCGCTCCTCTTTCAATTTCAGTGATGGTGCCACTTACCGGTGAAACGAAAAGTATTTCTTCATTGTTTTTGTCGAAAAAAAGAGGTTCACCTTTAGAAACTTGACCGTTTTCTTTGTGAATTAATTTTGGAGTTAACCCGTGAAAATCATCTAATCTCACCTTAAAGGTATTACTGTCTTTGGCGTTTTCTGTACGCATTTCAGCCTCTCCTTTTAATGAAATAGACAATCCTTTCTTGATACGAATGTCTTTAGACATAATTGGTTAGATAGGTTTATATACTATTAAACGCGGCAAAAATAAGACAGGAAAGTGTACTAACACAATTTTGTTTAAATAAATTATTGTATCCTTCCTATTTCAAAATGCCCTTTTAATTTTGTTTTTTTACATCATGCAAAAGCATATCCGTATTCTATCCTTGACTTTTTGTCTGATGCACTCTGTGGTTTACAGTCAACAAAAGCAGCTAAATACCATTATTTTTAGAGGAAGTGACCAGACTGAAGTACTGCCTGTAGTAGCCCTTGGAGAAGCCCTACACCTTAGTTTTGATGACCTGGAAAACTTAGAGGAAGATTATTACTATTACATTGAACATTACAACAAGGATTGGAGCAAATCAAACTTGTTTCAAACTGAATATATTTCTGGTTTTGATGGACAGCGAATTATCAATTATCAAAACAGTTATAACACCTTAATCTCCTATTCGAATTACACCTTGACTATCCCCAACAATCAAATTCGAATTACCAAAAGTGGGCATTATAAAATTTTAATTAAAAACAATCAAAACGAGCTCGTTCTTGAACGAAAATTTCTCGTTTATGAGCCTTTAGCTCAAATCGCTGGAATCGTTAAGCGACCGCGAAAAATAAACCTAGGTAATGAGCAGCAGCGCATTGAGGTACGGGTAAACATCAATCGAAATGCACTGATTGACTTCGAACAACGTACTTCTCTATCTATTATTCAAAACTTTCAGTGGAGCACTCAAAAGACATTTAAAACTCCTGATTTTCAAAATAGCAATCAGCTCATTTACAACCGTGATGAAATTCAATTTTTTGGTCAAAATGAATTCCTCTTCTTTGACACCAAAGACATCAGAAGTACCAATAACAGCGTAAGAGAAATTAGTTATGAAACGCCTATTCTCATGAAACTATACACCCAAAGAAACAGACAACTCCTACCCTATACATACAACCCAGATATCAATGGTGATTTTGTGATACAAACCCTACAAGGTACAAACGCATCAATAGAAGCCGACTACGTGAATGTTGATTTTAGTTTAGAGAATATCGGA
>NZIP01000062.1 GCA_002691645.1 Flavobacteriaceae bacterium
TTGCTCTGCCAATCATTGCNCCNTCTAAACCATACTCNTCTCGCATTTTAACNGCNGCTTCAGGNCTNTNAACNTCTCCATTTCCAAAAACTGGAATATGCATTCTCTGATTGTTTTTNACNTGGGCTATAGGCTTCCAGTCTGCATCCCCCTTATACATTTGTACGCGGGTTCTACCGTGAATTGAGATGGCTTTAATTCCCACATCTTGTAGGCGTTCGGCAACTTCTACAATTTGTATGCTATTGCTGTCCCAACCTAAACGGGTCTTAACTGTTACGGGTAAGCTTGTGTGCTTGACCATGGCTTCCGTTAATTTGACCATAAGCGGGATGTCTCTCAGTATTCCTGCTCCAGCATTTTTACACACCACCTTTTTTACAGGACAGCCAAAGTTNATGTCTATGATATCGGGTTTGGATTGTTCGACAATTTCCACGGCTCTGAGCATAGAATCCATTTCAGCGCCAAATATTTGAATGCCTACAGGTCTTTCTTTTTCGTAAATATCCAGCTTAATTGTTGACTTAGCAGCGTCTCGAATCAATCCCTCAGAAGATATGAATTCAGTGTAGACAACATCTGCGCCATTCTCCTTGCAAAGTGCCCTGAAAGGAGGATCGCTCACATCTTCCATTGGAGCCAACAAAAGAGGAAAGTCAGGCAGGGCGATATGNGCTATTTTCGTCAACGCTTAAGTTTAAATCGTCACAAATTTAGGTATTAACCTTTATCTTCTAAACGACTGCGCTCACTTTTATCTAATTGTAAATCTTTTTCGGTCAATTTAAAGTTGCCCAAATTAAATTGAACTCCAAGCTTCACGAACTGGGTTTCAGGAACCGTTCTAAAATAATTGTCTTGATTTAAATAACGGCTAGTGTACAGGGCATTTGCCTTTCCTAGCAAATCTTCAGCGCTGAGACTGAGAACAATTCTGTCGTTGTTAAAGGTCTTGCGAAGCCCCACATTCAAAAGGGTTATCGGAGATTGTACATAAGAACCAAACAGGTATTTTGAAAAATACGAAGCGCTGAGCTCAGCTGTGAAGTCTCCCTCCTCATTGAGCACGAAGTCATTTTTTAAAAAAGCCAGCACGCCTTGTATTTCATTAGTATAAGCTTGGTTATTTGAAGCCTCGGCAATAAAGGTCTCGTCTTCGTAAAACAGAGACAGATATAAATAGGTTTGCCAGAAATTCGTTACTGCGCCAACATAAGTCACATCCAATCCGTATGAATTACTAGACAACACATTTTGCCTGTATTCTCTTAAAAGCCTATTGTCGTTGTCTTGAAAAACTAAATAACTGATGTACTGACCGTTATCGCGATAATACACATCAAAATACCAATTGCTTAGACTCAAATTCAAGTTTAGGTTATTTGAAAAGCTCGGCTTAAGGTTTGGGTTTCCTTCTAAAAAATCATTCTCTGTCGAATAGAGGCGAAAGGGGTTTAGATCTTGATAACGCGGTCTGTCTATCTTACGTGCATAATCAATAGTAATGGAGCTGCTTTCATTCAGGTAATAACTCCATGCCATCGAAGGAAATAGTCCATTAATTTCAAATTCATTGACCTCGCCACTGGCAGATGAAGTTCCTTTAGACAAAGACTGTTCTGACCTCAATCCGAGACTCAAAGCGGATTCATCCCAACTAAAATCTGATTGAACGTAATACGCTTGAACCTGTTCTTCATATACAAAGCGATCGCTTATAGGAGCTTGTCCCAAACCAGAGGTAAAGGCAATTTGAGTACTGATATTGTTCTCTGAGTCAATCACTGCGTTTTTGACCCCCACAGAAAGAAGATGATTCTCTTGAAAGGGAATCGTATAATCCAACTGCTGAATATTGATATCAATAAGACGATCCGTAGCAAGACTTAGGTCAACCTCATTTAGTAAAGCATTAGAAGGGTCAGAATAGGTAGAATTTAAATTTTGGGCCGTGGTTTCGTCAAACAGCGTTTTGTGCACATTTAATTTAAGTTTTGCTTCTGATTGTTCAAAGCCAAGCTCATAAGTAAGGTCGACCGCTAAATTATCCGTAGATCTAATTTCATTTCCATTTGTAAGCTGAATGGAGTCAAGGGCAGNAGAAAAAATAGAGGTGCGTTGTATACTTTGAAAATCTTGCTTCTTATTGGTACTGTAATACGACTGCAATGATATCATTTGCCGGTCTGATAATGTATATTCCAAATTAGAGCTGAAAAGTTGAGGAGTGGACCTAATATATAACTGATTTTCAGCGACCCACTCTTCTGTAGTAATGTTACTGTTAATAAAGCGTATTCCCTTTTCGCCGGTGTCTCTTTCTTTTTTTGGATTCAAAGCATAAGTAAAATAAGCACTAAGCCGATTTGATTTATAAAAATGAGCTGAACTCAACTCGTATTTAGGGAAAATCCCCTGGGTATAATTCACGCTAAGTGTTGATTTGTATCCAGGGTTGATATTTGCACTTGTATTAATATTCACAATAGCCGCAGCCTCGGCGTCGTATTTTGCCGAAGGGTTTGATATGACTTCAACCGATTGAATTTGAGATCCTGACAGCACCTTGAGTAGTTGTAGCGTCTCTTCAAAAGACATGGGTACAGCTTTGCCATTGATATAAACTTCTGCCGCCTGACCCTTAATTTCAATTTGATTTTGATTATAAACAACCCCAGGGGTATTTCTCAAGACGTCCCAGCTGTTCCCGGCGCTTACAATGCTGTTTTCAACCTCAAAAACTAATCTATCTGGGTATCGTTTAAGACTAGGCTTCTTGTAAGCTACAACGACTTCTTCAAGCTCCAAAACAGCTTCGGGTAAAACCACCGATCCAAAGTTCGTATCATTCATGACATCAACGGCTACGGGGTCAGAAGTATTACTCATGAACACTGCTTCTAAAAAATAAATACCTTTTTCAATATTTTCAAAGCGAAATAATCCCTGGTCATCAGCAGAGGTTCCTTTGTAAAAAGCAGAGTCTTGTACACTGAATAAGCTCACCGCAGCATAAGGCATTTTCTCTCCTAAGTTTTTAGTAATAACCCTTCCGTTGAGCTCGTATTGTGCGTAGGTTTTTGACATAGCTAAAAATGTCAATAATGCAAAAAATAATAAGGAGTTTTTAGTCATGTTCAAAAGGGTTGTTGTAAAGCTACTAAATATATTTTCTCAGCCGTAAAAAGATTATCTTTGCGCAGCTAAGAGCTCTGTTATATATTCGCTCTTTACGGCTATGAAAAACATAAGAAACTTTTGCATTATTGCGCATATTGACCACGGCAAAAGCACCTTGGCAGATAGACTTCTAGACTTCACGGGGTCTATTAGTGATCGCGAAAAACAAGATCAGCTTTTGGATAATATGGATCTGGAGCGTGAAAGAGGCATAACAATAAAATCTCACGCCATTCAAATGCACTATGAGCACAATGGTGAAACCTACACCTTAAACCTTATTGACACTCCTGGTCATGTTGATTTTTCATACGAAGTTTCGCGTTCTATCGCCGCTTGTGAAGGTGCACTTCTCGTTGTAGACGCTGCACAGTCCATTCAAGCGCAAACCATATCAAATCTATACCTAGCGCTAGAAAACGATTTAGAAATTATTCCTGTCTTGAATAAGGTTGACCTGCCCAGCGCTAACCCAGAAGAGGTCACAGACGACATTGTAGATCTTCTAGGGTGTGAAGCTGAAGAAGTAGTTCCAGCAAGTGCAAAAATAGGTTTGGGTATTGAGGATATTTTAACCGCTATCATTGAGCGCGTTCCTGCACCAGAAGGAGAAGCAAACGGCACGCTTCAAGCGCTCGTTTTTGACTCCGTTTATAACCCCTTTAGAGGTGTAGAAACCTATTTTAGGGTGCTTAACGGCTCCATTAAAAAAGGTCAAAAAATTAAGTTTATGGCTACTGGCAAAGATTACTTTGCAGATGAAATAGGAACCTTAAAGCTAAAGCAAGAACCCAAAAAAGAAATACATGCTGGTGATGTCGGTTATTTAATTACCGGAATTAAAGATGCTAGAGAGGTAAAGGTGGGAGACACAATAACCCTGTCAGATGCTCCAGCCACCAGTGCCATTGAAGGCTTCGAAGACGTCAAGCCAATGGTGTTTGCTGGAATTTATCCGGTAGACACTGAAGATTACGAAGAACTGCGCTCATCAATGGAAAAACTCCAGCTCAACGACGCCTCCTTGGTTTTTGTGCCAGAGAGCTCTGCAGCCTTAGGTTTTGGATTCCGTTGTGGATTCTTGGGAATGTTGCACATGGAAATCATTCAAGAGCGATTGGAACGCGAGTTTAACATGACTGTTATCACCACTGTTCCAAATGTGAGCTACCACGCCTTTACCAAGAAAGATCCCAATGATATTGTCATTGTAAACAATCCGTCTGATTTACCTGATCCTTCAAGCTTAGACCGAGTAGAAGAGCCTTTTATCAAAGCCTCTATCATCACCAAATCAGACTTTGTCGGAAACGTAATGTCGCTTTGTATTGATAAACGTGGAACGATTACCAACCAAACCTACCTCACCACTGAACGCGTTGAATTGACTTTCGATATGCCCTTAGCAGAAATCGTCTTCGATTTTTACGATCGTTTAAAAACGGTCTCAAAAGGATACGCCTCTTTTGATTACAGTCCTTTAGGATTAAGAACATCAAAACTCGTTCGAGTAGACATCCTGTTGAACGCACAACCAGTTGATGCCCTCTCTGCTTTGGTTCACCTCGACAATGCGCACACCATAGGTAAAAAAATGTGTGAAAAACTAAAAGAGCTCATTCCAAGACAGCAGTTTGACATTCCTATTCAAGCAGCAATTGGGTCAAAAATTATCTCAAGAGAAACCATCAAAGCCTTGAGAAAAGACGTTACCGCCAAGTGTTATGGGGGTGATATTTCTCGTAAACGAAAACTCCTTGAAAAACAGAAAAAAGGAAAAAAACGCATGCGTCAAGTAGGTAATGTAGAAATTCCTCAGCAAGCGTTTATGGCCGTCCTCAAGCTTAACGATTAATTCGTATATTAATGCGAAGATTTGTTAAAACGTATGGACATCAAGAAGACGAAGGAGGGTTTTAATACCATATTATTTGGGTTTGCATTTTCGCCCACACTCAATCAGAACATTACTGAGGTCACTCGGCTCGCTCATTATTTTGACGCAGAACTCGTCCTACTGCACGTAGGAGCTTATAATGAGCAAAAAGAAGGCGAAATCAACAGAATTATTCAAAAAACAGAGCACGCCAATAGAGTCAAAGAAGTACTTTGGAAAGATGGAGACCCTTACACGACAATCAAAAACTTCGTAAATCATTCAGATGTTGACCTTTTAGTCTTGGGCGCCCAGCAACACGAAACCCTTTATCGCTTTTACATCGGATCTGTAGCTCGTAAATTAACGCGCCACGTCAACTGTTCTGTTCTACTACTAATCAACCCTTCAATAGAGAGAAAACCGTGCCAGCACATTGTGGTCAATGGCTTAGACCACGAAAACACCTCAACGGCCATTTCTCAAGCTTTTTTTGCGGGTCATAAATTACAGAGCAAACAAATAACCATCGTTGAAGAAATTCAAAATAGCGAACTTAAAATAAGTGTTGAAGACGATTTTTCGCTAAAAAAAGCAGTTAAAAAAGAGTCTGAAATCACCGAAAGAGAAGACAAGAGAGTGCATCAAATCATTGAAGAAATTCCAGAAAAACTCAAAAAAGACATTCAGCTTAAAACACAATCCATATTTGGTAAAAGAGGATATTCTCTTGGGCATTATGCAGAAGTGGTTCGCGCCGATTTGCTCGTAATTAATGCGCCCAAAAGTAGCGGTTTGTTCTCTCGAATTTTTACTAGAGATGTCGAATTTATACTGTCTGATTTACCAACTGATCTATTAATTGTTAGAGCGTCATAATCTTTCTGTTATGCAAAGAAATCAAACCCTTTTCTTAAAAGATTTGCCCAAAAACATGTTTTCTGGATTTGTGGTTTCACTTATTGCGTTACCACTTGGGCTTGGTCTAGCGCTTGCCAGTGGAGCGCCTCCTATTGCAGGTGTTTTGACTGCGATTGTTGGGGGTATTGTTGTCTCGATTTTGGGAGGCTCTCATGTAACCATTTCAGGCCCAGGAAACGGATTAGTCATTGTGGTTTTAGGGGCCATTACAACACTCGGTAACGGAGATAACTATCAGGGCTATTTGTACACACTAGCTGCCATTTTAATTTCAGGAGTCATTGTAATGACTTTAGGATTTCTTAAAATGGGGCGTTTATCCGATTTCTTTCCCTCCTCTGCAATTCAAGGCATGTTGGCGGCTATAGGGCTAGGTATTCTGGCCAAGCAGTTTCATGTGATGCTTGGGCTCGAAAGAGGTAAAGCGAGCATTGCTGAACTACTACTCTCTATTCCAGAAATGATTTACGAGTTTGGAACAAGGCTTTTCTCTATGGGCTTTGGCGCTTCTTTTGCTGGAATAATTGGAATCATTAGTTTTTGCATCATGCTTTTTTATCCCAAAATTAGAAACCGTTATGTGCAACTTATTCCGGCGCCAATGTGGATATTATTAATCAGCATTGGAAGCACCTATTACTACCAATTTACAGGACAGCGTTATCCCATTAAGGAAAGCTTGATGATCAATGTGCCTGAATCGATATTCGCTCAACTTCCCTTTCCTGATTTTTCATTGATTACAGATGGTGCTTTTTGGTCCTTTGTAATTAGCCTTACACTTATTGCAAGTATCGAATCGCTGCTCAGTATCAAAGCGGTAGACAAATTAGACCCTCAATCTAGGAGGTCTAATGTCAACAAAGACCTCAAAGCTCTTGGTCTTGGCACCATACTAAGCGCGCTTATTGGGGGGCTTAATGTTGTGACCGTAATTGCGCGCAGTTCAGTAAATGTCAACAACAATGCAAGTAATCGTTCGGCCAACTTTTTTCACGCCTTTTTTCTTTTGCTTTTTATACTATTATTTCAACAACAACTCGAACGTGTATCGCTAACTGCGCTTGCCGCTATATTAGTTTACACCGGTTATAAACTAGCTACCCCCTCTAAATTTTTTAAAATCGCAGAGATTGGCAAAGAACAACTATTGATTTTTGTAGTAACTGTTTTAGTAACAGTCGTGAGCAATCTCATTAATGGAATAGTGATGGGGATTCTCACCACAATTGTCATTCATCTCTTCTTAAACAAAAGCATCGGAGTCTTTCTAAGAAATGTGCTAAAACCAAATGTTTTAGGGTTTAAAGAAGAAGGGCAATACGTTGTCAGCGTAAAGCACTTTTGTTCATTTCTTAACTTCTATCAACTCAAAAACAAAATTGACCGAATTCCAGAAAGCAGCAATGTAATTATTGACCTTAGCATGTGCCAATTTGTAGACAACACTGCCATGGAAGGGATAGAGGGCTACATAGAGGTCTTTTCAAAAAAAGGAGGAGAAATAGAGGTTGTTGGCCTGGACAAACACGGAACCAAATCAGAACATCCTTTGGCCATTCGAAAGCTTATTCCGTTCTCTTCTATTGGGCCGATTGAAAACTATCTTACTCGTAGACAAACACAACTGCAAACGACAGCCTCAGAACACAACTGGGACTACCGACCAAACAAAAACAACGACCTAAAAAAGCTAAAAACATTTATTTACTTCAAAACAAAAAACATCAACTACAAATACAATCAGCTCTTTCACAAAGACAACGACATCAGTATTTTCGACGTAGAATACAGCGAAGGAGAGTTTATAGCGAAAGAGACCATAAAGACCACAATGTTCCACGTGAAACTACCTTTTTCTGCTCCTATATTCACTATTGACAAAGAAGGGCTCCTTGAAAAACTATACCACATTGCTGGCTTTAAAGACATTCAAATCGAAAACCACCGCACTTTTAACAAAAGATTTTATTTGAGCGGTAAAAACGAGAAATCAACCAAAATGTTTTTGTCTGACGAGCTTGTGCTTTTTTTAGAAAGCCAGCCTTATTATCATATCGAATGTAACGGCAAAGCCCTTTTGATTTTCAAAAAAGAACGTCTCTTGGGTGTTTCAGAAATTAAGGCCATGTCTTATTTTGGAGAACAGCTCTTAAAACTCATTGAAGATAAACAATGAAGCTACATGTCATAGAAGCAGGCTTTTTCAAGCTCGACGGCGGAGCCATGTTCGGTATAGTACCCAAGAATCTTTGGCAAAGGTCAAATCCTGCAGACAGCAACAACCAAATCGAACTTTCCGCCAGGTGTTTGCTTGTTGAAAGCGAAAACAGACTTGTTCTAATCGACACTGGGCTTGGCAACAAACAATCCGAAAAGTTTTTTTCATATTATAACCGCTGGGGAGACTATTCCTTGGAGCGCTCTTTAAAAGAAAAAGGGTTTCACAAAGACGACATTACCGATGTGTTTCTTACACATCTTCACTTTGATCATTGTGGAGGGGCCGTTGAGCGCAACCCTAAAAACCCCGATCGTTTTCAACCCACATTCAAAAACGCGGTTTATCACACACACAGCCAACACTGGGAATGGGCGGCTAACCCTAATGCACGAGAGAAAGCCTCTTTCTTAAGAGAAAACTTTGAGCCCATTGCAGAAAATGGTCAACTAAACTTTATTGACAACTCTTACAGTGACATCTTACCCTTCGATTATTTGGTGTTTGATGGACACACTGAAAAACAATTAATTCCTAAAATACATTACAAAGAAAAAACTATAATTTACACGGCTGACTTAATACCTACATTAGCCCATATACCACTCCCCTATATTGCGGGATACGATGTCAGACCCTTACAAACTCTTAAAGAAAAAGCCACCTTTTTAACTGAAGCTGAAGAAAAAGGTTTTTATTTGTTTTTCGAACACGATGCTCACAATCAAATGTGTTCCTTGAAAAAGACAGAAAAAGGCATTAGACATGACGACGCTTTTTCGCTAAAAACAATTTAAACAACATGCAGCATTATTTTAAATACGTTTCCTTGTCTATTCTTGTCTCGTTAACTCTTGCATCATGCGGGTCCTCAAAACTAAAGAAACAGTCATTAGATTTTACAGTATCATCCTTTGCTAAAAAAACCCTTGAACTAACAGAGGAAGAAGAAAAAGTCTGGCATTTATATGACCTTGAACAAGATAGCATACCAGGAATAAGCCTCTTTAAGGCAGAACAAATATTACCTTCCAGACAACCAAAACCTGTTGTCGTTGCTGTATTAGACTCTGGCATTGATCTAGAGCATCCTGAACTGGAAAACCAACTATGGACGAACAACGATGAAATAGCGAACAACAACATTGACGACGACCAAAACGGATACATTGACGACACTAAAGGGTACAACTTTTTAGGAAATTCCTACGATGAACAACTTGAATATCCTAGAATGATCGCTAAAAATATTGGAGAAGAAACGATTTTAGCTAAAGCCAAAAAGCAACACGAAACAGAGCTTTCCAAAGCCAAAGAAAACCTTTTTCAATACAAAAGAATTAAAACGCTTGTCTCTCAAGCACATCAGAGTGTTTCACAAGAACTGTCTAAAGAAGATTACACTAAAGAAGAGTTAGAGGCACACACCCCCTCTAGCGCAATGAATGCGCAAAATAAAGCCATTTTACTGCAAATGTTTGAGTACTCAGATAACATTCCTGCCGTAATAGAAGACGTAACTGAAGGAATTAAATTTTATGATGAAAGAGCAAATATTTCTTTGAGCCTTTCGCATGACGGTCGAAGCGTTGTCGGCGACGACCCATATGATATAACTGATCGTGGTTATGGAGATGCTAATCCCATGCCTAAAGATGAAGATGAATCACACGGAACACATGTCAGCGGATTAATTTTAGCAGCCAACAACAACGAAACCGGGTTCAGGGGTGTTGCTCCATATGCAAAGCTTATGGCGGTTAGAGTTGTTCCCAACGGAGACGAATACGACAAAGACGTCGCTCTAGGCATTCGATACGCTGTAGATAATGGAGCCTCTATTGTAAATTGCAGTTTCGGCAAAACCTTTTCGCCAAATTCAAAATGGGTGAGAGAAGCTATCGCGTATGCGGCCGAAAAAAATGTGCTCATCGTTCATGCAGCAGGAAACGACTCCAGAGACCTTGACCTGGAAAAATACACCAACTATCCTAGTGACCAGCTCTCTTTAGAAAAAGAGGTTTCTGACAACTTTATCAGTATTGGCGCGATCAGCCGCTCTGCCGACAAAGACTTGGTGGCTTCGTTTTCAAATTATGGAAAAGTTCACGTTGATGTGTTTGCTCCAGGCGATGACGTATACTCTTCGATGCCTGGAAACAGCTATGAATTACAAGGGGGTACTTCAATGGCCGCTCCTATCACCTCAGGACTTGCCGCAATGCTTAAGGCGTACTATCCTGAGCTTACAGCAAAACAACTAAAACGCATATTAATGCAGTCAGTGACACCTCTTGACTTAGAGGTAAATATACCCGGCGAAAAAGAACAAACAACTTTTAGCAACTTATCTAAAACAGGCGGAATTATCAACGCTTATAACGCTTTACGTCTAACACAATCTTTACTCAAATAATTATGAGAACGAGTCTATTACTATTTAGCCTTTTTATTTCCAACATTTGTCTTGCTCAGAAACCAAAAGGATATTGGCAACAAGAAATTAAATATCAAATCGAAGTGGATATGAATGTAGAAAACTACAATTATATTGGCCACCAAAATATAACTTACACCAACAACTCTCTAGACACTTTAAAAACAGTATACCTACACCTCTACTACAACGCCTTTCAACCAGGAAGCGACATGGACACAAGGCTTCAAAGCATTGCAGACCCTGATCGCCGCATGATTACCAAAGAGGGAAAGAGTCGAATAGCCAGCTTAACACCAGAAGAAATTGGCTTTTTACATGTTTATGACATGACCCAAAACGGAAAAAAAGTGACCCTAAATGAAGAGGAAACAATTCTAGTAGTAACTCTAGACGAGCCTATTTTACCAAATACTACAACCTCTCTAGATTTTCGTTTTGAAGGTCAAGTGCCATTACAAATAAGACGCTCAGGGCGAAACAGCTCTGAAGACATTGCTCTTTCAATGAGTCAGTGGTATCCTAAAATGGTTGAATTTGATTATGAAGGCTGGCATACTACGCCGTATATCGCTCGTGAATTTCATGGAGTGTGGGGAGATTTCGATGTTAAAATTTCTATTGATAAAGATTATACTGTCGGAGGTACAGGATATTTACAAAATGCTGAGGATATTGGACATGGTTACACTCTAGAAGAAGTTAAGCACAGCAAAAGAACAAAAAAGCTCAACTGGCACTTCGTTGCGAACAAAGTACACGACTTTATGTGGGCCGCAGACCCCAACTATATACACGACATATTAACAACTGACGCAGGGATAGATTTGCATTTTTTCTATAAAGACAAAGAAAAAATAAAGGAGAATTGGAAAAACTTACAGTCCAAAACTGCGGAAGCTATGGAGTTTTTCTCTAAAAACATTGGGCCCTATCCTTACAAGCAATACAGCGTCATTCACGGAGGAGACGGTGGAATGGAATACGCAATGAGCACTTTAGTCACCGGAGAGCGCAGCCTTGGAAGTTTAGTGGGAGTAATGGTTCACGAACTGGCACACTCTTGGTTTCAACACATCTTAGCAACCAATGAATCGAAACACGCTTGGATGGACGAAGGTTTTACTTCTTTTATCAGTAGTCTCTGTATGAATCAAATCATGGACCAAAACAAAGACAACCCTTTCCAGAGAAGTTATGATTCCTACATTCGCCTAGCACAATCAGGTAACGAACAACCTTTAACAACACATTCTGACCGTTATAACTTCAATTATGCATATAGCATTGGGGCTTACAGTAAGGGTGCGGTCTTTTTGGCACAGCTAGGATATGTGATTGGTCAAGACAACCTCATGAAAACCATTAGGCGATACTATGAAGATTTTAAATTTTCTCACCCAACGCCCAACGACATTAAAAGAACAGCCGAACGTGTATCTGGTTTTCATTTAGACTGGTATTTAACTGATTTTGCTCAAACCACTAACACTATTGACTACGGCGTTCAAAGCGTAGAAGAAACTAATCTCAATTCGAGTCAAATCACTCTTGAACGCAAAGGCTTAATGCCTATGCCTATAGATCTTGTTGTAGTTTTAAACGACGGTTCTATGCGTTCTTATTACATTCCTTTACAAGAAGCACGAGCAGAAAAAAACAATCCCTACCCCTCTATGAATAGAATTGTTTTAGACGATTGGTCTTGGGCGCATCCGTCATATAAGCTTACTATACCTGTACGGGCATCCGAAATTCAAACAGTTGTGATAGACCCTTCAATGCTTATGGCCGATGTCGATCGGTCAAACAATGAATACAATGCCACAGACACTCCTTAAGGCGAATATATTGTCAAGTAAAACAGAAATAGATACACTATTTACTAAGGGTAAAAGAAAACAAATTCCACCTTTAGCAGTGGTGTATTATGAAAGACAAACAGGAGATCCTTCACACAAAGTACTCTTTGTAGCACCTAAAAAAATCTTTCCTAGAGCAGTAGAGCGAAATAGCATAAAACGACAACTAAGAGAAATCTATAGAATCAACCAAGAACTTTTTCAACAACAAAATAAGACGATTCATATAGCTCTTGTCGCTTTAAAAGGTTTTTGCATGACCCCTACCAGAGATTTAACACAAAAGTATAAGCGTTTATTGAGTGATATACATCAAAACACATAACGCATTTGTATGTGTTTGATACCGTCCTCCAGATAAATTTCTCCTTCCGAGCTAAAACCTAGTTCAGAATAGAATTTTAGCAGATAAAGCTGAGCCGAAATAATAATATCTTGTTTTCCGTACTCTGACTCACAAAAATCAACACTCTCTTTCATAATTAGTCTACCAAGATCATTTTTTCTGTGTTCCTTTTTTACAACCACACGACCAATATGACTTGCCTTTGAAGATTGATAAATACGTGTATATGCAGCAATGTTGTTATCCAAAAGCAATACGACATGTAAAGATTCATAATCTTTATCATCCATGTCTTGATAAACACAATCTTGTTCAACAACAAAAACTTCGGTTCTTAATTGTAAAATTTGATAGAGTTCAATATTAGACAACTCCTGAAATAGAACAACTTTGATTTCTATTGGCATGCAATTTTATTTACCCTATTTAAATGTCTTCCTCCTTCAAATTCAGTATTTAAAAAAACATCCACCATTTCAATGGCTTGATGAGTCGATGTAAATCGAGCAGGAATGCACAAAATATTAGCATCGTTATGTGTTCTTGCTAAATAAGCGATTTCTTTAGTCCAACACAATGCACCTCGAATAGCCACATACTTATTTACCGTCATACTAACACCATTTCCGCTTCCACAAACTACAATACCAAAATCAACCTTTTCGTCACTAACTGCCCGAGCCACAGGATGCACAAAGTCAGGATAATCTACACTCAGACTATCGTCAGTTCCAAAATTTTCGACTTCTATGCCAATTTCTATTAAATGAGCAGTAATTTCCTGCTTATACAATGTGCCAGCGTGGTCATTTCCAATAGCTAATTTCATATGTTTAAATAAGTGTTGATTAAACGTTAATTATTCACAAGAACTTTCAATAATATTAATTGTTAAAGTGAAATTTTATTTCATATTCACCTTTTTTCCGATTTAAAAATTATTTAGATCAATACTTATTCATTAAGAATCGACAACAACAATATGCTTATTAACACTAACTTTGAATATACTTATCAAAAAATTAGTGTTTATTTCTTAAAAGAATCATGTTCACAAATAATTTAAAACCTTGATTGATAAGTTTCTATAAAATTACATCCTGTTTATAAATTTATATAAGTGATATAATCAAGTAAACAGTTATAATCTTATTGCACAAATTAACAAACTATAATAATCATAATATAAATTCATTAAAAAATTAATAGTTATTTATTAAGTGTTGAAAAAAAGAAAAAGTTCAAATTTTAAATACGTTCAATCGATACTTAAGATTTTTGATAAGTATCCAGATAAGTCCTTTAAAGCTAACCAGATTGCCGTCATACTGGGAGTGGGTGATAAGAATAAGAAGAAGATTCTCGCCAATACTTTGGATGAATTGTCTGCAAAAAAGAAGTTGGTAAAAGTAGACAAGGCTTATCAACTTTTAAAAAAGAATAGAATTTTATACAAAGGAAGAGTTGAATTAACTTCTAGTGGTAACGCTTATATAATTTGTGAGGAGCTCGAAGATGTTTTTGTACACAGATCAAAACTGAACACTGCTTTAAACAGAGACGAAGTCTCTTTTTATTTAGTCAAACGCAATAAAGGAAACAAAACAGAGGCACATGTTGAAAAAGTTCTAAAACGCAATAGAACAGAGTTTATAGGAGCTGTTATGATCCAAAATAACACTGTTTTTGTACGACCTTTAGACGACAAGATTTTTACGGATTTCTTTATTCCTAGTGGAGAAATTAAAAGCACTTTAAAAAATGGAGAAATTGTCGCTATAGAAATGACCAAGTGGCAAAACCCTGAAATGTCACCTTACGCGAGAATTGTAAAGAAACTCGGGAAAGAAATTAATCAAGATGTTCAGATGCATGCTATACTTTCAGAATTTGGCCTGCCTCATGAATTTCCTTACGAAGTACAAAAAGCAGCAGAGCTAATAGATATTAGTATTTCAGAGGATGAAATCAAGAAAAATCGTAATGATTTTAGAGACATACTCACTATTACAATAGACCCTAAAGATGCAAAAGACTTTGATGATGCCATTTCTTTTGAAAAAACAGATGAAAACACGTTTAAAATTGGAGTACATATCGCAGATGTGACACACTATTTAGAAGAGGGTAGACTACTAGATCAAGAAGCTTTTGAACGAGGCACATCAGTTTATTTGGTAGATCGAGTGGTTCCAATGTTACCAGAAGTGTTGTCAAATCAAGCTTGTTCATTAAGACCACATGAAAACAAATACACTTTTAGTGCCGTGTTTGAAATAGATGAATCAGCGAATATTTTATTCCAGTGGTTTGGTAAGACCGCAATTTGTTCAGACGAAAGGTTCGCTTATGAGGAAGCAGAGTATATTTTAGAACACAACACAGAGGTAATTCCTGATGAAATTTCCATACGATCAGGATCCTATAAAATTAGTCAAGAAATCAAAGAAGCATTAATCACCTTAAATCGATTGGCAAAAATTTTAAGGTCTAGAAGAATGGCCCTTGGTGCTATATCTTTTGAAAAACAAGAAGTACGTTTTGAATTAGACGATAATGGAAACCCACAAGAAGTTTATTTCAAAGAAAGCAAACAAGCAAATAAATTAATCGAAGAGTTTATGCTGTTGGCAAACAAACGCGTTGCTGCTTTTATTGGAAAACAGAAAAAAGACTTTGTATATAGAATTCACGACGAACCAGACTTAGAGAAATTAATGGCTTTAAATAGTCTGATTAGAAAGTTTGGCCATGAATTGAATCTCAAAGACAAAAAAACCACCACAGCGTCAATTAATCAATTACTAAGTGATGTTCAAGGCAGCGGAGAACAAAACATGGTAGACACATTAGCAATAAGATCTATGAGCAAAGCTGTTTATTCTACCGAGAACATTGGTCATTATGGTTTAGCTTTTGATTATTATACGCACTTTACATCGCCTATAAGAAGATATCCTGACGTTTTGGTACACCGTTTGTTATATGCTTATTTAAAAGAGCAAAAAGTAAAAGACTTATCAAATTATGAGGCTTATTGTAAACACTGTTCATCTCGAGAAGTTTTAGCCACTAATGCAGAACGGGAGAGTATTAAATATATGCAGGTAAAATATATGGAAACGCGTGTTAATCGTGTTTTTGAAGGAATAATTTCTGGAGTAACAGATTGGGGGTTATATGTTGAACTTGTGGATAACAAATGTGAAGGACTTGTGCGTATTAAAAGTATTTTAGACGATATTTATTACTTCGATTCAGAGCAATATGCTTTAGTAGGTCACCACACAGCTAACACTTATCAAATTGGACAAGAAGTGGCGATTCGTGTTGTAGAGGCTGACTTATTAAAAAGACAATTGACATTTGAATTAACATAAAAACCCTAATCTCAACTACTATGAAAAAAGCACTTTTATTTATTGCTGTTTTATTCTTTCAAATTTCTAATATCAACGCACAGGAGTCTCAAATGCTTAGTGAATTTGAAGAAGTCAAGGTGTTTTCTGGTCTCACGGTTCAGCTGATCCCATCAGACCAGAACAAGATTGAAATCGAAGGTAATATGAGTAAAGAAGTCATGATTTCACAGAAAAAGAGTGCTCTTAGGCTTCGATTACAAGTCAAGAATTATTTTAAAAGAAATAATGTAAATATTAAGGTTTACTATACGAATCCTTTATTGGCCGTTGAAGCCAATGAAAACTCTCAAATAACTTTTGGAGAAAAATTAAAGCAAGATGAAATTCTTTTAAAAGCTCAAGAAGGCTCAACTATATTTTGTGAAGGAATGTTTACTCAACTTACAGTGAGGTCCTCAGCGGGTTCAGACATTACTCTGGGAGGTGAAACCGTCAACCAAGAAGTTGTTGTAAATACTGGAGGATACGTCAACGGAAAAGAAATGAAGTCGAAATACACTCTTATAAACGTAAATGCTGGCGGAAAGTCGATCATTAATGCTTCAGAAGAGGTAGACATTAAAGTTCGCGCAGGTGGTCGCGTTTCAATATACGGAAACCCGAAAAGAATGAAGCAGAATACTTTTATAGGAGGAATTATAGAAATCTTTTAAAAAAAAAGAGGCATCGAGCGGATTCGAACCGCTGTACAAGCTTTTGCAGAGCTCTGCCTAGCCACTCGGCCACGATGCCAAAGAGCTGCAAAGTTAAATTATTTTTTGGGATTTAAGAGCGACTTTTTTCGTAAGTCACAGAGACACTTTCCACATCTCCTTGTATCGGCGGATTTATTTTTGCGATACAAACAGAGGCATAACTTATTTCTTGGAATTCAGCAAAATAAAGATCTATGACGCGTCGGGCGACAACCTCTAACAGCTTGGCCCTGATGTTCATTTGCTCTTCTACAATCTCGCGAAGCCTAACATAATCAATGGTGTCATCGAGATTATCGCTTACAGAAGCTTTATCTAAATTAGCATGTACACAGATATCTACCCTATAATCACTACCCACTATAGCTTCTTCGGCCATACAGCCGTGATAAGCATAAAGACGAATGTTATTTACTTTAATTATTCCCATTATGCAAATGTACTTCTAATAGGTACATTTGCAAGCAGAAGGCTTTTGTTTGATATCTAATCCTAGGGTAATCTGATGTGAACCGGAACTGTAATTGAATATGGTGTTAGTGTTTATCTGATAGCTATAGGCTAAAAACAGGTTTCCTTTTTTCATACCAAACATTGGAGCAACAAATAGGGGGTTTCCAAACTGCTCGTTCAACACCCTTGAACTGACACCAACATAGGAGTAACTTTTAGTCTTTCTCCATCGAATTTTCAAGTGTAAGTCAGTGACAGATCTTTTATCAGAAGGAAAATATTGAAAGAAAACAGAAGGTTCCACAACAAAGCTTTGGTTTCTTTTTCTTGAACTGTATCCGGTAAATACTCCATAACTCGTTAACTGGTTAGGCGCTTTAATGAGCTGATCGTCGTCTACACTAATATCACGCGGTAAAAGGTTCGCCACAGCCACAGACATAAAAAAATCACCTCTTCTATAAAGAGCAGACACTTCAAAATTATGGCTGTTCTCATCTCCTCTATAGGTGTCTAAAAACATCCCGCCTATTTCACTTGTATCTACGCTAAAACCGTCGTATTGATAGGATATACCAAAAGAGAGGTATTGTTCAAAGAATGGATCAAGGGTTAAGTGGTGCGCAAATCCAAAACGAGCTCCATGCTGAGATGTATATCCGTTTTGGTCGTTGTACATAACCAGTCCTACTCCTGATTGATTACCCACTCTAAAATCTGTAGTTAAAGTATGTGTGGCAGGAGCATTTTCAACACCTATCCATTGACTAGAACCGTTCAGACGAAACTTCATATATGATCCAATACCAGCATAAGCTGAAGATATGAGTAAAGGGTTGTCTGCATTGTATTGTGTGTATAGAGGCAAATAATTGTCCTGCGCGGAGCCCAAAAAATGGACAAAGGCGAGAAGCAAGAATAGCTTTTTACGGTTAAAGGTCGATTTCATGGTGATAGTTTTATAGTATTACAACGGAGTAAATAGGCATTTAGTCTATGAAATCATCGATAAAGAGTAAAGTGGCCCATTTTTTCTAATGGATTGGATACGCTATTCAATCGAATCACATACCAATAATCGCCATTTGGTAGAGGAGCTCCTTTATAGGTTCCGTCCCAAACCTGGTTTGCCTTCATACTTATAAGAAGTCTACCGTATCGGTCAAAAACTCGCACATCGATGTCGGCATATGCGAATGAGTTTGTCACTTTCCAGGTGTCATCTACACCGTCATTGTTTGGCGTAAAGTATTTTGGAATGTCAATGTCGTAAAAAGTAAGCTCTGCAGATACTGTTTGCACACAACCCTTGGCATCCATTACAGTAAAGCTCTCTATTCCAGAGGAAGTAATAGGATAATCAAAGCTTCCGTTTTCAGACGAAATAGGGTTGTCGTAGTCTTCATTGATAAAGATTTCATAAGGTCCTTCTCCACCAGTTACTACTGTTGTTGCCTGGTTTGGAATTGATAGGTCGACTGACAAAGCAAGCGGTTCAAAATAGTCTATTTCAAAAGAAACAATTTCAGCACAACCGTTAGGGTGAATTACAGAGATAAAGTGCTCTCCAGGGCTAATGTTTTCAAAGTAATTTTCCTCTCTAGCCTCTGCTGGGTCATTGCTGTCTAAAGCAAAAACAAGGTTTTGATCAGCTCCTTCTACAATTATATCAATTGCGTTGAACACATTGTTTTCACCACAAAGATATATGGGAGCAACAGTTGCGCTCAGTGTAACCCCAGGGGTAATCTCAAAGCCTCCGTTTAAATTACATCCTGTTGAATCAATTACTTCAACATCATATACTCCAGGTGTAAGATTGTCGAATTCATAAGGCGCAGTAATGAGCTCATTATTTACAAATACATCGTATATACCGCTTCCTCCAGAAATAGTGAAGACGGCACTTCCGTCGTTGTTACCTAAACAGCTTTCTCCGGTTAAATCATCGAAATTGAGCAGTAATTCTTCAGGTGCTTCAATTTCAAATGAAGTTTGGTCAACACAACCTTTTTCATCTGTGACCACAAGGTTGAATACGCCCGAAGTTATGTTTTCAAAAACACCAGTGGTATTTGATTGATTAATCTCTGTTATTGTATAGGTTATAGCTCCAGACCCTCCTGTAGCTGAAACCTGTACAGTGCCGTCATTCATATAAGAACAAGAAGCAGAAGACACGTCTATGTTTTCTATTGAAATAGGTATACTAGGAGCATCAATAGTTACAGAACCTGTAGTTGCTGAACAGAAAGGGAAATTCAATTGAGTAAATACGGCATAATATTCTCCGGCTTCTACGTTTTGTATGCTGCCATTTTCAATTTCAGCAGCACTAAAGTTTTTCCACAACTGCCCGTTTTTAAATACGTCAACAGTATAATCTCCTTCGTAATTTGAAGCGACAAGGGTCAAAGAGGTAGTAGATGTGTTATCACATAAATAGTCTTCTGAAGCACTGAACTCAATGATTGGTGAGCTAGGCTCAAGAATGCTGACCACACTGCTTTCAGTTGTACATCCACTGATATCGTCTTTAATAACAACAGTGTAAGAACCAAAGGCTGTAACTTCAAATGTGTGGCTTCCATCAGGAACTCCAGTTCTTTCCTCCACGATTAATCCATCTTCATCAACTAATTGCGTAGTAAATGTACCCGCTTGTAATATGTTTAAACTTATTAGGGCGGCATCAGTACAATTCAATTGTTGGCTGACGCTAATGCTGTATTCCACCTGCTCAGGCTGTTCGACTTCAAAAGTATCAGTTGAGTCGCAACCGTTGGCGTCTGTTGTGATAATTGTATATTCTCCAGGAGCACTCAGGCCATTGAAAATGCCGTTCTGATCGTTTTGACTGATTAACTCTCCATCGTACCACAATTCGTATTTATAAGGAGCGACTCCTCCTTCTGAGGTGACTTCAAGTTCGGCGCCACTTTCACAACTAAATACACCTACATTAAAACTGCTTATAATTTCAGCGTTGGGCTGTATAATTTCTATAGTCTCAGTAATGACACAGCTTTCATCTTCTTTTGTCTTTGTTATTTCTAGAGTGTATTCACCTATACTTAAGTTATTAAAGAGAAGGTTTTCGTTGAAAACACCATTAAGGCTTGCGTTTATTTGGTACCCGTCTGCTTCAATAACATCAATCGATATTACACCATTGCTTTCTCCATAACATCCTGCATCTTGAACAGCAATAGTATAATCAAACAGTTCTTGATCTTCAACCTCAATTACAGGCAGGATGATGATACATCCTTTAGCATCTTTTACGGCGTAGGTAAAGGTATTGTTGGTATTTCGATCTGCGATGCTCTCAGGGCTATTGTTGAATGCGTTATCAGGAACAGCGGTGACATCGTTGTAGAACACCTGTCCGTTACTGGCCATAAGGGCAAAAGAGAAAGGAGCTACACCGCCTTGGATGTCGATGTTGAGTTCAGCTTCTTGACAACCGATCTCAGTGACATCAAAACCGTTAAAGGTCATTTGATCGTATTCATCAATAGTAAAATTGTGCGACCAAACACATCCGTATTCGTTCTCAGCAACTACACGATAAGTTCCGGCTGTTAAATCTGTAACTGACCAATCTGTTTCTTCAGTAGTTGTTTCTGAAAGTAAATCAGACCCTTCATAGAAGGTGAAGGTGTTCTGTCCGATTACATTTCTTAGCTCGACAGAGGCGCTTCCAAGTTCGTCACAGCTAATTTGATTGTATGAAAAGATTTCTTCTGTTTCAATTTCTTCAATTTCAATCAAGTCTATATAGTATATACAGGCGTTGCCTTCTAGGTTAGACTCAATTTCAACGGAATAAACACCTTCCGCAAGGCCTTCAAAGACAGGACTATCTTGAAAATCACGAATAATTTGATAAGTAATAGGGTCTATCAAACGAAAACGGAATTGATCTGAAAGATTTGCGATTTCAATAGAGCCTAATGTTGTACACATGTGGTTTTCAACTAAAACCTCTGGGTTATAGTCTAGTTGGTCCACCCTAAAAAAGTAATTTGTCGTACAGCCGTCCTCTTGAGTGAGATTAATTCTGTAGAGCCCTCCTTCTGAAACCATATTATTGGCAGAATTAGTAACAGTTTGCCACTCACAACTGTTGTTGTGTAAAGTACATAAATCAGTATTTTCACAATTGGGGTCAAGCTTCTCCCAGCTGTAGTCGACCACACCGTTTAGGTTTAGGTTGAAGTCGTATGAAGATCCGTCATCACACAGGTAAAATATCGGGATTTCTTCATTGGTGTCTTCACATTCAAAAATGGTTCCGTTGTAATTGGCGATATCCCCATTGATATAAGGAATCAAAGGGTTGTTCTGAATAAAACCACTTTGACCAACATCAAAACTCAAAATGGAGTTCGAGCAGTCTGGGTTGTCACTAATTTGTTCAACAAAGAATAAACCAGTGTAGGTTGTTATAAATGTGTTTGTACCTGAAGAGACTATTGGGTCGCTAGTGTCTAGTGTTCCGTTTCGGTTTTGGTCAAATCTCCATGTGTAATCTGAGTAGCCTTCTGCTGCAACAAGTTCTGTGTCTCCATCACAGAGGTTGACACTTGTGGGTGAGTCACAGTCTTCTAGCCCATTAATCGTGAAGTTGTTGGCGGCATAGTTTGGCAGACTACAGTTGCTTATGTCAGTTGAACTTATACTTTCTTTTAATGCCGGATTTACAACTCCGGTATAACTTGTGTTCATTTGAAAGTCAACTAAATTGCCACAAGGCCCCATAAGGCCTGAACAATTGTCTGTTATTTGAAAAGGAATTGTATATACGAGTTCTTGGCTGCTAATAGTATTTGCGTCAAAAGTCAAGCTTAGTAAACGACTTGTCGAATCATAGGTATAATTAACTCCTGAAGGCAATGAAACCTCACTTTCAAGAAATTCGAATTGCTGAGGAACACTTCCAGTAATAGACATGCTGCTAACTTCATCATTACCCGTATTACTCAGTTTGTGCTGAATTTGAAAAGCCTCACCCTTGGCAATGCTTAAATCTTCAAAAGCACTATTGTTGTATACGATATTTTGTAATAAATCTACCTGAGGGTCAATCACTTCAACCCCAAAGGCCACAAGGAATGCGGAATAAGTGTCGTTTAAGGTCTTGAGCCTAATGTAAGCCTCTTCTTCTCCGTTAGCCATGACACTATTGTTGTTGTTTTCAAGGTCAAAAAGATCACTGTCATAGCCTAAGGTGTTTTCACTTGAGGGAAATAAGCCTTGAGCGATTTGATCGTTTTCTGTAATGTTTGATTTGAAAAAGTTTATATCAGGGTTTAGTGTATTTCCTAATTCTGCATATTGAGGATAGTTTCGTGTTGCGAACAAAAATTTATCTCCACTAAAGCTGCGATCACCTTCAATTGCTGCAATACCAAATTTGGCTGAAACAGGGCCATTATCTATTGTTTTAAAGCCGCTCACTGTTAAGTCTACAGGAGCCTGATTGGCTTGTATAGCCGCATAACCATCAAAAAAAGTAATGTTTTTATTCGTCTCTGCATCATTTTCATAAACAATGACGATAGTCCACCCGGCAGCTCCTCCTACACTCTGTCCTCTTGTTCCTCTAACATTTGCAACAGTATAAGTTCCATTGGCGTTTGCTAAGCTTTGAATTTGGTTAGTAACATTAGCATAGCATACATAGGGGGCGTTTTGTAGGTTAGGATCATCTATAATAATATGGTCTTCTTTACCTTCTGGGTCAGTGTTGTTATCTGCAACTACATCGACATAGGTTGAAGAACCAGGTATTTTTAGTTTAATGGCGTTTACAGCATTTCTAGTGGCATCGTTACGGGGAATACCAGGAATCATAGAATTGTTGCTAACCTCTCCGTTGTAATTTCCGGCCCAATATAAACCAGCATATACGACACGTGAACAATCGGGAAGCGATAGCTCTGCGGCTGACGAAGAAAAAGTGCTTGCATCAGCATCTATGTCAATATAATCTCTGTGAAGGTCGTTGTTGTTTTCTTCTCCATTGTAGGCAACATTAGCATTATTGTCTCTGTCGTATCTGTTGAGAATAGAATTTGACAGAAAAGTATAATTTCCTTTAACCTTAATGGAGGTTTCTGAAGGCCTTGATTCAAACGGAACATGTAATTGTCCGAAAGTATTCAGCCCAATGAACAACAAAATTACAGTTAGAACCTTTCTCATCATCGTCTTATTTAAGCTTGGTTATCGTTTATGTGTCTAAATTTCAAGACCAACTGCAGCTTTAAAAATATAATGTTGTAAAAGAGTCCTTTCTTGTGGTGAAATGTTCTTGAAGGAGTGCTAAATTTGCAAAACAATACATATTCTATGGAGAGCGCCCCAAAATCTTTAAATTTTATTGAGCAAATAATAGAAGAGGATTTGTCTAAAGACTATAAGCAAGAACAGCTACGCTTTAGGTTTCCTCCTGAACCTAACGGATATCTACATGTTGGCCACGCAAGTTCGATTTGTTTAAATTTCGGACTGGGTTTAAAATATCAGGCTCCTGTTAATTTAAGGTTTGATGACACTAATCCTGCCAAAGAAGAACAAGAATACGTTGACGCCATTAAAAAGGATGTGTCTTGGCTTGGCTTTGAGTGGGAAAAAGAGTGTTATGCTTCAGATTATTTTGGTCAGCTTCACGATTGGGCTAAAAAACTGATTGTCAGGGGCTTGGCTTATGTGGATTCTCAGTCTTCAGAAGATATAGCCGCCCAAAAAGGAACGCCAACCAAAGCAGGAACGAATAGTCCATTTCGCAATCGAAGTGCAGAAGAAAATATGAGTTTGTTTGAGGGGATGAAAAACGGAGACTATGAAGAGGGTGCACATGTTTTAAGGGCAAAAATTGATATGTCTTCCTCTAATATGCTCATGAGAGATCCTATCATTTATAGAATTCTTCATAAATCTCATCACCGAACCGCTAGTGACTGGTGTATCTATCCGATGTATGATTGGACTCACGGTCAAAGTGATTATATCGAACAGGTTTCACATTCACTTTGTACTATGGAGTTTAATATGCATAGGGAGTTATACGATTGGTTTTTAGATCAACTCGTTGATGTTAAATTGCTTAGGCCAAAGCAACGTGAGTTTGCCAGACGAAATTTTTCGCACACAGTAGTCTCAAAGCGAAAGCTTTTACGACTTGTCGAAAACGGTCATGTGACCGGGTGGGATGACCCAAGAATGCCCACTATATCCGGGATGCGTAAAAGAGGATATACCCCCAAAGCAATACGAAATTTCGCAGAGGCTATCGGAATTGCAAAAAGAGAAAATGTAATAGACCTGAATGTGTTAGATTATTTTGTTCGAGAAGACCTCAATAAAATTGCCCCTAGAGTAATGTCGGTTCTTGACCCTTTAAAGGTTGTAATTACAAACTATCCAGAGAGTCAAGAGGAGTTGCTCAAAGCCGAAAACAATCCTGAAGATGAAAGTATGGGCCACAGAGAGCTACCCTTTTCAAGAGAAATTTACATTGAAAAGACAGATTTTAGAGAAGAGGCCAATCGAAAGTTTTTTAGGTTAAAACTAGGAGGCGAAGTACGATTAAAAAACGCCTATATCATCAAGGCCGAGCATTGTATTAAAAACGATGCTGGTGAAGTCATAGAGGTGCATTGTACATATGACACCAAGTCTAAATCTGGAAGCGGAACGGAGGAGAGTAAACGAAAAGTCAAAGGAACCCTGCATTGGGTGAGTGTTAAACACGCAAAGAAAGCTGACATCAAGCTATACGACAGATTATTTGCCGTAGCTCAGCCAGAAGAAGACAAAGATGTTGACTTTATTTCTCATTTAAACCCAAACTCCCTAGTGGAAACAACCGCTTTTATTGAGCCTTCCTTAAACGAAGCAAAACAAGGGCAACATTATCAATTTCAACGCATGGGATATTTCTATTGCGATGGAAGAAACAGCAAAAATCAGGCGGTATTTAACAGAACAGTGGGTCTTAGAGATACCTGGGCTAAGATTGAGACTTCTTCTTAGTGGTATCATTGTTTTTCATTGCTTCACCGATTTGATTGCTTGCCGTAAATGAGGCCACCATATTGGTGAGCATGTCATTGGCTGAAGAAGGTGAGTTGGGTAATAAAATTAGATTTGAAGAGGTGTGTTCTCCTACAGATTGTAAGGTGTCGTAATGTTGAGTGACTACGATAAGTGCAGACGCTTCCTGAGAATTAATCCCCACTTTATTTAACACTTCGACAGATTCTTCAAGCCCTCTTGCAATTTCTCTTCGCTGATCGGCAATACCCTGACCTTGAAGCCTTTTACTCTCGGCCTCGGCCCTCGCCTTCTCAACAATTAGAATACGTGCTGCGTCTCCTTCGAATTGTGCAGCTATTTTTTCGCGTTCAGAAGCATTGATGCGATTCATGGCATGTTTTACCTGTTCGTCAGGATCGATATCGGTAACTAGCGTTTTAATTATGTCGTAGCCGTATTCAATCATAGACTCTTGAAGTTCTGACTTAACAGCTATCGCAATGTCGTCTTTTTTTACGAAGACATCATCGAGTTTCATTTTTGGTACTTCCGCTCGTACTACGTCAAAAACATAAGACGTTATTTGATCTGAAGGGTGTTCTAGCTTGTAAAAAGCCTCGTAGACTTTGGTTTTCAGCACAACATATTGAACAGAAATCTTGAGTTTTACAAAAACGTCGTCTTTCGTTTTGGTTTCAACGATTACATCAAGTTGTTGTATTTTAAGTGAAATTATCCCTGCCTTTCTTTGAATCAATGGAATTTTAAACTGTATACCTGCGTTTCTGACAGAGGTAAAACGACCAAAAGTTTCAATAATAACGGCAGTTTGTTGTTTTACAATAAAGACAAATGTAAAGAGCAACAATAAGCCTAGTACGAAGTATAAAATCTGAAATACCATAATTATGTTATTTATGAGGTGTGTTGTATTAAGTTATCAATGCGCTGAAGAGTGGACTCTTTTCCTATAAAGACCATAATTTCGTATATAGAAGGTCCTCTTAACTCCCCTACTAAAGATAAGCGAACGGGCGCCATAATTCGACCTAGTCCTGTGTTTTTTTCTTCACAATAAGTGGTGAGGCAGTTGGAAAGCGCCTCTGTGTTAAATACGGCGAGATTTTTGATTTTAGTCGCAAATTCAGACAACAAGTCCGAAGTGTCTTCTTTTATCTGTTTTTTGAGCGCCTTTGGGTCATATGTTAGGGGAGGTTCAAAAAAATAGATGTTGTTAGTGTAAATGTCTGAGATATAAGTTTCTCGTTCTTTTACGAGACCTATAAAGTGTTCGAGAGACTCTAGGCTAAAAGAGCTTAGGGTGTGCTGTTGGTTTTGCAGCGTTTTGGCCAAAAAGGAGTTTGATGACTGTTGTATATAATGATGATTAAACCACTTTAATTTATCGATATCAAAACGGGCACCAGACTTGTTGACCCTAGCAATTTCAAATCGTTGTTTGAGTTCGTCTAAGGAATAAATTTCTTGTTCTACACCTTCATTCCACCCTAAAAGTGCGAGAAAATTCAAGGTGGCGTTTGACAAATACCCGGACTCTTTAAATCCAATAGACTCTCCCCAGCTGAGCGGAAACACAGGAAAGCCTCCTTTTTCACCATCTCTTTTACTGAGTTTTCCTTTGCCTTGAGGTTTAAGCAATAATGGTAAATGCGCAAATTTCGGTGGCGTCCATTCAAAGGCTTGATAAAGTAAATAGTGTAAGGCCAGTGATGGCAGCCATTCTTCTCCTCGAATTACATGAGAAATTGCCATTAGGTGATCATCAACAACATTAGCCAAATGATAGGTAGGAAAACCGTCACTCTTAAAAAGTATCTTGTCATCTAGTAAGTTGGAGTCTATTGCAATTTGGCCGCGAATCATGTCTTGGAGATGAAGTTGTTGGTTTGGTGGGGATTTGAAACGAATAACAAAAGGGTGTTTTTCTTCAAGAAGCTTGGAGGTTTTGTTTGAGCCTATATGTAAGGAGTTGTTTAGGGTGTCTCTGTTCTTGTGGTTGTAGATAAATTTTACGCCTTTTCCCTCTGCTTCTTTGCGAAGCGCATCAAGCTGTTCGGTGGAGTCAAAAGCATAATAAGCTTTGCCTTCGTGAATAAGTCTCATGGCGTGTTCTTCGTAAGTCTTTTTTCGTTCGCTTTGTCTGTATGGTCCGTAATCTCCTGTGTGCGCTGGGCTTTCGTCAGGAGGAATGCCGAGCCATTTTAGCGCGTCCTGAATATATTTCACCGCGCCTTCTACAAGTCGTGATTGATCGGTGTCTTCTACCCTAAGAATAAAGTCACCTTGATGTTTTTTTGCAAAGAGATAGTTGAACAAGGCGGTTCTAAGCCCTCCAATATGCAAAGGTCCAGTTGGCGAAGGAGCAAAGCGAACGCGTACTTTCATAGTATAATTTGTTTTAAAAGCGAAACTAAGTATTAGGAATGATATATTTTTGTTTTATGANTGAAATAATTCTTTCCGGATTCCNTNAGAATTGGGGTGATGAGATGGGGTTNCAAGAGTCTTTAACAAAAACNAGGTTGCATTTGGGNNTAAGTCANGTTGTNAATTTTNTTTTTTGTGANGATGCTTTTTTGTTGGAGGTAAANCAGAAGTATTTGAATCATGATTATTNCACAGANATCATCACNTTTGATTATTCTGCCGANGGNCTACANGAAGCAGATNTNTTTNTAAGTCACGAGAGAATTAGAGAAAACGCTTGTAGTTATNGCGTTTCTTTTTTAACAGANCTTTTTCGTGTATGCTCCCACGGTATGTTNCATCTGTCNGGNCTAAANGATAAAACNGAANAAGAACAAGAAAATATGCGTGCCAANGAAGCCGANCTAATCGGNCTGTTTCACGTGGAACACAAAAAATGATAGACAANNATTACGATGTAATAGTAGTTGGCGGNGGNCATGCNGGNGCAGAGGCTGCGGCTGCNGNCGCAAANATGGGAGCTTCTGCTTTGTTGGTTACTATGAATCTTCAAAACATAGGGCAGATGTCNTGCAATCCNGCNATGGGAGGNATTGCAAAGGGNCAGATTGTTCGTGAGATCGATGCNCTGGGNGGTTACAGTGGAATAGTGTCNGACAAAAGNGCAATTCANTTTAAGATGCTTAATCGGTCAAAAGGNCCTGCAATGTGGAGTCCAAGAACTCAAAANGACAGNATGTTNTTCGCTGAGCATTGGCGTTTGATGTTAGAAGCAACAGAGANNTGCGACTTTTTTCAAGACATGGTTGTTGGTTTGGTAGAAGAAAGGGGCGAAATAAAAGGGGTNAAAACCTCTTTAGGNNTAACCATTNNTGCCAAATCTGTGGTTTTAACGAANGGCACNTTCTTAAACGGACTGATNCATGTGGGTGATAAAAATTTTGGTGGAGGTCGNGCTGGTGAGAAGGCGTCTGTTGGTCTGACAGAGCAATTGCGTGAGNTTGGTTTCGACAGTGGTCGCATGAAAACTGGAACNCCGCCAAGAGTGGACGGGCGCTCNCTTGATTATTCAAAAATGATTCCTCAGCCTGGAGATGAAGTGCCGGGGGTCTTNTCGTATATGTCAGGCGCGCGTTTNGAGCGGCAGGTGTCTTGTCATCTGACTCACACTAACCAANAGGTGCATGACNTGCTGCGTTCAGGGTTTGACAGGTCTCCAATGTTTAATGGNAGAATCAAAAGCATTGGNCCACGNTATTGTCCNAGTNTTGAAGACAAAATCAATCGTTTCGCCGAAAAAGACAGTCATCAGATTTTTGTTGAGCCAGAAGGGTGGAATACNGTTGANGTTTATGTAAATGGGTTTTCAACCTCCTTGCCAGACGACGTGCAATTCAAGGCCTTGCGTTCTGTGAAAGGTTTTGAAANCGTCCGCTTCTTTAGGCCGGGCTATGCNATTGAGTACGATTATTTNCCTCCTACTCAGTTAAANCGCACCCTAGAGACTAAGTTGGTNAAAAATCTCTTTTTTGCGGGCCAGATAAANGGAACAACNGGTTACGAAGAGGCNGCTTCTCAGGGGTTAATGGCNGGAATAAANGCTGTGCTGANCATTAGAAAACAAGATCCGTTTATTTTATCNAGAGATGAGGCTTATATNGGAGTGCTTATAGATGATTTAGTGACAAAAGGTACAGAAGAGCCTTATCGAATGTTCACTTCTAGNGCGGAGTACCGAACCNTNTTNAGNCAAGACAANGCAGATCTTAGGCTTACCGAAAAAGGGCATGAACTAGGNGTTGTGACCGAAAGNAGGCTNAGNGCTCTGAAAGAAAAAGAGAGTCAAACGCAAGATCTGGTAGGGTTTTTTAAGAACNCCTCCTATTCTTTTAAAGAGGCTAACGAAATGNTGATAGCGGCNGGAAGTGCTGAGGTAAAGCAGGACNANAAGCTTTTCAANTTGTTGTCTCGTCCAAACATTCGTCTTGAAGACATGAGAAAACTCGANGTNGTNAAANCCAAAATNGACNGAGGGTCNTTTNTCNGANGAGGCNTTANCCCAGNTAGANGTTCAGGTGAAGTATTCGGGNTATATCGCAAAAGAAAAGAACAATGCAGATAAAATTAGTCGTTTAGAGCACGTCAGAATTCCAGAGGNTTTCTCTTACGGCAGCTTAAAATCCTTGTCTTATGAGGCGAGAGAAAAGTTGCTNGCTATACAGCCAGACTCAGTTGCTCAGGCTTCGAGAATAAGCGGNGTAAGCCCTGCNGATATATCTGTTTTNTTAGTGGCTTTGGGNAGATGAGTTNCGTTCCACGTGAAACAAGCAAAAAAATTACCGATTGGTTCTTGTCAAAAGANACCTTCGCGCTCGAATACCACAAAGANTTGGATTCTTATCANACNNTAGGAGTGCCTGATGANCTTTCTTTTTATTATAAGAGCGAGAANTACTTATCACACCAAAAAAACAAATCNTTNGTTTCTCAGGTNTATCAAGCGTTGAAGTCAAGGCGTAATCAATGGAAAAAGAAATTNATACTNAANAGTCTTTCTAATAAACCAAAGGCTNTTCTTGANGTGGGNTGTGGAGACGGGTCTTTTTTANCGCANTTTAAGTCGCTCGATGTTCTNGGTGTTGAGGTTTCTAAAGAANTACAAGAAGAGCTTCATANCANAGGGCTCAATACGGTTGNCTCAGTAGATGAGGTGAGCGGCTCTTTTGATGTAATCTCTTGTTGGCACTCCCTAGAGCATATAANTGATCCTCTGAATGCCTTGAGAAAGATGAGGTCTTGTATTTCTNCAGATGGACTTCTTTTTGTGGCCATCCCAAATTTTAAGTCTTTTGATGCACATTATTATAAAGGTTATTGGGCAGGNTACGATGTGCCAAGACATTTATGGCATCTTTCGTCTTATGGAATGGTTTCTTTAGCNGCAAAGGCAGGGTTTGAATTAAAGATNAGAAAAAAGATGTTCTTAGANGCTTTCTTTGTGAGNTTGTTGTCAGAGCAGTACCAAAANAAACCTAAANCAGTNGGAATNTTTTGTGCCTTTNTGGTAGGGCTATATTCCAATCTAAAATCTCTTTTTACTGGAGAATCTTCTGCTGTTCTTTATGTNTTTAGNCCNNTAGAGTGAAGTATAAATAAGAAAATCANGGCAGCCGAAANATAGACCATAATTCCCTGGGCNCCAGCGTAGTCCTTTGCCATTCGTTGGCCGGTAATAAGCGTAAATAGCGTAAATAAACTCGCTAAGCCAGCCCAGTAACTCAGAATTAAATTTTGATTAGTCCACAGGCTAAAAATGGCCGCTATTTGAATGAGGCCGCTTCCTACTTCAAGAACAGTTATAAGCAGAAGGCTTTCTTTTACCATATATTTTATGCCCCAAGTCGATTTAAACTGCTGGTTGAAATAGGCTAACTCTCCTTTGAAGTCAATGAGCTTAGAGATCCCACTTTGCAGCCAAACAATGGCAAAAATTAATAATCCTAGAGTGTAGAGTAGTTCAAGTTGTAAAAGGCTCATGAGTTATTTTTTTTGATGTAATAATCGNGTGGTNTGGAGTGCAATATGAGCGAAAAGCATTTTTGCATTTGCATTTCTTTTGATTTCATAAATGCCATTTTCAATCAGTTCTTGCAGTTCAAAAACATTGTGNTCATTGACAAAGGGTGCAAACTTCTTGAGATCAAAGCCCGAAGGCAAAACAGAAGCGTNTACCAAGGCCTCAGATTTATAGTTAAGCATAAGTGCTTTTCGAATAATGTNAAGGCTGTATTTTAAAAAAGCAGTTTGCTCTTCCTTGCTAAAAGTNGCAATTCTTTCNCCCCAATCAACTAATTNTTTNCCAGANTTAGGGTCTTTTTTAGCCATAAANGCTGTACGCATCCAATCAACNAACGCAGTTTCAAAGGGGTGTANTTNATCTAGNCGCTCTGAAAGCCCTCGAGCTATACTTAAGCTNCCTTCACTTTGCAGNGCAGACGAGAAGGCATTTTTTNGCTCAACCCCTTCATTGATAAGCTTATCTCGAATAATTTCTGGTGCAGGAGTNCTCAAGTGNACCAGTTGACAACGTGAACGAATTGTCTTTAGAATAGANTNTAACTTGTTGNNGCAGAGNATNANNGCTGTTTTTTGNGGTGGTTCTTCTACGAGCTTTAAGAGTTTGTTGGCAGCCTGAACATTGATTAGATCNGCGCCCCAGATAATCATCACTTTATACGCTCCTTCAAAGGACTTGAGCTTGAGCGAAGCNAATATTTCTTGNGCTTGATNAACACCAATNTTTAAACTTTTGTTTTCTACTCCNATAGTTTCTGACCAGTCTTTTAAAGAGAAATACGAAGAGGTTTGAANCAAACTTCGCCAATGCGAAATGAAGTCTTTNCACAAGGGGTTCTTCTTNATTTCTTTGGTGGTGTTAACNGGAAAACTAAAGTGTACGTCAGGATGATCTAAACGCAGCACTCTTTCGTCTTTNTTGAGCAGTAAGTAGCTGTAATACAGCGCTAAAGGCAAAGTTTCAGTNAGNGCCGAACCGTGGAAAATTTGAGCATGAGGNACTCTATTGTCAGCNATGTTTTTCTCAAACTTNTGAATTAAATTTTGCTGTCCTAGAATNTCTGTTGCCTGCATGGGTCAAAGATAATATATACGATTTAGCCGNTAGGAGATAAGAGNGCTAATCTCTGAATAACCCAATTTATATTTTAAGAGNTGAATGTTTTGTGTAATTTTGNCGCGTCTTTATNCGCCAATTATGAGAACACTACAAAACACATCTTTTGAAAATAAAACAGCATTGATTCGAGTTGATTTCAATGTTCCNTTAAACGAAAACAACGAGGTAAGCGACAGCTCGCGCATAGAAGCCGCTAAACCGACAATACTTCACATTTTAGAACAAGGAGGGTCTGTTGTGCTGATGAGTCATTTGGGAAGACCAAAAGGGCAAGTTAAGCCAGAGTTATCTCTTGGTCATATCGCAAGAAAAGTGAGTAATATTCTCGGCGTTGAAGTCAATTTTATTGATGATACAGTTGGTCAAAAAGCAAAAGATGCTTGTGCTCAAATCAATCAAGGTCAAGTGATTTTATTAGAAAACTTGCGCTTTCACCTCGAAGAAGAAGCTGGAGATCAGCAGTTTGCACAACAACTAGCAGGACTTGGGGACATTTACGTGAACGACGCATTTGGCACGGCTCACAGGGCTCATGCTTCAACGGCTATAATTGCTCAGTTTTTTGAGCAAAATAAGTGTTTTGGATTGTTAATGGAGAAAGAGATTGCAGCGACCAAAAAGGTCCTAGAAAAAGGAGAAGCACCTGTAACCGCTATAATGGGAGGCTCAAAAGTCTCCACTAAAATTACCATTATTGAAAATATCCTTCCTAAAATTGAACACTTAATTGTTGGTGGAGGAATGACTTATACCTTTATCAAAGCTCTTGGAGGCTCTGTTGGAAATTCAATATGCGAAGAAGACAAGCTAGATCTAGCGCTTTCTATTTTAGAGAAAGCAAAAGCCAATAATGTACAAGTTCACCTTCCTGTTGATGTTATTATAGCTGATGATTTCAGTGTAGACGCGAATACTAGCGTTTGCGATGTTCACGAAATTCCTTCAGGTTGGGAGGGATTGGATGCTGGCCCAGCAACAATCCAACAATTCAGCCAAGTTATTGCCGAATCAAAGACCATTCTTTGGAACGGACCTGTTGGTGTTTTTGAGATGTCAACTTTTGCTAAAGGTACTATTGCTATTGGTGAAGCTGTGGATAAGGCTACACAAGGCGGAGCATTCTCCTTAGTTGGTGGAGGAGACTCTGTCGCAGCCGTTAAGCAGTTTGGTTTTGACCAAAAAGTGAGCTACGTTTCCACTGGCGGAGGAGCAATGCTGGAAAGTCTTGAGGGTAAAACACTCCCTGGAATTGCAGCGATATTATCATAAAACTCATCTAATTTTCTGAGCACATGATTTCTTGCTAGTAGTGCAATGCTTATATTTGATTGTACTGCATAACAACTAAATATGATTATGAAAACAATATTGTCTGGTGTTCTTATTTCTGCTTCTTTTTGTTTGGCCCTAGGTCAACAGCAATTATTGCCAACAGACCAAATTGTAGACGGTTTTAAACCTATCGGAAACCCTTCTCCTTACGCTGATCAAAGAGGGGTGACTTATGATTTACAAGATCAGAAAGCAGCGTATGTCGCAGACAGTATTATGCTTTCTAACATGCTTAGTTTTTTTGACAATGACAATAAGTTAGTGGATGAATCTGATATTGCCTACGAGAAAGCTATTGACAATACGAGCCCTTTAAGTACGCAGGAAATTAAGAATAGACTTGAGATTTTAGATCGAAAATCTCCATTCAATTTTGAATATAACAAACAACTAGAGCGCGTAATTGTTCACTATTTGAAGGATAAACGCTCCTTTTTAGAGCGCATGATGACCCTTAGTCAATTCTATTTTCCCTTGATAGAGCAGGAGTTAGACAAGAATGATTTGCCAATAGAATTAAAATATTTGGCAATTGCTGAATCAGCGCTAAATCCAAAAGCAAGATCCAGGGTTGGAGCAAGAGGCCTTTGGCAGTTTATGTATGCCACAGGGCGTTATTTTGGTTTAAGAGTAGACAACTACATCGATGAGCGCTATGACCCGATTAAATCAACTGAGGCTGCAGCTAAGTATTTACAGCAACTTTATAACACTTTTGATGATTGGGATTTAGCTCTTGCCGCCTATAATTCTGGTCCAGGAAATGTAAATAAGGCCAGACGTAGGTCTGGAGGATACAACAACTACTGGAATCTCCGAAATTACCTTCCTAGAGAAACTGCGAATTATGTGCCTTTGTTTATAGCGACGATGTTTGCCTTTGAGTTTTCAGAAGACTATGGCTTGAGTCCTAAACCTTATGAAAGAAATTATTTTGAGACAGATACAGTTCATGTGAAGACAAAAATATCCTTTGAGCATTTGTCTAAAACATTAAGCATGAGCATAGAAGAGCTTGAAATTTTAAACCCCACCTATAAAAGAGGAGTTATTCCAAAAAATTACAACCAAAACAAGCCCAATATTTTACGATTGCCCAAGTTCAAAACAGGGGTTTTTGTCAGTAACGAAAAAGATATTTACAAGCTTGCAGAAGCTTCTTGGAATAGCAGAGAAAAGCAAAACTCTGAATTGCAAAAAACTCAGCCTGTACGAAGTCGATATAGAGTGAGGTCAGGCGATTACTTAGGAAAAATTGCCCAGCGTTATGGGGTGAGTATTTCAAATCTCAGAAGATGGAACAATTTGAAATCCAACACCATAAGAGTGGGTCAAAGTCTTGTCGTTTATGGTAAAAAAATAAATTCAGTATCTCAGAAGTCTG
>NZIP01000015.1 GCA_002691645.1 Flavobacteriaceae bacterium
AGACTTTAAGTGCCAATTTTCTTCCGAATACAGCGGCGATGACTACCCATCCCCAACTCACAAAAGAAAGTAAGAGTCCAAAAATGGCAACGCTCAAATAAACCTGGTTTGGTGATTTGATATGCGCCGACCAGCTTTCAATTTTTTGATCGATAAATGGAGAGAGTGCAATGGCATATCCCGTAACGATAAGAAGACTCATCTGCATTCCAAACTCCAGTAATACCCAAAACCCTTTATACCAAGAATCGATGAGCTCAATGGGTGAAGCCTCTACAAATAGTGTGGCTAGAAGAGCGACTATCAGTGTTAAAACCAGTGCGAAGACAAAGGCGTCTGGCATTATTTTTTTGAACTGAGCAGTAAAATAGTCTCCGAGATTTTTCAGCATGTTTTCAAGGTACTATTTTTCAGCAAATGTTGTTTTTAATGACCTGAATCAAATTTTATCTCGCCTATTTCTTAAGAAAGCAATTATCTTGTAGGTAAAATTCAGCAATTCAAAGCTCTTTTTTTTAATAATCAATGAGATGTTAAGAATTTAGAGTGGCTTAAACGAACTAAAAATATGCATAGCGTTGTAACCTTTGGAGAAATCATGCTTCGATTATCCCCTCCGGGATTCATGCGTTTTTCACAAACCAACAATTTTGATGTGGTTTATGGAGGAGGAGAATCCAATGTAGCCGTATCCCTTGCTAATTATGGGGTAAAAGTTGATTTTGTCACCCGATTGCCCGATAACGATTTAGGTCAGTGTGCGCTGATGGAACTCCGAAAAAGGGGAGTTGGGACCGAAAAAATTATTTTTGGAGGGCAACGTTTAGGCGTGTATTTTCTTGAGACGGGCGCTGTGAGCAGAGGAAGTAAAGTGATCTACGACCGTGCTCATTCTGCCATGGCTGAAATTAGACCAGGAATGATTGATTGGCATAGCGCTTTAGATAAGGCGACTTGGTTTCACTGGACAGGTATCACTCCAGCAATTTCAAAAAGTGCTGCAGATAGCCTTCTGGAAGCCTTAAAGATCGCCAAAGAAAAGGGATTGACGATTTCTACAGATTTGAACTTTAGGGCAAAGCTTTGGACTTATTGCGATTCAAAGGAGCGAGAGCAAATCATGACTGAATTGACTTCTTTTTGTGATATTATCTTAGGAAATGAAGAAGACGCCGAAAAACATTTTGATATAAAGCCCGAAGGATTAGATATTACTACTCAGGGTGAACAAGTCAAGGCAGATGCATTTTTGTCTGTTTGTAAGCAGATGAGAACTAAATTTCCACATGCCAAGAAAATCATTACGACACTGAGGGGTTCACTTTCAGCTTCGCACAACTCTTGGTCTGGAGTTCTTTATGATGGATCGCATATGTATAAATCAAAAGAGTATCAAATCACCCATATTGTCGACCGCGTGGGTGGAGGTGATTCCTTTATGGGCGGATTGATTTACGGTCTTATCCGTTATCCCGAAGACGATCAATACGCTTTGGATTTTGCAGTGGCAGCCTCTTGTTTAAAACATACTATAAAAGGTGACGCCAACTTAATTAGCGTAGATGAAGTATTGAAGCTGATGTCTGGTGACGCTTCAGGAAGGGTTGCTCGATAATTTATATTTCTTAAATTCAATTAATCATTCATACAGAATAGAAAGCCTAATGACTAAAAATTCCAAAATAGAAGTTTTACAACTCATGAGAGAAATGGGAATGGTTCCCTTGTTCTATCATTCGGATATTAGTGTAGCAAAGCAAGTACTACAAGCCTGTTATGATGCAGGTGCAAGATTGTTAGAATTTACGGCAAGAGGTGATTTCGCCTTTGATGTTTTTGCAGAACTAAGTGCCTATGCTAAAGAGAACTTGGAAGGTATGATTTTAGGGGTTGGATCTATTACGGATGCTGCTGCGGCTTCGCTTTACATGCAAATGGGAGCTCGATTTGTGGTAACACCTTCTCTGCGTGAAGACATTGTGAAAATCTGTAACCGAAGAAGGGTGCTCTGTGCTCCTGGTTGTGGTTCACTGACAGAGATCAATCGCGCTGAAGAATTGGGCTGTGATGTTGTCAAGTTATTTCCAGCTTCGATTTATGGTCCTAAGTTTATCAAGGCGGTAAGGGGTCCACAACCATGGACGTGTATAATGCCAACTGGAGGTGTTCAAACCGATAAAGAAAGTTTGAAATCTTGGATTGATGCGGGTTCATTTTGTGTGGGATTGGGTTCGCAACTCATCGATTCACATTCTGTAAATAGCGGAGACTTCAAGGGTATCGAAAAAAAGGTAGCACAGACCTTAAAAACAATACGTGAGCTTAAATAAAAAGCCCAAAGCTGTATGAATTCAGATTCAATTCTCATACGTGATGCTGTGATAGATGATCTGTCACAACTGCTCGAATTTGAACAAAAATTAATCGCTTATGAGCGGGATTTTGATCCAAACCTAAAAGCAGGAAAAATTCATTATTACGACATCAAAAAATACATTTTAGACCCAGAAATAAAGGTTGTCGTGGCCGAACACGAACAGCTTGTTATTGGGTCGGGTTACGGGCTCATAAAATCAAGTGTGTCTTATAAAAATCCTGAGACTTTTGTTTACTTAGGTTTTATGTATGTCGAAGATGATTTTCGCGGTAGAGGCGTGAATCATGCCATCATACAATCAATTTTCGATTGGGGTAAAGAAAAAGGTCATGACGAATTTCAACTCGATGTGTACAGTGAGAATGAAAGTGCACTTTTAGCTTACGAAAAGTCAGGTTTTAAACCCTATTTGCAAAAAATGAGAATTAAGAGACCTCTAAATAATTCTTAGAAGACTATTGTACCATGTCAATTCGTATATGCTTCTATATTCTTTTCGTGATAGCATTAATTTTTTGAACTAAATTGTGTCTTAAAATATTTTCATGAAAAGAGTAAATCACCTTGCCAATTTATGTCTTAGCTTATTTTTAGCTTCTTGCGCGATTACCCCCAAGGTTTCTTTTGAAAACTATGTGGATACGCGATCTAAACCCATAAGATTTCAAGAAAAAAAAACCTATTCATTTGAGAGTGCAGGCGTTTATTTCTCCAATGACTTTAATGGTGCACGTCTGAATTCAGTTCAACAGCTTAATGATAGTACCTATCGACTTGGAATTTGGCCAGAAAACACTCCAATCAATCCAAGTCCATTTTACGCATTTAAGGTTTGGAGCGACATTCAACAATCTTTAACCTTGCAATTTGATTATCCTGAGGCATACAAGCATCGTTATTTTCCCAAAATAAAAGAAGATCGTTCTTGGGTTGCCGCTGATTCTATTTCTTTTCAGCAGATCGAAAATCAAACGATATTAAAGATCAATGTGAATTCATCGCCAAAGTTGATTTCAGCCCAGGAATTACATAACAGTGATGAGGTTTATGCTTGGGTAGATCATTTGTTAGAAGGCAAAGAGTCCTATATTCAATTCAAAGAAATTGGTAAAACAGCATTAAAGAGACCTTTTAAGGTTATTGATATCTGTAAAGGAAGTACTGAGCGCAAACCTGTTGTGGTATTTATAACAAGGCAGCATCCACCAGAAGTTACTGGTTATTTTGCCTTCCAATCCTTTATTTCAACCTTATTAGAATCTGGACAACAATCTGCGGATTTTTTAGATAAATATCGTGTTTTGGCATTTCCACTAATGAATCCGGATGGTGTGGATTTGGGACATTGGAGGCACAATTCTGGTGGTGTCGATCTCAATAGAGATTGGTCTAAGTACCACCAAAAAGAAATTAAAACTACCGTTGATTATATCTCGAAAACCTTAAAGGCTAGTAATTCTAAATTAGTACTTGGTTTGGATTTTCACTCCACCTATTATGACGTTTTTTATACCAACGAAGAGCGTGCTGCTACTCATATGCCCAATTTTTTAGAGAGGTGGTTTAGTGGCTTAGAAGCTAATATATCTGATTATGAGGTTAATGAGAAGCCAAGCAAGAGCACTCAGCCTGTTTCGAAAGGTTGGTTTTTGAACAAACACAAAGCGGTAGGTGTAGTCTTTGAAATAGGAGACGATACTCCAAGAAATCGAATTCGAATGGTCGGAAAACAAGCTGCTCTTTCTATGATGAGCATTATGAATTCAAAGTGATGAATTATTGTTCAGTTCTAAGTAGTTTCGAAAACCCGTAAACTTGATGAATAAAAGCGATTATAAAACTGATTACAATTGATTTTTGTGATACAACCTGCAGCATTAATTCGTTTTCTGTATACTTTACATTAGGAGCTATAAGTGGTCCAAAAAATATAATATAGAGATAGATCAAGAGCAGAAGGCAAAATAAAACATACCCATATAAGTAATGGTTGCTAAGGAACTTTGAATTATTTATGGATAAGCTATGGAATATAGCTAGAAAGAGGAGCGATAGGAAAGCATAATGTGCAAAGAATACGTGTAGTTCAAAGTGAAGATCAAATGGAACAGCACCAATTCCTGCAAATAGAAAACCTGCGACTACACCCACAGGAGTTGTAATGGCCGCAAAGCGCCTAGCTCTTAAGGTATCTTGTTTTAAAACAAAGGCTTTTTTAAAGTGATAGTAGAACAAGATGATGATTATGCCAATAAAAAGTAAGTTTCCATTAAATAATAGCATGGCTATAGTGTTGTCTTCTTTGGTGATATTGGGATTGGTCTGATAAGGGTTTGTTTTTAAACCTCCGAGTTCACTAAGGAAGTTATGCGTAAAGGAATAATAGTCAGATTTAAATCCGATGACTTCTTTTTCAGTTCCAGGAAAGATAACTGCTGCCAAAATACTGCAAATAACAAAGCTCACAACAGCTATTAATGGGAGTTTAATCAGAAAGAAACGAAGTTTATCCATTACACAACATTACGCATTTTTTGACATAAACTTATTCATTTGGCTGGGTTTGATTCTTAGAACTGACGTATTTTTAAATAAAAAATGCTATTTCAATTTATTTTAATGACTTTCATTATGGCGCAATCCTATCAAACTCAGCCCTATGAACTGATTTCAGTGCATCAAGATGTTGAGATACGTTATTATCCCCCTGCGATGAAAGTAAAAGTAAGTGGTCCTTTACGCAATAACAGAAATTTTAATGCACTTTTTCGTTACATATCGGGAGATAATGATTCTCGTGAAAAAATTGCGATGACTACTCCTGTTTACATGGAAACTCAAGAAGATGTACAAACCATGGAATTTGTCTTACCAAAGAAGTATAAAGAAACTGCTCCTAAGCCTATTGCTAAAGGGGTAAAGGTATATCAATCGGAACAAACTTATTTTGCAGCTATACGTTATGGTGGTTATTCAAATGAGTCTAAGGTTTTGAAAGCTAAACAAAGACTGTTTTCTGTTCTTGATAAGGAGCAAATTGAAATCATGGGAGATATTCTCGTGCTTTCTTATGATTCGCCTTATAAATTTTACAATCGCAGAAATGAGGTCATTGTGAAAGTTATGCCTGTAGATATAGAAAAGCCTTAATTTTTTTGGTTTAAGAAATTCAATACAGGGTTAAGACTCTGCTCTGCATCTTCTTCCATAGGTACGTGCCCAAGATTTTCAAAAAGTACTAATGTGCCATTGGGTAGGTTTTTTTCAAATAAATAAGCATTCTCTACAGGTATTAAAAAGTCTTTTTCTCCCCATAAAATCAAACTTTCCTGAGAAATCTTAGGGATTTGTTCATGTGATGCGCGGGTTTTTTGTTTTTGAAAACGATCGATAAAAGCTTGACGATTCCCTTCTTTTAAACTGAGTTCGAAATATCTATCGATGAGTTCTTCGGTGATTTTATCAGGATTCGCATATACGTTTTCAACACTAGAGCGTACTACAAATTTTGGAGTGATGAACTTGAATATATTTTTGACGATAGGAATTTCTGCAAGTTGAAAGGCTAGGGGAGTACTTTTTGAACGACTCGGGTATCCGCCCGCATCAATTAAAATCAATCGATCAACCTTTTCTGCGTGTTGAAGGGTGTATTGCCAAGCAATGTGTCCACCAAGGGAATTCCCTCCAATAATGCAGCGTTCAATTTTTTGCTCTTTTAAAAAATCATCGATAAAGGATACGTAGTGATCGATGGAGTAGTCGCTATCAATAAAGGGTTCACTGAGTCCGTATCCAGGTAAATCCAAACGAACTACTCTATAATCTTGTATTAGGTCATCGGTCCACGCATCAAAAGTGTGGAGACTTGCTCCAGTTCCGTGGATTAAAACAATGGGTATGCTGTCAGCAGTACTTCCTTCATCTCTAAAATGGGTTTCTATTCCATTAATGGAAATGAAAGAAGAAGGCCTTTGCCCATATTTGAGTTTGAGTTCTTCTGTTGGGATATCGCGGTATCCAAATAGCACAGAAATCAAAAGACTTAATACAATTACAATAAGAGTAAGCCCATTAAGAATTCGCCATAAAATTTTCATGAGTAGCGCTTAAAACTTTTTTAAGATAGAAAATAATGCTTGATATCGCTTTTCGAAACAAATTCAGAACGCCTATTTTAGTGCTGTTAAATCAAAAGAAATATGATTTGTATTTCAACCGAAATTCCAAAGGAAATTTGCGCAATTGACGATGAATTAAAGGCCATTTATCACAGTAGTGATACGGTTTGCATTTGGGTTTTTAAAACCCGTGAGGAACGAAACCGCTTTATGGATCAAACGGTTGGAATGAATAAGGCTAATAGAGAGGCTTATTATCGTGCTCATTATTCCTAAAGAGTAGTTATTATTTCATTTCTTGTTCAACGGGAAATAAAATGTCGAATTGGTCAAGTTTTGTACCGTATTGATTTGTAAGAATTTCAATGGCAAATTTTTGAATTGACTCAGCCTCCATTGGTTTATTCCTTGTGTTTTTGGGATTAATTTTTTCTGCTTGACTCTCGAGTACTTCTGTTTTTTTATGCAGCGCCCAAATGATTAAAGGGCAATCGCTTTCGTCATAAGTACTGTCTATTTTGTAATACACACGGTCTTCTGTGTAAGTCGTCATTGTTTCATCGTAATCCTGATAATTGTAGCTCTTGGAATCCATAAAGAAAAAAAAGGGACTTTTGGCCTTCTTTGCGAAATAAAAACTTAGAGTAGTATTCCAAAATCCATCCCAATGATCAAATTGGTTTAAGGTGATGAGTCTTAAATCAAAATCTTGATCAAAGTAGAAATGAACGACTTCGCCACCTTTACTTCTTCTTAGATTAAAAGCATCGATAGGCCATTGATCTTTGATGGTTTTGTGTTCACCTTGAACAAAACTTAGATGATCTCCAAATTCGACGGGGATGAGTGTTTTGTCGCTAGCTGCTAGTTTAGTGTACTTGTAATAAGTAGCTTTTTCTCTTTCTATTTTGGCGTATTCGGTTCTGATTTTTTCAACTTCCTGCTTATTGTCATTTCCTTCATAAACTAATTCATCTAAATTGTCATAGCAATAAGTGTTAATCTGGTTTGAACTAAATTTTGCGGAATTTGGAATCTCAATATTTTTGTGTTTTACTAAATCGGATGCTGTTAAAATGAAAAAGATAGTGATGACGAAGTGGTAATAAAGTCTCATGTTAGTAAACAGCTTTAAATTGCTTTTGGAAAGTAGGTTATATTCTTTCGCTGGGCAAATATTTTTGGTTAAAAAGGAGGGATAGCTCTTGTTAAATGGACAAAATTTGACCTTTATAATAAAACCATAAGAATTGAATAAAAGTGGAGCCGGAGGGATTCGAACCCTCGTCCAAACAAGCCATTAATTAGCTTTCTACATGCTTAGTTTTCGATTGATTTTCGAGAAACAACTGACCGAAAACCGCCTATTGATTCCTTAGCTTTTTAAGATTTAAATACAAACCAAAGCCATTTGTATTCTATGTTGACTTTAATGGTGCCTCTAATCTAATCGCCATCAACAAGGGCTATTAAGAGACATTTAGCTCTCCCGCCTAGCGGGACTGGGCTTGATTCTACTATACTTCGAATTATTAAGCAGCTAAAGCGTAGTTATTTTCGCCATTTAAAAAGGTTGAAATAGATATTAACGAGCATTAATTTCATAGCTCGGCATGCTTACCAACCAATTGATCTCGCTGTCTAATCCGGTCGGCCCCATAATTTCAAAGAAACGAAAGGCGAAATTAAAAAAAAATGCACAGTTCGAAACCGTTCATTTTATTTTTAAGGAGTATGAACTGAAATATCCCACATTACTATGGGATGAACCTTGGGTGCCGTATAGGCACTTAAAACCTTAAATTTTAGCCTTAGATTTTTGATCGCCTCTAATGTTTTGACTTGAATTATTTTGGTTTGGCCAGCTTTTAAATGAATTACAGGTGAACTCTCATAAAAGGTGTAATTCATTTGATTTTCAAGGATCAAATCACTGCTGGAGTTGTTACTTAATTCTAGCCGTAAAATACTAGTGTTGTTGATATATGAGATGTTCTGAACTTCAACCATGGCCTGAATGAGGGGAATTAAAAAGGCCTCCTTTCCAATCAATAGCTCATTATAGGCTGCAACAGTTCTTCGAGCGAATAAGGCTTCTTTCATACCTTTAAGACTTCGCTCTTCGGCAAAGACTAGAGTTAAGGGTCTCTTTAAACCTTTATTTGCGTAGTCCCATTCTATAAGACCATGCACATCTGAAGTGGCTAAAATGGCCAAATCGTGTTCCAAGGCTAAGGCAAGTGATTCTTCAGCATATGCGCCAAAGTTGATCACTTCTATACCGTGAAGTTCGTTTTGTGCAATGCGTTTTTTTTGGAATTCCCGTAGAACAGGGTTTCCATTTGGTGATTGTGCATACCAAGCAGGATGATTCCAAAACACAAAAGCTCCTTGCCTCTTTGCTGTTTTAAATGATTGTAAGGCGTCTTCTTGAAGCAGTTCATTCGCGTCTCCAATAAAAATAGCGTTGTTATGACCTATTGGAGCACTTCTAGTGATTTCAGAACCAGGAATAATGATAAGATCGTGGTCTCTTGCTTCTTGTTCAGCTAATCTAATCGCTCTGTTCCGATCGGGATGTGGAATATCTGCCGAATGCGGTTGATACTCCAGGTGCTCTGTTATTGCAATAGCATCTAAGCCATCCATCAAGGCCTCTTGAACTCGGATATCGGGCCAAACCGAACCGTCCGAGAACACAGAGTGCATGTGTAAATCAGTTTTTAGGGTCATATAACCCTCTATATTTGGATATTGAAAGGGTTCGTCTCCAGCGTGGCTGTGGTTTTGAGCTGTGATTAATAGTGTGCTCAAAAGGGCTAAAAGGAAAAAGAAATTTTTCATGAAAATGGAATCTAGAAATGAGTGTATCCTGCTAAGGGTAATTATCTTGTTAAGATAAGTTGATTTTTAGCAAATTACCACAAAAATATTAGGGTAATTGAAAGAGGTCTTCTACACTGCATTCTAGTGTTAACGCAATTTTCAATGCGAGTACAGTTGAAGGAACATAAATTCCGTTTTCAATGGCGTTGATACTTTTTCGAGATACATCAGCACGTTCAGACAATTCTTGCTGGGTGAAGCCTTTGGCTTTTCTGAGGCTTTGCAGATTGTTCAATAACTTCTGATGATTTTTACCCAACGCTTATTTTTTTTTCAAAACTTTCGACTGTTTTATTGATTTCTTCGCTTTGGTTCGGATAGATGTAACCAGCGATCATTTGACCTATACCGATAAAGGATACTAGTAAACCTACTCCGTATAAAACCTTGATGTTCAAACCAAAATAACCCAAACAAAATAGGCCTATTCCAATAAAAATACTCACTACTCCGCTGCGTCTAAGGTCGGTATTTGATTTTTTTTTCTTGAAGTGAATCGAGTAATTCCTTAACGTCTTCAGAGTCTTTGATGTTTTTTGAAACTTCAATAATAGTGTTGTATTTATTTTTTTGATTTCTGCTATTGAAGAAAATGGCAATCCATACAATTACCAAGGGAGTTAGTATTGCTATTGTTGGAATCAATAACTGTGGATCAGAAAATAACGATAGGTTGATAAAGCTTGTCATAGGTTGTTTTTAAATTAAATTGTAACGCAAAGGTAACATTTTATTTTAAAAATGATACGTAAAGGTTACTTTTTTATTTTCCTAGACTATTTGACTCTAGTTTGATTCCTTGATAGCCTTACGTATCGCCGTTAATTGCTTTAAGAGCGTTTCTAATTGTTCAAGAGGCAGCATATTCGCTCCATCACTTTTTGCCGATCTTGGGTCTGGATGCGTTTCAATAAATAATCCATCAGCTCCTGCGGCTATACCAGCTTTGGCCATTGTAGAAATTAGTGCTGGTCTACCACCAGTGACTCCACTCGATTGATTGGGTTGTTGAAGAGAGTGTGTTACATCTAATATGACTGGAGCGTAATTCTTCATGGTGGGAATGCCTCTGTAGTCTATGACTAAATCTTGATAGCCAAACATGCTACCGCGTTCTGTAATCAAGGCTTTGTCATTTCCACTTTCTTGAACCTTTTGAACTGCAAATTGCATGCTTTCTGGGCTCATAAACTGGCCTTTTTTGAGATTGACGGCTTTACCAGTTCGTGCAGCCGCAACGATCAGGTCTGTCTGTCTTACTAAAAAAGCTGGAATCTGCAAGACATCTACATAAGCGGCTGCTAATTCTGCATCTTCTTCTTTGTGTATATCTGTAACCGTTGGAATATCAAAGGTTTCACTAACCTTACGCAATATTTTTAGGGCTTTCTCATCTCCGATTCCTGTAAACGAGTCTAACCTGCTTCGATTGGCCTTTTTAAAACTTCCTTTGAAAACATAAGGAATGTCGTATTTTTCTGTGAGCTCACAGATGTGTTCTGCTATTTGCATCGCCATTGTCTCACCTTCGATTGCGCATGGACCAGCCAACAAAAAAAATTGATTTGAAGCAGAATTTTTGAGTTTGGAGATTTTTGAAGATTCCATTTATAAGTAAACTTTGTTCAAAGTTAAAACCATTGCTTAAAATACAAGTATATTTGCGCGCTGAAAGACTTAATATCCGCAGATTCCTATGTCGAAAATCAAAAATATAGCAATTATTGCCCATGTTGACCATGGTAAAACAACCCTTGTGGATAAAATCATGTTTCATTGTCAACTCTTTCGAGATAATGAAAACAAGGGAGATTTAATCTTGGATAATAATGATTTAGAACGCGAAAGAGGAATCACCATTGTTTCAAAAAACGTTTCTGTATCTTACAAAGACCATAAAATAAATATAATAGATACTCCCGGACACGCTGATTTTGGTGGAGAGGTTGAGCGCGTTCTCAATATGGCTGACGGTGTTTTGTTGCTTGTAGATGCCTTTGAAGGACCTATGCCTCAAACTCGGTTTGTGTTGCAAAAGGCTATTGACTTAGGTCTAAAGCCTTGTGTAGTTGTCAATAAGGTCGATAAAGAAAATTGCACACCAGAAGAAGTACATGAAAAAGTTTTTGATTTAATGTTTGAATTGGGGGCTGAAGAATGGCAATTGGATTTTCCAACCGTATACGGTTCGGCTAAACACAATTGGATGTCTGAGGATTTTCAAAAACCGACTTCAAATATTGAACCTTTACTAGATATGGTCTTAGAACATATACCTTCCTTCGAACCTAAAGAAGGTAATACTCAAATGCTCATCACTTCTTTAGATTATTCTTCGTTTACAGGAAGAATTGCGATTGGTAGATTACAACGTGGCAGCCTAAATGAAGGTCAGCAAATAAGTTTGGTTCGTAGAGATGGGAGTGTCGCTAAATCGAGAATAAAGGAACTTTTTGTTTTTGAAGGTTTAGGTCGTAAAAAAGTGTCTACTGTTCAAACAGGTGATATATGTGCTATTGTGGGAATGGATAATTTTGAAATTGGAGATACCGTTGCTGATGTGGAGACGCCTGAAGGTTTAAAAACTATAGCAATTGATGAACCTACGATGAGTATGCTTTTCACGATCAACGATAGTCCCTTTTTCGGTAAAGACGGAAAATTCGTCACTTCAAGACACATAAAAGAACGTTTAGAAAAAGAGCTTGAAAAGAATCTTGCACTTCGTGCAGAAGAGACAGATAGCGCTGACCGGTTTATGGTATTTGGACGAGGGGTTCTTCATTTATCTGTTTTAATAGAAACGATGAGAAGAGAAGGCTACGAGTTGCAAATTGGTCAACCCCAGGTCATTATCAAGGAGGTAGATGGTCAAAAATGTGAACCTATTGAGCAACTTACCATAGATTTACCTGACGAGATATCAGGAAAGGCCGTTGAATTAGTGAGCATGCGTAAAGGGGAAATGATTAGTATGCAAGCCAAGGGAACTCGAATGATTTGTGAGTTTGTTATTCCTTCAAGAGGGATCATTGGTCTTCGAAATCAACTTTTAACCGCAACAGCAGGTGAGGCTATTATGTCACATCGATTTCTAGAGTTTCAACCATTAAAAGGTGCGATTCCGGGCCGAATTAATGGGTCTTTGGTTTCTATGGAAAATGGAACTGCTATCCCTTATTCAATAGATAAACTCCAAGAAAGAGGTAAGTTTTTCATCGATCCGGGTGAGCCCATTTACGAAGGCCAGGTTATTGGAGAAAATGCAAGGGGAGAAGATATGACAGTCAATGTGACAAAGACAAAAAAGCTTTCAAATGTTCGTGCAGCTGGTTCTGATGACAAAACAAAGATTGTTCCTGCGATTAAATTCACCTTAGAAGAGGCGTTGGAATATATTCAAAAGGATGAATATGTTGAGGTTACTCCTAATGCACTTCGTTTGAGAAAAATACATTTGAGAGAGGTCGATCGAAAACGAAATAAGACGATTTAGTTTATTGAATTCACACTTGCTATAGCGGCTCCGATAATTCCGGCTTGATTCTTTAATTCTGAGGCTTCAATTTGAGTCTCGATAGTTATATATTTTTTAAAGTTCTCCCAATTTTTGGAGATTCCTCCTCCTACAAGAATAAGGTTAGGAGCGGTTATGAGTTCAATTACTTCGAGAAATCGATTAAAGCGTTTTGCCCACTTTCTGGTGCTTAACCCTTCTCGATCTTTAGCAGAAGAAGCAGCCCAAGTTTCAATTTTAGTGTATTCTTTATAAGGAATTTGTCCTAATTCAAAATTGGGAATAAGTTGACCGTTAAAGAAGGCTCCACTTCCTAAACCGGTTCCTACTGTAATCATTAAAACCAAACCTTTTTTTTGTTCCTCATTCAGTTCCTGAATACTTGCGAATCCTGCTGCATCTGCATCATTTATAATGGTGAAATCGCAAGAGGTTCTGTGGGTGAAAAGCGCCTTGATATCCACACCTACCCATGAAGGGGATAAATTACCTGGTGATGTGCAGATTCCATTTTTTACTATGGTTGGAAAACCACATCCCACTGCCCCTTGATAATTAAAATGCTCAATTAAAAGGGCGATGGTCTCAGTCATCGCTAAAGGAGATCTTGAACTTGGTGTGGGTATGCGATGACGTTCGGACACCATTTCACCAGTTGAGGTATCTACTAATGCACCTTTGATTCCACTGCCTCCTATATCTATTCCTAATCTGACCATAATTTAGTTGTTCATTACCTCAAAAATAGTTGCATTATCGCATTTCAGGGTTTTGTTGGGATACTTATAAATGAGGGTATAATCGTGTGTGGCCATAATAATAGTATTTCCACTTAGATGAATCTCTTGTAATAAGGTCATTACTTCTTCACTGGTTTCCGGGTCTAAATTCCCCGTAGGTTCATCTGCCAAAATGAGTTCAGGATTATTGAGTAGAGCCCTTGCGATTGCCACCCTTTGTTGTTCACCTCCTGATAATTCATGCGGAAATTTATGCGCTTTATTTTCCATGCCCACTTTTTCAAGAACCTCTTTTATTCTTTTCTCAATCTTAGATTTACTAGACCATCCTGTGGCTTGTAATACAAATGCTAGATTACTGCTAACGCTGCGGTCAGATAACAGTTTAAAATCTTGAAATATGATTCCTAATTTTCTTCTAAGATAAGGGACGTCCTTCTCTTTGAGTTGTCTCAAATTGAAACCAACTATTTCGGACTGTCCTTTTGTCAAAGACAATTCACCGTATAAAGTTTTTAAAAGACTGCTCTTGCCACTTCCCGTTTTTCCGATAATATAGACAAATTCACCTTTGTGTACCTTTAAACTAATATCTTTGAGAATGATACTGTTTCCTTGAAAGATTTGAGCATCTTTCATCTCGAGTATATGGTCATTCATATTAGAAGATTTTTGAATCTCAAATATACGTTATAGTATTAATTTACGTTAGCCTAAAGTGAGACAGTTTAGACTTGAAATAAATTAACCAATGAATAAACAGTCGGCAGTAATTCGAAATCTGTTCTGTACTTTGCTCGTGTATTGGGCGGGGCTGTATGTGGTTCATGGTCAAAACTTAATTCTAAATCCAAGTTTTGAAGAATTCTTGAAATGTCCAGAAGATTTAGGAACTTTTGCTTACGATGTAAAGCATTGGAATTCTGCAACATCTGGTAGTACGGATTATTTCAACAGTTGTAGCGAGTCTATGGGTATACCTAAGAATTTCAATGGAGAACAACAACCTTACAACGGTCAAGCGTATGCTGGATTGTATCTTATTGCTCCTTCTGATTACCGTGAATATCTCCAAGTTCCATTTAAATACGAGCTAGAAAAAGATCACGTATACGAGTTGTCTTTTTGGTTATCTCTTGCGGAGAGTTCTGATTATGCTGTTCGAGATTTTGAGATTTTGCTCAATGAAAAAGAAGTGCTTATCAATAAGAAAACCAATTTACTAAAAGGGGAAATAGCAAAGTACAAGGAAAATCGTATGCATTCGCTTCAGACGCGTAAACCTAGTTTTAATTTAAATAGAGATCAGTGGTTTCAGATTAAATTTAAATTCAAAGCCAAGGGGTTTGAGCGGTTTTTGATTTTTGGAAATCTTAAAACAAATCGATCAACACTCAAGAGAGACGCTATATCATGGGGTACTAAACGGGGCTCATACTATTACATTGACGATTTCTCATTAGTTCAACTCGATCCACCTCCTAAAACATATAAAACAGAAGTTCTTTACACTTTTGAAAATGTATACTTTGCCTTTGACTCTGCATTTTTAAATCAAAAATCTCGTGAGAGTGTCAAACGATTAAAAGTGTTTTTAGATGAGCATCCCACTTATAAGATAACTATCATTGGAAACACTGATAGTCAAGGCAGTGACGCGTACAATCAACAGCTGGCGCTAAACAGGGCTAGAGGTATAGCTTTGTATTTAGAGAATCTAGGTCTTGACAATAATCGACTTGAGGTAAAATCTCAAGGTAGTCAGTATCCTAGAGCAACAAATGCTTCTACTGAAGGTCGAAGATTAAATCGTAGAGTTGAATTTGTTTTGACTCAAATTGATTAAATTCAAGTCTTTAAAAATTCAAGCTATGAGAGTGCTGTTTTCCTTTTTTGTTTTGCTGCTTATTTCCTCGTGTTCTACCAATGAAGTAGTGGATCTTATTGTGCACAATGCCAATATCTATACTATGGATGATCAAAATCCAAACGCAACCTATTTGGTGGTCAACAATGAAAAGATAGTTGCTGTTGGTTTAGATGAGAGTGATTTAGAGGATTATGAAGCTAAAGAGATTATTGATGCTGATCAAAAAACGCTCATCCCTGGAATTATTGATGCGCATTGTCACTTTTATGGATTGGGATTAAACCAACAACGCGTTGATTTGGTTGGAACATTGAGTTATGATGAAATCATTGAAAAAGTCAAATTATTTGAGCAAGAGAACCCTGAAATGCAATTTATTTTAGGTCGAGGATGGGATCAAAACGATTGGGCCATTAAAGATTTTCCAACCAAAGATAAATTAGACCGCTTATTTCCGAATAAAGCGGTTGTTTTAGAGCGTGTGGATGGTCATGCTTATTTGGTGAACCAAAAGGCTTTGGATTTAGCTAAAATNAATTTAAAGACACCNNCNAATGGAGGNGCTATCGTCAAGAAAAATGGAANNCTCACAGGAGTGCTTGTNGATAATCCTATGCAGCGNNTNNATCGAGTAATTCCTGAATTGAATAGAGCAGAACAAATACAAGCCTTAAAAAAGGCAGAAGANATATGCTTTAGTTANGGNTTAACNACGGTNAACGATGCTGGCCTTAGTAGAAGNACTATTGAACTNATNGACAGTTTACAACAGTCNGGAGATTTNAAGATTCGTGTTTATGCAATGGTGAGTAACAGNCCNAAAGATGTCAATCACTTTNTAGACAAGGGAATTCTAAAAACAGATCGACTTAATGTTAGGTCTGTAAAGGTATACGCAGATGGAGCATTAGGTTCTAGAGGAGCAGCATTAAAAGAAGAATACTCGGATCAACACAATCATTTTGGAGCAATGGTTACTCCTGTAGCTGCAATTGAGCAGTTGGCACAGCGTATTGCAGCTAGTGAGTATCAAATGAACACACATGCCATAGGAGATTCAGCAAATGCTGTAGTTTTGAGAGCTTACAAAAAGGTGCTTAAAGGCGAAAGCGATCGACGATGGAAAATTGAACACGCACAGGTAATTGATTTAGATGATATCGAAAATTTTGGTTCTCAAATATTACCTTCAGTGCAACCCACTCATGCTACTAGCGATATGTATTGGGCCGAAGATAGATTAGGAAGTGAGCGAATAGAAGGTGCTTATGCTTTTAAAACCTTATTAGAGAAATCTGGAGTGCTACCACTAGGTACAGATTTTCCCGTTGAGCAAGTAAGTCCTTTTCTTACTTTTTATGCTGCGGTTACGCGTCAAGATGCTGCCGGATACCCTCAAGGAGGATTTATGGAGTCTGAAAAGCTGTCTCCAGAAGAAGCGCTTAAAGGAATGACAATTTGGCCGGCCTATTCTAATTTCGAGGAGGGAGAAAAAGGGAGTTTAGAATCTGGTAAATGGGCCGACTTTGTGATTTTGTCCAAAGATATCTTAAAGGCGTCTTCCGATGAATTGCTCAATATTCAAGCCGAAAAGACTTTTGTGGCCGGATTACAAGTACATTAAAAAATTACGAATTGTTTCAGAAGTGAATCCGACAATCATTTTACGTTAGTTATTTTAATTTATTAGTCATTTTTAGTTATAATTTGTAAACAATATTTAATTATAAGTTTACGTTTTGAAATAGAATAATTTAATTTGATTAAAATTTTAAAACTTTAACTATGTGTGGTATTGTTTGTGCTTTTGATCTAAAGCAACCAACGGATGAATTGAGAGGACAATTATTAAGTATGTCTAAGAAAATTAGACATCGCGGTCCAGATTGGAATGGAATATATGCAGATGAGAAGGCCATCCTCGCCCATGAGAGATTGGCAATTGTTGATCCTGCGTCGGGTAAACAGCCGCTGCTTAGCGAAGATGGAACTGTGATTTTGGCAGCTAACGGAGAAATATATAACCACAAAGAGCTTAGAAAAAGTTTAAGTATTCCCTACAGTTTTAAAACAGAATCGGATTGTGAGGTTATTCTCGCGCTCTACAAAGAATACGGTAAATCTTTTTTAGACCAACTCAATGGTATTTTTGCTTTTGCCCTTTACGATTCTAAAACAAATGAATTCTTGATTGCAAGAGATCATATGGGTATTATACCGCTTTATATGGGTTGGGATCAATACGGAACGTTTTACGTAGGTTCAGAGTTAAAATCACTTGAGGGCGTATGTTCAAAAATTGAACTTTTTCCTCCTGGTCATTTGTTGACTAATAATCTTGAAGAACCAGAACAATGGTATAACAGAGATTGGATGAGTTATGATGCTGTTGCCGAGAACACAACCTCAATTGAAGAACTAAGAGATGCTTTAGAAGCTGCTGTTAAGCGTCAGTTGATGTCTGACGTTCCTTATGGTGTGCTATTATCTGGAGGGCTAGATTCGTCAGTGACTTCTGCAGTTGCCAAAAAATATGCCGAGATGCGAGTAGAAAGTAATGATGAGCAGACTGCATGGTGGCCTCGATTACATTCATTCGCAGTAGGTCTAGAGGGATCTCCAGATTTAGCTGCTGCTCAAAAAGTTGCTGATCAGATTGGTACAGTCCATCACGAAATAAAATTTACTATTCAAGAAGGTTTAGACGCTATTAGGGATGTCATTTACCATCTTGAAACTTATGATATCACAACCATTCGCGCTTCAACACCTATGTATTTGATGGCACGCGTTATCAAATCAATGGGTATTAAGATGGTTTTGTCTGGAGAAGGTGCTGATGAGCTCTTTGGAGGCTATCTCTATTTTCACAAAGCACCAAGTGCTCAAGATTTTCATGAAGAAACCGTTCGAAAACTTAGCAAATTGCACATGTACGATTGTCTCAGGGCAAACAAGTCTCTTGCAGCTTGGGGTATAGAAGGTCGAGTTCCTTTCTTAGATAAAGAATTTATAGATGTAGCGATGCGCTTGAATCCAAAAGATAAAATGGCTGGGAATGGTAAAATTGAGAAATACGTTGTCCGCAAGGCATTTGAAGATTACCTTCCGCAAGAAGTTGCATGGAGACAAAAAGAGCAATTCTCGGATGGTGTTGGATACAGTTGGATAGATACCTTAAAAGAAGTTGTTGATCAAGAGGTCAGCGATGATCAAATGGATAATGTTCACTTTAGATTTCCAATTCAAACTCCCCAAACAAAGGAGGAGTATTATTACAGAAGTATCTTCGAGAGTCACTTCCCTTCAGATGCTGCAGCTTTGAGCGTTCCTCAAGAGCCATCAGTTGCTTGTTCTACACAAATTGCACTAGAATGGGACGAGGCGTTTAAGGCAATGAATGAACCTTCTGGAAGAGCTATTGCAAGCGTTCATGAGCAAGCGTATGACTGATTTTTTTTGTTCACATTTAATTGTTGATAACTTANAGTGTTCAAGGTCCTTTCAGGGCTTATAAAAACAGGGTGAAANCTTATATTTGTAAGGTTACTTTCCAGTTAAATGAACACGAGTTTATGAGCGAAAAAAATACGAATAAAAACTATTCTGCTGACAGCATACAGGCCCTTGAGGGTATGGAGCATGTTCGTATGCGTCCTTCGATGTATATCGGTGATGTTGGTGTAAGAGGATTGCATCATTTAGTCTATGAAGTTGTCGACAATTCTATCGATGAGGCAATGGGTGGATATTGTAATAAAATTGATGTCCTCATCAACGAAGATAATTCTGTTACTGTCCAAGATAACGGTAGGGGTATTCCTGTAGGGATGCACAAAAAAGAAGGTGTTTCAGCATTGGAGGTCGTAATGACAAAAATTGGTGCTGGTGGTAAGTTTGACAAAGATTCTTATAAAGTTTCAGGAGGTTTGCACGGTGTTGGGGTTTCTTGCGTAAATGCCCTATCTGCAGCTTTAAAGGCCACGGTTTACAGAGATGGCAAGATATGGGAGCAAGAGTATGAGCGAGGTAAGGCACTCTACCCGGTTAAAACAGTTGGCAACAGTGATAAAAACGGAACCAGCGTCACATTTTACCCTGATCCTGTAATATTTNCTCAAACTACAGAATACAATTATGAAACTCTAGCCAATAGGTTAAGAGAGTTGGCTTATTTGAATAGAGGAGTTACAATTTCACTTACGGATCATCGCCAAAAAGATGCTGCGGGTGAATTTGTGAATGAAACCTTTTATTCTGAAAAAGGACTTGAAGAATTTATATTATTCTTAGAGGCAACGAGAGAGCCGTTAATACAAAAGGTGATTTCGATGGAAGGAGAAAAAAATGGCATTCCTGTAGAAATTGCTATGGTCTACAACACAGGTTTTTCTGAAAATCTCCATTCCTATGTAAACAATATCAATACTCATGAAGGGGGTACTCATTTATCAGGATTTAGAAGAGGTCTAACCTCTACTTTAAAAAAATATGCTGAGCAATCAGGAATGTTAGATAAATTGAAGTTTGAAATCTCAGGAGATGACTTTAGAGAGGGATTGACAGCTATTGTTTCTGTGAAGGTTGCCGAACCTCAATTTGAAGGTCAAACAAAGACTAAGCTAGGAAACCGAGAGGTGAATTCTGCTGTTTCTCAATCGGTTTCAGAAATGCTAACCGATTATCTTGAAGAGCATCCAGATGATGCCAAGCGTATTGTCGAAAAAGTTGTTATTGCTGCAACGGCAAGACACGCTGCTGCGAAAGCACGAGAGATGGTTCAGCGAAAAAATGTCATGCATGGTGGCGGTTTGCCTGGAAAACTCTCAGATTGTTCAGAACAAGACCCAGAAAAGTGTGAAGTCTTTCTTGTCGAGGGAGATTCTGCAGGTGGAACAGCTAAACAGGGTAGAGATCGAAATTTTCAAGCTATTCTACCCCTTCGAGGAAAAATTCTCAATGTGGAAAAGGCGATGCAACACAAGGTGTTCGAAAATGAGGAAATCAGAAACATTTATACAGCACTGGGTGTAACTGTAGGTACAGAAGAAGACAGTAAAGCACTCAACTTGGAAAAGTTGAGGTACCACAAAGTTGTAATTATGTGTGATGCTGATGTTGATGGTTCTCATATCGAAACCTTGATTTTGACTTTTTTCTTTAGATACATGAGAGAGCTCATCGAAAAAGGGCATGTATATATTGCGACTCCACCGCTTTATTTGGTTAAAAAAGGAGCTAAAAAGAGATACGCCTGGAATGACCAAGAACGCGATGAGCTATTAAATCAATACAGTTCTGGTGCATCTGTCCAACGATACAAAGGTCTGGGTGAAATGAATGCTGAACAACTTTGGGATACTACAATGAATCCTGAATTCAGAACTTTAAGAAGAGTGAGTATTGATAATGGAACAGAAAGTGATCGCATCTTTTCTATGCTAATGGGAGATGAGGTTCCGCCGAGACGTGAATTTATTGAGAAGAACGCGGTTTATGCCAATATAGACGCATAAACTTGATGATCTTTCACTTATTAAACTCGCTGCCCCACCAGCGAGTTTTTTTACTTTTATTTCATTTCTGATATCCAAAAATTTAATTTAATTAAATGTTGTCCCCAAATTTTAAATCTTTAATTGCTTTTATTTTAGTTACCAGTAGTGTTTCTGCACAAAATTTAGAAGCACTTTTTGAATCTGGTTTGCAAGATGCTCAGCAGTTTGCTCAAGGTTATTTTAATCCTGCCATGCNGTTGGGTGTTCACAGCCTTTCAGGGGGTTGGTACAATTCAGGTAAATCTAAAAAGACCTTGGCCTTTGAGGTTTCTTTGATTGCTAATGTCACCACATGGAGTGGCAAACAGGAACGTTTTCTCTTAAACACTACTAGTTACGCTAATTTGAATTTTACGGATGGTGTACAAGAAAAATATGTGGCAACGGTTCTCGGCGATGCTTCTACGCCTGTTTATGCTGAAGAATTTTTAGGCGACGGTTTACCAAGTGTTCGTACTGATTTTGATTTACCTGCAGGTTTGCGTTCAGAAGGAATACAGTTCTTACCCTCTGCTTTTTTGCAAGCGAGTGTAGGATTGATAAAGGGAATTGAAATCAAAGGAAGGTTTTTACCTTCAATAAGCACTAATGATGTCAGTGTAAGCTTGCTAGGTGGAGGAGTTCAATTAGATGTTTCTGAGATACTTCCATTAGATCGGGCGCTACCATTGGGAATATCATTTCTTTTGGGATACACAAAACTCAATTCGAATTATCAGATAGAACCCGACCAAAGTATTGAAAGTCAAATAGTATCTAGAAATATGAGTTTAATTTTATCTACAAAATTGCCTGTATNTAATATTTATGGAGGAGTGGGTATTATCAGTGGGTCAAGTGATTTGAATCTTTTGGGTGCTTACCAAGTGGCTTCAGGTGTAACCTTTATTGATCCTTTAGCCGNAGATTCAGATGTCAGTGCCATTGGTCTAACGCTCGGTGCCAAATTAAAACTTGGTTTTTTTCGTTTGAATATAGACCACAGTTTTTCTGACTTTAATACGACAAGAGCAGGAATTAACATAGGATTTAGATAATCTCATGAAAAGATTACTTTTGTGCCTGATTAGAAAACACTTAAACATATAAATATGAAAATTACTGTAGTTGGTGCAGGCGCNGTTGGAGCGAGTTGTGCGGAGTATATCGCTATGAAAAACTTCNCTTCCGAGGTAGTCTTGCTCGATATTAAAGAAGGTTATGCAGAAGGAAAGGCGATGGATTTAATGCAAACAGCCTCATTAAACAATTTTGATACGAAGATATCTGGATCCACAAATGATTATTCCAAAACAGCTTCCAGTGACATTGTGGTTATTACTTCTGGAATTCCTAGAAAACCTGGAATGACCAGAAAAGAATTGATAGGAATTAATGCCGGTATTGTAAAAACTGTATCTGAAAATTTGCTTGAACATTCTCCTAATGCCGTTGTAATTGTTGTCAGTAACCCTATGGATACAATGACATATTTGGTTCACAAAACTACAGATCTCCCGAAAAATCGAATAATCGGAATGGGTGGAGCTCTTGACAGTGCAAGATTTAAGTATAGAATTGCTGAAGCTTTAGGCGCACCAATTTCGGATGTTGATGGAATGGTTTTAGGAGGACATAGTGATACAGGTATGGTGCCTTTAATCGATCATGCAACCCGTAATTCAGTAAAAATTTCTGAATNTTTAGACGCGGATCGAATGAATGAAATTGTATCAGAAACTAAAGTTGGTGGTGCAACGTTGACCAAATTACTTGGAACATCTGCATGGTATGCTCCTGGTGCTGCTGTTTCATCATTGGTACAGGCTATTGCTTGTGATCAAAAGAAAATATTTCCCTGTTCTACTTTGTTAAATGGAGAGTACGGTCTTGACGATTTGTGTATTGGTGTNCCNGTTGTTTTAGGAAAAAATGGNATCGAATCTATTGTCAAAATTGAACTTTCAGATGCCGAAAATGCTAAAATGCAGGAGAGTGCTATTGGGGTTAAGAAAACGAATGGATTGTTAATTCTATAAGATAAAAAAGGCAGCATNTCTCAGTTTATCTTATCAAAATTCATTTTGACGTATAAATTGTCAATTCGGTAGGGAAATAATATATTTGCAGCCATTTGAAATTTTACTTTTTTAAAAATTATTTTCATGCAAAATAAAGGACTCATAAGGCTTTTTGCTTTTCTTTTTGGATTTGCGAGCTTATACCAGTTGTCTTTCACATTTATCACCAACAAAATTGAAGGTGATGCAGAGCGTTACGCTTTGGTCAATGTAGAAGATACAGAAGAAAACTACGTTGAAAAAAGAGAACAAATAGAAGCAGTCTACCTGGATTCAGTAGCAGATTTGCCGGTCTTAGGATTTAGTAGTTATGCCGATGCAAAAACAAAAGAGCTCAATAAAGGTCTTGACCTTAAAGGAGGTATTAATGTAACCCTTCAAATTTCGGTAAAAGACATTCTTAAGGGTTTAGCCAATAATACTTCTAATCCTGCTTTTAATAAGGCTATAGCAGACGCTGATGCAGCCTCTAAAAGCAGTGATGCAACTTATCTCGAGTTGTTTTTTGAAGCCTTTGAAAATGTGAAAGGAGATGGAAAATTAGCTTCTCCTGAAATTTTTGCGAACAAATCTTTAAGTGACGAAGTTAATTTTCAGATGAGTGATGATGAGGTTAAACCTATCATCCGTAGAAAAATAGACGAATCAATTGTCTCTGCCTTTGAGGTCTTACGTGAACGTATAGACGGTTTCGGTGTTACACAACCCAACATCCAAAGAGAAGGAAACTCTGGAAGAATTCTTGTTGAATTACCAGGGGCAAGAGATATAAATAGAGCCCAAGAGCTACTTTCTTCAACAGCGCAATTAGAGTTTTGGGAAACTTATCCTCAATCCGAGGCTGCTCTGAGCCAATTTCTTTTTGATGCAGACCAGGTTTTAATACAAATTCTAGACAAGCAACAAGATGAAAATGAAGAAGCTTCTTCTGAAATTGATTCTTTGTTAGCGGATGTTGCTGAAGATTCAATAAGTGCATCAAATGCTAATCCTCTTTTGAGTAAACTTATAGCACCAGCTCAAGGGTCAAATGCATTCATTCGTATTGCTGTAAAAGATACGGCAGCTGTAGGGGAGTATTTAAGAATGCCTGAGGTTAGGAAGGTATTGCCTCAAGCCATACAATTCGTAAAGTTTGCATGGCAGCGTGTAGGAAAACAAGATGAAATCGCTGAATTATATGCGCTAAAATCCAACCGAGAGGGATTACCAAGAATTAGTGGTGACGTAGTTTCAGATGCTCAAGATACATTTGATCAGTTTGGTAAACCTGCTGTTAGTATGACTATGAACACTAAGGGTGCTCGCGAATGGGAACGAATGACAGGAGATGTTTATCAAAATAAAACAGGTATTGCGATTGTTCTAGATAATAAAGTTTATACTGCTCCTGGAGTTTCAAGCGGGCCTATTTCTGGTGGGCGCTCTGAAATAACAGGAACATTTACCATCAATGAAACCAAAGATATAGCCAACGTTTTACGAGCTGGAAAATTACCCGCTTCGGCAGAAATTATTCAGTCTGAAATTGTAGGTCCTTCTTTAGGGCAAGAAGCAATTGACAGTGGATTTATGTCTTTTCTTATCGCAATGATTTTTGTTTTGGTGTGGATGGTCTTTTATTATGGACGAGCTGGAATTTACGCTGATATCGCATTGGTACTGAATATCTTTTTGATTTTTGGTGTACTAACGAGTTTGGGCGCAGTGCTTACCTTACCTGGAATTGCTGGTATTGTTTTGACTATCGGTATGTCGGTGGATGCCAACGTACTGATTTTTGAACGTATTAAAGAAGAATTGAAAAGAGGTAAAGGAATTAGTCAAGCTGTAATAGATGGTTTTTCAAATGCATTATCGTCTATCCTAGATGCCAATATCACTACCGGCCTTACGGCGATTATTCTGTTTATGTTTGGTTCTGGACCTATCAAAGGGTTTGCGACTACCTTATTGATCGGTATCATAACTTCACTTTTTACTGCAATTTTCATTACGAGAATGCTCATTGAAGGGTACTTATCTAAAAAAGGAAGAACCTTGGCTTTTGTAACTTCATTTACTAAAAATATTCTGGCTAATGTGAGTATAGACTTTTTGAGTAAAAGAAGACTTTCATATATGGTCTCTAGTGTGGTTCTAATCGGATCTCTTTTTTCATTATTTACCTTAGGACTTCAACAAGGAGTTGACTTTGTCGGAGGTAGATCTTATCAAGTTCGATTTGTTGATGCGGTCAATCCTTCTGAAATAGCCTCAGATCTCAATGATGTATTTGGAAGTGGAACTAATGTTAAGACCTTTGGGGAAGCCAATCAAATTAAAGTTACAACACCCTATAAAGTTGATGTAGAAGGTATTGAAGTTGATCAGGAAATTCAACAAAAATTATACGATGCCCTACTACCTTATTTACCTGATGGTATTTCATTAGATGATTTTGTAGTGGGAAGTTCTGAAAAATCTATCGGAATATTACAATCGGTCAAAGTAGGTCCTACTATCGCTGATGATATTAAGAAAAATGCTGTTTGGGCGATTATTGGTTCACTAACGATTGTCTTCCTTTATATCTTGTTGAGATTTAGAAGATGGCAATTCTCATTAGGAGCCGTTGCTGCTGTTTTCCACGATGTACTTATCGTACTGGGGATATTTTCAGCTACAACCGCATTAATGCCTTTTAATATGGAAATTGATCAGGCATTTATCGCGGCGATACTTACTGTTATTGGATACTCACTAAACGATACGGTGGTTGTTTTCGATAGAATTCGTGAAATTGTAGGTATTAAAGGCTGGAACAAAGGCAATAATGTGAATGAAGCACTTAGTAGTACACTAAGTAGAACCTTAAATACATCTTTAACTACATTAATCGTATTACTAGCGATCTTTATTTTTGGAGGAGAGAGTCTTAGAGGATTTATGTTTGCTATGATAGTAGGTATTGTTGTGGGTACATATTCATCTTTATTCATCGCAACACCAGTGATGTTTGATACTCTACGTAAAAAAATAGAAGAGAGAAAATAAGGTATTTACAATTTATATTAAATAATTTAAGCAGGTGGGTTGATAGTCGATATTGATCCACTTTTTGTTTTTTTCAAAACTATGCTGTCATTTGCTCTAAGCTCACCAATGGGTTTGTGAGAAACGTAAATTACAGCACTTTCACTTTGCTCTACATAGGTGTTGATCAAGTGGTGAAGCTGTGATTTACTCTGTGTATCTAATCCGACTGCAGGTTCATCGAGAATCAATAGTGCGGGATGCTTAATCATAGCCCGTATGATCATAATTAGTCGCTGTTCACCTGTACTGAGATGTTTCAAATATCGATTTTGAAGTGAATTCCAGCCCATTCTCTCAATCCATTTTTGTGTAGATTGAACTTCTAAGTCACTTGGTTTTCGATACATTCCAATGGCATCTTGAAACCCTGAACAAATCATATCAAAAACCGATTTCCTTTTGGGATAACTCAGAATAGTTGAAGGGGAGAAGTAACCTATTTTCTTTTTGATATCCCATACGCTTTCTCCACTTCCTTTAGGACGGTCAAATATTGTGATATCCTGTCCGTAGGCTTTTGGGTTATCTCCAATAACCAAAGACAAAAGGGTGCTCTTTCCACTTCCATTTGGCCCTATGAGCTGCCAGAAGTTATTTTTTTCAACAGTCCAATTAATACGATTTAAAATAGCCTCATTTCCATAGGAAAGCTGAATATTTTTTAATTCAAAAATAGTTTGAATGTCTTTTTGATTTGCGATGAATTTATTAAGTGGTAATTCAAATGTTTTTAAATTACTGGTTTGACTGTAATCCTCCAGCTTTTGAATGTTTGCGATAGGTGTTGATATTTGACCGTTAAAAACTTCGATTTTATCCCAACTGATTTGTTCAAAACAATCTTGAACTTCAGTGCTGATTAGTGTAATACTACCTCTGTTTTGATATTTTTGAAGTTCTGATTTGAGTCGTAATTCCCTTTCTGTATCAAGGCTGTCAAAAGGGTTAAGCAGCACTAGTTCTTTCGGGTCATTGGAGATTAAATAGTGGAAGAATGCCCATTTTTTTTCACCACTACTATAGGTGGAAAACAATTGTTTTTCTTTGGTCTCAATATGAAAATCATTTTTTTGATATCGTTCAGACCGTTCTGCAAATTTCGCTATACTGTTGAGATCAAAGATGGGTAAGGACGGGTCAACGTCTATTTGCTTTAAAAGTTTTGTTGTAAAGGTGTAATCGACTAGTACAAATCTATTTTTCATCGAGATAGTTGAATGAGAAATCATCTCCGATTTCAATGTTGAGCTGATCGGTAAGGCCCGCATTCACTTCAAAAACGTACATTGCTGGAAACACAGAACTGATGGAACTCAGATCTAAAGGTTTGGCGTATTTGTGAATGTGAATAATTTCAGCTTTGTCATTGGCAAAAATTAAATCCAAACCGATATAGGTGTTTTTCATGTAGAAGTTTAAAGGTCTTTCTGTTGGAAAAATAAAGAGCATCCCTTGATTATCTTTCATACTTTGCCTGTCCATCAAGCCTGTTGCTCTTTGATAATCGTCATCTGCAATTTCTATGAAGAACTCGTGACTCTTTTGCTCACCTTTAGAATTTAGCTGTAAGTTGCCTTCATGTATAAAGGCACGATTGATTTTAGTTGGTTTTAGTTGAGTCTTACCGGATTGTTTGCAGCTTATTGATGTAAGTGCGGTTAGACCTACAATGAAACTAAGAATCTTATTTTTTAACGGCATCATTAATAGATTTACCTGCTCTTGGTTTAAACATGAGGTATAAACCTCCTAAAACAAGAGGGATACTTAGCCACTGCCCTGTCGACAATAATCCTAAGCTCTCTTCAAACCCTCCTTGACTCTTTTTGAAGTATTCGACAATAAATCGAAAACTAAAGAGAGAGGCTAACCAAAAGCCAAACATAAATCCTGGTTTATCTTTTCTATCTGTTCTTTCGTAGAAGTAAAAATAAAGAACTGCAAAAATGATTAAATAGGCAAAGGCTTCATATAACTGTGCCGGATGCCTAAAAGGAATGTCTTCAAGGATGCTGGCAAATTGCGGATTACTTTCTAGTGCTTTATACGCCTCATTGATGTTGCTTTCTTTGGTTAACATTTGTGCCCTGTATCCCGGCATATCAGCGCTATCTCTTATAAATCGGGTTGCAAAAATGAAATTTTCGTCAACTACTTTTCCATTGATTTCAGAGTTAAAGAAGTTTCCTATTCTAATAAATGCTGCTCCTATAGTTGCTGGTATGGTAATTCTATCTATTAGCCAAAGAAAGCTCATGTCTTCAAATTTCTTGCTGAAGTAATACAGTGCTCCGATTGCTGCCAATGCCGCTCCATGACTTGCTAGACCTGTAAACCCAGTAAATTGGTACCCGTTGATTAGACCAAATAAACTGCTGTTTGGGTTTTCTCTTATCGGTAGTAAAATCTCGATGAGATGTTGAGAATAATAGGGCCAATCATAGAAGAATACATGACCTAAACGAGCCCCGAGCATAATTGACAACACACAATACACAAAAAGGGAATCTAATCGTTCCAAGGGCTTTTTCTCCTTTACAAAAACCGATTTCATCAGGTACCACCCTAATATAAAGGCAGCGATCCAAAGAGAATTGTAATATTTAATTTGAATAACACCAAGGTTAAATAAGGTATCGTTGGGGTTCCAATTAAAACCGAGAAAGTACATATGGTATATTTTTCTCTAAAGATAAAAAAAGACTGGCTACAAACTACCTTGTTTATGGAACGGGATCATGTCCTTGTCCACCCCATGGATGACAGCTCAAAATTCTTTTTATACTNAGTANACTTCCCTTTCGCACCCCATGTTTTTGTAAGGCTTCANCGGCATAAGAAGAGCAGGTAGGTGTATATCNACAAGCTCCTGGAGTATAGGGTGATATACCAACTTGATAAATGCGAATCAGAACAAGAAGAAATTTTAAAATCATTNGTTNAAANTNAAAGAGGTTCCNTCNTTGGAATCCTTAATCTCAATTCCAAGCTGTTTTAATTTATCCCTTATTTCATCAGATTTTTGGTAATCTTTATTNTCACGAGCTAAATCGCGTTCTTCTANAAGCATTTCNACTAGTGGTGAAATNAATTCACTNTTNTCCTTTGACGATTTTNNCGATTCAAATTNAACACCAAGNACATCTGTGGTNAACTCTTTTANTTTCTTTTGTAAGAGATTCAANTCNTCATTGCTGATAGANTCTTTTCCGTCNTTAATAGCTTGTATANATTTACAGGCTTCAAATAATTTNGCAATGAGNATGGGGGTGTTAAANTCATCGTTCATNGCNGNATANCAATCANNAATCCACTGTTNGATATTTATTGAAGAANNACTAGAGCTAGAGAGNNTTTTTAANANTTCTAAAGCCTCTGACAATCGTTNATATCCTTTTTCAGCNGCNGCTAATGCGTTATCGCTNAAGTCTAAAATNCTTGTGTANTGNGCTTGNAGCATAAAAAANCGAACNACGGCCGGCGTGTATGTTTTACTCAACAANTTATTTTCTCCACTAAAAATTTCAAATGGATAAATATTATTATCTGTTGATTTTGACATTTTCTTGCNGTTCAATGTCAACATATTNGCATGGAGCCAATATTTTACTGGGTTTTTATCAGTNTGTGCNTCAGCTTGTGCNATTTCACACTCGTGATGNGGAAATTTTAAATCCATTCCCCCGCCATGAATATCGAATTGATCGCCNAAATATTTACTGCTCATAGCGGTGCACTCNATGTGCCATCCNGGAAATCCATCTCCCCAAGGAGANGGCCATCTCATAATGTGNTTGGNAGAGGCTTTTTTCCAAAGTGCAAAATCTTGNGGATTCTTCTTNTCGTCTTGTGCGCTGAGCGAACGTGTTTCAGNGCGCATNTCTTCAATATTACGACCACTCAGTTTACCGTAATTATGAGAAGCNTTAAATGCGATAACATCAAAATAAACAGAACCGTTTTTTTCGTAAGCATANCCTTTTTCNATAATTGATTTNATGATTTCAATTTGCTCAATGATGTGNCCTGTAGCTGTGGGTTCTATACTTGGTGCTAAAACNTTAAATTGATTNAGTGTTTGATGAAAATCAACCGTGTATTTTTGGACGATTTCCATAGGCTCTANTTNTTCTATTTTCGCCTTTTTAGCAATTTTATCCTCTCCTTCATCTGCATCATTTTCTAAGTGACCTGCATCTGTAATATTTCTNACGTAACGCACCTTAAANCCTAAATGGGAGAGNTATCTAAAAATGATATCAAAGGAAATAAAAGTTCTACAATTACCGAGATGNACATTNCTGTATACCGTTGGGCCACAGACATACATGCCNACATATCCTTCTTTTAAGGGNACAAAANCTTCTTTTGTNCCNCTTATGGANTTGTAGACTTTAAGTTNNTTTGCAAANATGGAGTTTGNTGACAACATTAAAACTCAGTTTCGATATTGATNTATTCTAAAAACTCTTTTCGNTATGATTCTTGTNCAAAGACCCCNCCNTATTCGGCNGTNACAGTACTTGANGCAATNTCTCTAATACCTCTTGAATTTACNCATAAATGCTTTGCGTCAATNACACAAGCTACATCTTTTGTATTTAANATGTCCTGTAATTCTTTCACAATTTGAATNGTCAATCGTTCTTGAACTTGTGGTCTTTTTGCATAATAATCAACTATTCTGTTGATTTTAGAAAGNCCAACAACACTTCCTTTAGANATGTAAGCGACATGTGCTCTTCCGACTATTGGNAGTAGGTGATGTTCACAAGTTGAATACAAAACGATNTTTTTNTCNACAAGCATCTCGCCATAACTGTACTTNTTTTCAAAGGTTGAAGAGTTGGGTTTGTGNTCTGGCAATAGCCCTCCGAATATTTCATTGACGTANGCNTTTGCNACNCGNTTAGGTGTTCCTTTAATGCTATCGTCNTCTAANTCCATNCCNAAGGTGTCNAAAATGTCTCGGACGGATTTTTCAATTCTTGATATTTTCTCCTCTTTNGAAANCTCGAAGGCGTCNTNTCGCAAAGGCGTTTCAGAATTGCTGCTGTGATGGTCTAAATGACTATCNTCTTCATTAAAGGTATTTTCGATTAAGCTCATTAAACTGTAATTCTGCCCGCAAAGATANCNAATAAGTGTTAGTTACAAATTAAGCGTGTAGGTGAAAACAGCNCTTACATTGTTGATTTCNGTTGATGCNGAATTNTTCAAAACTGTNTCGAAGAAATATTGTTGCTCTTTTCGACTNGATCCGACAAGTGCAAAGTCTATTCTGCTCAAACCAGAGGTGTATCCAATNCCAAAACTATTGACTTTCATTTCTCCNAANTTTGAATTTTGTTGAGTGGCACTTTGTCNTTGAATTCCTAATCTGATGCTAATNGGATTTAATTTTAATTCTGATCCAATNCGCAAGGTNTNTGACTGCTGAAATATTGATGCTTACCTGATTNTTTTCACTNTCAAAAATTCCTCTTTTATCTTTGAATTTGGCNCTTGAATAGTCCGTTGTGCTGTAATCTGCACTAATCAAAAGAGTTTGNCCAATTACAAAAGCTGTAGATGCGGTAAAAATACTNGGTGTTTTGATTTTGTAATCCTCAAAAATATTAANNATACTATANTCNATATAACGCACATCCTCAAAGGCATAATTNGAATTGATNAGCTGNGAAGTCTCATCNGTAAGCTGATAAATTGTTGGTGTTTGATAACTAAGNCCCANTCTAAAAANGTCTTTTATTCNTAGAATTCCTCCNAGGGANAGGTTTACNCCATTTCCTTGGGTGAAAAGGTAATTGTCAAAACTNGCATTTTGTATCGTNGAATTTNCATTGAANCCATCCTCGGTNATGTAATTAAAACGCTCGTATAAGAGGTCATAAAAGTTGACAGATGCNCCNAGATANAAAACATCTTGGTAAGCTGTAGAGGCATTTAATGCGTATTTACCTATCCGTCCACGNCTCTCTAATTCAAATCTTTGATTGAGGTTGTCGTAATCTGCATTAGAAAAATAAGTAGTATTCGATGGACTATTCTCATCNGCTTCAATTAGGCCTCCATATAAACCTAAAAAGGCTTGTTGANTACTATACCCTTGTTCNATACCNATNCGNTCGTANGCTTCTTCTATNAACTCATCTTCGTAAAGTGATAANTCATTGAGTGGAATTCCNTNAGCGAAATAAAGAAAAAATTGATCCATTCCTTGGNTACTGCTACCTTCTGCGTAGATAGATTGATTGAATTNTTTACTCAAATCATAACTNAGTCCAAAAGCAATTTTATTCCATTTNCTTCGATTNGATTCGTANANAATAGCNCCTCCNGCTTGTGTCATGTCAATATTNCCGCGATTACTTTTNTTTCGTTGTCCACCGAAGTCNGCTATGGTTTTATCATTAAAAANACTNNCGGTTATNGCNAATTGTCCTTGNGTCATTACGGCTGATGCCGCAGGATTNATTTGGGATGCTGAAANGTCTCCTCCAAGTGCACCAAAGGCACCNCCCATTGCTTGAAAACGAGCGGTGCCTGAGATGAATTCTCCNCTNTAACGGTATAAATCATCAATAGTTTGNCCAGTTAATGAAATAGTCGTGAACAGACTTAAAATGAAATANAGCTTTCTCATAGGTTATACTNAAATTTGGTTTTATTGATTGTTTGATCTTCCTCTGGATGAAGAACTTCTTCCAGAACTNCTGCTTCTCGANGAGCTGCTTGAAGANCTNACTGCNGAACCTCTTGAAGAAGAACTTCTNGANCTCGAGCTATTGTAACNNCTATTANTNGAAGGTCNATTAGAAGATCTGTAATTNTTACTATTCGAACTTCTAGANGANCTAGAATAATTTTNAGTTCCACTNGAACGATTACTGTTTTGGTACGAACTAGGNCTTGANCTTCGAGATTGAGCTCTGCTTGGAGAATTCAAAGTTGANTTTGAATTTGAATAATTNCTTCTGACCNGAATTTGTCCTCCAGGATTCGCTTGAGCTNGACCTACTTCGAGTATTGTANTCNTAAGAATTACGNACAGGTTCTCTCTNAGTTCTTCTGTAATCCGTAGNNCGATTTGATCGNGTTGAAATTGNNCTNGAATTCAAGTAATCNGTNTTTGATNTNCCTCTATTGGCGTTTCTGTAAGNCGCTTTAGAACTTGTACTTGCTCTTCTNGANCTGTTCAAGTTTCTTCGATAAAAACGNTCCCAGTANGAGTTATTNTATACNTANGAGTCATANCCCCATCCCCANGNATTGTAGCGGTAAGGATTGAAGAAATANGGATTTCTGTTCCATCTCCANGACCAATAAGGTCCTCCCCATCCACGATAAACGTTCCAAGGATTATACCAACCATATCCNAAAAATCTACCATTATAAGTCCAGTGATCATANTGATNCATNTAGTCNTAGAANAATGGATCATANCCGCCCCATCCCCANGCNGGACTATTGTAGACATTNATNCTTACGTTTTGTGGATTTTGTCCCCANNCTGGATTACTNTCACCNGTGTAATTATCAGAATTGGTAATTTCGTATTCNGTGTTATTATTCTCCCATTGGGCGGCTTTNCCAGCAAAATAACTGCTGTAAAATGATGAGCCATTAGAATAAGTCTGATAGGCGCTGTTGTCGCTTCGGACATAAATTCCATCTGACACATAAGATGCTGGATAGTATGAAACACATGACTGAAGTACAACNAATGCGCTTGTTAAAAGCATAAANTATGCAAAACGGGTAGTAAAATTGATTGTTTTCATAGGCGTTTTGTTATTGTTGTACAATTTAAATTTAATTAGTTTTACCAAACTATTATGTTAAATGGCAAACTTTATGCCAAAACGATTTAAATGAGCAAAAAACTTACAAAAAGAGCTGAAGATTACTCAAAGTGGTACAANGAATTGGTTGTAAANGCAGANCTCGCAGAAAACTCTGGGGTTCGAGGATGNATGGTAATTAAACCCTATGGATATGCAATCTGGGAGAAGATGCAAGCNGCCTTGGATCAAATGTTTAAAGANACAGNNCATCAAAANGTNTATTTCCCTNTATTNATNCCAAAATCTTATCTGAGTAAAGAAGCTAGTCACGTAGAAGGATTTGCAAAAGAGTGNGCTGTTGTAACNCATTANAGATTAAAAAANGATCCNNATGGAGNNGGTATNNTTGTAGATGAGGAAGCTAANTTAGAAGANGAACTCATTGTNAGACCAACTTCTGAAACTATNATCTGGGATACCTATAGAAGATGGATTCAATCNTATAGAGATTTACCTTTATTGCTCAATCAATGGGCNAATGTCGTTCGCTGGGAAATGCGAACNAGATTNTTTTTGAGAACGGCAGAATTTTTATGGCAAGANGGNCATACTGCACATGCTACTAGGGAAGAGGCTTATGANGAGGCTGAGCAAATGATGCGNGTCTANGCTGAATTTGCNGAAAAGTTTATGAGTGTTCCAGTAGTTCGAGGGTTAAAATCAGANAGCGAGCGATTTGCAGGTGCTGAAGAAACTTTTTGTATCGAAGCGCTTATGCAAGACGGAAAGGCTTTACAAGCNGGAACNTCTCATTTTNTAGGTCAAAACTTTGCNAAGGCTTTTGATGTTAANTTNGCCAATAAAGAAGGAAAACAAGANTATGTNTGGGCNACCTCTTGGGGTGTTTCTACAAGACTCATGGGTGCACTTATCATGACCCATAGTGATGATAATGGATTAGTGCTACCTCCTCTTTTAGCTCCAATTCAGGTNGTTATTGTNCCCATTTATAANGGAGAAGAACAATTAGCACAAATAGCTCAAAAAGTNCTACCTCTCAAAGAAGAACTNCNAGCCNAGGGGNTTTCTGTGAAATTTGATGATAGAGATACCTTTAAGCCNGGTTATAAGTTTAACGAATACGAGTTGAAAGGTGTTCCGGTTCGGATTGCCATTGGTGCTNGAGATNTAGANGCNGGTACATTTGAACTTGCTCGTCGAGANACNNTACAAAAGTGGACNGTTGATGCTGATCANGTCATCGAGNCTGTGCAGANNACCTTAAANGAAATGCAACAAAACCTATTTGACCAGGCCTTAGAATTTCAAACGCAAAATACNCGNGAGGCNAANTCTTATGAAGAATTTAAAGTGCTCATCGAATCTNACGGAGGNTTTNTTTCTGCCCANTGGGATGGGTCTGNAGANACNGAAGACCGCATNAAAGAAGAGACTAAAGCCACCATTCGCTGTATTCCTTTAAATCAAAAANNAGAGGATGGACAATGTATTTATTCNGGAAATCCTTCAANAGGTCGNGTGCTTTTTGCTAAAGCTTATTAAAAAATNAGACAACTTATTGGAAACCATGAAAATTGTGTTAAATTTGCATCCGCAAANTNCACATGTATTTGGCCCGTTCGTCTAGGGGTTAGGACGCCAGGTTTTCATCCTGGTAACAGGGGTTCGATTCCCCTACGGGCTACGAATTAAATTATGAATTAAAATGGCCCGTTCGTCTAGGGGTTAGGACGCCAGGTTTTCATCCTGGTAACAGGGGTTCGATTCCCCTACGGGCTACAACATTTGAATTAAAACTATGGCAAATCATAAATCGGCATTAAAGAGAATCCGCAGAAACGAAGCGGTAAGACTTAGAAATCGTTATCAGCACAAAACCGTGCGTAATGCGATTAAAAAATTGAGAAACGAGGAAGACAAGAAAGTGGCTTCTGAAATGTTGCCCAAAGTTGTAGCAATGATTGATAAACTCTCAAAATCGAATATCATACACGCTAACAAGGCTGCCAATTTAAAGAGCAAACTAATGATTAGAGTAGCCGCGATGTAATGGCTACCTAAGATGAGATATAAAAAAAGCACCTTTACGGTGCTTTTTTTATTGATTCATAGTTAGTAAAAACTCTTCGTTATTTCTTGTCGTTTTGATTCGCTGTTCAATGAACTCCATTGCTTCGACAGGATTCATGTCAGCTAGATATTTACGCAAAATCCACATGCGCTGAATAGTATTATCATCTAATAATAAATCATCTCTTCGAGTTGATGAAGAGATCAGGTCAATAGCAGGGAATATTCGTCGATTTGATATACGTCTATCGAGTTGGAGTTCCATATTACCAGTTCCTTTAAACTCTTCGAAGATAACTTCGTCCATTTTAGAACCTGTTTCAGTAAGTGCTGTTGCGATAATAGTTAGGGATCCACCGTTTTCTATATTTCGAGCTGCTCCAAAAAAGCGCTTCGGCTTATGTAGTGCATTGGCATCAACACCTCCACTCAAGACTTTTCCTGATGCCGGTTGTACCGTATTGTAGGCTCTTGCTAAACGTGTGATAGAGTCTAATAAAATTACCACATCATGACCACATTCTACAAGCCTTTTGGCTTTATCAATAACAATGTTAGCGACACGAACGTGTTCTGATGCTTCTTTGTCAAAAGTTGAAGCCACCACTTCTCCTCTCACATTGCGCTGCATGTCAGTTACCTCTTCAGGTCTTTCATCAATCAAAAGAATGATTTGATATACCTCGGGATGATTCGCAGCAATTCCGTTAGCGATATCCTTTAGTAACATGGTTTTACCTGTTTTTGGCTGTGAAACAATCATTCCTCTCTGACCTTTACCAATAGGGGCAAATAAGTCCATTATTCTTGTCGAAACTGTAGACTGTTTATTTGCTATGTCAAATTTTTCTTTTGGAAATAAAGGTGTAAGATGCTCGAAAGAAACGCGATCACGAACAACTTGTGGATCTAATCCATTTATCTTAGTTACTTTGATTAGTGGGAAGTATTTTTCTCCTTCTTTTGGAGGTCTAATACTACCTAGTACAGTATCACCGGTTTTTAATCCAAATAATCTAATTTGAGATTGTGAAACATAGATATCATCAGGGGAAGATAGATAGTTGTAATCAGAGGAGCGCAAAAATCCATATCCGTCTGACATAATATCTAGAACCCCTTCGCTCTCTATAATGCTGTCAAACTCGAACTCGGGTTCTTTGTATTTGTTTTTAAGGTCTTTGTCAAAATTGACATTTCGCCTGTCGTGATTATTGTTGTTGCGCTGTTTATTTCTGTGGTTGTTGTTGTTATTATTGTTGTTGTTGTTGTTGTTGTTGTTGTTGTTGTTGTTGTTGTTGTTGTTGTTGTTGTTGTTGTT
>NZIP01000016.1 GCA_002691645.1 Flavobacteriaceae bacterium
CCTGAAATCATTTCAAAAGCTTTTTACATTGCTCGATCAGGACGTCCTGGACCTGTCTTAATTGACATTACAAAAAATGCTCAGTTTGATCGTTTTGATTTGACTTACGAACCTTGTACGGAAATTAGATCTTATAAACCAGTTCCTGAAGTAGATACTCAGCAGCTCAAGGATGCTGCGGTGATTATCAATGCTGCCAAAAAGCCAATGATTGTTTGGGGACAAGGGGTTATCTTAGGTGAAGCTGAAGAAGAATTTAAAACCTTGGTTGAAAAATCAGGTATCCCTGCTGCATGGACGGTACTCGGACTCTCAGCATTGCCTACTGCACACCCTCTAAATGTTGGTATGGTTGGAATGCATGGAAATTACGGACCAAATGTGCTTACCAATGAATGCGATGTTTTCATTGCTATAGGTATGCGTTTTGATGACAGGGTAACTGGAAATTTAGCGACCTATGCAAAACAAGCAAAAGTGGTACACTTTGACATCGATCCTGCAGAAATCAATAAGAATGTGACTGCTGATGTAGCTGTATTGGGTGATGCAAAGGAAACATTAGCTAAGATACTTCCGCTCATAGAACCAAAATCACATATTGAATGGTTGTCGGAGTTTGAGAAAAAATACGAGATAGAAAAAAATGAAATCATCGAGAAGGCCATAAGACCAACAAAAGAAGGTTTAACCATGGGAGAGGTGATCGAAGGAATAAATAAAGCTACTAAGGATGATGCGATCATAGTCACTGATGTTGGTCAGCATCAAATGAAGGCTTGTCGTTATGCTAAGTTTACTAGAAGCAAGAGTAATATAACTTCTGGAGGACTTGGAACAATGGGCTTTTGTTTACCAGCAGCTATTGGAGCTAAAATGGGAGCGCCAGATCGAGAAGTTGTTGCGGTAATAGGTGATGGAGGCTTTCAAATGACACTTCAAGAATTAGGTCTAATTTTTCAGCACCAGGTTCCGGTAAAAATTGTCGTTTTAAACAACAATTTCTTGGGTATGGTCAGACAATGGCAACAACTATTTTTTGAAAAACGATATGCTTCGACGGAGATGACAAATCCAGATTTTGTAAAGATTGCAGAGGGTTACCAGCTTAAGGCTGAAAGAGTTACTGACCGAAAAAATTTACAATCCACTATCGATGAAATGATAAAGAGTAAAGAACCTTACTTTCTCGAAGTCGTGGTAGAGCAAGAAGAAAATGTTTTTCCAATGGTTCCATCAGGAGCCTCTGTTTCAGATATAAGATTAAAATAGTACGATGGGAGACGAACAAAAATGGTATACCATTACCATCTATTCCGAAAATACAGTGGGATTACTCAATAGAATCTCCGGTATCTTTTTGAAGAGGCATATCAATATTGAGAGCTTTACGGCTTCAAAGTCAGAGATTGACAATGTCACTAAATTTGTAATTGTAGTTTGTTCTGACGAATCACAAATAGTGAAAATCACTAAGCAGATTGAGAAGCAAATCGACGTCATTAGAGCTTTTTATCACACNGATGANGAAACNATTTTTCAAGAATCNGCGCTNTTNAAAATNAANTCNNANNTNNTGTTTGATGAGCGNCANATNCAAAATATNATNAAAGANAGTAACGCTCANATNGTGACGGTTTCTAGAGANTTCTTTGTTTTGGCAAAGACNGGAAGAAGACCTGAAATTGATGCGATGTACGACGCTTTAAAAGAATACGGCATTAGCCAATTCGTTCGCTCAGGACGAATAGCAGTGACTAAAGATTCACTAATGATTAGTAAACTATTAAACCAACTTCAAGAATAATAAGAACAAATGGCAAATTATTTCAATACTCTAAGTTTAAGAGAACAATTAAAGCAACTCGGTCAATGCCGATTTATGGATTCTAGTGAATTTTCAGATGGTGTAGAGGCACTTGTTGGAAAGAAAATCGTCATCGTTGGATGCGGTGCACAAGGCCTTAATCAAGGTTTGAATATGCGTGATTCGGGATTGTCTATTTCCTATGCGCTTCGTCAGCAAGCGATTGACGACAAGCGAGCGTCTTTTTTGAACGCATCAGAAAACAACTTTGAAGTTGGTACATTTGAAACATTAATCCCACAAGCGGATTTAGTTATAAATCTCACTCCAGATAAGCAGCACACCAACGTAGTTCAAACCGTTATGCCTTTGATGAAGAAGGGGGCAACACTTTCTTATTCTCACGGATTCAATATCGTCGAAGAAGGAATGCAGATTAGAGAAGATTTAACTGTAATTATGGTAGCTCCGAAAAGTCCAGGATCTGAGGTGAGAGAAGAATACAAAAGAGGTTTTGGAGTTCCTACTCTTATTGCAGTGCATCCAGAGAATGATCCAGAGCAAAAAGGAATGGCTCAAGCGAAAGCTTATGCGGTTGCTACAGGAGGTCACAAGGCAGGAGTGTTACAATCCTCTTTTGTGGCAGAGGTTAAGTCTGATTTGATGGGAGAACAAACCATTTTATGTGGTCTACTTCAAACAGGTTCTATTCTTTGCTTTGACAAAATGATTGAAAAGGGTATGGATGCTAATGAAGCGGCTCGCCTTATTCAATACGGATGGGAGACTATCACTGAAGGCTTAAAAATTGGAGGTATTACCAATATGATGGACCGTTTATCAAACCCTTCAAAAATAAAGGCTTTTGAATTGGCTGAAGAATTAAAAGAAATTATGCGTCCTTTATTTCAAAAGCACATGGATGATATTATGACCGGTCATTTCTCTAAAACAATGATGGAAGATTGGGCTAATGATGATATTAATTTGTTGACATGGAGAAAACAAACTGGGGAGACTGCTTTTGAAAAGACAGAAGCAAACGATGAGCAGTGGAGTGAACAAGAGTATTACGATAGAGGTGTCTTAATGGTCGCTTTTGTCAAGTCTGGTGTAGAGTTGGCTTATGAAACAATGCAAGAAGCAGGAATTATTGAAGAATCAGCGTACTACGAATCACTGCACGAAACACCTTTAATTGCCAATACAATTGCGCGAAAGAAATTATTTGAAATGAATCGTGTAATTTCTGATACGGCTGAATACGGCTGCTATTTATTTGATCATGCGTGTAAACCACTTTTGGCTGATTTCATGAAAAAGATTGACTTAGATGTGATCGGTCACAAGTTCGATGCTCATGCAAATGCCGAAATCGATAATGTTGAACTCGTAAGCATTAATAAAGAAATAAGATCACATAGTATTGAAGAAGTAGGTGAGCGTTTGAGAACATCAATGACTTCAATGAAATCTATTTTATAAAAACGAATATGCCTGCTACCCTAGCATCTGTACATATCGAATCTATACGCGAGGCTGCCAACAAATTAAAAAATGTGGCCTTGAGGACTCCTATTCAACACAATCAGCGATTATCTGATAAGTTCGATTGTGACATCTATCTGAAAAGAGAAGATTTACAAATCGTGAGGAGCTATAAGATTAGAGGTGCTTACAATAAAATTTCAAGCTTATCTCAAGAGGAGCTGGCAAAAGGTATTGTTTGCGCAAGTGCGGGTAATCATGCACAAGGAGTGGCCTATGCGTGCAAAATACTTAATGTTAAAGGTAGAATTTACATGCCTATCGTCACCCCAAAACAAAAAGTTGATCAAACTAAATTTTTTGGTCAGGATTGTCTTGAGGTAGAAATGGTGGGAGATACCTATGATGACTCCTACGAGGCTGCACAACATTATTCTCGAGATAGAGGTGCAACTTTTGTACATCCTTTTGATGATCTTCAAACCATTGCAGGTCAGGCCACAGTAGGACTTGAAATTGTTCAGGATGGCCCAAAAGAGATTGATTACATCATTGCAGCCATTGGAGGAGGAGGTTTAGTATCCGGAGTATTATCTACGCTAGCGCATTTATCTCCCAATACAAAATTAATCGGAGTTGAGCCTGCTGGAGCTCCCGCAATGTTACAATCAATTAATCAAGGGGAATTAGTTACGCTTAAAGAGGTAGATACTTTTGTGGATGGAGCGGCTGTGCGTAGAGTAGGTAACAAAACCTTTGAGATATGTAAGGAGGGGCTGCACAAGGTTATAACTGTTCCAGAAAACCATATATGTCAAACTATTTTAGATCTCTACAATAGGGACGCTATTGTGGCAGAACCAGCGGGTGCGATGGCGATCACTGCCTTGGACTATTTAAAAGATGAACTCAAAAATAAAAAAGTGGTATGCTTAGTGGGNGGCGGTAATAACGATATTGTTCGAATGGCTGAAATAAAAGAAAGAGCTCTTTTATTCAATCAAGTCAAGCATTATTTTATTGTTCGTTTCCCTCAACGACCAGGGGCTTTGAGAGAGTTTGTGGCTCAAATTTTAGGCCCTAACGACGACATCACCCATTTTGAATTCTCAAAAAAATCGAATCGAGAAAAAGCTCCGGCCATCGTCGGTGTTGAACTTGCCTCGCCAGAAGATTTACAACCCTTAATTGATCGAATGAAGAAGGGTAAATTCTTTGGTGAATACATTAATGATAAACCAGATTTATTTCAATATTTAATATAACATGAGAATTCCAGAAAACTATCGTTTAGACCAACCAATAAATCATAAACATTATTTAGTCAATGGAGAGTTAATTGAATGGAAAGGAGCAACTTCTGAGGTGCATTCACCTATATCTGTTACTCCTTCCTATCAAAGAACATTATTAGGAAGTATTCCAGATTTAGGAGAGACAGAAGCTTTAAATGCACTTGATGCTGCTTCGAATGCCTTTGATAACGGTCAAGGAGAGTGGCCAACCATGAAAGTAAAGGATCGAATTGCCTGTATGGAGCAATTCGTTGAAAAAATGCTTACCAAAAGAGAAGAGGTGGTTAAGCTACTTATGTGGGAGATTGCCAAAAACAAACCTGATGCCTACAAGGAATTCGATCGAACTGTAGATTATATATACGACACCATTGAGGAGTATAAGAAAATAGACCGTTCTTCGGCCAAGTTTGAAAAATTTTCAGGGGTATATGCCCATGTGCGAAGAGGTCCCTTAGGTGTTGTACTTTGTTTAGGCCCATATAACTATCCCTTAAATGAAACTTTTGCATTATTGATTCCGGCACTCATTATGGGTAATACGGCGATTTTTAAGCCAGCTAAACACGGGGTTCTATTAATTACACCATTATTAGAAGCTTTTAAAGATAGTTTTCCGAAAGGAGTTGTAAATATTATGTTTGGAAGGGGAAGAAAGATTGCCGCACCAATCATGAAAACGGGGCGTATTGATGTTTTAGCCTTAATCGGGCACAGTAGTTCAGCTAATTCTTTACAAGAACTTCACCCCAAGAGTAATCGCCTTAGAACGGTTTACGGTTTAGAAGCTAAAAATCCAGCTATTATTTTACCAGATGCAGATTTAGACCAAACTGTTAAAGAATGTATTTCAGGAACACTTAGTTATAACGGTCAGCGTTGTACGGCGCTCAAAGTTCTTTACGTGCATGACGATATTAAAGACACATTCTTGTCTAAATTCAGTGCCGCTGTGGATGCTTTAAAATTTGGAAACCCTTGGGATGATGGAGTCCAACTAACTCCGTTACCAGAGCCGAATAAAACCAATTACATCAAAGATTTAATCGATGATGCGAGTTCTAAAGGAGCTGAAATTATCAATTCTAGAGGTGGTGAAATGATGGATAATTTTATATGGCCTGCCGTAATGTATCCTGTTTCGCATGACACCAAACTATATCAAGAAGAGCAATTTGGTCCCATTATTCCAGTAATTTCTTTTTCGAATATCGACAAGCCTCTAAATGATATGGCGGAGTCTAATTATGGTCAACAAGTGAGTTTATTTGGTAATGACGTTGCGGCATTATCTTCTTTAATCGATATATTGGCTAATTTGGTATGTAGAGTGAATTTGAACTCTTCTTGTCAAAGAGGTCCAGATGTGTACCCATTTACAGGAAGAAAAGATTCAGGTCAAGCAACACTCAGTGTACATGACGCGCTAAGATCGTTTTCAATAAGAACATTTGTCGCTTTTAAGGATAATGAGATGAATAATCAAACTATTGAAAATCTTTTAGCGGCTAAGCAAAGTAATTTCTTGAGTACAGATTATATTCTTTAACTGATGTAGGACCAAAAAGCTTTGTCATTCATTATTTGAACCAAAGTATTTTTTATAATCTTGTTTTTTTCAAGCAGAAGTAATTCGTCTTCTTGTAAAATATCTTCGGCTTTTTTTCGAGCGAGGTGAAGAATTTGTGAATCTTTAACAAGGTCACTTACTTTTAAATTTAAGACACCACTTTGTTGAGTTCCCATTAAATCACCTGGCCCCCTGAGGTTTAAATCTATTTCTGCTAGTTTAAAACCATCATTGGTTTGGACCATGCTATCTATTCGTTGTTTAGAATCATCAGAAATTTTGTCTGAGNTCATCAATATACAATGACTTTGATAAGCACCTCTTCCGACTCGGCCTCTTAATTGATGCAGTTGAGAGAGGCCAAAACGTTCTGCACTTTCAATGACCATAATACTNGCATTTGGAATNTTTACACCTACTTCAATAACTGTAGTGGCGACCATAATCTGTGTTTTATTCTTGATAAATCGCTGCATCTCAAATTCTTTCTCTTCTGATTTCATTTGACCATGAACTATGGAAATTTGATAATCTGGCATCGGAAAATCTCTACTTAAGGCATGGTAGCCATCCATTAAATCTTTATAATCTAACTTTTCAGATTCCTTAATTAGGGGATAAACAAAATAAACTTGCCTTCCTTTTGCGATTTCGTCTTTTACAAATCTTAGCACCTTTAGGCGTGAAGCATCTGTTCGATGGGCTGTTGAAATTGGTTTTCTTCCTGGGGGTAGTTCGTCAATTACAGATAAATCTAAATCTCCGTAATAACTCATAGCTAATGTCCTAGGTATTGGAGTTGCGGTCATTACCAAAACATGCGGTGGAAGTTTGGATTTTTTCCACAACTTAGAGCGTTGTGCAACTCCAAAACGATGCTGTTCATCAATAATTGCCAANCCTAAATTTTTAAAGACAACCTTATCTTCNATTAAAGCNTGGGTTCCGATTAAGATTTGTAAACTNCCATTCTCAAGTTCATNATGCAGTATTTCACGATTTTTTTTCTTTGTAGATCCGGTNAGGATTTTAACNTTGATTTCAAGAGGTTGAAGTAANTCAGATATTGAATTGTANTGTTGTNTNGCCAAAATTTCTGTNGGTGCCATNATACAGCATTGATATCCATTGTCAATNGCGATAAGGGATGATAGTACTGCAACCATAGTTTTTCCAGAACCGACATCACCTTGCAGAAGNCTGTTCATTTGAACTCCTGAACCNAAATCTTTACGAATTTCTTTTAACACTCTTTTTTGGGCTCCTGTGAGCTCAAATGGAAGATNTTGTTTNTAGAATNTATTGAAATAAGTATCTATTTTAGAAAATTCGAATCCTTTAATATTTTTTANTCTCAGNTGTTTTTTCTCTAACAATTGTAATTGNAGATAAAAGAGCTCNTCAAATTTTAAACTNAACTGAGCTTTTTGTAAATTNTCNAAAGANGATGGGAAATGAAGTTCTTGTAAACTCNTTCTTTTTTCTGACCATCCAAACTCATCTCTCAAATGTAATGGAANAGCNTCATGAATGTGNTTTCCNAATAGCTNAAANGCTTCTTTGATAATTTGCCTTAGAAANACAGANGAAACTCCNGCNTTTTGACACTTTTCNGTTGATGGGTAAACAGGGAGTATTCCATTTACCCCTTTTCTTTTAAATGTACTTAATGACTCTATTTCTGGATGTACAATAGACAACGTGCCCCCAAACGCGTTTAGTTTTCCATATACGACAAAGGGTTCGTTTGGTTTGAGTTTTTTTTGCATATAACTTATGCCCTTGAACCAAACCAATTCTAATTTCCCTGTCTCATCGCTAAAAGTGGCCTTAAGACGCTCGCCTGAAGCACTTCGGATTTTTTGAAAATCTGTGACTTCTCCAATAATTTGCACCTCAGCGTTGCTTTCCGCTAGAGTGTTTATTTTATAAAATTTTCGGCGATCGACATATCGATTGGGGATGAAGTGAAATAAATCAGCAATGCTATGTATATTTAAATCTGATTTTAAAACCTCAATTCTGTATCCTCCTAAACCTTTTAATTTTATATGGTGTGAATCAAGATTGATTTTTAAATTCATTTAAGCCTATTATATATGTCTTTTGAATGTTTTAAATCGTCCTTAATATACTATTTTTTATGAGAGCATTAGTTATTTCAGGTGGAGGAAGTAAGGGCGCTTTTGCTGGAGGTATAGCCCAATATTTAATAGAAAAGAAGCAATTACAATACGATTTGTATGTCGGTACTTCCACAGGTAGTTTGTTGTTACCACACTTGGCACTTGGAGAAATTCAAAAACTCCACGATTTATATGGAAATGTAAGTCAAAAAGATATCTTCAATCTAGATCCATTTATTATACGCAGAGATCACGGTACTTTTAGTACTAGTATTAATCATTTCAATGTAATTAGGAGTTTTTTAAGAGGAAATTCTACATTTGGAGAGAGCAAAAATTTAAGAGCTTTATTGCAGAAAAACTTTTCTGTTTTGGATTTTAATGCTTTAAAAGAAAACAAGACCAATATCTACGTCACAGTTTCTAATTTAAGTACTCAAAATGTGGAATACAAAAGCTTAAGGGACTGTGACTACGAAGATTTTTTGGATTGGATTTGGATTTCTGCTAACTATATTCCTTTTATGTCTTTGGTTAAAAAGAACGGATATGAATATGCAGACGGAGGTCTTGGCAGTGTGGTGCCCGTTAAAAAAGCTATTGAATTAGGAGCGAAGACAATAGATGTTATTGTTTTAAGTCCTGAGCATTCTATATACAATAAACTTGGAGTCAAAAATCCTTTTGAACTTATGATTAATATGTTCAACTTCAGTTTAGATCAAATTGAAAAGCAAAATGTTCAGATTGGTCAACTCATGAGCAAAGAAGAAGAGGTCAGTATAAATACGTATTACACTCCAACTGTTTTGACTACAAACCCTTTGGTTTTTGATTCAAAATTGATGCGAAAATGGTGGCAAAGAGGTTTTCTGCATGCTAAATCAGTCAACCAAATAGCAAAGTAGTTTTAACGCAATATTTGTTTAGTTAGCATATAAACATTTGTAAAATCAGGAGATAACTTTAAAAAAGTAAAGTTGAGATTTCCTGAAGGAGCTATTTGTATGCGATCGGGTTCAATAGCGTAAACATTTATAAATAAATCATATAATTGAAAGGCAATGCTATCACTACCATTTTCTAATTTATCTAAATTTCCAGTAATGGTCAGCTGATAACCTTTGAAGGTATTCATAACTTTATTAACCGCAATTAACTTTGGTTCCAACGCAAGAGAGTCAGACATTTCCAAAATTAAATTTGCAATTGGGAATTGTAGAGAAGCCTCTTCAATTTTTAGACCTTGAGCCGCACTGATTGTTTGGTTTAATCCTGCAGCGGCTGTGATGTTTATACTGTCTATATCCAACATCAAACCTCTAATTTGCTCTGCTTTCTCTTCAATGTCATTGATGTTTGCTAGCTTACTATTCACTTTCATTGTATTAGCTACAGACTCTGAAGTGAATTTCCCCATGGTATTCATCAAATTAGTATTGGTCTCACGCATATCTCTTAAATCATTGGAGTAGGTGTCAATTAAAACTGATTTACTTAAAAGTTCTGATCTGAGTTTTCTTATGGAGTCATTTTGCTGCTCAATATTTGTCTTGAGTTGCTGTATTTCCATCAATAAATCACTTTTACGTTGCGACCATGATAATGCAGAGTATAGCAAAAAACTTAGGGTGATAATTTGAAGACGCATAGGTTTTAATTTAAAAAGTTAAATTGAATTATCCTGCATTCAGATAATTCAATGTGATTTCTGTCATTGATTTAACACCAAAAATTAGACCACTTTCATCAATGAAAAAATCAGGAGTGTGATGAGGAAAGGCTTCCGTACTGTTTTTGGACATTCCCCCTAGGAAGAAATAAAAGCCTGGTACTTCGCTTTGAAAATAAGAAAAGTCTTCCGCTCCAGTTACGGCTTTTGAGAGGATTACGTTCTCCTCGCCAAAAACTCGATTTAATGTAGGAATTAAAGACGCTGTAAGTTTAGGGTCGTTATAGGTGATATCTGTGGTGTCAAAAATTTCGATTTCAGCTTGTCCACCATAGGCCTCAGCGACAGTCTTAACCATTTTTGTCATTCGTTCTCTTACTTGTTCCCTCATACCGTAATCAAGTGTTCTAATAGTCCCTATAAGTTCAGCATCTTCAGGGATTATATTAAAACGAACACCACTTTTGATCTTACCAACAGATATTACGGCAGCTTCTTGGGTTAGGTTAAGTTCACGACTTACGATGCTTTGAAGTCCGTCGATAATCTTAGCACTTATATATATCGGATCAACTCCAGACCAGGGCTGGGAACCATGTGTTTGTTTCCCCTTGACATTGATTACAAATCGCTGTGCAGCAGCCATAGTTCCTTCTGGTTTGTAACGAACTACGCCAACAGGCGTTTGAGAGTTGATGTGTAAACCAACTATAGCGTCTACATCAGGGTTTTTGAGAACACCTTCATTAACCATAGTTCTGGCGCCACCGTATTCTCCTTCAGGAGCTCCTTCTTCGGCAGGTTGAAAGATAAATTTTACCGTTCCCTTAATTTTATTTCTGTTTTTTGCAAGTATCTCTGCTACTCCCATTAAAATGGCTGCATGGGTATCATGCCCACAGGCGTGCATGATTCCCACTTCTTCTCCTAAATAGGTTGTTGTTTTTGTCGATTTGAAACTCAAATCATTTCTTTCAACTACAGGTAAGGCATCAATGTCTGCTCTTAGGGCAAGTACTTTTCCATTCTTCTTTCCTTTTAAAACCCCCACGACTCCGGTTTTTGCAACTCCAGTTTGAACTTCAATACCTAGGGACTCCAAATGTTTTGCGATCATTTCCGCCGTTTCAAACTCTTGGTAGCTCAGTTCTGGATTTTGATGTATTGTTCTTCTCCAATCAATTACTTTAGACGAAATATTATCATAACTACTTTGCTCTATATTTAATTTTTGTGCATTTAGGCTCAACGTTCCTAGTACTGCGGTTATCGCTATTAAAACAATTCGCTTCATATTCGTGTAATATTTAGTATTTAATTAGTTGATATCCCTCAGATTGATATTCAACTAAAGATGTTAATGCTGATAAAGATAAGTCAACACCTTCAATTAAATTTTCTTTTGGCATTTTTCTAGTGAATGAGGACTGTCCACAAAAAATAACAT
>NZIP01000017.1 GCA_002691645.1 Flavobacteriaceae bacterium
TTGTTGTGCTCGGGACCTTCCCGCGCCCTTGCCAAACTCACCCTGGTATAGGAGTTGGATGAGTGAGACGAGATCTGTGAACAGAGATTCGTTCTTATCCATGCATGTCTTTGTAGTGATCAAGAGGCGACGTGCCTCGTGTAAGGAACGAGTAGTAGGGTGTCGTTGTTACACTCTCCGAGCGCTTGCGCTCACCCACACCCAACCACCCCCGGTTCATCGCGGGCAGTGCCCGGGGACCGGGAGCGTGAGTTGCCCCCCACAACAATTCGAATTGTTTGTCTTCGGACGCAACTCGAAGGTTGATTGCCCCGACCTCTTTCTTCTGTTGTTCTCTCTTTAGTGTGGGGCGTGAGCGCGCTTTCGCGCTATTCTGATGCGTTCCTCGAGGCGCGGCACCGCGCGCACGAGGGACGACTCATCACCGCGCCGAGCGACTGAGGAAGCCGGGGCGCGTGCTGGCTCAGTGAACTCGGAAGCCGCGGAGGAGCTGGGCGACGAACCGCCCCCGACGGAGCTCGCAGACGATCGCCTCGTGACGGTCTTTACCGAGGCCTTGGAGAAAGCGCTCGAGCGCTTCTCGAGCGCTGCACCGACGAGTCCAAACAGCCCGGCGGCAGCTTCGGTGTCGAGCGGGGGGTCGAGCTCACGCTCCCCCCTACGGGGCAAGGAATGGGAGCCGTCGTGCTCCTTCGTGGGCGGCTCTGCGGAGACACGCCGCACCCGCACGGAAGGGGTGCTCGCCAGGAAGCCCCCGACCGATCTAGCATCATTCCGCCAGCATCTCCTGCGTGGTCTCTCTCATGACTCTCTGCGGGAACAGACCGACGCGTACAAGGCACAGGTGGTCGTCAACGCGCTCTCCGGATCGGCGCTGCGCTTTATCGAGGACGAAGCTGCCGGGAACCCAGACGCGGTGGCCTCCCCGGAGATGGTCTTTGCAAAGCTGTTCGATCGCTTTCTTGATCCGAGCGCCGCCATGGCCGCCGCGGGGCAGCTGTTCCGTTTGAGAATCGACGACTTCGTCGGCGAGGAAGGAGCCCCGGAGGCCACGGAGGCGGCCGAGCATTTTTGGCGTGCGCACGACAACTGCTTACTGCTCGCGGGCAAGGTGTTTGGACGAAATGCGGCCCCGAAGTGCATCGCGCTCTTCTTGTCCATGCCGCAGGAAGTACAAGCCCGGCTCCGGGAAACGGAAGTCGTGAAGAGGTGCGAGACGATGACCATCATGGGAGACGCTGCGCGCGAACGATGGCGCCCGGGCCAGGACTCGAGCCCAGCTACTCCGATGCCGCTGGGCCCTACCACCGAGTACGTTAAGGAGCTGGACTACCTCGAGCTCAGGCGGAATGCAGTGACGTACCTCGCCACGATCGCGTGGCGTCAGCGACGCGGGAGAGAAATCGCGACCGCGGTCCCGGGCAGCGTCCCCAGCGCGACCTATCAGCCAGAGCGAGTGCCACCCGCTCTCCCGAGCCGGACCTCAGCGAGCCGGCCGCGCGTCGCCGGCATGCCGCTCTCTCCCCACACGCGGGAGCGAGTCGTGAACGTGATGAGGAAGGGCTATCGTGATCTACCACCCGCGGTCCGGCAAGCAGCCTGGCGAGGCGCGCTGTGTTTCAACTGCTTCGGCCCTCGCGCGGATTGCGGGGGCGTTGCGACGTGCTCCCGGCCCGCGTACTCCCGAGCAAGCGGCGAGATCGCTCAGCTTCTTAAGCGTGTCGAGGGCGCTGCCGCGCTGCACATGTTCCGCGAGGCGGTGCCGGGCGAGGAGAGCGACCCGGAGAGCGACGCGTTTGAAGCGACATTGCAGCAGCTCGAGGTCTCCCAGCTCGGTTCGTCCATCGAGCAGTACGGCATCGAGACCGCGATGGCGCTCGCGGAAGCCGCCGTCGAAGGCGAGCCCGCGGGCGCGCCCGCGCCGTGACACGCGCCAGCGACATCGAGGGCGCCCGGTGGCCGGGTGTATCAACCCGCTCGCCCCTTGATGTACGCTGAACTATCGATGTCGACTCCGAGTCGACATCTCTCTGCGCCGACGGACGCGGCAGTAGAGCAATCGGTCCCCGCTCTGGTAGACACCGGCGCCAACATTTCGGTGATAAGCGATCGCGAGGTCGCGCGGCTCGGGCTTGAGCTCATCCCGAGTGCGAAAGGGCGAGTGATTAAGCTGGGCAAGGGATGTTGTCGCGCCGGGGGATCAGTGCTTCTCCGGGACTGCACGCTCGAGGGACGAGCCGTGGCGAAGATTCGGCTGACGGTAGTCGAAGGCCTCAATCAACGCGTGGTCCTAGGCATGGACGTGTTAGGCCGTGAGGGCATCGTACTGGACTGCGAGCGGGGCGCAGTAGCGTTCCGCCCCGACGTGAGCGGCCCTGGGTTAATCGATTCCCCCAATGGCCTCACCGTGCTAGACGACGACGAGGACGCCGCCGAATACGAGTTCTTTTACGTAACCGCGAAGGACATCCTCCAGGCCGGGGGGTTGGACGACAACGAGGAGGATCTACCGAATCAGCAGGCGGTGTCGGCCGGCGACTCAGCGACTGGCCAGCCCGTGATCACTGACGCGCGCATGCAGCAGATCATCGACGACCACTCCCGAGTGTTCCAGAAGCGCGAGTCTTTGCCGGGTCGTCGAGGCCTATACGATTTCGCAATAGACCTGTATGACGACGCGCGACCCGAGCGACGTACGCTCTACCGCCTCTCGACAGCCGAAACAAAGGCGCTGCGCGCGGAGGTGATGGGCCTGCTCGATCGAGGGTGGATCGCGCGCTCCCACTCTGCTTGGTCGTCTCCCGTCCTGTTTGCCAAGAATCGAAAGAAGGATGGATCCTTGCGCCCCGTTTACGACTACCGCTCGATCAACAGCCGTACCGTGCCGTTCAATGGTCCTCTGCCCCGCTGGACAGAGATCCTGCCGAAGCTCCGGGGTGCCGCAGTCTTCAGTGTTTTTGATCTCGCCAAAGGGTTTCAGCAGATTCGAGTGCGGGCTGGCGATGAGCCGAAGACGGCGTTCGCGACCCCGTGGGGCTTATACCACCATCTGGTGATGACGATGGGCTCAGCGAATGCTGCCGCGCACATGCAGTCTGTCGGCAATGCGATGATCGAGGGCGATGCTGAAGCCTTGCCCGAATTTCCAGTCGGTCATCCCCTGCACGATCTCGCCGAAGAGAACCTCGCTCGTTATTCGCTGGAGCGGGGTGCCGCCCGGCGTCAACAGCGTCGTCGCGACGGGCGCGACGAGATCGCGCGCATCGCGCTGGATTCGCTCGGCTCCTTCATCATCCTCTATGTGGACGACATAATCGTCTACTCCGCGGATCGCGAGGCCCATTACGGCCACGTGGAGGCACTGCTGGAGCGGCTGGAGCTTTTCGACCTGCGGTTGAATGAGTTCTCTCGTTTCGGCGAGTCTAGCGTGGAGTTCCTAGGCTTCACCATCTCCCGGAACGAAGTGCGTGTGAAGGAGTCGCGAGTACAGTCCATTCTTGATTGGCCAGTCCCTACTTCGGCAGCNGCCGTGCGNACGTTCTTGGGCCTGGTGAATTTCTATCGCGACCACCATCTTTCCTATGCGACCTGGGCAGCTCAGCTCACGCCTCTCACAGGGAAGGGGGTGCCCTGGNGATGGACTGCGCAACACGACAGGGCGTTCGCGCAAATCAAAGAAGGGATAGCGGCGCGCATCGCGCTCCGCCTGCCGGATCCGGATCGGCCCTTTGTGCTTGCGACGGATGCTTCCCTGCACGCCGTCGGGGGGGTACTCCTCCAGGCCGACCCGGACGCCGCGATCCCGGATAGGCTCGAGATTGTCGCGTGTTTCTCGAAGCAATGCAGCCCTGCCGAAGGACGCTACTCCCAACATTCGCTGGAGATGCTGGCGCTCGTAAGGTGCATCACACACTGGAGATGGCTCCTCGACGGCGCGACGGACCTCGTTATCTATACGGATTCANAGGCGTTAGTCACCGGGAANCTGTTCTCGGAATCGCAACCGAGCTGGGCCTCACACAGGATGGCGCGATGGATCGCTCGGATTGCCTCGACGCGCGCCGACCTGCGTCATCATCCGGCAAGCGCGCGACTGGCGGTCGCTGTCGATGCGCTCACGCGGCGGCCAGACTACGNCAACGGCACCGCAAAGGACATGGATGGCTGGATCCGGGAGCTGAGCGAGCTCCATGCGGCGCGCAAGCAGCGCGCTCAGCAGACGCAGTCGATGCAAGTGATGTCTGGGATCGCCGCCACTCCGCAAGGAGCCAAATGCATGTACACGCTCGTAGTTGCGGAGTCGCCACTCGCACGGATCAAGGCGGGGACGCTAGGCAGCGATGACCGCCAAATGCAGCGGTTGGGGTGCGAATGGCGAGACGGCATATGGACCCGCTTCGGCCGCATCGTAGTGCCGCTGGACGCGGCGCTGCGAGCCGACCTGATCCGAGAGGTGCATGACGTTGGCCACCCTGGGAGGCTCGCTACTTGTCAGATGCTCCGACGAAGGTACTGGTGGCCTCGCATGATTGATGACGTCGCTGAGTTCATCAAACAGTGCGCTACCTGTTCGCATGTGAAGTCTGGTCGTCGACACGGGCGAGGATCGCATCCTCTACCGCTAGCAACGGAAGTGTGGTCGGAAGTGCAGTTGGACTTCATTGTGAGTTTGCCTCCGAGTGGGCCGCGGGGTTTTACTCGGATTTGCACTGTGTCTTGTCGTCGGTCGAAGGAGGTCATTCTCATACCCTGCTGGGATGCGATGACAGCAGCGGACTTCGCTGATTTGTTCTTGGACTACGTGTGGAAGACGAAGGGAATGCCTCGTGTCGTACGTACCGATCACGATCCGCTCTTCATCTCGCAACTATGGCGACGCTTCGCGGCGAGGTTAGGATTTGCGGCCACGCAATCGGCACCGTATCGTCATCAGCAAATGGGAGGAGTGGAGCGAGTTAATCAGCATGTTGAACAGCTTCTTCGCACGTGGGTAGCCTCGCAGGAAGCGAGATGGAGCGAGTACCTTCCGATGGTGCAGTTCGCGCTCAACTACACGCCAGCTTCAACTTTGGGAATCTCGCCGTTTGAAGTTGTGCAAGGATGGCTTCCGCGACGTGGATTCGACGCCTCTGACGATGTGCCCTTGGCTACGACTTCCCTGGACCCTGGGCAACGCGCAGCTGAGGTCATTCAGTGGGTGAACGAGAGATTGATGGACTCCGAGATCCACAATACTCGCAGCGGATCCACATGGCGCCCGGGAGTCGGCGACCGCGTCTACTTATCCTCTGAGCATTTGTCTGCAAAGACGGTGGGTGTCGCGTCTGACTCACGGCTCCGGGATCGCTGGGTGGGACCTTATGTGGTAGTGGGCCTGGATGACAATACCGAAGCTGTACATGTGGAATTGCCGCTGCGATGGCAAGTCCAACAGCCAATATCTCTCGATCGACTCAAGCCGTGTTTTCTTGCTGGACTGCCTCCTGTGCAGGTTGAGGTCGATCCTGACACCGGAACCAAATATGTCGTCGCCGAAGTCGAGCGCATCGTAGGGCATACGTGCTCTGGCCGTGGGAGAAATCGAGTCGTGGCGACCTTGACCGTGCGTTTCGCTGGGTATGAAGCCGATTTCGATCGTGTCTATTCCATCGACGGGGACGATGCGATTGCTGGGCTTCTCGATACTTCCGCAGGAGTGGTGCAGGATTATCTCGAACAACATGGATTGCGTTTGCCGCCGGACCTGCTGAAATGTCTTACAGCGGAATGCGCGTTTCTAGAACTAGATCCTATGGATGTCCCGTGGATGTTCAGTGTGGAGGCCGTAGTATAGTGCGCTTGCTTGATGCATGATGTCGGGCTTCCGTCCGCGGAACCCGCCAGGGGGGTTGTTGTGCTNGGGACCTTCCCGCGCCCTTGCCAAACTCACCCTGGTATAGGAGTTGGATGAGTGAGACGAGATCTGTGAACAGAGATTCGTTCTTATCCATGCATGTCTTTGTAGTGATCAAGAGGCGACGTGCCTCGTGTAAGGNACGAGTAGTAGGGTGTCGTTGTTACACTCTCCGAGCGCTTGCGCTCACCCACACCCAACCACCCCCGGTTCATCGCGGGCAGTGCCCGGGGACCGGGAGCGTGAGTTGCCCCCACAACAATTCGAATTGTTTGTCTTCGGACGCAACTCGAAGGTTGATTGCCCCGACCTCTTTCTTCTGTTGTTCTCTCTTTAGTGTGGGGCGTGAGCGCGCTTTCGCGCTATTCTGATGCGTTCCTCGAGGCGCGGCACCGCGCGCACGAGGGACGACTCATCACCGCGCCGAGCGACTGAGGAAGCCGGGGCGCGTGCTGGCTCAGTGAACTCGGAAGCCGCGGAGGAGCTGGGCGACGAACCGCCCCCGACGGAGCTCGCAGACGATCGCCTCGTGACGGTCTTTACCGAGGCCTTGGAGAAAGCGCTCGAGCGCTTCTCGAGCGCTGCACCGACGAGTCCAAACAGCCCGGCGGCAGCTTCGGTGTCGAGCGGGGGGTCGAGCTCACGCTCCCCCCTACGGGGCAAGGAATGGGAGCCGTCGTGCTCCTTCGTGGGCGGCTCTGCGGAGACACGCCGCACCCGCACGGAAGGGGTGCTCGCCAGGAAGCCCCCGACCGATCTAGCNNCNTTCCGCCAGCATCTCCTGCGTGGTCTCTCTCATGACTCTCTGCGGGAACAGACCGACGCGTACAAGGCACAGGTGGTCGTCAACGCGCTCTCCGGATCGGCGCTGCGCTTTATCGAGGACGAAGCTGCCGGGAACCCAGACGCGGTGGCCTCCCCGGAGATGGTCTTTGCAAAGCTGTTCGATCGCTTTCTTGATCCGAGCGCCGCCATGGCCGCCGCGGGGCAGCTGTTCCGTTTGAGAATCGACGACTTCGTCGGCGAGGAAGGAGCCCCGGAGGCCACGGAGGCGGCCGAGCATTTTTGGCGTGCGCACGACAACTGCTTACTGCTCGCGGGCAAGGTGTTTGGACGAAATGCGGCCCCGAAGTGCATCGCGCTCTTCTTGTCCATGCCGCAGGAAGTACAAGCCCGGCTCCGGGAAACGGAAGTCGTGAAGAGGTGCGAGACGATGACCATCATGGGAGACGCNGCGCGCGAACGATGGCGCCCGGGCCAGGACTCGAGCCCAGCTACTCCGATGCCGCTGGGCCCTACCACCGAGTACGTTAAGGAGCTGGACTACCTCGAGCTCAGGCGGAATGCAGTGACGTACCTCGCCACGATCGCGTGGCGTCAGCGACGCGGGAGAGAAATCGCGACCGCGGTCCCGGGCAGCGTCCCCAGCGCGACCTATCAGCCAGAGCGAGTGCCNCCCGCTCTCCCGAGCCGGACCTCAGCGAGCCGGCCGCGCGTCGCCGGCATGCCGCTCTCTCCCCACACGCGGGAGCGAGTCGTGAACGTGATGAGGAAGGGCTATCGTGATCTACCACCCGCGGTCCGGCAAGCAGCCTGGCGAGGCGCGCTGTGTTTCAACTGCTTCGGCCCTCGCGCGGATTGCGGGGGCGTTGCGACGTGCTCCCGGCCCGCGTACTCCCGAGCAAGCGGCGAGATCGCTCAGCTTCTTAAGCGTGTCGAGGGCGCTGCCGCGCTGCACATGTTCCGCGAGGCGGTGCCGGGCGAGGAGAGCGACCCGGAGAGCGACGCGTTTGAAGCGACATTGCAGCAGCTCGAGGTCTCCCAGCTCGGTTCGTCCATCGAGCAGTACGGCATCGAGACCGCGATGGCGCTCGCGGAAGCCGCCGTCGAAGGCGAGCCCGCGGGCGCGCCCGCGCCGTGACACGCGCCAGCGACATCGAGGGCGCCCGGTGGCCGGGTGTATCAACCCGCTCGCCCCTTGATGTACGCTGAACTATCGATGTCGACTCCGAGTCGACATCTCTCTGCGCCGACGGACGCGGCAGTAGAGCAATCGGTCCCCGCTCTGGTAGACACCGGCGCCAACATTTCGGTGATAAGCGATCGCGAGGTCGCGCGGCTCGGGCTTGAGCTCATCCCGAGTGCGAAAGGGCGAGTGATTAAGCTGGGCAAGGGATGTTGTCGCGCCGGGGGATCAGTGCTTCTCCGGGACTGCACGCTCGAGGGACGAGCCGTGGCGAAGATTCGGCTGACGGTAGTCGAAGGCCTCAATCAACGCGTGGTCCTAGGCATGGACGTGTTAGGCCGTGAGGGCATCGTACTGGACTGCGAGCGGGGCGCAGTAGCGTTCCGCCCCGACGTGAGCGGCCCTGGGTTAATCGATTCCCCCAATGGCCTCACCGTGCTAGACGACGACGAGGACGCCGCCGAATACGAGTTCTTTTACGTAACCGCGAAGGACATCCTCCAGGCCGGGGGGTTGGACGACAACGAGGAGGATCTACCGAATCAGCAGGCGGTGTCGGCCGGCGACTCAGCGACTGGCCAGCCCGTGATCACTGACGCGCGCATGCAGCAGATCATCGACGACCACTCCCGAGTGTTCCAGAAGCGCGAGTCTTTGCCGGGTCGTCGAGGCCTATACGATTTCGCAATAGACCTGTATGACGACGCGCGACCCGAGCGACGTACGCTCTACCGCCTCTCGACAGCCGAAACAAAGGCGCTGCGCGCGGAGGTGATGGGCCTGCTCGATCGAGGGTGGATCGCGCGCTCCCACTCTGCTTGGTCGTCTCCCGTCCTGTTTGCCAAGAATCGAAAGAAGGATGGATCCTTGCGCCCCGTTTACGACTACCGCTCGATCAACAGCCGTACCGTGCCGTTCAATGGTCCTCTGCCCCGCTGGACAGAGATCCTGCCGAAGCTCCGGGGTGCCGCAGTCTTCAGTGTTTTTGATCTCGCCAAAGGGTTTCAGCAGATTCGAGTGCGGGCTGGCGATGAGCCGAAGACGGCGTTCGCGACCCCGTGGGGCTTATACCACCATCTGGTGATGACGATGGGCTCAGCGAATGCTGCCGCGCACATGCAGTCTGTCGGCAATGCGATGATCGAGGGCGATGCTGAAGCCTTGCCCGAATTTCCAGTCGGTCATCCCCTGCACGATCTCGCCGAAGAGAACCTCGCTCGTTATTCGCTGGAGCGGGGTGCCGCCCGGCGTCAACAGCGTCGTCGCGACGGGCGCGACGAGATCGCGCGCATCGCGCTGGATTCGCTCGGCTCCTTCATCATCCTCTATGTGGACGACATAATCGTCTACTCCGCGGATCGCGAGGCCCATTACGGCCACGTGGAGGCACTGCTGGAGCGGCTGGAGCTTTTCGACCTGCGGTTGAATGAGTTCTCTCGTTTCGGCGAGTCTAGCGTGGAGTTCCTAGGCTTCACCATCTCCCGGAACGAAGTGCGTGTGAAGGAGTCGCGAGTACAGTCCATTCTTGATTGGCCAGTCCCTACTTCGGCAGCAGCCGTGCGAACGTTCTTGGGCCTGGTGAATTTCTATCGCGACCACCATCTTTCCTATGCGACCTGGGCAGCTCAGCTCACGCCTCTCACAGGGAAGGGGGTGCCCTGGAGATGGACTGCGCAACACGACAGGGCGTTCGCGCAAATCAAAGAAGGGATAGCGGCGCGCATCGCGCTCCGCCTGCCGGATCCGGATCGGCCCTTTGTGCTTGCGACGGATGCTTCCCTGCACGCCGTCGGGGGGGTACTCCTCCAGGCCGACCCGGACGCCGCGATCCCGGATAGGCTCGAGATTGTCGCGTGTTTCTCGAAGCAATGCAGCCCTGCCGAAGGACGCTACTCCCAACATTCGCTGGAGATGCTGGCGCTCGTAAGGTGCATCACACACTGGAGATGGCTCCTCGACGGCGCGACGGACCTCGTTATCTATACGGATTCAAAGGCGTTAGTCACCGGGAAGCTGTTCTCGGAATCGCAACCGAGCTGGGCCTCACACAGGATGGCGCGATGGATCGCTCGGATTGCCTCGACGCGCGCCGACCTGCGTCATCATCCGGCAAGCGCGCGACTGGCGGTCGCTGTCGATGCGCTCACGCGGCGGCCAGACTACGTCAACGGCACCGCAAAGGACATGGATGGCTGGATCCGGGAGCTGAGCGAGCTCCATGCGGCGCGCAAGCAGCGCGCTCAGCAGACGCAGTCGATGCAAGTGATGTCTGGGATCGCCGCCACTCCGCAAGGAGCCAAATGCATGTACACGCTCGTAGTTGCGGAGTCGCCACTCGCACGGATCAAGGCGGGGACGCTAGGCAGCGATGACCGCCAAATGCAGCGGTTGGGGTGCGAATGGCGAGACGGCATATGGACCCGCTTCGGCCGCATCGTAGTGCCGCTGGACGCGGCGCTGCGAGCCGACCTGATCCGAGAGGTGCATGACGTTGGCCACCCTGGGAGGCTCGCTACTTGTCAGATGCTCCGACGAAGGTACTGGTGGCCTCGCATGATTGATGACGTCGCTGAGTTCATCAAACAGTGCGCTACCTGTTCGCATGTGAAGTCTGGTCGTCGACACGGGCGAGGATCGCATCCTCTACCGCTAGCAACGGAAGTGTGGTCGGAAGTGCAGTTGGACTTCATTGTGAGTTTGCCTCCGAGTGGGCCGCGGGGTTTTACTCGGATTTGCACTGTGTCTTGTCGTCGGTCGAAGGAGGTCATTCTCATACCCTGCTGGGATGCGATGACAGCAGCGGACTTCGCTGATTTGTTCTTGGACTACGTGTGGAAGACGAAGGGAATGCCTCGTGTCGTACGTACCGATCACGATCCGCTCTTCATCTCGCAACTATGGCGACGCTTCGCGGCGAGGTTAGGATTTGCGGCCACGCAATCGGCACCGTATCGTCATCAGCAAATGGGAGGAGTGGAGCGAGTTAATCAGCATGTTGAACAGCTTCTTCGCACGTGGGTAGCCTCGCAGGAAGCGAGATGGAGCGAGTACCTTCCGATGGTGCAGTTCGCGCTCAACTACACGCCAGCTTCAACTTTGGGAATCTCGCCGTTTGAAGTTGTGCAAGGATGGCTTCCGCGACGTGGATTCGACGCCTCTGACGATGTGCCCTTGGCTACGACTTCCCTGGACCCTGGGCAACGCGCAGCTGAGGTCATTCAGTGGGTGAACGAGAGATTGATGGACTCCGAGATCCACAATACTCGCAGCGGATCCACATGGCGCCCGGGAGTCGGCGACCGCGTCTACTTATCCTCTGAGCATTTGTCTGCAAAGACGGTGGGTGTCGCGTCTGACTCACGGCTCCGGGATCGCTGGGTGGGACCTTATGTGGTAGTGGGCCTGGATGACAATACCGAAGCTGTACATGTGGAATTGCCGCTGCGATGGCAAGTCCAACAGCCAATATCTCTCGATCGACTCAAGCCGTGTTTTCTTGCTGGACTGCCTCCTGTGCAGGTTGAGGTCGATCCTGACACCGGAACCAAATATGTCGTCGCCGAAGTCGAGCGCATCGTAGGGCATACGTGCTCTGGCCGTGGGAGAAATCGAGTCGTGGCGACCTTGACCGTGCGTTTCGCTGGGTATGAAGCCGATTTCGATCGTGTCTATTCCATCGACGGGGACGATGCGATTGCTGGGCTTCTCGATACTTCCGCAGGAGTGGTGCAGGATTATCTCGAACAACATGGATTGCGTTTGCCGCCGGACCTGCTGAAATGTCTTACAGCGGAATGCGCGTTTCTAGAACTAGATCCTATGGATGTCCCGTGGATGTTCAGTGTGGAGGCCGTAGTATAGTGCGCTTGCTTGATGCATGATGTCGGGCTTCCGTCCGCGGAACCCGCCAGGGGGGTTGTTGTGCTTGGGACCTTCCCGCGCCCTTGCCAAACTCACCCTGGTATAGGAGTTGGATGAGTGAGACGAGATCTGTGAACAGAGATTCGTTCTTATCCATGCATGTCTTTGTAGTGATCAAGAGGCGACGTGCCTCGTGTAAGGAACGAGTAGTAGGGTGTCGTTGTTACACTCTCCGAGCGCTTGCGCTCACCCACACCCAACCACCCCCGGTTCATCGCGGGCTGTGCCCGGGGACCGGGAGCGTGAGTTGCCCCCACAACAAGCACTGAGTCAGAATGGCAGCACGTGGAAGCGATGAAGCTCTTGAACCGCATTCCGAGACGGGAAAGTGACGTACATGTAAACAATCCAGCTTGTTGTCGCCAAACGGTCCGAGCGCCAGGTATGCTGTGAAGCAATGAGACGGAGACGGCTTCCCACTTGTCTTCGGCATTTTGTCGGTCGCGATCTCCCGCAATTCGTTGATGAGGTCCTCCACGCTGGCACCTGATGCGGCTCCGTCCGGCGAGCCTCGTCGTTTCCTGAGCTTCACTAGCTCGGCTTGGATCTGTGTGTGTAAGTGATATGAGTGAGAGAGGTGTGCACAACGTGAGTTCTCGACACTTCGGCATACGTGGGTTGTGGCCAAGAGAATGCAGTCAGGGAAAACCAACCTACCTTCACGCACGTGGCCCTGACGTCGCATCCGCGCTCGTAGATCTTCTTCCCTGCCGGGGACCCCTGCACCCGGCGTTCCTTGGAGTCATCTCTGCTCCACTTCGAAGAGAACCCAGAGCGTTCGTCGCCGCCCGCGCGCTTCACCTCCGCGTCGAGCATCTGGGGGAACATCTCAGCTGTCTGCTTGTGATGAACGGGCCAACAGTGTACGCGTACAAGGAAGTTAATACGAGAAGTGAAACGAAGAAGCTTGTCTGTGACAGAGCATACTCGTTATTACCTTTGCGTATCGGTATTCCTTCGTCGAGGACTGCTTCGATTGGTTCGCGCCCTCCGCCGCTCTCAGGGCCGCGCAGCTCTCCACCTCATTCCAGTTTGGCGTGCCCTGCATCCTGGAGATGGTGCGGGAAAACGACGCGGTCGTCGCTTGTTCACCCGAACCCGACGCAGTCGCCGCTTGTTCACCCGCAACCGGCGCGGTCGCCGCTGGTGCACCCGAAGCGGGATCGGTCGGCGCAGCCATCCAGCTCGCTCGCTGCGCGGCGCAGCCTGCGCCCCGCCTCGCTCTTTCGCGCGCATTTTCCTCTGACCAGGGCGGTTGTGGAAATTATTTATCGTATATTTTATATAATATTATCCATTTAAAATATCCATGCAAATTGAATAAGTTTTCCGACGGTTTTCCGGCGCGACCGGAAAACAGCCCCGGTTTTCCGGTCGCTCTGGAAAACCGTCGGAAAACAAAGTCGAGTTACACGCACTTCGAAGTACGAATATTGAGTACTCGCCCTGGTGCCAGCAGGAACCTTCTACAATGGATCCAATGGATATCCGGTATCC
>NZIP01000001.1 GCA_002691645.1 Flavobacteriaceae bacterium
AAAATATTGTTGCTTTCGTCCACGTGTATTTTTCCTTTTAAATCTTCGAATGAGGCATTGAATGCCAGAAATATTCCAAATACCCCAAATACTCCTGGAAATACAGGAATATCAGCACCAATTTCGAACCTAGATCCCATCCAATTTTCCCCTAACAATTCTGAAATTTGATTGAGTGGATTTCTTATACTCATTTCAGCTTCACCATTGGAGATATAGTAATCCATATTTTTCGAAACTGTTGAAAAAATAACTCCACCTTCTAGAGCTCCTAATACTGATCCAAATTGATTCGGAAAATTTCCCTCTAGTCTTCCATCGATGGTAAGAGAATAATCTTCTGTTTTTTCTGATATAAGAATGGTTTTTGGTTGAACACTGAAAGGCCCTAATATTGGAGGTGTAATGTTAGGTTCAGTCTTTAATTCATCGAAATGAATACCCAGAGAATCTATAATTACATTTTTTCCTGAAAAGGAGGGATTATAACCATTTATATTCGTTTTTAAATTGAATTGGCCAACGTTAATTAACAATGGACTGTCTGATTTGTAAATTATTTCTGAAGCATTTATCTCTTGCCCAAAGGCTTCAAATGATATAGCTCCTTCTTCAATCATAAAGCAGGGTCCTACATTTGGTATGTACTCAATTAGGATTACACCTTTAGTCTTAAAATTTTTAAAATCCTCAGAAATTTGATCATTTCTAAAAGAATATGAAGTCTTGGCTAAAAATTTTCCTTCACTCTTGTCGTATTCTAAAAAGGTCTCATTAGTTGAGAAAAACCCAACATCTATACCAGGTAAATTTCCCGATATTGATTCAAAGTTTAAATTATTGTTTTGATCGATTTCTAGATCAGTGGCCTCTATATCAAAAGTTGCACCCCAAATATCTAATGTACCCATTGCTGATCCAATAGAAAGCACACTATCATGATAATCTATTTCTTGAAAATTAAAACTCACACCATAAATATTTGCCGCTACAGAGGCATTCAAAAAAGATATGTCAGATAGTATTCCGTTGTTAAAAGAACATGTTATTTTTCCACTGCTTGTTTCAACCCCGGGTAATTTTAATGAGAACTCACCGGACAAAGTTAATTCTCCATTACTGTTATATTGACCAAAAGGATTTGAGACGACAATGCCATTTGAAATACAAAGATCACCTTCAAATTTTGCAATTAAATAGTCGTACGAAATCATACCATTATCAATCATTACGTTCACACCACTGATAACGATATTTTGGTCAAATAATGAAACCGCCCCTTCTAATTTATTTACTGTGAACAAACCTGAATCATAGGATAAACCTTCAATTAAATAGCTGATACCATGAATTTCGGTATGTGCTGATGCATCATTAATTTTTACTGAGTCGAATTTAAAACCAGAAGAGTCAAAGACCGCGCTTACAGAACCATTTATGTCATAAATATTTTCAAAGGACCATGAAACTCCACCATATATTTGAGCGCTTCCTTCTAGGTTTAAACTCAAAGACGGTGTGGTTATTTCAAGTCCAGTATCTGTTTTAAATGAATTTTTAGAGCTTATCTGATATGCTTTAGAGTCTAGATTATTCTGAAAGTCATTTATTTCAGCACTTTCGTTTAAAAATAATAAGTTAATTTCTGGTGGATATTCTTTAAAATAAATTTCACACTCTTTTTTGAAATTCTTATAATCATTAAAAACCGCTAAAATATTCTCAGAATTTAGGTTTGAATTTAAGTTTAATAGTTCTTGTAGTACCTTTTCGTACAATAGATGTATTTTTTCAAAGTTTGATTTTGTTTGATTTAAAAATTGGTAAATTGTTTTTTGTTTTAAAATATCGTTTTCATCTACCTGGGAAATATCCTTTCCCGAAACGTCGTGTCTTTTTATCCATTCCCGAGCAAGTGGTTTTAATTCTGATAGAATTTCTTGCTTTCTACTTACATTTTCAGTTTGGTTAAATTGCGCTACACCTTTTGAAAATTTATCCCAAGTAGAATTTAAGCCAAAAAAGCCCTTTATTTTAGCCGAAGTTGTTAATTCACCATGCAGTTCTATTTTTTTGTCAGACATTTTCCCAAGGTCATTTACCGGTAAGGCTTTTTTCTCTCTTTCGCTTAATTGTTTTTCTTGAATATTTAGTAAATGACTATCAAGATTAATCTGATTAAGATCATCAAGTGAAGATTCGTTTTGAGCTATTGGGAAATCATTTTCTTTCTTCTGTTGATAATCATCAACACGCAGTTGCAAAGAGTCTGTATTTTTTACAATGAAACTATTATCAGCTTTTTGTTGTATTTTTTGGTAGTCTTTTAAAATGTGGTTGTCAAAATCGGTGACGCCATTCTCCTTTTGAAGACTATTTTTTTTTGATGGAGCAATATGGCGACCATCATTTTTTTTAACCTCTTTGTGCTTAAAAATCAATTTGAATTTATCTGTTAATAAAATTAAGAATTAATAACCGCTATAGAGATTTTTAGTTATTTTAAAATTAAAAATTACATAAATTATACTCTAACTAGATTAAAGATAGCGCGCTGATTAATCTTATTATGAAAAATACGATTCTAGGAACATAATGATATTATGTTTTAAGATGTATCTGTTTTATAAAATAAACTGTTTTTTGGTTAGTGAATAATTTTTACTTTGTACTCTATAGTAAAATCAAAACAATAGTTTAAAATTTAATTTCATGTTTCATTACTATACAGCTTCTGATTTTTTGCATGAGATTAGAGTAAAACTAACAAAATGTAAATCCTCTGTTGAATTACTTATTGATGAATTAGACTTTGTAATTCTAGCTGACGATTTAATTGAATTATCAAGAAATGATCTTATTATCGAATTGGTTATTCAAGGTATTTCAAACGAAAAATCACTGCGACTTATTCATTTAATGAATAGGATTTCAAGACAAGGAACGAGCATATATTGGATATATGATCCAATTATTGACAGAGAGTCAATTTCCTATGGAATTTTTGACAAGACCTCCGTAGTTAGTAAAAGTAATTTATTGTTTGATGAGAGTTCAGAAGAGAAGATTTATAATATTAATGATCTTCATTCACATTACAGAACCCTTTCAAAGCAGTACATTAATCAAGAAGGTCAAATTGAAATATTGTTCAGTGCCGATAAAAGCATAGTTTCAAAAAATGAAGTCGTTAAACTGAGTTGGAATGTTAAAAATGCAAGTTATGTTTCTTTTGAAAATTCAAAAGAATTTTTGGATTTCTCAGGTGAAAAAGAGTTCAAAATAGAAAAAGACACCGAGTTTAAGCTGATTGCAGAAAACTCTACCAATAAGCAACTTAAAAGGCTGTACGTAAAAATGATTAATCAAATTCATTTAAATATCTATGTTACAGCATACGATCCCATTTTAGATGAATATATTGAACTTCAAACTGATGAGTCTTCAACAAGTAATTATTATGCTTTTCTTGATCAAAAAATATTAATCTATTGGTCTACTCAACATATGGGCGTATTACATGAAGAATCGCTAGGTATTTTAAATTTAAATGGTCATCATGAGTTTACCCTAAGTGGTTCAAAATTATTCAGTTTTAAACTCGACACTATATTCGGCAATTTTAGACAAAAAATTAAAATTCATCCAGTTATTCCTAAAAGAAAAAAACCTTGGCTTGTCGGTTTTATTCAGTCATTATTTGGATACAATAAAAGTCATAAAAGCCTTAAGATATTTTAGAAATAAATGAGTAAATTGATCAACTGAACTGATAGGGTGCTGGTTATTTAACAATTATGAATTGGATACAACAATTTTTTGTTTTCTGTTCAGGAGCAAGTTTACAACTCCTTAGACAGTGCCCAGAATTCGAAAGACTTAGATATGTCAGCATTGGTATCACAATAGTCTTTACGGCTATTCTGGCATTTATATCATCTTATTACGCCATTTCACTAATTTTTGATGATAAAACTTTGACCATAGGCCTAGCATTATTTTGGGCTCTCATTATTTTTAATTTGGACAGATACATCGTTCAAAGCATGCGAAATGATGGTGATTTTAAAAGAAAGTTTATTCTTTCTGTTCCTAGAATTATTATAGCAGTGTTTATTGCCATAGTCATTTCAAAACCACTAGAGATCAAACTTTTCGAAAATGAAATAAATTTTTTTCTTGAAGAGAAAAAAAGATCTGTGCTTTTAGCACTGGAAAACGAATTTATAACTCCCAAAAATCAACTTAAAGAGGAGATTACAGTACTTCAGAAGAGTCTTGAAAAAAAACTAAACCTGCGTAATAAATATTTTGATGACTACATGTGCGAATGCAATGGCACATGTGGAACAGGAATAATTGGTTGGGGACCAAATTGTGAAGCGAGAAAAGAGCGTTTTGAAAATTATTCAATTGAATACGAAAAAGATCTAATTAAAGGAGAGCAAAAAATATTGGTTTTAGAAAATCAAATAAATGAATTGGAGTTAGCTTTTGAAAATGACAAAAGACAATTAGCAGGCCAAATGAAGTTTGGTTTTTTTGATAGAGTTAAAGCCCTTAGTGAATTGGATAATTGGGGGGCCTATTTCATAATGTTAATTTTTATTTTGATAGAAACCGCTCCTATTTTGACAAAATTGATTTCTAGTAAGGGGCCATACGATCATTTGTTATTAGAAAGAGAGTTTGAATTTGAAACTCATTTTTTAAGACGAAAAGACATTAATTTATATCAACGTCAAAAAAGTCAGCAATTAAACGATATTTCCATGCGTTTCGGTCCAAATACCAATGAGTATAAACTGAAAGACAAATTAAGAGCAAAGACGTTAGAACGATATGAACAAATAAGATTACAGCAAACGGAAAAAAACGATAAATGAACAAGACGTTTAGAATTGTAATTATAGTTTTTCTTACTGTTAGTTGTAACGCAAGTATATCAAGTCTTCAAGAAGTATTGACAAAAGAACTTAATAGTCTTTCTGAGCAATCAGACAAAAATTCAATTACAAACACAAATAATTTTGCGAATTCAGATGTTCAGAGTCAAAAACGTATTTTGGACAGCACCATTAATCTTCTCTTAGAAGGATCCAACGAAATTATATTGCCAATTGATCTAATTGAAAATATAAACCATCAAGATTATTTTAAACATTACAAAGACACATTTTTTTTGGCAAATTTATTTGTAGAATCTCCTTCAAAAGGATTACCACTCCAATATACTTATCACCTTAAAAAAGGGGAGATATTTTCTTATTCAATAGAGAATTTGGGGAAGTACAAAGTGGATGAGATTAGTATAGTTGAAGGGGAGGCTGTAAGAATTCAAAAAAATAATTTTAAAAAAAAAGATATCTTAAAAGGGGTTATCTCACTTGAAGAAGAAAATGATGTTACATTGAATATATCAAATGATAATTTTTTTTCGAATAAAGGTTTTTTTAAAACAAGCTTAGATATTAAGATTAAAAAGATCTCTCCAATAAATTTTAAAACGGATTTAGTGAGTGATACCTTATTCAAAGCAAGAAACATAGTTGAAGTAAATATTGATACGCTTTACAATGTTTTGCCAATAAATGAAATTTCAATTTCTCCTCTACTTAATATTTCAGAAAAAAGTAATATTAGCATCCCGATACAAGTCCCAATAAATCAAGGAAATTTTTTAGGTTGGGGTTATTGGATTGATAAAAGTTCAGAAAGTACTCCAGAAGGATTAGACCAAAATGAAGTCATGCTTAAATTATATGGAAAACAAGAATTGACAAGTATAGACGAAGGAGTAAATTTACCATTGTTAAATAATGAACAAGTCTCTATCACTGTAGACAATTTTAATTTCGATCAAAAAACTCGTAACTACCATAAAAATTTCGCTTTTTATAAGATAAATCCGAGTATCGTACAAAAAGAGACTAGAGCTTATATAGAATTGTCGAATCAATCCAAAATTAATCCAGTAAATGTTGATTTATACGTAGTTTTAGTATTTTCCAGGGAAAAGTTTTTTGACAAAACCATAAATTTTTATGAAACAATTAATAGTTTGAAAATATCATTGGATAATGAGTAATTCGTTTAAAAAAGTACAAAAGATTGTATTGACATTCTTGATTTTTTTTGTCACTTCTTGTTCCTATGTAAAAAAAATAGACCAAGGAATTAGAAGAACCTTTGGTCAGATAAGTCGATTCGAAAGGCAGCAAAAGCTATATACCAAAAGATTAGGATTAGATGAACTTAATAAAAAAAAACAGACAGACAGTTTAAATAATATTCAGAAGAACCCACTTGAGCAGAAAAACATGATTAATACCTATGGGTATTTATTTGAAGGCATTAATGATGTGAACCTTGATAAAATCCTTGATAAGCCTACCAAACAAGACTCGATGGCTTTTCAATACAAATCTTTAAGATTAAACAGCGAAGTTTTCGGCTGGCATCCTTATTGGTTGGGTAATACTTGGGAAAACTATCCATTTGAATTATTATCAACATTATCTTTTTTTTCCTATTCAGTTAATCCTACGTCGGGGGCTAATGATAATACAGAGGCTATTGAGGAATGGAAAAAAACCTCATTAATTGACGTTGCTCATAATAAAAATACAAGGGTTCTTCTTGGAATCTCGCTTTATGGTCAGGAAAATCAAAATGCCTTTTTAAAAGAAAATAATCTCTGGAATAATCTATATACTGAGATTGGCGATTTATTGATATTAAAAAATGCAGATGGAATCGATCTCAACTTTAAAGATTTACCATATGGCAGATCTAACGAGTTTGTTCAGTTTGTCAAGGAATTCAATCAGTACTTAAAAAATTTATATTTAAGTGTTAATAAACCTCCTCCTTTTATAGCCCTTACGCTTCCTAGTTTTTACGATCGAGAAAATTACCAAATTAAAAATTTAACCGAAATAGTTGATCTTTTCGTTATAAATGGTTATGAATATGACAGCACCTCCTCTCCTAAGGCGGTTGCTCCTCTTCAGTCAGAAGACACTCAAAATATAGATTATACTGTTCAATATTATTTAAATCAAGGTTTACCTGCTGATAGAGCTATATTGGCCTTACCGAATTATGGAATTTTATGGAACATTTTGCCACCATCAGAGAAAAGCAAACAATTTGAAGCTTCAATTGAACGCAAACTGACTTTGAACGAAATACAAAACTTGTATTTAAACTCAGATATTATGGCCGAGTTAGAATTGGATCCATTGGCTATGAATCAAATATATCGAGTTGGTTTTGAAGACAACACAATGAAAGAGATTTATTTTGACGATCAATTCACACTCTCAAAGAAATATGACTATGCTATAAACAACAATTTAAAGGGTGTAGGTATATGGGCCTTGGGATATGCAGGGAATGAAACTGGATTATGGAAACTTATAGAAACGTATTTTTCAGAGAATAAATTAACGGTAACAAACCCAATATCAGAAATCAATGGATTTCCAATCAATGTTACGCGAAGAATCTTACAGAACAAAGAGGTATTCATTGCCATAATTATCTATTTAACCATGGCAGTTGTATTAGGATTTATATTGGCTCTAACAGATTGGAGAATTCGAAAATCTATTTATAGAGATAAAACATTTCGATTAATTGCAATTTTAATTGTTTTTGTATTGTTAACACCTCTGGTAGTTTTTATTCAAGAATTATTGACCAAATCAGGTTGGTATATAAAATCTAGTTTTCAAGTTTACATTTCCTTCTTTTTGGGTATGTTTGTTTTCTTTGCCTTCTCACGCTTAAAATTTGATTTTTTGAAAGAGAAACCATAATTTGATTATAAGGTCTGATGAAAAAAATTATAGTTCGGGAAACTTTCTGGTTCTTACTAAGTGTCGTCTTGTCTCTTCTTCTGTCATTCGTATTCTTGGAGATATTACAATTAACTTCAACAAACCGAAATATGAATAAATTAGAACAGGTTTTCTCAGTTCAATTATACATAATAGGTTGTTTTATGTCCATAATTTTTATTTATGTCGTAAGGGTAATTGCTTACGCTCTTAAATTTTTAATTCTTAAAAAAGAATGATTGATAAGGTAATACATGGCATAGCAAAAAGGGCTAATGAGTTTATACAAAACAAATTAAATCTCGAAGAAGAAATTCTGGTTGTTCGTGCTTTGACAGATATAAATGGCAAAGTAAGCCCTGGAGTTGAAAATAAAATTTGTATGTTTCTGATAGGTATAGAGGAAGAGAAGATTGTTAAGAACAATAAATTAAGTAATAATCCAGCTATTTATATTAACATTAATGTCATGTTTGCTGCGTATTTCCCTGAATCAAATTACTTGAATTCACTGCGATTTATTTCTCTTGTAATTGACTTTTTTCAAAATAATCCAATTTTTGATTTTCAAAATACGGAAGGGTTACCTGTAAATATACCTAAACTTCACGCTGAAATTTTAAATATGCAGATAGAAGAGTCCATGAGAATTTGGGGTTCTGTAGGGCCTAAGTATATTCCATCCTGTGCGTATAAAATAAGACAATTAGTTTTTGACAGTGGTGACTTTATAGAAGACATCGGATTTATATCATAAATTAAAGTTAAGAGTAACGAACTTGTATGTCTCAATTGATTTCTTATAAATCTAATCATGTAAAACTTTTAGAAATAAAAGTGTCACATGAGTTTTTTGAAAACAGAAAATGTTTTGCGTTTGAGTTTTTACCGGCGAAAGAAACATTATTCAAACTTAAAAATTTAGACATTTTAGTAAGAATAGAAAAAGACGGTTTAAATCTTATAGGAACAAAAAATGACAGATTTACAGAAAAACACTTTAAAGGAAATATTGATTTAAGATTTAAAATGATTTTAAAAGACAAGCTTTTTTTTAATTATACAAACATTGATTTTAGGGGGGGATTTAAATACGAGTTTAGAAATAATTTTGAAAGTTTCAACCTTCATCAAGACCAATTTGTTAACGGTGAATCAATAGTTGAAAGGTCATATGAAATGTGGTCTGCAGATGTAATTTTAAATTTAAGTTTAGAGAAGGATATCTTTGCTTACATCAACAAAACATCAACATTTAAATTTAAAACTTATCTTTCCAGCCTCTCATTATTTCAAGATGCTCAGTCAAGGCTTCAAATGAGACTGCTAATTCATAAACCAAAGTTACCAAAGCTGCTAGCACTAAAACTAAATATAGACCAAAAATTAAAGATGAAATGATGGCAAATTTCATAAGCAAAAATAGTAAACTTGCACATAAAGCTATTCCAGCAAAAAGAGTGAGATATAAAGTATACCTTAATAATTTAAGTCTTTTTTCATAATGTGATAAATGAAAAGAATACTCATCTTGATTGTTGAATTTTAATTTATCATTTTCGATATTTGCTCTTGAGTCTCTGATCAGTTTTGCAAGAGTCGCATACCTTGCAATAACCAAGGTAATATAAATAGTAGAAGCAAAAAACATATTCCCATAAAGAGTTATATTATTGCTAAAAAGTTCGAAATTAGGCATGATTAAATCTTTCTAAGGTCTTGCTGTTAAGCCTCCATCAATAATTAGTTCTGTACCAGTAATATACTCACTTTGATCACTAAGTAAAAAAAG
>NZIP01000002.1 GCA_002691645.1 Flavobacteriaceae bacterium
GAGGTCATTGTCCGCATTTTGGAAAATTTATCGCAATCAAATGAGCTTCCGAACAACTCCTCCAGGCGTGTCCTTCACTTACAATGCGACAACGCCGGCGACAACAAGAATTGGACTATCCTGGTTTTGTGCGCTTTGTTGGTTCACGGTGGACTTTTCACTTCCGTTGAGCTCGACTTCCTACACGTCGGCCACACTCACGAATGCATAGACCAGGTTTTCGCGGTTATTGCCAATTGGATGCGGGGCACCGAGGACGACATTTCCACGCTTGCAAAAATGATGTTCCATGTCGAAAAACTGTTGAACGCACGGCTGGTAGAAGAGATGCTTGGTTGCAGAGACTTTGGGGCTGCGTTCGAACCGTTTTTGAAAGGATCCATGTCTGGCCACAGTTTCCCGTACTCGTACCGGTTTGTCCAATCCGCAAGATCCGGAGAACAAACAACGGTGGACATGTTCTACCAAACGTCGGAGGGTCTCGACGGACCGTGGTACCCAATCACGGACTGGTTGAACGAAGAATTGCTTTCAGGTCCTCCTCTCCGTGGACCATTGCAAATGACCGTTGAAACATTTCGAGATTACGATGCTACGAAAATGGTGAAAACAAGTAACCGTGGCAAAATCGTCGACCTATTTGCAGAGTCGCTGGCCAAGCTACACGCGCAGCACGTCCACGGCGTGCGATGCCTATCGGACGAATCGAAGCAGTTTTGGTTAGATCGTATTGAAGCTGCACACTGCGCTGAACGCTTGCAAGAACGTATGGGTCAAGTACGTACGGTGTTGGACATTGAAGCACTATCGGACGACGTTGTCGTTGGTCGCACAGAAAGACAAAATCGGACCCACGTCCTGCACAGGCAAGAGGCTTTGCGGCGAGGCCAACTCGATGGGCACTTCACAGCAGATCGTATGAGGACGATAACCGTGTCCCACACCATGTACACGGAAGGCCGCATTGCGAAATGGAACGCTGCTGATGAAGTTCGCAACAACATAGTTCGAAGGTTGGTGTTGTCTCAAAACCGCAGCCTACAGGAGGAATTCGTACCTGACATTGGTGAGTTAGTAGTTTGGGCGTATGCGTCCGGTCGGGAGCAGGCGCCGGAAACACAGCCTTTGTTCATGGGTGTTGTCATCCAAATTGTCACACGTGGTGGAAACAAACCGAATCGACGTCCTGAGCCAGCAATCGACAAAACTGGAGCCGTGCCATTTGCTTTGGGCATCCCTGATCTTGACGACGACGGGACCATGACCAGTGCTTGCATTCTTGTGCTCACCTATTGCCCGCATTCACACTCAGCGACGAATTATGAAGACATGGAACGACATTCTGGGTCAGCGTTCGTCGACCAACGGTTCACACCAATACAGTATCCATCCTTGCATGAAAACGACGATCCACAAACGCGGATGGAGCGGCAATGGATCTACTTGGAGGACATTGTGGCATGCGCAGCTATCGTTGGGACACCCATCGAGGTCAATGGACTCAACCTAAAACAGCACAACGAGCCTTTTCGACACAAGGCGAACGTGTCCGGAGAACAATTTCGATTCAACAGTGACGACGCGCCCAATCGTTATACACGCACCCGTGTCAAGACAGCAATAGACCACCATCGCTGTGGAGTTGCTACGTCTACAGCGCATATGTGCACACACTGCCAGGAGTTGTACCACGTGCATACTGGTACAACGTTGTAGCAGGTGAAGTCCTGTTGTAACCCAGGTGACCTTACGGATGAATCCGGGTCAAATCCTGGTTTAATTCTGTTCGAATCCTGGTTTGATCCTGCTCAAATCCTGGTTTAATCCTTGTCAAATCCTGGTCTAGTCCTAGTCGATTCCTGTTGTAATCCTCGTCATATCCTGGTCTAATCCTGGGCAAGTCTTGGTGTATTCCTGGTGTATTCCTGGTGTAATCCTGGTCAAATCGTGGGCAGTTCACAGTTGAACACCGCTCAATAGGGAGAACGAGTTCAGTAACCGGCAACAAACAGAGGGTTGTATTAGTAACAAGGACACTGTTCCACGTCTCCTGGTCTTCCCTATCCACTGGGCTTTTGGGCGGCCAAATCCTCTAATGCTGTGATGACCTTGGCAACGTCCTTTGTGTCATATGGTGGAACCTCTAACGCCAAACGTTTCTGTTTGCGTTGCTCGACTGTCCAATCTTTATCGTTCAGAAATTGTCCCTGTGTCTCGCCTTCCTTGGTTTCGTTGTCGATTGCCCGTTGTAGTACAAACGATTTCTTGATCTCGTCGCCATGCTTCGACCACGTGTCATCGGTACCGAACGTCTCCAGCTCCGAAGTGTTTGCCGTCGCAGCGACAGCGGCCCAAATGGATGGTTTCATTCCGTCTCGTTTTTGCATGTCACGCTTTTGGCCCCGCTCTTCCACTCGACGGCTCACGGTGAGTAAGGAATTGAGCACCTGCTGTGTAGGTACTCCCGCTGTCACCTGCATGTGCTCTGCGACACCCTGAATGAAAGCGCAGTATTGTTTACTGTTGACGCATGGTTCCATCGCCTTCCGGAGATTGTCCACCGAACCTTGGGCAGCAATTGCCGTTTTGCCTGTCTCCACTTCTGTTTGTAGTCTCCGTATTTCCAAGTCTCGTTCGTTAATCTTTCGTATTTGATTGTCACGGTCGGCCTCGAGTTCCTTGTAGTCCTCCTTGTGCTTGGTCTTGAGCTTGTTGCATTCCTGCTCGTGCTCGGTCTTGAGCTTGTTGCATTCCTGCTCGTGCTTCTTCTCTTTCTCCTCGCCGGCTTTTGACTGGGCTGCCATGTCTACCTTCAATTGGGCAATTTTTTGGGTCAACCGGTTTGGGTCAACAGGTTGTTTTGGGTCAACAGGTTGTTGTTCATCGCCGTTGTCGTCTTCGCTTTGGTCATTGTCTTCGTTTTCGTCTTCGTCCACAATCTTCTGTAAACTTGGATGGAGCACCTTTTCCGGACATTGCCGGACAGCAGCACGGTAATGTGCAGCCGTATGTTTCGTGTGTCGACCTTGCTTGCGGGGCAGCTTCGCAGCAATCCCATGCCGAATGTACTCGGACACCTTCATCATGAACTCCTTGAACGGAAGAGTGTGCAAGATCTCCGTCGACTTGCGTGGAGTTTGTCCACCCCGTACCTTGTAGTTCTTCGCATTGGCGACTAATTGCTTGGGCATCTTGTCCATGGCCCAGCTCCCAGCAGTGACCAATGCATTCGCAAGCTCCACCATGGCACCCGCTTTTTCCTTGTCGTCAATAGCTGGAATGGTGCCCGGGAGGTCAGAACCACAGTCATACCTTGGCACAATGAGACTCTTCTTGGGCTGGACGGAGTCAGAGTTTGTGTAAAAAAAAACCTGTAGTTCACCAACGAAGTTCCATCTCACGGATTTTGTTTGCGAAATCCGTATTTCCAACTTGTGTACATCGTATACAACGTTGATCCTGGGTGGCGCCCTCTCATCCTTCAAGTTTGGAAATTCCTTCTTCCGTCCTTCGCCGACGTAGTAAGGCTGTGGGAGGTAGTGGCCACGAAAACGAGTAATCGGTTCACGGTTTGCTCCATTGGAGACGGTAGTCCCAACATTGACCCAACATCCAACGAAATACAGATCGCCCTTCATTTTTTGGCTCAGCATAGGTTGATTGGCTTGGAAGTATCTGTACGTGAGATCTTCATTCACCTGGGAGCGGTCGCTGGACGCAGCAGGCGACTCCCGGGATGCCCGGTTTCGTTGTCGATTGGTGCTGGACGAAGGCTGTGCCCTGGAAACGTTGGCCTCCGCACGGTTCCTCTTGGATCGGTGTCCCTCCGTTGGTGTCGTTGGCATTTGTGGACGCTTCCTTGTACTCAACCGTGGTGTCTTGCACACGGTGGATGTTTCGACCACCAGGAGGTCAGTCTTCGACCATCCGTGGTCATTGGCAACATCTTTATACTTCAGCCGGTTTCCAAGCACCTTCGCTGTAAAATCTCGCCTTGCGTTCGTAGACTGCTGCAGTGCGCACATGTTGGTGTTCGCGGCGTCAAGCGCTTCGAGAATTGCGGCGGGATGGACATCCTTAGTCCGGTTTTTGAACAGAGGGACAATGGCAACGTCTGGAAACTGCAAAGGCACCACATACAATCCAACATGCGCTTCGTATTTGCCCCACCAGTCACCTTTTTTGGCCGCCCGCGCCATCATGTGGCCACAACAGTTGCCTTCCAGAACGCATTGCGGCGTTGTCCCCCACAAAACAGCCAGCCATTGCCCGGTCTGTCCGGGCTGCGTCAACGTCAAGTACGCACCGAGGAACACGGCACGTGATTCAACACCGAAGACAGCGTCAGTGTCATCCGTCACAGCCACCACGTCGTTAGTGGAAATGTATAAATCAGGTATTGGTTTGTGTTTCAGGTCTCGTTCTGGTATTGCGCTCTTGTCGTCAACCACAGGGGCGTAGGACGTTTTGTCATGGGCGTAAATTGCTGTTCGCCTGCCCGCAAACGAAACACCAATCGTGGAAGTGATGTGGTCAGAGTTCGCGGGTGCGAGCAGTTGTAGGATAGCCTTCATTGCTGCTTTGCTGGACCGGGACACTGGAGGTGTCGTAATGTGCGCTGCCGGAATTGCTTCCGGGGTTGGTGGGATCTGGGTTTGTTCGCCACCAACGGGAAATGTGCCACTGGAACTCGCAAGAAGGAATGAGTAGCAGATATTGTCACGGGGCCCAAGTTTCTGAACATACACACGTTCACCGCGAACGAGTTTCCGGGGTTGCCCACGGTTAGTACGCGTAACAGCCACAACGGCCGCGTGGCACATAGCGTGCATCCTTGCCACAGCTTCCGTGTCCAAACACCGCCCAGCCTTCACATCGTTTGTCACGGATAATGCAATTGATTTGGCACGACTGTCCCAAGCCCACGGCAATTCGCCATTTTGCACGGAAGCACCGTGTCCATCTTTCAGATGATTGTACTCTTCCTCCGCCCACTTCATAACTTCCATCTCCAAATTAGATTCCCATTGCGTGTACGCTGACGCATACGTTGTGGTTTCCGATTCCAAAGGCACATCCATGTCCGCTCCGCACAAATACGGCCCATAGCACCTGCCACCACGCCAATCTTGTTTATTGCCAGAACAAATTTTAGTAGGTTCCGGAGTGCCGTTCGTGGCCGGGATTTGGAATGGTGGCGTCATGCATGTACATCGTTCGGAGCCCGCACACTTGTGTCCTGAAAACACCGACACTCGAACCGCGTGCGAGAACGTCTCGGACGGTCCCACATTGTACAGTTCCCGTTGGAAGGCGTCTGCAATTGCTTCGTCAAAGGCCTTGTTGTTGAACAGGAAACCACCGTACCTGGTTTTCCCGTCGGCCTCCTCCACTGCCAACGGCCCACGGATTTTTTTCCACGTTTTGGTGCCCTTCTGTTTTTCCGGATCCCAGATTTCTTTTTTATCCTTAGACGCCTCATGCAGGCGGTGCATGCCGTCGGCGGTAACGTCAGTGCGCGTGTGGACGTGATTGTTAAACCAATCGGCGGAAAAAGCGCATTCGTTTGTCGCGAACGAGGATGCCCTCCATGCGTTCTCCGTGTGCGGGGAAGTATAGTTTGGTATACCATCTTGCCCGTTGGTCATGAACGTCCATTTCGAATGGATGGAATCCATGCACAGAACCTGTACTGGTCCAGTCTCGGCATTGCCGACCGACAATTTCCACGCCAATCCGCCTTTGCCAACGAGTGCGTGCGCAAATGGGTGGACGTGACCGTATTCCGAAATTCCAATTTCCGGGGCTGAAAAAATTGCACAAAGCAATCGCTGCACAGCTGCACGGTGGCGTACAATCTCTGCTCCACTAGTGCGAGCCTTCACGGATGCCATGGACGTTGTGGCCAGCTGCGAGGTATACAGCCAATCAGCCACAATAGGAGAAGAAAACGTGAAAGAATTCGCAGTTGCTGCGTCGTCGTCAACACAATCACGTCTGTGCGTTGGTGGATACGTTTTACAACGAGATGGCAGGTCCAAAAGTGTGACGAAGGCTTTCTGAACGACACAATTGCCCCGTTCTCCAATGAGACCTCCGATTGTGGTGGCGGTATCCGGGACACGATTTTCAGGGCAGTCAAACAAGATATCTGTTCGATACCGTGGCTGGTCGGGGAGCATCCGCAAGTAGAGTGCCAATGTGACGACGATGTTGACGACCCTGTTACCCAGGTTCACGACAGGAATGTCTTCGTCGTCATGAATGTCATCCCATTCATGGTAGGCACCGTTCTGGAAACCACGGAAAGGATGGTACGGAGTTTGTAGCAATTCAAAAAGCGCGCGGTCTAGAGCAGTGAAATGCTCTGCTGGCCGCGCCAGTTCCTGCAGCTCCAAGTACTTGCAGCACTCTCGAAGCGTGCCATAATCGATTAGTTTCGTCGGTCCTTGCTTGAGGTTGGCTCGTAGCAGCTTGGTCAGCATATCAATGCGGTCCACAACGTGATGCACAGCAACGTAAAGCAAGGACATCATGTACGGTGCCCGTGCCAGTTGTTCTGTCATAGGACATGAACCAGTCTCGACACGTGGGTGTCCGGCAACCCAGAGTTCAGGGAAAGGCGTCGACAGAGAGCAAACCATCAGCTGTACAGGATCATTGTGCACTTCATCGAAAAACGTTTCCACGAACGTCTTTGGTATCAGAGTGTCCGTGACATCGATACGTTTCGCCACCATCGTGATTCGATCTCTGTCGCGGTCAAAGCTGCGGAAAACGGGGTGATCGAAGTCGTCGATCGCAGTGAAAGCAAACTTCTCATAGAATGGTTGTGGTTTGTTCGAACAGCCGTCGTCGGAGCTCAAGAACACAAAACGCACACCATAATGGTACAGTTTCGTCAGCAAACTTCCAATCATGACCGTCCCATACTTGCGATTGTGCAAATCCTGATACACGCCAAACAATTGTATGTACGCGACCAAGCCAGCAGACATTCGCAGGATCTTGAACGTCGCCGCAGCACGAGCGCCTGGAAGGATTTCCGTGCCCTCGTTGCAGGTTACGGTTGAGTTTCCAATCAACACGGCGTAGTGACATTCATTCAGGTGCGAAAGATCAAGCATGGCAGAGTCAATCCCAGTTTGGTCGTAGCTGAAAACCGCCCGCAACACATCCTCGCATTTTCGACGATGGTCGCTGTTGCAAAAACTGTCCAACGAAGACACAAACTGCACGTGCGCGTGTGGCTCAACGGGTCCCTGCGCTGTAGGACTGCGATCTCCCTGCGCAACATCGTTGTTCGAGGCAGGAACCGATGGTGAACTACCATCAATAGCTAGTTGAGTTAGCTGTTGGCTGGCTTCGGCTGTCCCAGGAGTTGGGTTAGAAAGTGGTGACGTTGTTTCGTCTTCCGGTGGAAATACTGGAGTTCCGGCGTTGTCGTCCGAATTGTCGCCGTCGACAGCGTCATTGCCAGATTGTTGAAGTCGCTGATTTGCAGGTGTAGGTCCCTCCTGTAACCACAAATTCCGCGCACGAATTGCCAATTGATCCTCGGAGAGGTGTCGATTCTCGGATCTGGCCCGTAGTTCTTTTTTGAACTGCAAGAATTGATTTTCTTCACTATCAGGGCCTTGGCCAGCGTTCCGTGCAGGCAACTGGATCATTATTGCAGAAGAGTTTGTGACCTGGTCCTCGTCGGCAGCCGTTGCCTCACCAATTGTGCCGGTTTCCATGTGACTGTCATCGTCGCCGTTAGACTCCACCTGTTCATCGTTTCTGGATTCCGGACGCTTGAGCTCGTCGTCGGCAGCAGTTCCGTGCGCATTTTGGTCGGATTCCATCAATGTGTAGGGCTCCGGAAAAAGGAAAACTGAGTCCTCCTGCCCATCTGCAGGTTGTTGGCCACAATCAGCATTCGACTTCATCGACGCTTTCGCACCATTGTGGTGGTCGCCGTCCAGTTCCGGTGATGAAGCGCCACCATGTTCCCACTTTTGGGGGCATTCTGCCGTCGGTGTCGGGAACGCCAGCATCTCGACTACCTGGCAGTTGTCGACGGTGGTGTACTGCACTAGGAATGCGTTCAACCGTAATTCCAGTACTTTCGCTTGCGCGATTTGGTCTCCGTGCTGCACGCTCGAGTACCACACGTGGACTTTGTCGCCGACTGCGGGCATGGTCTTCGACCCCGACATCCGTTCTTGCCCTGGATCTGCCTGCGTTTCACCAAGTTGGTTTCCGGAATTCGTCTCTCCGGGATTGGTCTCTCCGGAATTCATCTGTCCGGAAATCGTCTCTCCGGAATTCATCTCTTTGGAATCCGTCTCTCCGGAATTCGTAGCAGACGTAGCAGTAGTTGCCATAGTGGACGCAGAATCAACGACAGGCTCTACCAGAGCAATTGCCGCGGAAGTCGCCCGAGAACCAGTCACGTGTGCCGCTGTGGCGACCACCGTGGAAACCAAGGAAGTACGGTTGCTGCTCGACGCAGGTTCGTTTTCTTGTGCCTGGCGCAAAGGCTGAAGCTTTTCGTCTGTGACATAAGCGATCTCGTCATCTTCGTCTGGGATCCGAGGGACCGCGTCACCGTCCTCTGGCTCGTCAGTTAAATCGACGATGTGGGTTCTCGACGCACCAGGAACGCCCGTTTGTTGACGTTCTGAATTCGTCCCTGTTGCAAGCCTCCACTGAATGGTGGTCCTGTCAATAAACAAACGTCCATAGCTTGGTCGCCACTCAAGGTCCCACAGCTTCGTGTCCATCTCGCAAACATGGGTGTATCCTGCGTCTCCAGCATATTTCACGGGGAGCGGATTCAGCTCCTGCAGATTGTGCGCGATGTCCCCAACTGTCATCGCTTCCAGCTCCCACATGTGAGCAACACTGTGCTGGCCCCGGGACGGCAAGTGTTCGGTCGCAGCATCAAATCGGCCTGCGCGCATGAGCTCCTCCACTTTCGGAACTGGCTTTTTTTGCACGTCCTCATACTCGTTCTCTTCCGGAAACGAGCCACCACTCCACAGCCTCCGAATCATGTCACCAGCAGCCATTTGCCGCCACAGGGCTGTCACACAACAAGATCAGGGCTTTGGCAAATGCACCCCAACACTTCTGGATACGCGGGATACGCCGAAGCGCCACGACACACCGAGCAGTGGCGGACGGCGACAGGCCAGGAACGTCTACAATACCTACAAGCCAACACAAAGATGGCCAAGTCTCAGCTCCACACACCCACAAACGGCGACCAAAACAAATTCAGCCTGCAAAAACAACATTCAAGCACGTGAAAACCATCTTGCAGACCTCTTGGATGCGAACAAGAACCGCGGCAGGACGATCGGCACGATTAGGTCTACGCTCGCAGACCTTCAGCTTCCACGGAAAACTACTTGTTCAATTGCATAGTTGTACTCATTCCATAGTACCCTTAGTATATCTCACTTCTACACGTAGCACAATCGGGTTCCATCGACTGCTTCAGAATTCCTGGCAATTTCCTGGAAAAAATATATTGCAATGTCGTACAAAGTAGGTACAACACGAATGTACCAATTTCGGGATTCTGTTCCAGGACGACACACGGTAGAAACTATCCCATAGTAACTTCGCATATAAAATAGAACATAATCTACGGCTGTGTACAACTGCTATTAATAGCGTTGTCGTACTGCATTGCACGTTGTCGTATTGCATTACAGTACCTTTACGGTAGTATGTTCTAATGCTCTTTTCTTCCTAATTTACTCGTCTTCGCAAGCCTGTACACCTACAAACAACAGCTAGATTTAGCACGTAGCTTGCGTGTATTACTTGACAAAGTTGTGATGGCATTTTTTTTTTTTTCCTTCTAAACTTGTCTACCTTTTGAA
>NZIP01000003.1 GCA_002691645.1 Flavobacteriaceae bacterium
CACCTCAAGCTTTGGCTCAATCGGCAAAGGAGGTGGAATGTTATAGCAATGTGATGAAATTTTCAATCGAAGCCGATGTTGTCGTTGTGGCCAAGAGTGTTGAAAACTTTTGCAAATGTGCAGCAGATAAAATTCAACAAGGTTTTTCTACATTTGCTTCTTGTCCCAAATTGGATGGTTCCAGTAGGCAGGAATATGATCAGTTTTTCTAAAATCAGCGTTCTGATTTAGTTTTTCATCATTTCCGCTTGTAAGTTCTGCTCCTTTGCTTTGGTCGAAAGGGATGGAGGATGGACATCACCAGTCCTGCGGTTTTTTTTCGCTGTCTTCGGCTTGGTACGAGGTATGAATCAAAAAAATTGGATTAATCCGTGGTGATTATCCAGTGCTAGCGCTGCATTTATTGCTACAAAAGCCTGATAAAAGCTCGAAATGGCTCGTTATTTGCGATTATTGCCAGCCAACCCGCACTTGTCGGTGCTTGTTGTTAAAGTTTGTAAAGCTGATCTGGTCATCAGCCCTCTGAGGACGGGAAGAGTGGCGTGGGACCCTCTCTTTTTTTCTTAGAACAATCAAGACCGACGGTGGGCCGTCGGTCTTTTTTTATGGCGAGTTTCAATTGAGATGGCTAAGACGGAGTCACTGTGGACGTGGAACGTGCCGACTCGCTTTTCTGCAAATGCATCTGGTCATCTTCACGCCCGCTACTCATTGTTCAATGCCAATGCAGGCAGTGATCGTTTGGGGCAATCCATTTGGGAGAAGGCCGCTTGGCATCTGCTGAACGGAGATGATGCTTCAGCCGACGCTTTACTGGAAGAGTTCGACGTGATGCCCCTTTGGCATGATCCATTGCGTTGATGTGTTGTGAGAACCTTTATTTAGGCTTACGTCCGTTGTTGGGATGATGCAGGTGGTTAATCTAATGAAAATGGTGTTTTCTTTTGAAGAAACTTTTTTCATTATTGATACTCCCTCTTTTTGTCGCAGCCTTGGTCTTGTTCCAAGCCGATGCCGTTGATGCTGCGATGGGCGGAAGAATGGGTGGTCGTGCCTTTCGTTCGCCTGCGCGTTCATTCCCTGTTCGAAGCAGTTCGGGTGGGATGCGGCGAGGCGGCGGTTTTGGCTTTCCGTTCATCATCCCCATCTTTGGTTTTGGTGGAGGGGGAGGACTGCTCACGCTTCTCGTCCTTTTCGCTGTGGTGAGCGTGTTCACGAATTCGTTGTCCAATCGAGATTGAACACCGTCGTGCTCAGGCTTGAGTGAGAATTGCCTGAGATGATGCAACACAATGACGGGAATCCCTAAAGCTTCTTACGTATGAGGTGGAATTACCGCCTGAGCATTATCGCTTAATTTCATTCCTTGGTAGTAATCGTTTCACCTTGCGCCAATTGGTCGTGCTATTCATAAAGAGTAGTCGCACATGAGAGATGGGTTTCACTTTGCCAACCATTGTATTAGGCTTCTTCCTGTACGTTTTTTCACACTTCTTCTTGAGCCCAATGTTTTGAGGACCTCTGTTGTGTTCGGAGAGAGTTTTGTCTGCGACAATGGCTCTCTCTGAGCGGACATTGAATCAGTCAGATATCGTTTGAAGCTATTTATCTGTTGGTTGATGCTTGAAGCGTATTATTGCCATCTTGTCTTGATCGAAATGGTTTGAACTCACGTTCTCTCGCTCTTCATGAGCTCACCTCTGGTTGAAAATCCGGGTCAATCAGTAGTTTGCATCTGAGGGGCTTTGATCATGTGAATGTCGAGGGCATTCAAGCCCAAGCTGCCCTTGATCACATCACCCAACACCGCTGATGAACAGGCTTCTTGTCGCATCTGTGATCATCCTGGCTGCTCCCATTCAGGCTGGATCAATCGCTTCCATGCATCGCTTGCATGCAGCGTGACGTATCGCTCCTGTACAAGCGGCGACCTCTTGGATGTTGTCTGAATGTTGTCGAAGACCAACAACGGAGGCAACACAATCGCGGCGAGATGATGTCTCCGAAACAACCAAAGTGTTGACGTGTAAGGTTGCCCGTCAATAGAGTTTTTTGTAAATCCAATGGATCATCAGCAACGTCATCTGGGACTCAGGTGATCGTGTGAATGTCGTGCACACCTGCAGGGCATCCGGATCGAAATCAGCTGAGATCAATCGAACCGTTCGCAGTGGTCACCATCACAGCGCAGCCCACACTGCGGCTGTTTGCTTCCGTACTGCCATGGTCTGCGCATGGCCCAGTACTCATCCACAAGGCCGAGCAGGTAGGCGCCGATGCGCTGCAGCAGGGAGCGTTGTTTCATCCCTTCAACTTGTCAAACCATTGGCGTTCTCGCCACAGATCGCTTTCAGATCAAGCTTTTAGCCAGCTGTGCACGGCGTCCACGCAGGCTTCCGCCGATTCGTAGGGAAGAACGTTGCGTCCAGGGATCGAGTGGATCTCCGCCTGCGGCAACTTGCTCTTGAACGTGGCGATGCGTTCGTCGGCATCGTCCCAGCCCTTCGAGCGCCCGATCCCGGTGGCGTCCTGTCCGAACACCACCAGAACAGGGATCGTGAGATTGCAGAGCTGCTGTTCCCAGTTGCGCCGCCAGAACCCAGCCAGAAAGGAGAACACAGCCCAACGGCTGGCCATCGCCTTGGATCCCTCCTCCAGCGTCGTGAGCCATTCCTCATCAACGGCTGATGCTTCTGCGAACAGATTCTTTTCAGAGAAGGAGCGCAGAAAGCCCCGCCGCCTGGCGTAGCGATAGAACAATCCACCGATCGCTCCGCTGAACAGCAGCCGCCAAAGCTGCCTAGCCCTCGGTTCGGGAAACGGTTCGCTCAGCACCCTCCAGCCCGGGGGGCTGATCGCCACCAGTCGGCTGACCCGATCCGGAGCCTGCTCAATCACTGCAAGTGCGATCGGCAGCGAGGCCCCCTGGCTCACCAGCACCACCGGTTCGCTGTTGCTCTGGTGCAACAGCGCCACCAGCGGAGCGGCCCAGTCCGCTGCCGTCAGAGCCCGCTTCTCCATGGTGGCGCCACCACAGCCGAGCAAATCAGGCGCCAGCAACGATGTTGTGGTGTCGTGGCGTTGCCAGCTCGCGCGGAAACGCTCCCAGAACCGGGACGACAGTCCGACGCCGACCGGATGAATCAGCAGCAGTGGCTCGCTCATCGGTGGGTTGTCCGTGGATGCTCTTGATTCAGGATCCCAGCAGCGCGGTGCATTCCAGCCGTTCCTGGCTGGCGTCCCGCCGTTTCAGTCGCAGGCTGATCAGCCGAGCCAGGTAGAGGGCATCGTCTTTCACACCACAGAAGCGCCCGGACCCCCAGGTGTGCAGCCAGGGCAGGCCTAGGAAATACAGGCCGCTGCTCTGGGTGACGCCGCGATCATGGGCGGGTTGGCCGGATCCATCGAACACCGGCACATCGATCCAGCTGAAATCACTGCGGTAACCCGTGCACCAGATCACAGCTGCCAGAGGTTCACGGGTCAGATCAAGCCCTTGATCCTCTTCCTTCGGTGGCTGCCAGCAAGGGGTGTATGCAGCTTCCGACGGCGCCTCAATGCCTTGCTTGTCGATCCAGCTGTCGATGCTGCTGCGGATCCGGCAGTACACCGCATCGGCCTGATCAAGATTGCGGCTGAGGTCGCCGGCGAACTGGATTCGATCGCTGCTGATCATGGAGAGACGTCCATGCAGATGCAGTCCCTCGATCGCACGGCGGCGCAGATCGATTTCCCTGCCTCCATCCCGGCCCGTGAGGTAGTGATTGGTTTTGGCTCGCACGCTGCGTGGATCGTCGTGCTCGCTGATCGGCATGGCGTAATACCCCATGCGATCCAGCCAATCCACCACATCCCGACCTCGATAGACCCGGGGCGAGCGGGGGGCGCTGCCCACGCTCAGGTGCACCGTCCGTCCGGACAGAAACAGGTCTTCCGCGATCTGACTGCCGGACTGGCCGCTGCCGACCACCAGCACAGGACCTTCCGGCAGGGATTCGGCATTGCGGTACTCCCTGGCATCGAGCTGCACCACAGACGCTGGCAGCCGTTCCGCCAGTGGATGCCTGCGTGGGAGGTGGTATCCACCGGTGGCCACAACCACCTGCTGGGCTTTCACCTCTCCTTCGCTGGTGAGCAGCCGATAACCACTGCCGTTCTGCGACAGGCGCTGCACGGCCACGCCCTCGCGCACATCGCCACCCACATGGTCGGCGAAACGCTGAAGGAAGGCCACGATTGACGTTTTGTCCATGAACCCCTCAGGTTGATCGCCGTCGTAGGGGAAATCAGGCAGCTGGCACTGCCAGTTGGGTGTCACCAGGCAGAAGGAATCCCAGCGCTGTTGATCCCAGGCATGCCCGATGCGGTTCTTTTCGAGCACCAGCGGACGGATGCCATGTTGCTGAAGGGCCTGGGTCACAGACAGCCCAGCCTGACCCGCTCCAATCACCACCACCTGATGGGTGTCGGCGTGATGCGCGCTGGTCATTGTTCTTCAGCACACAACTTTGCACTCCAATAATTCACGAAAGCCCTCTTGATTTGTGTAGTGAATGTCACGTTTGCTTGGGCTTGTTGTCGTCCTGTTGGTGCTCTTTTCGTTGCATTTGGAACACTTTTCGTTGATGTCAGGGTCCACGCTTCTGTTCATCAACGTTTCTTCACATGCCTGCAGTTGACCGCCCCGCCAATCAGCCGGGAGATTTTCTCGTTGACTACGAAGAAAAGGTTTTTCCTGACGTGAAGGCTGAACCCGGCGAAAAGGCTCTGGTCACCTTTCACACCGTTGCCTTCGAGGGATCCATTGGTCTGGTGAATCTGCTTCAGGCCAGCCGGCTGATCACCAAAGGGTTCGAAACCTCCGTGCTGCTCTACGGACCTGGCGTCACCCTGGGTGTGATGCGCGGTTTCCCGAAGCTTGGTGATGCCGCCTTCGACGGTCATCTCAACTTCAATGCCCGTCTGCAGAAGTTCATGGATCAGGGCGGCAAGGTCTACGCCTGCCGCTTTGCCTTGCAGGCTCTCTACGGCCATGGCGAGAAGGCTCTGATGCCAGGCATCACACCGGTGAATCCCCTCGATGTGCTCGACATCGTGCTGATGCATCGCAAGGAAGGCGCCTTCCTTGCGATGCATCAGCACGATGTCGAGCACATCGAGGGGATTCACCGGTGTGATGCCTGGCATCAGAGCCTTCTCGCCATGGCCGTAGAGAGCCTGCAAGGCAAAGCGGCAGGCGTAGACCTTGCCGCCCTGATCCATGAACTTCTGCAGACGGGCATTGAAGTTGAGATGACCGTCGAAGGCGGCATCACCAAGCTTCGGGAAACCGCGCATCACACCCAGGGTGACGCCAGGTCCGTAGAGCAGCACGGAGGTTTCGAACCCTTTGGTGATCAGCCGGCTGGCCTGAAGCAGATTCACCAGACCAATGGATCCCTCGAAGGCAACGGTGTGAAAGGTGACCAGAGCCTTTTCGCCGGGTTCAGCCTTCACGTCAGGAAAAACCTTTTCTTCGTAGTCAACGAGAAAATCTCCCGGCTGATTGGCGGGGCGGTCAACTGCAGGCATGTGAAGAAACGTTGATGAACAGAAGCGTGGACCCTGACATCAACGAAAAGTGTTCCAAATGCAACGAAAAGAGCACCAACAGGACGACAACAAGCCCAAGCAAACGTGACATTCACTACACAAATCAAGAGGGCTTTCGTGAATTATTGGAGTGCAAAGTTGTGTGCTGAAGAACAATGACCAGCGCGCATCACGCCGACACCCATCAGGTGGTGGTGATTGGAGCGGGTCAGGCTGGGCTGTCTGTGACCCAGGCCCTTCAGCAACATGGCATCCGTCCGCTGGTGCTCGAAAAGAACCGCATCGGGCATGCCTGGGATCAACAGCGCTGGGATTCCTTCTGCCTGGTGACACCCAACTGGCAGTGCCAGCTGCCTGATTTCCCCTACGACGGCGATCAACCTGAGGGGTTCATGGACAAAACGTCAATCGTGGCCTTCCTTCAGCGTTTCGCCGACCATGTGGGTGGCGATGTGCGCGAGGGCGTGGCCGTGCAGCGCCTGTCGCAGAACGGCAGTGGTTATCGGCTGCTCACCAGCGAAGGAGAGGTGAAAGCCCAGCAGGTGGTTGTGGCCACCGGTGGATACCACCTCCCACGCAGGCATCCACTGGCGGAACGGCTGCCAGCGTCTGTGGTGCAGCTCGATGCCAGGGAGTACCGCAATGCCGAATCCCTGCCGGAAGGTCCTGTGCTGGTGGTCGGCAGCGGCCAGTCCGGCAGTCAGATCGCGGAAGACCTGTTTCTGTCCGGACGGACGGTGCACCTGAGCGTGGGCAGCGCCCCCCGCTCGCCCCGGGTCTATCGAGGTCGGGATGTGGTGGATTGGCTGGATCGCATGGGGTATTACGCCATGCCGATCAGCGAGCACGACGATCCACGCAGCGTGCGAGCCAAAACCAATCACTACCTCACGGGCCGGGATGGAGGCAGGGAAATCGATCTGCGCCGCCGTGCGATCGAGGGACTGCATCTGCATGGACGTCTCTCCATGATCAGCAGCGATCGAATCCAGTTCGCCGGCGACCTCAGCCGCAATCTTGATCAGGCCGATGCGGTGTACTGCCGGATCCGCAGCAGCATCGACAGCTGGATCGACAAGCAAGGCATTGAGGCGCCGTCGGAAGCTGCATACACCCCTTGCTGGCAGCCACCGAAGGAAGAGGATCAAGGGCTTGATCTGACCCGTGAACCTCTGGCAGCTGTGATCTGGTGCACGGGTTACCGCAGTGATTTCAGCTGGATCGATGTGCCGGTGTTCGATGGATCCGGCCAACCCGCCCATGATCGCGGCGTCACCCAGAGCAGCGGCCTGTATTTCCTAGGCCTGCCCTGGCTGCACACCTGGGGGTCCGGGCGCTTCTGTGGTGTGAAAGACGATGCCCTCTACCTGGCTCGGCTGATCAGCCTGCGACTGAAACGGCGGGACGCCAGCCAGGAACGGCTGGAATGCACCGCGCTGCTGGGATCCTGAATCAAGAGCATCCACGGACAACCCACCGATGAGCGAGCCACTGCTGCTGATTCATCCGGTCGGCGTCGGACTGTCGTCCCGGTTCTGGGAGCGTTTCCGCGCGAGCTGGCAACGCCACGACACCACAACATCGTTGCTGGCGCCTGATTTGCTCGGCTGTGGTGGCGCCACCATGGAGAAGCGGGCTCTGACGGCAGCGGACTGGGCCGCTCCGCTGGTGGCGCTGTTGCACCAGAGCAACAGCGAACCGGTGGTGCTGGTGAGCCAGGGGGCCTCGCTGCCGATCGCACTTGCAGTGATTGAGCAGGCTCCGGATCGGGTCAGCCGACTGGTGGCGATCAGCCCCCCGGGCTGGAGGGTGCTGAGCGAACCGTTTCCCGAACCGAGGGCTAGGCAGCTTTGGCGGCTGCTGTTCAGCGGAGCGATCGGTGGATTGTTCTATCGCTACGCCAGGCGGCGGGGCTTTCTGCGCTCCTTCTCTGAAAAGAATCTGTTCGCAGAAGCATCAGCCGTTGATGAGGAATGGCTCACGACGCTGGAGGAGGGATCCAAGGCGATGGCCAGCCGTTGGGCTGTGTTCTCCTTTCTGGCTGGGTTCTGGCGGCGCAACTGGGAACAGCAGCTCTGCAATCTCACGATCCCTGTTCTGGTGGTGTTCGGACAGGACGCCACCGGGATCGGGCGCTCGAAGGGCTGGGACGATGCCGACGAACGCATCGCCACGTTCAAGAGCAAGTTGCCGCAGGCGGAGATCCACTCGATCCCTGGACGCAACGTTCTTCCCTACGAATCGGCGGAAGCCTGCGTGGACGCCGTGCACAGCTGGCTAAAAGCTTGATCTGAAAGCGATCTGTGGCGAGAACGCCAATGGTTTGACAAGTTGAAGGGATGAAACAACGCTCCCTGCTGCAGCGCATCGGCGCCTACCTGCTCGGCCTTGTGGATGAGTACTGGGCCATGCGCAGACCATGGCAGTACGGAAGCAAACAGCCGCAGTGTGGGCTGCGCTGTGATGGTGACCACTGCGAACGGTTCGATTGATCTCAGCTGATTTCGATCCGGATGCCCTGCAGGTGTGCACGACATTCACACGATCACCTGAGTCCCAGATGACGTTGCTGATGATCCATTGGATTTACAAAAAACTCTATTGACGGGCAACCTTACACGTCAACACTTTGGTTGTTTCGGAGACATCATCTCGCCGCGATTGTGTTGCCTCCGTTGTTGGTCTTCGACAACATTCAGACAACATCCAAGAGGTCGCCGCTTGTACAGGAGCGATACGTCACGCTGCATGCAAGCGATGCATGGAAGCGATTGATCCAGCCTGAATGGGAGCAGCCAGGATGATCACAGATGCGACAAGAAGCCTGTTCATCAGCGGTGTTGGGTGATGTGATCAAGGGCAGCTTGGGCTTGAATGCCCTCGACATTCACATGATCAAAGCCCCTCAGATGCAAACTACTGATTGACCCGGATTTTCAACCAGAGGTGAGCTCATGAAGAGCGAGAGAACGTGAGTTCAAACCATTTCGATCAAGACAAGATGGCAATAATACGCTTCAAGCATCAACCAACAGATAAATAGCTTCAAACGATATCTGACTGATTCAATGTCCGCTCAGAGAGAGCCATTGTCGCAGACAAAACTCTCTCCGAACACAACAGAGGTCCTCAAAACATTGGGCTCAAGAAGAAGTGTGAAAAAACGTACAGGAAGAAGCCTAATACAATGGTTGGCAAAGTGAAACCCATCTCTCATGTGCGACTACTCTTTATGAATAGCACGACCAATTGGCGCAAGGTGAAACGATTACTACCAAGGAATGAAATTAAGCGATAATGCTCAGGCGGTAATTCCACCTCATACGTAAGAAGCTTTAGGGATTCCCGTCATTGTGTTGCATCATCTCAGGCAATTCTCACTCAAGCCTGAGCACGACGGTGTTCAATCTCGATTGGACAACGAATTCGTGAACACGCTCACCACAGCGAAAAGGACGAGAAGCGTGAGCAGTCCTCCCCCTCCACCAAAACCAAAGATGGGGATGATGAACGGAAAGCCAAAACCGCCGCCTCGCCGCATCCCACCCGAACTGCTTCGAACAGGGAATGAACGCGCAGGCGAACGAAAGGCACGACCACCCATTCTTCCGCCCATCGCAGCATCAACGGCATCGGCTTGGAACAAGACCAAGGCTGCGACAAAAAGAGGGAGTATCAATAATGAAAAAAGTTTCTTCAAAAGAAAACACCATTTTCATTAGATTAACCACCTGCATCATCCCAACAACGGACGTAAGCCTAAATAAAGGTTCTCACAACACATCAACGCAATGGATCATGCCAAAGGGGCATCACGTCGAACTCTTCCAGTAAAGCGTCGGCTGAAGCATCATCTCCGTTCAGCAGATGCCAAGCGGCCTTCTCCCAAATGGATTGCCCCAAACGATCACTGCCTGCATTGGCATTGAACAATGAGTAGCGGGCGTGAAGATGACCAGATGCATTTGCAGAAAAGCGAGTCGGCACGTTCCACGTCCACAGTGACTCCGTCTTAGCCATCTCAATTGAAACTCGCCATAAAAAAAGACCGACGGCCCACCGTCGGTCTTGATTGTTCTAAGAAAAAAAGAGAGGGTCCCACGCCACTCTTCCCGTCCTCAGAGGGCTGATGACCAGATCAGCTTTACAAACTTTAACAACAAGCACCGACAAGTGCGGGTTGGCTGGCAATAATCGCAAATAACGAGCCATTTCGAGCTTTTATCAGGCTTTTGTAGCAATAAATGCAGCGCTAGCACTGGATAATCACCACGGATTAATCCAATTTTTTTGATTCATACCTCGTACCAAGCCGAAGACAGCGAAAAAAAACCGCAGGACTGGTGATGTCCATCCTCCATCCCTTTCGACCAAAGCAAAGGAGCAGAACTTACAAGCGGAAATGATGAAAAACTAAATCAGAACGCTGATTTTAGAAAAACTGATCATATTCCTGCCTACTGGAACCATCCAATTTGGGACAAGAAGCAAATGTAGAAAAACCTTGTTGAATTTTATCTGCTGCACATTTGCAAAAGTTTTCAACACTCTTGGCCACAACGACAACATCGGCTTCGATTGAAAATTTCATCACATTGCTATAACATTCCACCTCCTTTGCCGATTGAGCCAAAGCTTGAGGTG
>NZIP01000004.1 GCA_002691645.1 Flavobacteriaceae bacterium
ATCTGGCAGCTCGAGCGTTGCTCCTGATGATTCACTCACCAGGGCAATCGCGATGAAAGCGACCAGTGTCTTACTCATGATGTCGAAACTCATGAAACAAGGCAGTCGCACGTTTCAGCCGGCCACTTTATGGGGGTCTAGAGGGCGTTGAAATTTAAACCGTGGAATTTAGTAATATATTTAAATTGCAATTTACTATTTAAAAGAAATAATTTTATATATTAGGAGTGTATTGAATAGCAATTCTTGCTTCTTTAATTAGTCTTTAAACGCCAGTCATACTGGCGTTTTTTATTGGTTCAAAGACTCTACTTCACCTGCTTGTCGCACTTCATTTCCTATTTGTTCAGTGAGTGCATCTCCCAAAACTAATCGTATTGAGTCTGCGATTTTTAAAATCTCTCTTGTTTTTTCTGGATGCTTATCCGCAATATTCTTAGACTCCGTCGGATCGTCTATTAGATGATACAACTCAGGAACTTCTATTTTATTCATTTCATAATTGATGGGAAGACCTTCATCTGTTCCTACGCGACCATTTAAAGATCTGTAGGTGTGAGGTAGGTACAATTTGTAATCTTGGTGACGAATGGCATGAAGTTCATTTACACGATAATAAAAAAAGAAATTTTCATGAGGACTTACATCTGAGACATTGGTCAATAATGGAACTAAAGACTTACCATCAATCTTTAGTTCGGGGATTTTGGCATTAGTCCATTCTGCAATTGTAGGTAACCAATCTATACCCATAGCTGGCTGATCGATAACTCTCGGAGATTTTATTGATCTGGGGTAAGATACTATAGCCGGAACCCTATGACCTCCCTCCCAATTGGTGCCCTTTCCTTCTCTATAAATTCCTGATGAACCTGAATGTCCACCGTATGATAACCACGGACCGTTGTCTGAGGTGAATACAATAATCGTATTCTCTAAAAGATCTAAATCTTCAAGATGCTGAACCAAGCGACCAAACTCGTGATCTATTTCGTTAATTACGTCTCCATAGAGTCCTCTATCTTGCGTTCCCTGAAAATCAGGATGTGCAAAAAGAGGAACATGCGGTTGTGGATGAGGAAGGTAAACGAAAAAAGGTTGGTCTTTATGCGTACTGATAAAATCAATTGCTTCTTGGGTAAATTCTCGAGTTAAGGTCGATTGATCTGTCAACTTTCGAATGGGCTTTTCATTTTTGTAGAGAAAAATATCATCAAAATTGAACCAGCTTCCTTGTTGTGGATGATAGGGCCACATATCATTGGAATAAAGAATACCGTAGAATTCATCAAAGCCCTGTCTAGTAGGTAAAAAAGGAGCTGCATCACCAAGGTGCCATTTGCCAAAAATACCCGTAGCATATCCTTCTTCTTTGAGCATCTCCGCTATAGTAGTTTCAGCTGGATTTAATCCGATTTTTGCATTGGGCATAAAGGCATTATGTATGCCAATTCGATTGGGATAACAGCCTGTTAAAATAGATGCCCTTGAAGAGGAGCACACGGGCTGTGTCGCGTAATAAGAAGTAAAATAGACCCCTTCTCTTGCCAATTTGTCGAGATTTGGAGTAATGAAATCTTGTGCTCCGTATATTCCTAAATCGCCGTATCCTTGATCGTCTGTAAGAATAAAAATAACATTGGGTGGAGCCTGCTCAAGTAAAGCCTCTGTACAAGACAAAAAACACAAGGCCAAAACTAAAGGGTATGTTCTCATAATTATAAAATTTGCTCAATTCAATGGCTTAAGTTACAAATTCATCTCTCAAAAAATTATTTAGCATTTAATATCTTTAAGATGAAATATTATCTCGATGAAAATCTATTCTTATCTATTGAGTTTGACGCTATTGACCTTGGTTTCATGCAAGCAAAAAAAAACGGAGACCTCTGAAGATGCGCAATCCTTGACTTACTTGGCCCTTGGTGATAGCTATACCATAGGAGAGTCCGTAGCTCAAGCAGGACGCTGGCCTCATCAATTGGCTAAGGCCGTAGAACCGCTTATCAATCAGTCTCTACACACGACTATAGTAGCCAAAACGGGATGGACTACAGACGAATTAAATCAAGGAATAAATGAAGCCTCATTGGACAGTAACTATGATTTAATTTCACTTTTAATCGGGGTAAACAATCAATATAGAGGGCGGTCTCTCGAAGAATATAAACTTGAATTCGAATCCTTATTAAAAAGAGCTATAGCTTTTAAAAGGAATGAAAAAAGTCCTGTTTTTGTAGTTTCTATACCCGATTATGGTGTAACTCCGTTTGTGCAAAATTCAAATCGTAAGCCCGAACAAATTGCTATAGAAATCGATATGTTTAATATGGCTGCAGAACAGATTTGCGCTTATTATGGCATTCCTTTTTTCAACATTACACCAATTTCAAGAACTGCTGTAAACGATGCTAATTTAATTGCAGAAGACGGCTTACATCCATCGGCTGAAATGTATCGTCAGTGGGTAGATCATTTTGGTTCGGTTATCGCTGATAAACTCCTTGCGAATGAAATCCCCTAAGTATTATTATTTAGCACTCACACTGTTTACTGGAGTGCTTCAAGCGCAAGAATTTAATGTCATAAAGGCTGATTCTATAGTAAACGCAGGAATCAAAGCCCAAGCCTATCCAGGCGCTCAACTCTTAGTTTTCAAAAAAGGAGAAGTCATTCATCACAAATCCTATGGCTACCACACTTACGATTCCTTGGTTCAAGTTGAAGACCATCATTTGTATGATTTGGCGTCGGTAACTAAGATTCTCGCTGGTACACTTTCGTTCATGAAAGTTTATGAGAATGGAGGTATAGACCTGAACGCTCCAGCCAAGACCTATTTTGAACGCCTTGAAAACACCAATAAAAAAAACTCCACTTTAAAAGAAATTCTCAGCCACAGTGCAGGATGGCAACCTTATATTGCGCATCAAACTACACTCAGGCGCAAAAACGGAGGCTTTAAAAAAAGAGGTGTTTCTTTGGAAAAGTCCTCGAAATATCCAATAGCCGTTTACGATAACCTTTATGTGCATAAAAATTATAAAAAGCTAATTTACAAGCGCATTGCAAAAACAAAACTGAGAACAAAAGGAGAATATCTCTACTCTGGCCTTTGGTTCTTTTTGCTCCCCGAGTGGATAGAAGAGCGAACTGGAAAGTCTTTTTCAAATTTTTTATCTGATTCATTTTATAAACCTCTAAGAGCTGATCGCTTAGGCTTTTTACCCTTAGAAAATTTTCCAAAAGCAGAAATTGTTCCTACAGAAATCGATTCCTACTTTAGAAATGATCTTGTACAGGGTTGGGTTCATGATGAGGCTGCTGCTCTTATGGGAGGTATTTCTGGAAATGCAGGTCTTTTTGGAAATGCAAAATCCATTGCAAAAGTTTTAGAAATGCTGCTATACGGTGGCACTTACCAGAGTCAATCGTATTTGAAGCAATCTACTGTAGACCTCTTTACTCAAAAGGCATATCCCAATCAAATCAATCGAAGAGGGTTGGGCTTTGACAAACCCGATTACCTAATGGAACAGACTTACCCATCTGAAAGCCTTTCTCCCCAAAGTTATGGCCATACAGGCTTCACAGGTACTTTCGTATGGGTCGATCCCGTCTATGAAACCTTTATTGTTTTCTTAACCAATCGAGTTTATCCTAATCGATCCCAAAGAGGCCTGTATCAACTTGGAATTCGCTCAAAGCTCGTCGAACTTAGTATAGGTATTCCTTAAATTCTTAATTTGAACTCATCTTGCGCATCTTTTCGGCTAAGTCTGTGATGGCCTTGGCATATCTATTGTCCCATTCTTTGAGTTTTTTAGTCCTTTGAATGGCTAGCTCGTATTCGATTCCTGGTAAAATCCAAGAAGCGTATCCCGAAAAAGGATCTGATGAGGCGTAAATTGATTTGAACCAATCGCCATAGTACATTCCTTTTTGGTCTATAAAGCTTTTTTCTAGTGCAATCAATTGTCGATTTAAAAATTGAATTTCCACTGCGCTTAAACCAATATCATTTACTCTATTCGACAAGTTTTCTGTCGCAGATGCTGCAGCGGCACTTAAATCAGCTATCGCTTGACGGGTTTTTTTAAATCCTTTAAAGTCTGATTTTAGTTGGCGTACTTTTTCTTCGGCTCGATCGAAATGCATCTTTAAATCATTGGGGTATCTGTTGAGATCGTAAGGAATCAACGTCGCATTAGCCAATCTCAAACTCATAATACCTGCAAATTTTTCTATGGTCGGACCCATTTGAAATTCAGGGTCAACAAATCGCTCGTAATATCGAAATGAATCATAGTTCGAATGGTATACGGTTGTACCTCCTGCTCCACCGCTCATTGAAGGCACTCCAACATGCATATAAAAACCGATGTGATCGGAACCCCCTCCCAAATTTCCAATTGACGGCACTTCTTTGGATCCCCTCCACTGGTCGTATAACGACATGTCTGAATAGGGATAATCAACTTCCTTAGCAGAAGCCAACACTAATTCTTTTAGACTAGGAGAAGAAGATGCTCCAAAGCGTTTACCGGATACTCCACCATCAAAATTCATATATGCCACTGCCTTAGCATTGAGTTCATCTCGCATCTCTTCAACCCATTCGGCAGACCCTATAACACCGTGCTCTTCAGCATCCCAGTGTCCAATTAAAATTGATCTTTTTGGCCCTTTGCCTTCTTTTACTAATTTTCCTAGAGTTTCGCTTAAACTGATGAGCATAGCCGTTCCACTATTTGGATCTGTAGCTCCAAAGCCCCAAGCGTCGAGGTGACAACCCAGAATAATCCATTCATCTGGATAGACGCTGCCTTTAACTGTGCCTATCACATTGTGTACCCGAACAAATTCTCTTGGTTGCTCTACTTTGAGGAATACTTTTAAAGCTGATCCTCCTTGCAGTCTGTAGGTAAAGGGAAGACCTCCTTGCCATCCACTTGGCACCACATCTCCATTCATTTGACCTAAGATTTCTTTAGCTGCGCCGTAACCAATTGGTGTAACTGGAATGCTGTGTAATTGCGTATCCTCAGGATTTTTGCGTTTTACTTTAATATCTCCATCTAAAGGCAAGGCCGGTTCATAAGGGGTAAGTGGATCACCGGTAAAATCTTCGGTCAACAGGGATCCTCTTTGTATGGTGCTTTCCGAATAATAAGGTCCTTCGGGATATCCCAACCCTTTGAAATAACCGCTATCCATTGGATCAGTGTATATGATTAGACCAGAGGCTCCAGCAGCCTCGGCAAACTTAGCCTTGTATCCTCTAAAATTTCCACCGTATCGTGCAATAACGATTTTACCACTGACATCAACCCCCATATCTCGAAGCTTTTCGAAGTCTTCTTTTCTGCCATAATTTGCGTAGACAACCTCTGCAGTTACCTCGCCCGAACCTGAATAGGCATTCCAGCCTTTCCATAAATCTTCATCTGAAGAAAAAGGATCTCCTTCTACAATATCTTCCTTCATTGATAGAGGTTGCCTTTTGGGCTGAACAATTTCAAGATAAGACTCACCAGGTGCTTTAGACATGTAGACGTCGTATGGATATTTCTTTACAGATAACCCCCCATCGCTCATGCTTTTTGCGATATAATCAATAACATCATTGTTTGCCTTACTACCAGCAACATGAGGTTTTTTGGTCAATTCTTTAAGGTGTATTTTAAATGTTGTCTCGTCAATAAGGTTGGTAAATAGTTCCTCTGTTGCGAGCTGATTTTTCCAATCTGATGCGGTAAATCCAGTTTGCGCCGCTGCACTTAGACTTAGCAGGCTCAGAAGAAAAAGGCATTTTTTCATAGTTCAGAAATTTTGAATTCTCTATCCGTTAAATTTAAGTATTTTTAGAGGCATTCAATATTTTAGTCTTATGAAAAAACATGCACTTCTTTTAAGTTTATTGCTATTTACTTCAGTTCGGGCTCAAAATCAAAAAGAACTTGAACAGGTCGTAGCCCAAGAAATTCAAACGAGTTTTAAACAATTTAAGGCTTTACTAAGTCTTCCTAATGATGCCAATTACCCTGAGTATATTGCGCAAAACATCAATTGGATTGAATCGGCCTTTGAAAAACGAGGCTTTTCGACCGTACAAATCGAAACAGAAGGAGCACCACTAGTACTGGCCCAACGAAATTTTCACAAAAAAGCGTCTACCCTTTTGGTTTACCTGCAAGTTGACGGACAACCTGTTGATCCGAGTCGATGGTTTCAAGAAAATCCCTATGTAGTGGCTTTAAAATCTCAAAATAGTGATGGCAGCTGGAGTGAAATGCCTTGGGAAAACATAAAAAACTATGATCCAGAATGGAGGATTTTTGCCCGTTCTGCAAGTGATGCCAAAGGGCCTATTACCATGTTTCTAAGTGCTGTAGATGCACTAGAGCGCCTTAAGATGATACCTGATTTTAACATCAAGGTCATTTTAGATTTCGAAGAAGAATTAGGTTCTCCCAACCTTCCGGCAGCTGTGCTTCAAAACAAACCTATTCTGAAAGCGGATAGACTAGTCATTTTTGATGGTCCAAGGCATCGCCTTAATAAGCCAACACTAACTTTCGGGGCAAGAGGTATTTCTACGATTCAACTCACTACTTATGGACCGATTGTAGCTCAGCACAGTGGTCACTTTGGAAATTATGCTCCAAATCCCGGTTTTAAATTGGCCAGACTGCTTAGCAGCATGAAAGATGAGGAAGGTAAGGTTCTTATTGAAGGGTATTACGACGGAGTGGTTTTAGATGAAGAAACCAAAAAAATATTAGCCCAAACCCCTCAAGATGACGAGCTTCTTAAAGAGGTTTTACAATTAGCGGTCTTTGACAAAGTGGCCGACAACTATCAAGAAGCTATTCAGTATCCTTCACTCAATATTAGAGGAATGCAATCTGGTTGGATTAACGAAGAAGTTCGAACAATTGTTCCTGCATGGGCAAGAGCTGAAATCGATGTACGGCTAGTCAAAGAAATAAGTGCAGAGCGACTGATTGGATTGATTAAAAAACACATCGAAGATCAGGGCTTTCTGGTGCTGAATAGAGAACCCACAAAGGAAGAGCGAAAAACACATAAGAACATCGCTACCATGACTTCTGAAATTTCCTACCAATCTTTTAGAACAGACCTAAACGGTCCTACGGGTAAATGGCTGCAATCGGCCTTGATAAGAGGTTTTGAAGAGAAGCCTATTCTACAGCGCATGAGCGGGGGGTCTATCCCTATCGCTCCTTTTGTCAATGCCTTAGATGTTCCAGCGGTAACTGTACCCACAGTGAATAGAGACAACAATCAACACAGCCCAAATGAAAATATTAGACTGGGAAATTACGTCGAAGGAATAAAAACAATATTGGCTATCTTGACCGAACCTTTTTAATTTGAAAACAGACAAAATGAATAGAGCATTATTACTCACACGTGTTGTTTTTGGCTTTTTGATTGTTTACTTACACGGAATTCCAAAGCTTATGGGAGGTCGTGAAAGATGGCAAAGACTCGGAAGTTCTTTAAGTGGTTCACTCGGTATAGATGGTGTCAATGTTTTCTTTGGATTTATGGCTATGATGGCTGAAACTCTTGGAGGAATTTTGATTTTGGTGGGATTGTACACCAGAATTAGCGCTTCTTTTTTAGCTTTTACCATACTTGTTGCTTTCTCTGGGCATCTTGTTCGGGATGGCTTTGCAGGTTCTGAAAAACCACTTTTATTCTTGGTTTATTTTATTAGTTTAGTACTAAGTGGCGCAGGGTCATTTAGCATCGATAAAATATGGAGAAAAAAATAGTTCTCCACCGGCCGATTTAGCTTTTTAAATCAGTACTAAATCAAAAGACAAGACGACTAACCATTATGATGACTAGAAAGAAATTTTTGAATTATTCGGCTCTGGCTACGGCTAGCCTGTTAACCCCCTCTTTTATGATGAATACTAAAAATTACCCCTTGGGGCTCGGTTTATTTTCTGTTCCGAAAGGATTGAATGACGATCTTGAAGGCACCCTTGATATGTTCGCTGCTATTGGTTTTGAAGAACTTGAAGTTTTTGGACCTTATACCTTTAGTGATGAAAAAACAAAACAAGAATGGGCAGCCACTTCTCAAATGCTGGGCTTTAGCGCAAGTGGATTCTACGGTCACACTCCTGAAGATTTTGAAGCAAAAGTAAAAGACAGAGGAATGAGCATTCCCTCCATGCACACAGATATTGAAACCTTACAACATAATATGTCTGCACTCGGAGAAGCTGCACGTAAAATCGGTGCCACCTATGTGGTTTTACCAGCCTTGCCAGAACCTTATCGAAAAGATATGGACGACTACAAGCGAAGTGCAGAACTCTTCAATGAAATTGGTAAAAATGCACGTGAAGAGGGCATTCGCTTTTGCTATCACAATCACGGATACGGTCTAAAACCATGGGGAACAGAGAGACCCATAGACCTTATACTCGAGCAAACAGATCCTGACTTGGTGTTCTTTGAAATGGATTTGTTTTGGACCACCGCAGGAGGTATCAATCCTATAGAATTATTAGACAAACATCCCAACCGATACAAAATGCTTCACATCAAAGACATGAAGCCTATCAAAGAGTTTCAAGGAGACGGTTCAAGCCCACAGGAATGGTTTGGCTTGTTTCCGAATATGACCTCTTGCGGAAAAGGCGATATCGATTTATATGGAATCATCAAAAAGAGCAAAGAAATTGGTGTCGAACATTTCTTTGTCGAACAAGATATGGTCACGCAACCTGAAGTTGCACTCAAAGAGAGTTTTGATTATCTAAAAACCCTGTAATAATACATTGCGCATTCTCTTGATGAATGGTGGACCAATGACAATGGCCATCTTTCTATTCAAATGCTCTTGTTACTGACCCTGAGCCAAACGGGAATTAATTAGCGTTCAAAAAGCCCTCTTCGAGTAAAGGAATTTGAAAACGCTCAATTTCAGAGCGCCGGTGTGCTTGGCGAAAATACGCATCTGCCTGCTCAATGAGCTGAGGATGCTGTTCAGCGATATTGTTCTCTTCTGCTGGATCTTCTTTCAAGTTGTAAAGCTCCAGACTCGGTGGCAATTTATCTTTCAGATGAGCCCAAACCAATTTGTAATCGCCAAAACGCACTGCCAACTGCCCACCGTATTCAGGAAACTCCCAATACAAATAGTCGTGTTGCTGTTGATTCTCCTCCTCCATTAAGGTGGGTAAAAAACTAATCCCATCCTGTTCAGAGGTGATTTCAAAAGAGGCTAAATCAGCTAAAGTTGCCAGTAAATCGTATTGTATTGAGATGTGGTCTGTTTCAGATCCGGCTCTAATTTGATTCGGCCAAGAGGCAATCAAAGGCACGCGAACACCTCCTTCGTAAACAAAGCCTTTTCCACGTCCACGCTCTTCACCAAAAGGACCTGATGAGTTAAAAAATTCTCCATCAGTACCTCCAGAAAAAGTAACACCATTGTCAGAGCTAAACAAGATTAGCGTGTTTTCGTACACTCCTTTTTCTTTTAGTTTTTGAATAAGTCTACCGACGTTCTCATCAAAGTAAGAAATCATTGCTGCGTAAGTAGCTCTGGGGGTTTGATTGGGAAAGTATCCTTTGTTACCTAAATAGGGTTCTTCTTCTCCAAATTTTTCAATGTAGTGATTTACCCAACGCTCAGGTGCTTGCAGAGGGTTATGCGGAATTGGTGAAGCCCAGTATAGAAAGAAGGGCTCTCCATTGGATGCCTCTTCTACAAAAGCACTCATTTTATCATACATCAAATCAGGTGCAAAATCATTGAGTTTAAAATTACTGTAACTCTTTTCATCGTATGGGTCAGCCCCTTCTTCGAGTTTTGTATGGGGGGCAATCGCCTCATTGTTGAGGTAAACTCGATTGAGATTTTCGTATAAATGTGTGGGATAAAAGGTGTGAGCGATGCGTTGACAATTATAACCGTAGAAGTAATCGAAACCCATTTTAGTTGGTACAGAATGAGAGTCGGGCGACCCTAATCCCCACTTACCTACCATTGCTGTTTGATAACCTGCCGACTTTAAATAATGCGCAAGGGTTTTTGTGTTTTTGGGCATTGGCCGTTGACCCTCTAAGGTTGAATCTTTGACCATTTCGTGATAATCCCAAACCATACCTCTTGATCTCATTTCATCATTTCCTCTGATGAAAGCGTGACCAGAATGTTGCCCTGTCAGCAACATATATCGAGCCGGAGCACAAACAGGGGCGCTAGAATAATGCTGTGTGAACTTCATGCCAGAGGCGGCCAAGGCATCTATATTCGGAGTTTCTATCTTTAGTTGTCCATAGGCTCCAAGCTCACCATAACCTAAATCATCCGCTAAAATGTAGATGATGTTAGGTTTTGTTTCTTTAGCCGTCTTTGAAGGAGTGCATGAATTTAATCCCAAGATTGCCATAAGGATTACCGGTACACTTTTAAACAAATGCTGTGTGCTACTCATAATAAATAACTTTTGAATTGTCTGCAGTTAGAATGTCATTATTAAACCAATAATAGTAAATTTATGAAACACCTTAAGGTTTACTGCATTGATTTTGATGGAATAAGGGTATTTGCTTCCCACAAAAAATGGTGTTAAATTTTAGGTGCACTAATTGAACTAACTAATGAAAAAACAATGGTCTCTGGTCTTACTTTTAGCAGTAAGCCTCAATTTCGCGCAACAAGGAATTCCGAATTATCAGCCCTCTGATGAAAATTTAAACGCACGTGAGTGGTTTCAAGAAGCCCGTTTTGGGCTCTTCATACACTGGGGAGTTTACAGTCTTTTAGGAGATGGCGAATGGGTGATGAACAATCAGAATATTGCCGTTGACACCTATGAAAAATTACCAGCATTTTTTAATCCTATTGATTTCGATGCAGAAGAATGGGTGGCGATGGCCAAAAATGCAGGTATGAAATACATCACCATCACCAGTAGGCATCACGATGGTTTTTCTATGTTTGATACCGCCGCAGAAGATTATGACATTGTAGATTCCACTCCTTTTAAACGAGATGTGTTAAAAGAGTTGGCCGCGGCTTGTACAAAGGCTGACATTAAGTTGTTTTTCTATTATTCTCTGCTAGATTGGAGAAGTGATGATTACTACCCTCGTGGTCGTACAGGTTTAGGCATAAAAGGTCGTGAAAATGGGGATTGGAATGCTTATATCGCTTTTATGAAGCAGCAGCTGACTGAACTTTTAACGAATTACGGAGAAATTGGAGGTATCTGGTTTGACGGACATTGGGACCAAAAGCAATGGGACGGAAAAAAATTCGGCAAACTCAATGTTGATTGGCATTATCGAGAATTGTATCAATTGATTCACGATTTACAACCCCATGCCTTGATCGGAAACAACCATCATATTGCACCCATTTCAGGTGAGGACTTTCAAATGTTTGAGAAAGATCTTCCCGGACAAAACACTACAGGTTGGGGAACTTCAGCATCAGATATCGGTCAATTGCCCTTAGAGGTTTGTGAGACCATCAATGGATCTTGGGGATTCAACCTTCAAGACGACAAACATAAATCGTCTAAAGAACTTATTCACTTATTGGTCAAATCTGCTTCTTACGGCAGTAACCTCTTATTAAACGTAGGTCCAATGCCCAACGGTAAAATTCAAACTGAACACCTCAAATCACTTTCAGAAATTGGATTGTGGCTCGATCAATACGGTGAAACAGTATACGGTACCAAGGCTGGAATTTTAGAACCCGACAATCAATTGGCTTCTACCCGAAAAGACCACAAAGTTTACCTTCACGTACTCGACCCAGAACACAATGTCATCTTTTTAAGAGATGTTCCTGAAAAAATCAGATCAGCTAAACTCTATGGAACCTCAAAAAAGGTGAGATACGAACAAAACGACTTGGGGTTGACTATCGCTATTCCAAAAGCAGAAATGAATCCTATTAATACCATTATTGAGTTAGAACTCAAATAGTCCTGATGCAAGACCTTCAAGATAAAACAGTCGTCATCACTGGAGGCGCAAGTGGAATTGGAGAGGCCTTGGTTCGCACTTTTGCACAAGCCGGAGCCCGAGTTTACCTCATCGACACCAATTCGAATCAAGCTGAGCAAGTGGTCGAATCCATCGGTTCAGAAAGAGTCAAATTCTTACACTGCGATGTCAGCAAACATGAAGATTTTCATGAGCTCGCGACCAAAATTGAAGGGCAACATCCGGTAGACATCCTGATTAATAATGCAGGAATTCCTCATGTGGGTTCACTCGAAAAAACAGATTTAGAGGATTTAAACCTATTGTATGAGGTCAATATTAAGGGGGTCTATAATGGAATGCATGCCTTTATTTTACCTATGAAAAAACGTAAAAAAGGGGTAATTCTAAATATGGCTTCAATTGCCTCAAGTGTAGGTATAAGTGATCGCTTTGCGTATTCTATGACCAAAGGAGCTGTACTGACCATGACCTATTCTGTGGCCAAAGATTATGTTGAACACGGCATTCGCTGCAATAGTATTTCGCCTGCACGAGTTCACACCCCTTTTGTCGATGGTTTTATCAGAGAAAACTATCCTGAAAAGCAAGAGCAAATGTTCGCTCAACTTTCAAAAACACAGCCCATAGGGCGTATGGCTTCCCCTGAAGAAATCGCAAAGTTTGCGCTCTTTCTCTGTTCGGATGACGCTGCCTTTATCACAGGAACTGACTACCCCATAGATGGTGGATTTATAAAATTAAACAGTTAAATGAAACTTGCAAGATACGGGGCCATAGGCCAAGAAAAACCAGCTGTACTCACAAAAAACGGAGATCTCATAGACGTCAGCGCTTTTACGTCTGACTTCGACCAAAACTTTTTTGAAAATGACGGCATGCACAATTTAGAACAATGGTTATCCGAGCATGAGAACAGTTGCACTATAGTTTCTTCTGATGAGCGCCTCGCCGCCCCTCTAAGTCAAGTTTCAAAAATAATTTGTGTTGGGCTCAACTATTCCAAACACGCCTATGAAAGTGGCATGACTTTACCAAAAGAACCTGTACTGTTTTTTAAAGCAAGCTCAGCTATTTGTGGCCCTAATGACCAAATTACTATACCGAAAAATGCGACTAAACTCGATTGGGAAGTTGAACTCGGCGTAGTTATTGGCAAAAAAGCTACCTATGTTTCTAAAGCGGACGCCTTCTCTCATATTGCTGGATATGTTTTACACAATGATTACAGTGAAAGAGCCTTTCAGTTAGAACGCGAAGGTCAGTGGGTAAAGGGAAAAAGTCACGACACTTTCGCTCCACTTGGACCTTATTTGGTTGGACGAGATGAAATTGTAGACCCGCACAAACTAGACCTTTGGTTAAAGGTAAATGGTGAACGACTTCAAGACAGTAACACTTCTGATTTGGTTTTTAAAATAGATGAATTGGTGAGTTATATCAGTTCATTTATGACCTTACTTCCGGGGGATGTCATTTCTACAGGGACCCCATCTGGTGTTGGACTGGGCTTTGATCCGCCCAAATACCTAAAGGCAGGAGACGTAGTTGAATTAGGTATTGAGGGATTAGGAGAAGCGCGACAAGAAATTATAAACTACCCTGAATGATTATTGACAGCCATCAGCACTTTTGGAACTATCACCCTAGCACTCATGCGTGGATCGACTCGAGTATGGCTGCAATAGCCAGAGATTTCAAACCCGCTGATTTAGAGCAGGTCTATGCACAAGCCGATGTTCAGGGATGCGTTGCTGTACAAGCGGCACAGACAGAACAAGAATCTATAATGCTTTTGCATTACGCTCAACAGTACGAGATTATAAAAGGTGTTGTAGGCTGGTTAGACCTTTGTGCAAATGATCTAAACGACAAGCTTGAGCACTACACCCAAAATGATTTTTTTAAAGGTCTGAGACATATTGTTCAAGATGAGGAAGATGATTTCTTTATGTTGAGGGATGATTTTCAACAGGGCATTTCACAGCTGCAAAGGTTTGACCTCACTTATGACATCTTGATTTATCCCAAACAATTCGAAGCTGCCATAGCCCTCACCCAAAACTTTCCGGATCAGTATTTTGTACTTGACCACCTAGGAAAACCCCAATACAATCTTCCTATGGATATGCATTGGGCAGAACAAATTGAGCAACTTGCAGATCAGCCCAAAGTTTACTGCAAACTCTCTGGAATTTTTACTGAAATCCAAACAAAACCATGGCAAATGGAACAGATTCTACCCTATTTGAATCATGTTGTTCGCTGTTTCGGTATGGATAGATTACTCTACGGTTCAGACTGGCCGGTTTGTTTATTAGCTTCGAACTTTAACGATCACTTGGATTTATTGAAATCCTACTTTTCACTGAGCGACCGAAAGGATATTGAAAAAGTTTTTTCTACGAACTGTATTCACTTTTATGATTTATGAAAAAGTTAAGTTTCCTCATACTACTGCTTGTTTTTTCTTGCGCACCACCTCCTCCTAATCCAATAGGACCACTGCCTTCAGATCGGCAATTAAAATGGCAAGAGTTGGAGTACTACGGTTTTATTCATTTCAATATGAACACCTTTACCGACCTCGAATGGGGTACTGGAGGAGAAGCTGTAGACACCTTTAATCCAGTGCAACTCAACACCGATCAATGGGCGAGAATTGCCAAAGAAGCAGGAATGAAAGGCCTTATTTTAACCGCCAAGCATCACGATGGATTTTGTTTATGGCCAACAAAAACAACTGCGCATAGCGTAAAGTCAAGTACTTGGAGAAATGGAGAAGGAGATGTGTTGAGAGACCTTCGAAATTCCTGTGATAAATACGGACTTAAATTGGGGCTTTACCTCTCTCCATGGGATCGAAACAACGAACACTACGGAACAGATACCTATGTCTCCATTTTTCACGAACAATTGCGAGAGCTGCTAACTGAATACGGCGAACTTTTTGAAATATGGTTTGATGGCGCAAACGGTGGTTACGGCTATTACGGAGGGGCTAACGAAACCCGAAAAATCGACAATAAAACCTACTACCAATGGGACAAAACCACCGAAATGGTTAGAGAATTTCAGCCTGAGGCTGTCATTTTTAGCGATGGTGGACCAGATGTTCGCTGGGTGGGCACCGAAGAAGGCTGGGCCGGAGAAACCAATTGGAGTACGATGCGAAGGGACGAGATTTACCCCGGTTGGCCAAAATACGTTGAATTGCGTTACGGACACGAAGATGGAACGCACTGGCTTCCCGCAGAAGTAAACACCTCCATCAGGCCAGGTTGGTACTATCACCCAAGAGAAGATCATCAGGTGAAATCAAAAAGCAGATTGGTTCAAACCTACTATGAAAGCATTGGGCGAAACGGAAACTTTTTACTCAATATTCCAGTAGATAATCGAGGGCTGATTCACGAGGCTGACAGTGCAGCAATGATGCAATTAAGTCAACAAATAAAACTTGATTTCAAAGAAGACCTCATTTATAAAGCAACTTTAAGCGCATCCAATGATAGGGGAAATAATTATGGTGTAGACCGATTAAAAGATCGAGAAAAAGCATCCTATTGGGCAACTGCAGAAGGAGTGAATTCGGCTGAAATAGAAATTAAATTTAATTCGCCCGAAGAACTCAATAGACTTGTATTAAGAGAATATATACCACTCGGTCAGCGAGTTCAAGCTTTTTCGTTTTTAGCAAAAAATGAACGGGGTATTTGGGACACCTTGGTTCAACAAACCACCATTGGCAACAAACGAATACTTTCTTTTAAAAACACCTCTTCAAGTCATTTTAAACTTATAGTGTCTCAATCTAAAGGAAGTATTGTACTCTCTGAAATTGGACTTTATCGCGCCCCCATTTTGTTGGAGCCACCAAAAATTAGTAGAACGCTCTCAGGTCTTGTTGAAATAAGGGCTGCCGATGCAGATGCCACTATTTATTACAGTTTAAACGAAGACATTCCTTCTTCAACTTCTCAAGAATTCATTGAGGCTATAAGATTACCTGAAAGAATAGTGGTCAATGCCGTAACTTACGATGCGAAAACCAACACACAAAGCGAACCTGCTCAGACGTATTTTGACGTGTATAAATCTCCTTGGAAAACACTGAACGAAGACGAAAAGGCTTCAGTTGCATTTGATGAAAATCCTACAACGGTATTCGAATCTAAATCAAAGGATCTGCAAATTGATTTTGGCAAAAAACAAACCTTAAAAGGATTTGAATTTATACCCGACCAGAGGAGGTATCCCAAAGGAGTCATTTCGAGCTATAGTGTTTGGAAATCAAATAATGGTCGAAAATGGAAACTGGTACAAACAGGAGAATTTGCCAATATTACCAACAACCGAAAAGTAAAGAAGGTTTCATTTGCAAAATCACATCGAACGAGATATTTCAGGATAAAGGCAGAGCGCATTATCGACACCCAAGAGTTTGCAAGTTTTGCTGAGATCAATATCATAACAGAATAAGCCATGGATATACAGCTTACTGATAAAATCATTGTAGTCACTGGAGGAGATAAAGGAATTGGCAGAGCCATTGCTCAAGTTGTTGCTCAAGAAGGAGCCCTGCCCTTTATCATCAGCAGAAAAGAAAAAGATTGTCAAAGATGTGTAGCAGCAATAGAAAGTGAAGGAGGCAGAGCAGACTATGCAATCGCTGAACTTACGAATCTCACTCAGTGTAAAGATGCCATTGAAAAGCTTATGCAACGCTATGGAAGAATAGACGGTCTTGTCAACAATGCGGGCGTAAATGATGGCGTGAGCTTAAAGCAAGGCAGTTACACGGAATTTTTGAACTCAATTGAAAAGAACGTCGGGCATTATTTCAATATGGTACAACTCTGCCTCGAAAGCCTTAAAAAAAGTAAAGGAGCAATAGTAAATATCAGCTCTAAAGTAGCTGAAACTGGGCAAGGAGGTACCTCAGGTTATGCCGCCGCTAACGGCGCACGAAATGCACTTACAAGAGAATGGGCTGTAGATTTATTGCAAGACGGCATTCGCGTAAACGCCGTGGTGGTTGCCGAATCGTATACCCCATTATACCAAAGATGGATTGAGAGTTTTGAAAATCCAGAACTCAAAAAAAATGAAATTGAATCAAAAATTCCATTGGGTCAGCGAATGACTACCCCTGAAGAAATCGCTTCGAGTGTTTGCTTTTTACTTTCTTCAAGATCAAGCCATACCACAGGTCAAATCATATACGTCGATGGAGGATATACACATTTAGACCGAAGCATTTAAAACCCGCAACATGAAAGATCAATTAATCGAAAAAAAATACACACTTCCTTTTATTTTAATTACATGCTTATTTGCACTTTGGGGATTTGCTAATGGTGTAACAGACCCCATGGTTCAAACCTTTAAAACTGTACTTGAACTCTCCAACGCTCAGGCGTCTTGGGTTCAAATGGCTTTTTATGGCGGATACTTTTGTATGGCCCTTCCCGCGGCACTTTTTGTCCGAAAGCAAGGCTATAAAAAAGGGGTCTTATTGGGATTAGCCCTCTATTTTATCGGAGCTAATTTATTTATTCCTGCAGCCCAATACGAGGCATTTTGGTTCTTCTGTTTGGGCCTTTATGTATTGACCTTTGGGCTGGCCTTTTTAGAAACTACCGCTAACCCGTATATTTTAGCGATGGGTTCAAAGACTACAGCAACCAGACGCTTAAATTTTGCGCAACTCTTTAATCCTGTAGGCCTTATTTTAGGTTTGGTCATCGCCCAACAATTTGTACTAAAAAATTTGCAATCAGATAATATTGAAAACTACGCTTCATTAGATATCGCTCAAAAAGCCTTGATCCGATCTGCTGATTTAATGGTAATCAGAGATCCATATGTGGCTATTGGGTTGGTGATTGCCCTGTTTTTCATCTTAATTCTAGCGACTAAAATGCCTGTGATTCAATCAGACCAAGAACGTCTAGAATTAAAAAAAGGGGTTTCTGAACTCATCAAAAACAAGAGGTATCGTTTTGGTGTAGGCGCTCAAGTTTTCTATGTTGGCGCCCAAATCATGTGTTGGACCTACATCTATCAATATGCCGAAAATATAGGAATCAGTAACACAACTGCCGCCAATTATCAGTTCATTGCCTTTTTACTCTTTTTTAGCGGAAGGGGCCTTTGTACTTATTTGATGAAATTTATCCCTTCTGCTCGATTACTTAGCTACTTTGCTTTAGGAGGATTTGTTTGTTCAGTAATGACCATGATGAACGAGTCTATTTTAGGTATGTATTGCCTTATTGGGATTTCGTTTTTTATGTCGCTTATGTTCCCTACGATTTACGGAATCTCCTTAAAAAAATTAGATCAAGATCTATCGAAAATAGGCGCAGCCGGATTGGTTATGGCCATTGTTGGTGGAGCCTTAATGCCACAATTACAAGGAAGGATCATAGATTTGGGTGGACGTGCCGTGAATGATATAGAAGTACTGGGAGTCTCCGAAGTAAACTTGTCATTTGTGTTACCCGCACTTTGTTTTGTGTATATTATTTCATTTGGACGATTTATTTTAAAAGAAAATGAAGCATCATAGATATTGTCTTGCCCTTGATTTAAAGAACGATGAAGCGCTTATCAGCGCTTATTTGAAAAATCATCAAAACGTGTGGCCTGAAATTGAATTGAGTCTAAAATCTTCTGGAATAACAGCCTTGGATATTTACCGCGTAGAAAACCGACTTTTTATGATTGTAGAGACCAATGAAGCGTTCAGTTGGGAGAAAAAAGAACAGGCAGATCAAAATAATCCGAAAGTTCAGGAGTGGGAAGAATTGATGTGGACATTTCAGCAAGCCTTACCAAACTCAAAAGAAGGAGAAAAATGGCGAATGATGGAAAAAATATATACCTTGAACTGAAGAATGGAACACTAATTTACTTCTGTAAATCATGAAAAAAATAAGCGTAAAAATTTTAAGTCTTGGGGCAATCTTAATGGTCTTTAGCCTCAATGCACAAAAGAAATACACCAAGTCTTTTGTCAAGAAACAAAAACAAGAAATCAAAGAATGGGTTGAATCTGAGCACAAAAACAGTCAGGTTATGGTCGACAAAATTTTCAGTTTTGCCGAGCTTGGTTTTCACGAAGTAGAATCTTCAGCTTACCTCACCTCAGTTTTAGAGAAAGCAGGCTTTGACATAGAATACGGAGTTTCAGATATTCCAACCGCTTGGTTTGCGAGATGGAAAAACGGAGACGGCCCTGTTATTGCTTTAGGAAGTGACGTGGACTGTATTCCCAAAGCTTCACAATATCCCGGTGTAGCCTATCACAAGCCTATGGTAGAGGGTGCGCCTGGTCACGGTGAAGGTCACAATGCAGGAATCCCTTTAAATGTTACAGCTGCCATTGGGGTAAAGCAAATGATGGAAGAACACGATATCCCAGGAACCCTAGTGGTTTGGCCCGGAATTGCAGAAGAGTTAGTGGCTTCTAAAGCCTGGTTTGTACGAGATGGATATTTTGATGATATCGACATGTGTATTTTTACCCATGTGAGTAGTAATCTCAGTGTTTCATGGGGACAGGCTCGAGGAACAGGTTTAATTTCTGTAGAATACACTTTTGAAGGCGAAGCAGCACATTCCGCTGGAGCCCCTTGGAGAGGACGTTCTGCTTTGGACGCAGCCGAGCTCATGAATATCGGTTGGAACTATAAAAGAGAACACCTACATCCCCTAAAAAGATCACATTCAATATTTACCGATGCTGGTGACCAACCAAATGTGGTGCCTTCTAAAGCCTCTATTTGGTATTATTTGAGAGATATTACCTATGAAGGTATCATGAAAATGTACAACGACGCAAATAATATCGCAGAAGGTGCTGCTAAAATGACAGATACGAAGGTGAGTTCAAGAGTTGTTGGAACGGCCTGGCCCAGACATTTCAATAAAGTTATTGCTGAGACTATGTATGAAAATATACAAGATGTAGGATTACCCGAGTGGTCAGAAGCTGATCAAACTTTAGCTAAAGCCGTTCAAAAGGAAGTTAATTCGAATAGAACCTCTGGTTTATCGACTAAACTCAGTCCTCTTGGTAAGCCCTCTCCTGTTTTAGTTAGTGGTGGTTCAGACGATATTGGAGATGTCTCATGGAAGGTGCCTACGGTTACCCTGAGATTCCCTTCGAACATTCCTGGTCTTCAAGGTCATCACTGGTCAAACGCAATCACCATGGCTACACCTATAGCCCACAAAGGTGTGACTGCAGGAGCAAAAGTAGTGGCAATGACCGTCGTCGATTTTTTATTAAATCCAACTTTGGTCGAGGATGCTAAAGACTACTTTACCAATGTGCAAAGTAAAGAAACGACCTATAAGCCTATGATAACAGAAAATGATCCTCCGCCTGTGGAGTTAAACACCGCAATTATGGAAAAGTTCAAGCCTCAGCTCTCTGAGTTTTACTATGACGAAACAAAATACGATACCTATCTCGAGCAATTGGGAATTGAATACCCCACAATAATCAAAGAATAAGTAAAGGTCCGTAAGGGGCCTTTTTTTCTATCTCACCTTCGCTTTTTTGATCAGTCGAGCAAAGAGCGAAGGAAAAAATCTTCGAACCCAGACGGCATAAGACTCTCGTCCTATCAATTGAAGTCGCTTCTTTTTGGCAGTGGCTTTAAGGATTTGATGAGCGCAGTGCTCTGCGGTAATTCCATTGGCTTGGGCGTCATCCATTTTTCCTAAGGCGCTTCCGTCACCGATCAGTGCATTGACCGATACATTGGTTTGCACAAAGCCTGGAGCTGCAAGGGTAATGTGTATTCCTTGTGATTCTAACTCTGCTCTCATCGAATCAAAAAAACCGTGTAATGCGTGTTTAGAAGCCGCATATGAAGACCTGTATGGGGTTGGAATAAGACCAGTAAGGCTTGTTACCACGATAAAGTGTCCGCTACCTTTTTGCAGCAAAGAAGGCAGTAAGAGTTTGGTGAGATGCACTGTTCCCAAATAGTTGACCTCCATTAGTTTGTGATCGACATCGAAAATCGTTTGGGCCACTAAAGATCTTTGTGAAATACCTGCGTTGTGAAATACGAGATCAAATCCCTCGAATTTATGCACAAAAGCTTGGTGGTGTGCTCGGGCGCTGAGATCGAGTTCAGCAATTGTCAACTGGGCTTTAGAATGGCATTGCTCAGTAACTTGTTGAAGGGCATTGGTATTGCGTGAGGCCAAAACAAGTTCAGTATTCAATTTAGAGAGGGCTATGGCCAAGGCTTTTCCGATACCAGAAGAGGCCCCCGTAATCAATACCTTTTTACCCTCAAAATAGTGCTGCATTTAAAAATGTGCTTAAAGAGATTTTTTTAACCTTATCACCATAAATGTAGATAAAATTATATCTTGATAATCATTAATCATAGTTTATGAAAATTCTTAAAGAGCTCATCATACTTTTTATTTTAGCCATTCCATTTGCTTTTCTTGGCATTCATTGGAATGATATTCCAAATGAGGTGCCACTGCATTGGAATTCGGCTGGAGAAATTGATAGGGTCGGCTCAAAAATGGAATTGATTCACGTTTGTCTTATGGTCAATATTCCGGTGTATTTGATATTGCTTGCTGTGCCCTATATAGATCCCAAAAAGAAGGTGAGTGCTAAATTGATTTTCAACTTGAGATTGGTTTTGCAGTTATTCATGTGCGCAGTCTGCATATTCATATTATTGTCTTCATCTAAAGCCGATCTCATTTCTGTAGAATACATATTCGTGCTTATTGGCTTACTTTTTTCTTTTCTAGGGCTATATTTTAGAAACTTAAAACCGAATTACTTTATTGGAATCAGGACTCCATGGACGCTCGAGGATGATACCAACTGGTATAAAACACATAAAATGGCAGGATACCTTTGGATCATAGGTGGCCTGTCTATTATGGCATCTTTTTTTATTGTTCCAAAAGAATGGTTTATGACTAGTTTTTTCGTTGTTATCGGGATACTTGTCATCGTGCCAATGGCCTATTCATTTTTGATTTTTAAGAAAAAATAAAAAATCTAACTAACTAATAATCATACGTTCATATCTTATTATAGATAAAAACTATAATTAAATAAATATAATAGATAAAAATTATTCAACCTGCTTTTTTATTTTTGATTAGCTAAATCTTAATTAATATGGAACATCTTAAAAATGGAAACGGAAAGTGTCCTTTTGGATACGGTGAAGTAAAACAATCAGCAGGCGCAGGGACCGGTAATAGAGACTGGTGGCCAAACCAATTGAAGCTGAACATTCTAAGACAACATTCTAGTTTGTCGAATCCCAATGAAACAGAATTTGATTACGCAGAGGCTTTTGGGCAACTCGATTTAGAAGCGGTAAAAAAAGACCTACACGATTTGATGACGGATTCACAAGATTGGTGGCCCGCAGATTATGGGCACTATGGACCGTTTTTTATACGCATGGCATGGCACGCTGCGGGAACCTATAGAACAACAGACGGACGAGGTGGAGCTGGCGCAGGTCAACTTAGATTTGCCCCGTTAAACAGCTGGCCGGATAACGCCAACCTAGATAAGGCTAGGCTTTTACTATGGCCTATCAAACAGAAATACGGCAAAAAATTATCTTGGGCTGATTTAATGGTTCTTACCGGAAACATGGCCTTAGAGTCTATGGGCTTTAAAACCTTTGGGTTTGCTGGAGGCAGAGCCGACGTTTGGGAACCAGAAGAAGACGTATACTGGGGAGCTGAGACTGAATGGCTTGGTGATAAAAGATATACCGGCGATCGAGAATTAGAAAATCCACTTGCAGCAGTTCAAATGGGATTGATTTATGTGAATCCAGAAGGTCCTAACGGAAATCCAGATCCAGTTGCAGCAGCCAAAGACATTAGAGAAACATTCGCAAGAATGGCCATGAATGACGAAGAAACCGTTGCCCTTATTGCAGGCGGTCACACCTTTGGAAAAACGCACGGTGCTGCTAATCCTGATGAATATGTAGATAGAGAACCTGCAGCAGCAGCCATTGAAGCACAATCTCAGGGATGGAATAACTCATTTGGAAAAGGAAATGCAGAAGACACCATCACTTCAGGACTTGAAGGTGCATGGACGACCACTCCTACAAAATGGAGTCACAATTATTTTGAAAACCTTTTTGGTTACGAATGGGAATTGACCAAGAGTCCAGCTGGAGCTCAACAATGGCAACCTGTAAACAATGCAGGTGCTGGATTAGTTCCTGATGCACACGTTTCTTCTAAAACACACGCTCCATTTATGTTAACCACAGATTTGGCCCTGAGAGAAGACCCGGCTTATGAAAAAGTATCTAGACATTTCTACGAAAACCCTGATCAATTTGCAGACGCCTTTGCAAGAGCTTGGTTTAAGTTAACACACAGAGATATGGGGCCCATTTCTAGATATTTAGGTCCTGATGTTCCCAAAGAAGAATTGATCTGGCAAGATCCCGTTCCTGCTGTAGATCACGAATTAGTTTCAGACAGCGATGTCACTGCTTTGAAATCAGAAATCTTAAATACAGGTTTGAGCGTAAGTGATTTAGTATCTACTGCATGGTCATCAGCCTCAACATTTAGAAATTCAGATAAAAGAGGTGGAGCCAATGGCGCAAGAGTGAGATTAGAGCCTCAAATCAATTGGGAATCGAACAATCCAGAACGCTTGAAAAAAGTTCTTGCAGCTTTAGAACAAGTTCAGCAAAACTTTAATGCACAACAGGGTGGGGCGAAGAAGATTTCACTTGCAGATACAATTGTATTAGGTGGTGTAGCCGCTATCGAAAAAGCTGCTGCAGAAGGAGGCTTTCCTACTAAAGTTGATTTTACACCAGGTCGAACAGACGCAACTGATGCGCAAACTGACGCTGAGTCGTTTGGAGTATTAGAGCCAATCGCTGATGGATTCAGAAACTACGTTAGCGCGAATTGTGTGGCTTCTCCTGAGGACATGTTAATTGACAAGGCTCAATTGATGAGCCTCACCGCTCCAGAAATGACTGTTCTGTTCGGAGGATTACGCGTTTTAGGCGCGAATTATGACGGTAGTTCAAATGGAGTGTTTACAGACCATCCAGGGGTTTTAAGTAATGATTATTTTGTCAATTTACTCGATGTACGCACTAAGTGGAGCCCTACTGACCAGAGCGCACAATTGTTTGAAGGAAAAGACAGAAGTTCTGGTGAACTTAAGTGGACCGGTACGAGAGTTGATTTAATTATTGGTTCGAATACAGAACTGAGAGCTCTAGCTGAAGAGCTAGCCTGTGATGACGCTCAAGAAGAATTTGTACAAAAATTTATCGCTACTTGGTGCAAGGTGATGAACCTTGACCGCTTTGAATTAGATTAATTATAGGGGTGACATACCATTACAATGGGAGTGCTTTCGCACTCCCATTTTTATTTACATTAACTATCAATCTACGTATAAACTTCCTGATTTTGTTTTGAGAAACTGCTCAAAGGGTATGTCTTCTTGTTTTACAAATCCTTTCTGAGGCAATTTGCCATCGGCAACCATTTCAACCGTTGCGGCTATGGCTGCGGCAGTGGTCCATGAAATGGCTCTCCATTTGTGACCTTTGATGTTTTTGGTATAAAAGGCCTTCCAGTATTCACTTCTCGCGATTTTTTCCGTCTTCCATCCCTCTACAACAGCATAGACATAAACAACATCTTCTTCTACCGGTGGTTTGGCTTGTGTTAAGACGCGCTCTAAGGTTTCCATGTCTTCTTTCATGATCAATTCATACATTAAAAAACGCATAAGCTTTCCGTGACCAGGATATCGCATCGTCTTGTAATTCAATGTGTCTACTTTGCCTTCGAAGGTCTCACATAGTGTACCTAGACCCCCTGAGGTCGAAAATGCTTCAAATTCTTGTCCTTCAATAGAAATGTATTCAATTCCTTCAAGTGAAGGCACCATTTTGCGAACACCATTGTGAATGACTTCTGAATCTTTGATGTACTCATTCAAAACTCCATATGAAGACCATGTAAAGGAATAAGCCAATAGACCATTGGGGTAGCGAGGCAAAGCCCCTACTCTGAGTTCAATATCTCTTACCTTATCGTATTCTGTGGTCATATCGAAACCAAGGATTCCAATATATCCTGGCGCCAAGCCACATTGTGGAATCATTACCGCATTCGCAGAAGCGGCCAAATCTCTGATGTAGTTAGTGGTTTCAACATCTTCGGTTAAATCAAAATAATGCTTATCTAATGCGCAGGCGATACGTGCTACATCTTTGTTTAAAAAGTAAGGTAAGGCCGAAACTACGGCGTCAAAATTCTTTAAAACACTAGTGAATTCGTCTTCGTTAGAAACATCTAGTGAAATAGTTTCAAAATCTACCTCGTGATCGTAATGTGGCTTGTTCACATCTGCACCTACCACTTCAAATTGATCACTTAAAAGCGTTGCTACCAAGGACCCTACTTTGCCCATACCCAGAACAAGTATTTTATCAATATTTAACATTATAATTAATTTTTGTTTTAAATTTAACAAAATTACAATCTAAACCAATGTTAAAAACTAAATATTCTGACGGTTTTTTTTCTATCGATAAAGAACATGGCTTTTTACCTGTAGCAGAGCCACTTCGTAAACTTCCAAAGGTATATTCTGACTTACAGGAATTAATAGACAATATGCCCATTGAAAAAGAAGATGGCACTAAAGGTCTTTTGCATACCGAAGGCGCATTTGAAGAAGCTGTTTTAGAAATAGAAAATCATGTAGAACAGGTTAAAAAAGAAGAAGATCCTTTTGTCAGGGCAGCACTTTTTAGAGCATATAGTTTTGTCTGCTCTGCCTATACCCTAGCACCTGCTCACCACCATTTCATCGCTAAAGGGTCTTATGGTAAAGCACATCGAACAGTTCCGAAGAATATCGCGCAACCCTTCGCAGAAGTCGCCAATCAACTGGGACAGTTTCCCTTCATAGACTACCATTACAGCTACTCCTTGGGTAATTATTACAAAATTAATCCCAAAGGTGGATTCAATTGGGAAAATCTCGGAATGGCAGCCAAATTTTCGGGTATGTCAGATGAACGCGGATTTATCATGCTTCATGTCGATATAAATCAATATTCACCTCAGCTCATTGAAGGCAGTATGGGAATTGTTAACGCCCAAAGCGATGAAGAAATGAATCACCATCTCGAGCTGGTAGGCACCGCCCTTAAGCACATGAACGAAAGAAGAAAATTAATGTGGGAAGCCTCTCGCTGGAAACACTACAACGACTTCAGAGTATTCATAATGGGCGTGAAAGGAAATACAGATATTTTTGACGACGGCTTAATTTATAAAGGTGTTTGGGACGAACCCAAAGCTTTTAGAGGTCAAACTGGCGCTCAAGACAATATTATTCCTACAGCAGATATCATAAGTGGTGTGGTTGATTTTTATCCAGAAAATCAATTGACCCAATACCTGATGGATTTGAGACAATACCGACCGGTATGTGTGCAAAATTTTCTCAAAGATTTAAAGCAATATTCTTCAGGTTCGGCTGGCACTATAGCAAGACTAAAGGCAAGCAATAATCAAGAAGGCTTGCAGCTGCTCTTAAAGATCCTAGAAGAGATATATTTATTCCGAAATGGCCACTGGCAATTTGTTCAAAAATACATCATGTCGAATACCGCTTATCCAAAGGCAACTGGCGGCACACCGATCACCTCATGGATTCCGAATCAAATCAAGGCAGTCTTAGCTGCAATGACCACGGTAGACCAATTGACTGAAGACGGCGCAAATGGATTTGAGAAGAACGAATGGAAGAGCGGGTTTGAAAAGAAAGTACAGCTACTCAACAAACAACTCGAAATTGTTCAAGTACCGAGTTTTAATCCAGAGGATGTCTTCAAATTAAACGCAGCTTTAGGTCTAAATGACGCCTAAAATATGAGCTTCTCGTCTTTTCGACTTGAAGCTCATATTCTTTTAAAACGATCTGTAGTCGCCTGTTAAATATTGATTGGCCTCTTCTTCTACAAAAGCAGAGTTCTTTTTGTCGTAATTCAAGGTTTGCCCTGGAAATCTTCCAGCAATTACCCCAAGCAATATCGTCTCTGTTAGTCTTGATGCATATTCAAAAGGAGCAGAACAAGTGGATGTCCCCAAACAAGTATCTATAAATTCGTGATAGTGCTTTGGAGATTCTCCTGCATAATCACGAACAGGCTCCCCTAAGGCATTCTCTTTGTCATACTCAGCTATATCATAGTCACTGTAGGCTCCATTTTCTATTAATCGAGGCAGTTCCATAAAGTGTGGCAGTAACAATCTGCGACCGTCTTCTCCAATGAACATTGCTCCTTGTCCTGGCAATTCGTCCTCATTTGGTAAAATGAGTTCTTCTGAGAGTTCAGGACCCTCTACTCCGTCGTACCAAAGCCATTCAAAAGCATCTGTTGTATAAGCGGTACCGTCAAAAGTATATCGAACAATGTTGCGCTCGGGATAGGCGTATCCGTTGGAAGGTCTGCAATCATTGGTGATGGTGTTGGGTACGTCGAGTTCTAAGGCGTTGTATGGAGTGTCAAAAATATGAACTCCCATATCACCTAATGTGGCACAACCATAATCCATTAATTTTCTCCAATTTCCTGGATGGTAATACCCTTCTTTATACTCTCGTTCTGCTGAAGTTCCAAGCCACAAATTCCAATCTAAATGAGCAGGTACAGCATCAGCTCCCTGAGGAACTTCCCCATCATAACCCCAGTTTTTATTGGACCAAGCGATGACTTTACTCACTTTACCAATAATCCCTCCTCTGATGAGATAAGTCGCAAGCTTGTAATCGTAAAAAGAATGAACCTGGATTCCCATTTGGGTAACAAGTCCTTTTTCGTTGGCTACTCTACGCATTTCTCTTGACTCAGAAACATAGTGTGTAAGCGGCTTTTGACAATAGACGTTTTTATTGTTTTCCATCGCCATTAAGGACGCAGGCGCATGCGTATGATCTGGTGTAGAAACAACAACAGCGTCAATTTGATCAGAAAACGAGTTGAACAAAACTCTATAATCTTGAAAAATTTCTGCATCTGGAAAAAGTTCATGCGCTGCCTTTAAATTATTTTCGTCTACATCGCAAAGTGCAGTAACGATGACGTTGGGGTGTGAGGCAATGGCTTTTAAATCTTCAAGCCCCATATTTCCAACTCCGATATGTGCTGTTCTAATAATTCCTTCTGTTGAAGACTCACAAGACAAGTTAGGTAAAGGCAAAATCGTTGCTCCTATTGCTAATGAGGTCTTTTTTAAAAATTCTCTTTTGTTCATTTTATAGTTCTTTTATTTTAATGTTTCTAAACCAAAGGGAGCTCCCGTGGTCTTGAAGTCCGATAAAACCCTTTTTAAACTTGCCGTAATCAGGTGCTAACTTCCATTTACCGTTATTTCTTTTAGCCTGCCACTCCTCAGACCAGGGTACAAAATCTAAAAGCAATACACCGTTCAAGTAATGCTCCACTTTTTCTGGAGTAAAAACAATGGTTGAAGAATTCCATTCTCCTGCAGGGTTAAGTTGTTTTTTTGATGCGTCTGGAACATGCATGGCATAATCTGCTGCCGTTGACTGTAAAGGTTGTAAATCTTGCGGATTAACCTCGATTCCAATACTCTTGTTGTATTCGGTAATGTCGTGAAAATCAGTATAACCGAGATCGTCAATGAGCTGGTATTCTGGAGCAACCTCAGGTATTCCACCATAACCCTCAGCAATGTGGTAAAAAATACCGCTATTTCCACCTGCAGGAATTTTCCACTCAATGTATAATTCGAAGTTTTCGAATTCTTTTGCACCGTAAATGATATCTCGACTGCCTTTGTAATCGTAATCTTGTTCCAAAATCATTTCTGTACTGAAGGTCATTACGCTATCTACGATTGCCCATCCAGGAGGAAGAGATTCTCCGTTATACGCTCTCCAACCTTCCATACTTGATCCGTCAAATAAGGTCATCCATTCTGAGGCTTTTTCAGCAGGGTCGGCTTTTTGTTCTTTAACTTCATTACAAGAGGTGGCTAGAAAAATCAAAGCCAAGCCAAAAGTTATACGTGATTTCATGCCTATAATTCTTTGAGTTCTATATTTCTCCATTTTACTTTAATTCCACCTCCGGAATGTATTTGAAGAGCTATTCCTCCCTCTCCCTTACCGATTTTTTCATCGTTCAGGTGAATCATTTTATGTCCATTGAGGTAAGTGGTCACTTTATTTCCTTTTACCTTGATTTTCATACTGTTCCAATCACCCATTTTGAGGTGCTTGTCTTTTTTAGGGTCAGGTTTAATGAGCCATCCCCTGCCGTAAGATTCGTAGACACCACCTGTGTGTAAATTTGGAGGAGCAACCTCAACCTGCCATCCACTGACAATTGTTCCGTCGACAGTTGATCTAAAGAAAACTCCACTATTACCATCGGCTTCTTGTTTAAATTCAAGAGTCAATACAAAGTCTTTGTAAAATTCATCTGTGCTTAGGTACCCATATTCCTGATCGGGACCACTTTCGCAAATCAATAATCCATCTTCGACATACCATTTTTCAGTACCTTTGATGGTCCAACCTTCAAGGTTTTCTCCATTAAATAATGATTTTTGACCATAGGCATTGATTGCAAGAAGCATAACACAAACCCATAAAACATTTTTTTTCATCTGTTTTTG
>NZIP01000005.1 GCA_002691645.1 Flavobacteriaceae bacterium
GAAATTATATTCATAGTATTAGCTGGAGGGATCATGTTTGGCTTTATGGAAAAGTCAAAGGCCATAGAAAATGCAGTTGGAACACTGATTAACAAGTTGGGACTTGAACGTAAGAATTTGATCATCGTAATAATGACTTTTATTTACGGACTTTTAGGAGTAACAGTTGGTTATGAAAACAATATTGCTCTAATTCCTATTTCTGCTATGTTGAGTCTTGCTTTAGGTGGTGATTTGATTCTCGCTGCAGGTATTTCTGTAGGAGCGATGACTATTGGATTTGGGCTATCTCCAATAAACCCATATACGGTTGGAACAGGACATAAACTAGCCGAGTTACCTATGTTTTCGGGAGCGTTATTACGAAGTGTATTGTGTTTTTCAAGTCTTAGTGTTATGGCTTACTACAATGTTCGGTATTTTAAAAAAATAACAAAACAACCTGATAAAAGTTTAGCAATAGGTCTTGATACCAACAACTTAGAACTATCGAAACCGCTTAAAGACTATACCTTAAATTCCAAAAACTGGTTAGTCATTGGAATTTTTCTTTTGGGTTTAGTCGCTATACTCTATGGTGTCTTTAATTTGAACTGGCATATTAATGAACTCTCTGCGGTCTTTTTAATAATTGCGCTACTCTGTGGTATAGTTTCAAAAATGACTGCGACTAAAATTAGTGAAACACTGCTTGAATCGGTTGCATTTGCAGCGCCTGGAGCATTCTTAGTTGGTTTTGCTACCTCAATTAAAGTGCTCATGGAAATGGGTAATATAGGTGATACGATATCTTATCAGCTCTCAAATATATTAGAAGGACTTCCACTGTATTTGGCGGCTATATGCATGTCTATTTCTCAAACTATTATTAATTTTTTTATACCATCAGGAAGTGGTCAGGCTCTAGCCACATTACCTGTGATGCTTCCTTTGGGAGAGTCGCTTGGTCTATCGCAACAAATCACTATTTTGGCTTTTCAAATTGGAGATGGTATTTCAAATCTTGTCAATCCAACACTTGGAGGATTAATTGCCATGCTCAGTATGTGTCGTGTTCCTATTGATCGCTGGATACGATTTATTTTTCCTGTTCTACTCATTATACTCATGTTTTCATTTGTGATAATGATTATAGCAGTAGCGACGAATTATAGTTAAGTACATTATAAATATGAATGTAGAAGAAGTATTAGCAAAATTAGTTTCATTTCCTGTTTTAGGAGGTCAAAGCAATCTCAGTATCCTAAATTGGATAAAAACATATGTTGAATCACACGGAGTGGAGGCTCACTTAGTTCCTAATCAAGAAGGAAATAAAGCTTCACTTCATTGTAGAATAGGTCCTGCTGTAGATGGAGGTGTCATTCTCTCTGGTCATATGGATGTTGTTCCGGTTGAAGGACAAGAGTGGTCTACCGATCCATTTACTCTTACTGATAAAGGGGATGAAAATCTATATGGTCGTGGTTCATGTGATATGAAAGGCTTTATTGCCTGCTGCCTAGCGGTCTTACCTGACATGATTCAAGCTGATCTAAAAAAACCCATATATTTCGCTTTTTCTTATGATGAAGAAGTCGGTTGTTTGGCGGGACCAGATTTGGCTAAAGCAATTAAAGAGGATTACCAAGAGACACCGAAATACGCTATAATTGGAGAGCCTTCGATGATGGAGCCTATCATAGGGCAAAAAGGTATTTATATCATGGAGACTTATGTCAATGGATCTGCTGGACACAGCAGTAGAATAAAACAAGAAGTAAGTGCTATTCATGAAGCCATGCGCTTAATTTTATGGCTTGAGAAAAAAATGGATACTTTGGTCGAACAAGGTGAAAAAGACGAGCGTTTTCATCCACCGCATTCTACCATTCACATTGGAATTGTAAATGGGGGTATAGCTCCTAATGTAATTGCTGATAAAGCTCACTTTTTTTGGGATTTAAGAACAATTCCAAAAGATAGCATGGAAGATATTGTCGCTGAATTTGAGGCTTATTGTAGAGAGCGTGAAAAAGAATTGCGTAAAATTTACCCAGATTTTAAAATAGAGAATGTAGAGAATCACCCTTCTGTGCCTCATTTAGATACACAAATCGATGATGAGGTAGTAGATTTGATTAAAAAAATATCAGGTAATTCAAATTGGTCTACAGTATCATACGCAGCAGAGGCTGGTCAATTTGCTAACGAAGGCTTTCAGTCTGCAATTTGTGGACCAGGAAGCATTGCACAGGCTCATAGAGCTAATGAATTTGTGGCCAAAGAGCAATTAAAAAAGGGGGTTAAGATGCTTGTAAGTTTAACTGAAGAATTGTCTACGGAAGAATTCTCATAAGAGGTTCTTTAATTAAAATTCTTGAACTATTGCTTCAAGAGTTAACGCAATACGTCTAAGAAATCTTTAAACAGAAGCTTTTTTATTTTTGACTTTCAGGTAAAGCCATTCTCCATCCTTCATCGAGTTGACGTGATAGTGTATTTAAGACCTCACTCATATCTTCGTGCTCAGCTAGATTTTGTGTTTCGTGTGGATCAAACTCTTTATCGTAGAGCTCATGACTTTTAAACTTTCCTTTGGTGCCTGAATCAGAGTCCCATTCATACCACGAAATGAAGTGGAATTTTGCTGTGTTCATAGAGTAGCCCATATATCTTTTTCCGTCAGCAGAAACTTTTGGCCTGCGATGGAACTGACTAAAGGCGGCTTGCTTCCACGGTAATTCAGGGTTCTCAATTAGAGGAACAAAACTCGTTCCTTGGGCATAATCTGGAACATCAATTCCCGCTAATTCGCAGATTGAGGGAAATAAATCAACTAGTTCAATCATTCCATCTGTTTGTACTCCCCGATTTTTTTGATTAGGATATCGCACAATTACGGGTACTTTTAAATCAATATTATAATTGGTCATTTTACCCCAGCTATTGTGGTCACCTAATTTCCAGCCATGGTCTCCCCAAATTACAATGATGGTGTTTTCGTAGATTCCCAGATCCATTAAATGTGTGAATAGGTCTCCGAGTAAAGCGTCCACGTAACTCACACTTGCGTAGTACCCTTGCCTCAACGTCCGTATTGTGTCCTCTTTCATTCTGTAAGAAGAAGTGGGATGACCGATATGCGAAAAACCATCGTAATGTCTTAATTCATACATTGAATTCATTGAATATAGAGGTGCGCCTTTCGGTATTTCTTTGTTTTTAGCTAGTGGTATTTTGTTCGGGTCATATAAATCCCAATATTTTTTTGGAACCGCAAATGGTAAATGCGGACGAAAAAATCCCAGTCCCATGTAAAATGGTTGGTTCATTTTTGCTAGACGTGATAATGTCTCTTTGGCCAATTTTGTTTGTGCTCCGTCATAGTACATCGTGTCGTCCACATCGGCAGCCTCCCAAGCTGGTCCTGTATTCCATCCATCAGCGTATCGAACAGGTCGAATTTTTAATAGCGAATCTCTTTTGATGGCTTGCGAAGCATTTACCTCTTCACTGATATAAAACGTTTCTCCATCTCTTTTGAGCCATTCTTTTTTCTTGTAGCGAGAAGGCCTGAGATCCGGTTCATCCCATGAAACTGAGTCAGGCATGTAATTGTGGAAGATTTTTCCGATGTTAACCGTATGATAACCAAATTTTGAAAAATACTGAGGCATAGTTACTGCCTCGGGATTTAGTTCTCTGAATTTATCCCCAAGATGCCAAACACGAGTAGAATCTGGTCTTATACCAGTCATTAGGCTAGCCCTAGAAGGTGCGCACACTGCTGCCTGACAATATGAATTTGTAAAAGTTATTCCCTCCCTTGCAAATTCATCAATATTGGGAGTGACAGCAATACTATCCCCATATACTCCCAAACTAGGTCTTAGATCATCAATGGAAATGAATAAAACATTCGGTTTAGATACTATTTTCTCAGTCTTACTACATCCAATTGATAGTAAGCTTATGCATGTTAAAAGTAAAATTGTTTTGAAATGTGTATTTCTGAAATTTATTGAATTCAACTTTTGTAATTAAATTATGTACTTAAAAGTTACAAATTTGAATTTATTTAGATGAATAACAAAAGACTATAAAATTCATTGGTACTTCATCTAAAGTGATTCTTAATAATAGAATTAATACTACTTATGAATCTGATGTCATTATCTCAAACTGTTAAAAGCGTTTTGGCGGTTCATTTGTATTGCTTTCCAGATGAAAAATGACTATACACCTAGTTATGTATAATTTATTTCTGTCTCAATCCATTGATATCATATCGTGACACAAAACTCCAAACCAATTCCGAGGTATTTTGACCTTGAAAAGTAGTATTAAACCAAACGTGTTCTCCTCCAATATATTTATAATGATCAACAGAAACTGATCTATCTCCTTGGTCATAAACATAATGCTCAATTGTCATTCCTCCGTTATTAAGACTATTTACAATTGGTATTGTTGACGTATTATTAAAATTAATCCAATGATCTAAGGTGTTTTGTGCTGAATTCCAGTCACTATTCCCATTATATGGAATTACGCCATCAGAGGTTCCATGAAGATGTATAACGGGCATAGGATGACTTGTTAACCCTACACAATCAAGCATTGCTCCAGATACAGAAGCTACGGCAGCAATTAAGTCACTTTTATAATTTGCAAGGCCATATGCCATCATACCACCGTTGGAGTATCCAGCAGCATAAATTCTGTCCAAATCTATTCTAAGTGTAGATGATATCTCATTTATAAGGACTTCAACAAAACCAAAATCATTAGCATCACTTTTATTATCTCCTCCAGTTGGACAGACATTCCAATGAGAAATGTTATCTAACAAACTTCCTTGAGGATAGACCACAATAAACGTCTCTGATTCTGCCAAAAGACGCATATCAGCATCATTTATAAATTCACTTGCACTGCCTCCAAAACCATGAAAATTGAACAATAAGGGTACTTCGGCTAAACCATCATATGAGCTAGGTACATACAATATATACTCTCTATTTAAGCCATCATAAAATATTGATTGGATGTTTGTATTGTTATAATTAGACTTTGATTTGATACTGGCATCATCTTTTTTACAACTGCTCAAGATCGTTAGCATGATTGCATATAGTACAACGAATTTTTTCATTAGACTAAGATTTAAAGAAATCTTGGGTGGCTCTAATAAGTTATGGTCAACCCGAACTTTCATATTTACTAAAATTTATATAATCAGCATTTTTAAGGATATCACTTTTTTACACATATCTGCTGCTTGGCATCATAGAATTATCAACTAATTTTAAATCTTTTATATTACCAAAATCTTCCAAAATAAGCTCTAGAGGTTTTCATTTGATTGTGAACCAGATAAGTGCTAATTTAACCTCAATTATAAAATATAATTTTTGAATAACTACAATTTGTATTATGAAAATTACTATACATTTGTTTTTCTTACTGGTGACATTTTTGTCATTCTCTCAAAATTCTGAAAAAGAAGGCAAATCTGAAATGAACTTTTATGGTGAGCAATTTTCTATTGTAGAAGAATCTGTTGAATTGACAAAAGGCCAAATTATCTCAAGTTGTCCAAACAAAGGTTGTTGGGTTAAAGTAACCTCTGGCAGCGAAGAGCTATTTGTAACCTTTAAAAACTATGCATTTTTTGTTCCCAAAAATGGAATTGCTGGAAAAGAAATCATTATTAAAGGTGCAGTCGAGGCAGACACAATTTCAGTTCCTCAGTTAAAGCATTATGCCTTGGATGCTGGTAAAACAAAGGAAGAAATTTCGAAGATTAAAAACCCTCAAATCACCAAATCTATCGTTGCCGATGGTGTGGCAATTATTAATTAACAATTAAGATAGAAGTAACTAATTGAACACTTAAGCCATAGGACATTAATCTATAAATGTTAGTGTATCCTAATTACGCAGATTATAAATAGCTGAACTGAAGGAGGAAGATATTCTTATGGTTAAGTCTCTAAGCCCTGTTTGTTTTCAAAGAAAATCTAATAGATACCATTAATCCTATAAGTGAAAATACAGCTAACATAAAATAGACGTATTGATGACCAACAATTCCAGGGTTTTCATCTAACAAATATCCAATTATTGGGCCTAAAAAAATATCAGGACTATATCCGACAACTGAAATTAGTCCAACTGCAGTCCCTGTTAAAGCAAAAGGAACTTTAGCTTCTTTCAAAACAGCAAAATATAATGCACGTATTGAATAAGTTCCAACTGCTAAAACTATCAAAGACAAGTAAAATATAAAATTCATATTAGATTTAATAAAACCTAAAGAAAAAATCACAGCTCCTATTAGCATAATAATGAAGCCAAAAATTATCCAAAACAAATTCTTAGTTTTATCTGCTAATAATGCAATGGCTATGCAGACTATTGGGCGTAAATACAATTGCAAAGCACCAACTTCTGACGCTTCAATTTCATCAAATAACAGTATCTCTGAAGCATATAACGAATAAATATCAGTAACCTTGTAACCCACATAGGCACACATTATTATTAACATTACTAACCATATTGATTCATTCCTTAGAACATTCTTTATATTGGTATAAGAATTTAAATTAGATTCAACAGTTGCGTTTTTTTCATCAGAGTTTCTAAGAAAAATTAGAACCAACAATCCAATTAAAGCAACCATAAAATACGAGAATAATATAACATACCTGAACGCTTCTTGTCGTTCAAGCATTGAAGCAGACTCTATATTTTTTGTTAATATTATTGAAAAAATAAATACTCCAATGCTACCCATTGAAGCGGCTACAATCCCCCTTCCTCCATCGAGCAAACCAAATGCTTTACCTTGATTACTATCTCCACCCCACAAGCGAGTGGCTTTTATCATAGCCCCCCAAAATAAAAACACACTTGTAAACCCCCAGTATCCATATAAAATTTGTAAAGTTAAGTATGATGGATATGAGGCTAAAACAACACCTCCAAGTGAGGTTAAAATCAAAGCTGAGGATATTAATTTTCTAGGTGAATATCTGTCTGTAACAACACCTCCATGTATATAAGATAATAATGCAACAAAACCATAAACGGAGAATAAACTACCTAATTGAAAGTTATTCAATTGAAAAACATCTAAAAAGGTTGGTCTAAAAACTCTTGAAAAACGTAGGGAAGAAAATATATAAATTCTCCTGAAAGAATTAAAAGTATTAGGGTTAAAATTTGTTTGTTATTTACTGAATTTTTCACAAAAACTTAAAATATATTGTATGGCATTGTATTCGTATTATATCCTCCAAAAACCTCAGTTCCCACAAAAACTCCACTAAATAAAAAAAAGTGAATAAGTGATGTTTTAGGTATTATTCTAATTGTTTTTTTCATTTTTTCAGCTCAATGTATAAAAGACAAATGCCACAAATTATACCACAAACAATTATTACTTTGGTTGTCCAATCTAATTTTTTCATTTTTTATTATTAAAGTAAATACTCAATGAAATAGGAAGCAGAATTAAAATCCCATAACTTATATAAGTTAGTTCTGCATTTGAAAATTTAGGCAACCAATCATAAGATACATCAATCAATAAAAGCATTCCTAACATCATGGTTAACCAATAACCATTATTAATGAAAAACTTTTTCATACACTAAATGTGAGTTTTATGTTTTCAAAAGGGCTTGAAATAGTTGAGCTGAGAATAAACTTTATTCAAAACTGTTTTTGAACTGTTCCAATAATCTTAGGAAGATAGTGTATTAATCTTTGAATGTGTTTGAACGACGTCTTTTAATTAAAAACGGCTACACTTTATAATAGTATAACCGTTTTATCGTTTTGGTAGCAGGAGCTGGATTCATTTTCTCGCTTCGCTCTAAAATGGGCCTTAGGGGTAAGAACAAATCAAATAGATAAACTGCTACGCTGCATATTTTCTTTTATTCCATTATATAGATGCAAGTATCACAAATGGAACTAAAAAAGAAAAGCACCCGATTGGGTGCTTTATCTATTTGCTTTGTAGATAACTTATTGGAAATATCGAACATAAGTATAACTCCTAGAGATTTGATTGACACTCATAATTTAATGACTCTTACTCTAAAAGATTGAGTTAATATAATTTAAATTAAAAATTGCTTAATATTTTTTTGGTTTTAATAGTTGTATGAATGAAAAAAAAATTACATTGTTTTTTTTATAAAAAAATGGCTGATCACGAAAAACTTGTAAAAAAAACTAGTGAAGGAAAATCTTCCTCTGAAAGTTCAAGTCAAAATAAAAACGATGGTTATTATCAGTCTATAGACAATAGGCGTGAATCAAATCAAGTGCCACAACTTCAAAGATCAGCTGACCTAAACTCATCAAATAATGAAATTACTCAATTACAATCTTTAGCAAACAATTTTATTCAATTTCAACCAAATATAATTCAAAGAATCGTAAACGATAATAGTTCAGAGATTAGTACAGAAGAACGATTAAACCAACAAGAAGAACAAGTAAAAAGCAATGATGTTACAGAAGAACAAGTAGATGCATACAGAAGAGGTGACAAAAAAGCAATAGAAGGGTTTTCATTAAATAAAGCTCAATTAGCTACAGTAAAAGCCAGATTAGCAGGAACAGTAGGAAATATTAATAATTTTGATGCTCATTTTTTACCAGATGATGATGTGAGAAAAATAGTCCGAAATGAAGCTAAAGAAAAAATTCCAACACCTGAAGATATTTTCGAACCCTCTGAAATTGAGGCTCATCTTCAAAAATTTGCTAATGGAGCACATGCTTATTTTGATTTACCAACTAGTCATAAAATTCAAGGACATATTCATGATCCAAGGTTTAAAGGTTGGGGTATAGATGCTAATTTTGTGGCACCAGTAGATGAAGCAAATACACTTAATGATAAAGCAAGAAAAGATAAAGGTATAGTTACAATTGAAAAAGCTCTTGGTATTGGTGGTTGGTGGTCAGATATCAAAAATAACCCGGGTAAAATTTTATCAAGATGGTATATACCTAAACCAAAACTTAAACTTGACAATGAAACTACTGGAATTCTTTTATCAATGGTTACTGGAAAAGAAACAGGTGCAGATCCAAAACTATGGGTTGCTGGAGGCTTAACGAAAGGCGGGTTTTCAGAAGCAAAAATTGACGCCATTCCCCGCAAAGATCTTGCAGTATTGATAAGTGATGGTAAAATTGAAAATAAAATTGAAAAGTACCCAATGACTCCAGATCCGGTTACTCCAGAACCAGCTTCTTCAGACTCTGAAACTAAAGCAGAAAAATAGATTTATCCGACTTTTAAGATAAATAAAAAGAGAATGATTCCCTTGCAAAACTGAATTAATAAACTAAGAAAAATATCAATACCTATAAGATGATCTGGGATGCTTTTTTGAAACTAGATATAGTAAACGCTATAAATACTGATTGTTTTGATGAGCAAGCATCCGTAGTAACTGCAAAAGATAATATTACTTGCATTGATGCTTTTAGAGATTAAATGTATCAATAACCCAACCCTACTAAAGGCTACATTTGAATTAAAATTGAGATAAGGTTGGAGACCTCAACCAAAGAAGAGAAAAGAATCTACATCCATTAATGTGACCTTTTTTTCCTTATCTCAATCCATTAATATCATATCCGAGATTCCATGAAGATGGACTACCGATATAGGGTGACTGGTAGATCCTGTACGTTCTAACATTACTCCATAAACGGATGCTACCGCAGCAACTAAATCACTTTTATAATTAGCAAGTCCATATGCCATAATTCCACCGTTTGATTATCCTGCAGCATAAATTCTCTCCATATCTACATTACACTGAGATGAAATTTCATTCATTAAGGTGTGAGCCGTCACAATATCCATTTGGATCTTGCGTAATTCCGCATCCACATAATGGTAGGTCTTAAGAGTGCTGGCCAACTTACAAGAAAACAGTATGAAGAAATACCTCTAAGGGTGGAATATTCGCTGAGCGAAAAGTCAAAAGGACTATGTGAAGTGTTTCACGCTATAGAGAAATGGTCTAATTTATCAGAAAAATAAAAACGGCTACACTTTTATAAAAGTATAACCGTTTTAATGTTTTAGTATTGGGTTGTGATTTAATATATAAAAAGTACTTAGTAGTGAGAATTGCATTTCAAATTGAATGGAGCCTATGTGGGAGAGAAAAATTAAAATTTGCCAAAAAA
>NZIP01000006.1 GCA_002691645.1 Flavobacteriaceae bacterium
CCTACACAACCACACTTGGCCTCCACCACCATGTCCCAACCCCTAGCCATCGCTAGCAACTATGGCACCCTAGGTGAGTTGTACGACATGACGGCGGATGCGTTCAAGGTGCGTTGACGCGTCAGGGTTAAGACCCATCGCCCACGTCCTCCAGGCCTACGTGCTACGTCCGCCTCCGAGTGGACTACGTAGGAGCGCGACCGACCGACTCCCGACTATATTGAAAAACACTAGGAACGGAGCTAGGATCTATCATGGTTAGCCTAGGCGACTGACGCTGCTCTGTAGGAGCAAGTCGAGCTAATTGAGGAGCAGGCTGAACTTCAGGCAAGACTGGTGGCGCTGAACAACCCGACAGCGAAGCAAACCAAGCAAGGAGAGGTGCTTCTCTGGCTGGAACGCTACCAGGCCTGGGTGCTGAAGGGAAGGTGCCACTTCGACGCACGCTACGTCGAGATAGGCAACACTAAGACCAAGGCCAGCGAGCTGACTGCTGACATCGAGTTTGCTAGAAAGCAGGCTACGCTGACTAAGGCAGTTGCCACCAACGCACTGCTTGCGAGGCAGTTCGCGAACCACGGGCGCGTAAAAGAACAGCAGCTTTTGAAGCTGCGCTACCCCTGTGGCAACACAGGCCGACGCCAAGTCTACCTGCACGCGGCAACCGCAAGACCGCGCAAGCGCCTTGGCAGGAACTGGCGAGCGAAAGCAAAGAAGCCGCGAGCTGGCCCGCCGCAGCAGCAGCAGCAGCAGCAGCCCTCGCCGCCGCCGCCGCAGCAGCCGCCGCCGCCGCAGACCCCACCGCGTCTGTCCTCGCAGACAGGCAGCCCACCGCCGCTGAACCCAGTTGAGCAAGGTCACTTCCTCGACCTACTGGCCAGCGAGCAAGGCAGCCTGCCCACGCCGCAGCCCTACCCGCAGGCCAACGGCGCCGCAGCAGACCAGACAGTCGCTATCGGAATCCCCGTGCCAGCGGAGGAAACAAGTTCGGACGGACTGATAGCAACGAAAGTTGCTGGGTTTGATCTGACCCGGCTGGACAGCGACTCCAGCACCGCTAGCAACGTCTCTGTCTGAGAGTCCACTGCAAAGGCTTTACAAATTTAATGTCAACCCGTTCCTGGGACGAGTTACTGACTTCGACTCCATCTGCATCCACCGCTGCGTGCATGGACATCGAAGACCTATCTCCGCCGATGGGAGCCGAGTCGCCCGGCTGTTTCAGCCAGACGACTCCACCTCCCATCGACGAGACGGTCCCGCATCCGACACCCACCACCGCTCCGCCCTCACTGGGACCGATTGCCTCCACACCACCCACTCCTGCGACACTGGCGTATAGCAGTGAGGAGGAAGGGAGCACACAGCCGTGGCAGTGGGAGACCCCACCCGGCGCCTCTGCCCCCAAGAAAACGCCCGTGAGGCGACAACGGGCAGAGAAGAAGGCAAAGGCACCCAAAGTGACACCAGGGAGAGCAGGTGGGGGAGCGGCACCGAACCATTCTGGCGCCGCAGTGGTGTCCTCAGAGGCCGCCGGAGGATCGAACCCCGGCGACCTTCTCCCTGCGACCCGCACGGAGGAGATGTTGATGGTGCTGACCAGGTCTCAAAGTGGAGACCCGTCAGCACCACCAACTGCATCCCCACAAACCAGCGGACAGGGAAACGCAACCGCGCCGCAGAGCGCTCAGCAGTCGGCCGCGGACGACTTTGTCCAAGTCGATCCGCCCGCCGACTCCACCGTGCCGCCCGCGGCCGCAGCACCGACTGCCGCTCCGCCGGCCACGGACACACATAGGCAGCAGCACCAGAACAGTGCAGGGCCGGCAGGAGGCACGCAAGAGTCACCACCGAGTGCTCCGCCTCCGCCACCACCACCCGGCCCGGCTGCCGCGGCGTACCCGCCATCGGCCGACGCCCCGCCGAGAGCGTACGCCGCCCCATCAGCTGCCGCTCCACCGAGAGCCGGCACTGCACCATCCGCCGGCATGCCGCAGCCACAGGCCGGAGCTGTGCCTCCACCTCCGCCGCCGCATGTCGCCGCGGGTGCCGGAGGAGTCGAACCTCCCGGCACCCAGATCGATCCGGCTTGGCTGCAGGCCGTGGCCAACATTGTGCAAGCCGCACAGAAGCCACCTGCAAGCCAAGTGCCACGGTGCCTTCAGTGGCCAGAGATGGCAAAGGACAAACAATATGACGGCTCATACCGTCCCGACTTTGCAACGTGGCTACGCCACTACTCCTCGCTCACCCGCCAGGTTGAGGACCGATTCCGGTCGAGCCACCTGTTGGGCGTAGCCGTAACGGAGAAAGTCAGACGCGCAATTGAGGCGCACTACCAAGCGCAGGGCATAGATGCCGCAGACGCACCATTCTCTGAGGTCTGTGAGCTCATCGCCCGGCTCTTTGACCCACCCGATGTCGTCTACAGACGGATCTCTGCCTTTCTGAGGCTGAACCAATCTGAGAGACGCCTCGAGGATTACCTGCGAGAGCGGCAACAGCAACTGAATCAGTTGGCCGCCGACGGCGTCGCCATATGCGACCACGTCGAGAGGGCACTCTTAGTCAACACGGTGAGCGTGAGACTGAGAGAGAAAATTCTAGAGCGAACGGACTGGTGGGAACGCACCCCTGATGAAATCCGGGAGCTGCTCAGATCCCACCAGAAAGCCATCGACTCTTCCCGTGGATCGTTTGCGACCTCTGGTCGGGCGAACCACTCACGGCCGCAGCGACCGCTCAATGCCGCCGCCGCCGCCGGCCGCCGTGACACTGCGAGTGCCCCCGAGCACCCAGTGGACAGGCGAGAGCTCCTGGCAGCCGCCGCACAAACACGAAGAGGCACGCTGTCAACACAAGATATGAAACAATATTACAGTGAGGCAGAGTGGAAACAAAGGGTAGGGCCGGACAACCGACCCGCACCCGGCAGTGACCCTCAGCGCGCAGAAAATGCGCACCTCTATAATCGGGACGTCAACCCCCATTCCGGCCGACCGTACTGCGTGAACTGCAGACGGGACGGGCACACGCTCGATCAGTGCAAAGCGCTGGTGAAGAAATTGCGCCAGGGAAGTGGCGGACAGAAACGAAACGGCAGTGGTGCAAAAGGCAAAGGTGGTCAGAACAAACGGCGCCGTGAGTAGGGGCAAGGCAAGGGCAGGCCAAAGGAGAACCTTATGGTGATGGCTGCCTGGTGCCAACCAGACCCCCCAGACAGCGAAAAGGAGCTGAGAGCCCGCGCTGTTGCTCGCCGCCGAACCACCAAAGTCAAAGAGAAAGAGAGAAAACTACGGCGACGGACGGCTCCACCGAGCATGGCCGCCGTCCGCCCACCGAAAAAGCACCACCGCTGCCACCGAAAAGGCCGTTCTGTCCGTTCAGCTAAGAGCCCCGAATTTCTATCATCACTAGCGACTGAGCGTGCCCGACGGAAACCGAAGCCTATCCGCCGGCTGCAGCCTACTGCTCTGGGCGCTGGTTATCGGGATACTGTACGAGTATCAGGTAGCCAGTCCAGCAACATGTCGAAATCGAGTCGACTGTACCCAGGTAGTACCGACAGTACGGATACGGGTTTAGGTACTGCGGGTACCTCTGAGGATACTACGGTAGTCCCAGACGGTACTATTGAGTCAGGCAGTACCAACGGTACCAGTACTAGTGGGTACGTGTCAGAAGGTCCTAAATTAAGACCACCGAGACCAGGCTGGCCCGGTACTAAGAGTAATAGTACCCAGGGTGACCCCGGTACTCATTCGTACCCCCTAGCCCAAGATGGGAGGGGAGAGTCCAATAACTCTTCGAGACGAGAGCCGAAGAGTGTACATACACGATCGGCCGAGAAGAGTGTACATACACGGTCGTCCGAGAAGGGCACTCACCAAGTGAGTGTACCCGGCCGTGGACCTAGTGTGACCGTTAACGAATCCCAAAAACAATTTATTGTTCATGGGAGTATCGGGAATACTAGGGTACGTATCTTGGTTGACACCGGGGCTACTATCAGCTTTGTGAGCTCAAAGTTGGTACCGCGCCTCTTACCGAAGCCGGAGGTACGTAAGTCCGAGTTGTCCATTGTAATGGGTAATGGATCGTCGCAAGATTCAGACCACTATGTGGGGGTCGACCTGGTCTTGCTCGAAACCGCCTTTTGGGCTAAACTCCACTTACTAGAGTTACCTCCGACATTCGAGGTGATTGTGGGGACAGATTGGTTGACCGCACACAACGTCCATGTACACGTTCGTGCCCGGAGCATCACTATCAATGGTGTAGACGGCACGATGGGTAAGCGTATAAACGTGGCCGGGTGTGCGGCCATCAGTCGGGAACTACCAGCTAACCAAGAAGGTATCGATTGGATTCAAATGAACCAAACGCTCTGCTTCTTGGGTGCGGATGAACGCTCCCATATAGGAGTGGTGAAGAATTGGGACAAATCACACGTGGAAGTGCGAAGTGGGAAAGCCTTCGCCATCGCGATGACTAAGGCCGAAAATGACCCAAGAGCGTGGGTACTAGAATCTTTATGGAAGGAAGGTGATACGGGTGCGACGACCCGTGAGCAACCACGTCGAGTGGCTACGGACGCATTCTTGTGCGGATTCACTCCTATGCAACGGAAAGCGTACCACGCGTCGGCCACTAAGGAAGAAGAGGCCACCGCGACCACTCTCAAGGACGAGTTTGCTCAAATACAAATGAGCACCCTTCCAAACACCGAGGTGGACGTAACCGATCCACCACACAAGGAGTGGTGTGATGCCCTCCTACGGAATACGGCCAAGTATAGGTGTCTGCGCGAAATGCCACCTACCGTCCCCATGAAAGGAGATCCGGTCTTGACTATTCGAGACAAAGACGGAGTCTCCAACACACCACCACATCGGCAATACAAGATGCCGAGGCATTTGATACCTGAGTTGGAAAAGTTCATCCGAGAGATGCTAGAGAAGAAGTGGATTGAACCGAGTACGAGCGACTATTGCTCTCCGGTACTAATCATCCCCAAACCAAATGGGAAGGGATACCGCTTCGTAGTTGACCTTCGTCAAGTCAACGAACGCACAAAGAGGGAAAACTACTACATTCCCGATCTCTCGGCCATGTTCGAAAAGCTTAAGGGATCCAAGTATATGAGTTGTTTGGATCTTCGTGCGGCTTATTGGCAAGCGTCACTAGACCCGGCCACTAAGCATAAGACGGCTTTCACATGTGAACTCGGATCATTCCAATATCGAGTCGTGCCAATGGGTTTGCTACATTCAGCTCAATTCTACCAAAGGTTCATCGAAACCAAGCTAGATCGGCATGGGGTGTTGTATCGCAAGGTACATCTGACCTCCGATCTAGATGGCACCTACGTTGATGAAGACGGGGTGAGGTGTCGAGGTTGGTGCGGGGCGTACCTAGATGACATAATCGTCTTCTCAAAGGACGCGAATCGACATCGCCAGCACCTCATTGGTCTCTTTGACGTGCTATCCAAAGAGAACTTGTATCTCAACCCGGACAAGTGCAACTTGTTTTGCAAGTATGTACGATTCCTTGGTTGTGTTGTGGGCCAAAACAAGATTTTCATGGATGGCGACAAGGTTAAAGCCATAATCGACATGCCAGAGCCCAAGAGATCCCAATCGGAAGTGAGATCCTTCCTAGGGGCTATCTCGTTTTATCGAAACTGGATTAGCGATTTTAGCGACTTGGCAGAACCGCTAACTGCGCTATTGAAGGGTAAGGACAAGAAGATTCCACCCGAGAAGTGGACTAAAAGGCAAAGTGACGCCGTACTCGCGCTAAAGAAAGCGATAACGCGCTACCCTGTCCTTCGCCAGTTCGATCCGTCTAAGCAAATATACGTGGTAACCGACGCCTCCGATTACGCTATTGGAGGATGTCTATTCCAATACCACGATGGCAAACCTTGCGCCGTTCAATACATAAGCCGGCAACTTATCCCGGCCGAGCGCAACTATGACGTACGAGAGAAAGAATGCCTCGCCGTCAAACATTGCTTGGACAAATTGAGACATTATCTTTTATGCACCCGATTCACGGTGAAGTGCTTGAGCGATCACAAGAGTCTCTCGTACCTCAAGAAGGGGAAAGAGACCGGGGGCAGAATAGCGCGTTGGGCCTTAGCCCTCGAAGAATACGACTATGAAGTCGAATACATTAAAGGAAAAGATAATGATCTCGCCGACGTCTTGAGCCGTATGGTAGCAGCGCAAGATGGGCAATCTGAGGACCCTCCACTCGCTCGTGGCAAAGCCACGTTGACGACCATGGAGCCCCACGTTGCTCAAGCTTGCGTGCTACATCATTGCGCCGCTCTAGGTGAAGGCGAACGCTCAGCTCAAGAGCGGGTATATGACTTGGAAGACGAAGAGCGTCTCCTCGGCATGAATCAGCCTATAAAGGACTCCACGGATCGCGACGGTGGGCACCGCGCGATTAAGGCTGATCCGCTGTGGTGGGACAATGGTGTCCTACCCCACGAGGCCCTCATGTTCACTGCGGTAAGGTACCGCCAATCCATAGTGCAAATCAAGCCCGAGCACTATGAGAAGTGTCCCGATTTCAAGGACATCTATGCCGAGTGCATGAGAGGGATGGAAGGAACTAGGAACCGATCCAAAAAGTTGGACTCGGGGGAGGTTGAGAAGGTTGATTTCGCGGCGACGGCCAAGAAACCAACATATACCGGATCAACCGACCCGACCAAGCAAGAGGGGGGTATACGAAGTTCTAGCGTGTCCCGGGACGGACGGAGTGCTAACGCGTCCCCATCAAATGCGAAAGACGGTACAACGAGAGGTCTCACCTACCTCATCAGGGATGGACTTCTCTACGCGTCTCACCCACGAGAAACGGGGATAGGAGAGCGCGTGTGCGTACCCAGCCATCCAAAGGAGAAAGACGGAGAATCGCAACTCCGATCCCTAATGGTAAAGGAGATACATAGCAACTCACTATTGTGTCACCTGGGAGCTAATCGCACCTACGAAGAGCTAAGGCGAAGAGCCTATTGGCCAAAGATGAGGGATGATGTTGAACACTGCGTCGCTACATGCGAGAAGTGTCAGAGGTTCAAATTGGGAAGACGAAAACCCCAAGGGCATATGATGCCCCTACAAATACCTCTACGACCCGGAACCCACTACTCGATAGATTTCATGACGGGGTTACCAAAGTCGGGTCGCCAGCTATACGATGCTATCCTTGTAGTAGTCGACCGCTACAGCAAGAAGGTCCGTTGCCTTCCTACGTGGAAGAAGGCGGATGGAAAAGTCGTAGCTGAGCTATTTGTCAACAACATCATCTTAGGACCCGATGGAAACGGGGTCCCGACAGAAATAATCTCGGACCGAGATACACGATTCACTCCATCAAACTCCAAGGCAAAGACCGAAGGATTTTGGAGGGAATTCTTCCAACACATTGGAACGTCCATATGTTTGTCGACCTCCCGTCACCAAAGGACGGATGGACAAACTGAGAGGATGATAGCGCACATACAAGATATGTTGCGAATCGGAGTGGACTACCGCCAATCCAATTGGGCAAGGCTTCTGCCTAGGATTGTGTTCACCTTGAACAGCACCGTTGCTAGATCAACGGGCTTTAGTCCTTTCTTTGTGGAAAGAGGAAGGGAACCGCTCCTACCGCTCGATAGGGATGCCGCAATACGATCATCTACCAACCAGCGAGAGGATACACAAGAGTTCCTCGCTAGGATTTGGGATATCGAATCAAGAGTCCATGAGAAACTACTAAGAGCATCCGAGTGGAGCGCAAAAGCGGGGAACACGAAGGTGCGAGAGGCCTCGTCATTCCAACCGCGGGACAAAGTATGGGTGTCCACAAACGGCATAACGATGCCATGGGACAAGGATAGAAGGAGCAAGAAGCTCACGGCTCGATACTATGGACCATTTGAGGTCATTCGGCAAACATCACCAGTTACGTATGAACTGAAGTTGCCGCAAGCGAGCAATATCCACCCAATATTCCACGTGAGCCTGCTAAAGCCATACAAAGGGCACAAGCAGAGCGAGACACCATTCCCAAAGCCAACAATGGATGACGAATATGAGATCGAATCCATCTTGGCACACCGAACCACGAGTACCGGTGCGAGGAAGTACCTCGTGAAATGGAAGGGGTATACCTATGAAGAGAGCACATGGGAACCCGCTTCAAACTTCAAACCGCACACATTGCGGGACTATCACCTTAAGAGAAAAAGGGATAGGGAAGATGACTCGGGATCAGACTCGTCGGACAACGATGAGCGCACCGAGAGATAAGTTAACACTTATCCCGTCGAAAGCAAATCGACGCAAGGCTACGAGCCTTCAAAAAAAAAAAAAAAAAAAAAAAAAAAAAAAAAA
>NZIP01000007.1 GCA_002691645.1 Flavobacteriaceae bacterium
AAAAGAAAGACACTAGAAAGGGTTAGGGATTTGTTATTAGAATCTTATCAAAATATGTGGAAAATAGACGGTTTTAAAATGCAAAATCACCCCTTGTATCTCGTCATATATGTAGCACCGCGAAAGTGAAACAAAAAAAACTAAAGAAAATGAAAAGCTACAATTAAAATACTTATCTTCAACTAAAATTAAAGCCTTTTATGAAAAATCTACTTACCCTTATCCTATTGATACTTTTAACATCTTGTTCTCAGCAAAACGAGAGTTACGAGACCAATTTAAAATCAATGAAATCTTTTTTCACAGAGTTTGAAAACGCCAATCTAGACGCTGTTGCTCAATTGTACAGTAACGATACTCTTAATTATCAAGGTGCATTTTACGGTAGTCAAATAATGACTTCAAAAAATGAGTTAATGGCATATATGGGTGCGTGGCACGAGGCTATGAGTGATATTAAATATACTGCGGATTACTTCTTGCCTGGCGTCAATGAAAAAACAGGACTTCCAGATGGAAGTGTTAGAACATATGGGACGTGGTCTGGCACTAACAAAATGAGTGGAAAAAGTTTTAGTGCTAAATTTTACCACTATGCCAATTTTGACGATAAAGGTTTAATTATTGCTGGAGGCGACTATGGTGATGCTACTGGATTAATGATTGCTACAGCTCCAGATTTAGAAGTGACACCTGACCAATAAATCAATACAAACTTCTCGCAAATTAAAAAATTGTGTACGTTGAATAAAAGGTTAACCTAATTGCGAATAAGGAGAAGAAGTATACCGTAATTAGTTCAACTGCTTACCGCTAACATTACATATTCTTTCTCCTGAGCTTGTGCCATATTCGTCATAAACACTTTTCGTTACTTCTATATCCGTAAGAATACTACCCGTACACTCGTTTTCTATGTCAAGATAATACACTTTACTTTCAGTTGTACCGTCGTGAATCTACTCTTGACCCCTCTACAATACCGCAATTGCAGTCTGAACCTTTAGAACAAGAAGCAAAAAAAACAAAAATTAAAATTGGGACTATTTTTTTCATACCTCTAAGATAAAAATTAAAGTGATTTATAAATAGCCATAAAGTAGTTTATAAAACGCCCTAAAAGTAAACTAAAACACTTTACTAGCTATTACAAGGCATCTCTGAGAATTGAGCCTTTATCTTATCGAGTTCCGCTATTAGCTCAGTAACATTTAATTCTTCTAGTACACTATCATAAGCACTCATCAATCTTGCTTTAACCTTTGTGTCATTCATATTGGCGTAGAGTCTTTCAATACCCTCTGCAGTGTGCCCTAGCAACTGACGTCTTATAGTCTTATCTATACCTAACCCTAGAGCTGTTGTCTCAAATGTCTTGCGTGCTACCTTAAGCCCTAAGCAATGCAGAGTTTGCTTACGTCTAAAAGTAGAGTCAATATCTCCTATGTCTATCTGGCTGTAAAGGTGTCTTAGAAGCTCTCTATTAGACTCATATAACATTACTACTCCAGTCTTGTTACGGTTATGTATAGTACTGTCTATATCGAAGCTGAGTATATCTGTAAAGTACAATCCTCTTCCTATTAGACCAAATAGAAACACAACCCAGTACTTATAATGCTCTGGCTTACTCTCTCTTATCTTCTCTATTATCTCTTCTGGTGTCACTGTCTTCATCTGGCTTAGAGTCTTCTTAATCTTATGTAGTCTGTTTACATCTATTAACTCTTTTACTAGACCTAATCTATAAGCCTCTTTATTGAGTGCTTTAATAGCGCCAACATAGGTATTTACTGTACTGCCAGAACCCTCGTAATTAAGTATAAGCTTATTTACCGCTTCAGTAGAGAAATGTAGCTTGTTTTGCCTATTAATCCTCTTATAGACGTTTAAAGAGTGAGTGTACAATCTATAAGCTGAAGCCGACTTAGTGTTGTAGATGTGCTCGAGTAACCCTTTTTCGAGGTCTTTTTTTATACCCTTATTTGCACCTTTTACCTCCTCTAAACTTACTACACCAGCTTTTAAGGAACAGACTAATTCTCGAACTCTAAACAGCTCTTCTGCTATCTTCTTATTGAGTTCATTTGCGTAGGGATGGTTGACGATTATTTTACGTCTTAATTGGCTCTTATGTACCTTAATGCCTAGGCTTTTGCGTATTTCAGTGCCTTTGCACATTACACGAATACTTAGCCTTACGAAGCCGTTTTTTGTTGGTCTTGAAACTTTAATCATATTGTTACTTTTTAAGTTAAGACCACTGTTTTTATCAGTACTTAAGAGAAATACATCTTAAAAGCTAGTTTTTTCATAATTACCGCGTTTTGATATTCTTTAGATTTACAACAAGGTGAAAGTACTCTGAAAATAAAAATATTTTTCTTGCAGTAATCGTTTAATTTTGTTTTTTAAATCTTAAGAATGAAAAGTAGAGTTTACATTTTAATAACTATTGTTTTGTTCATCTTAGTTGAATCTTGTGTGACTAAAGATAACGGTCCTGATTTAGACGTTTCACCTCCTACAATTCCATCAGACTTAACTGTAAATGAAGTAACTACTAATACAATTGAACTCAGTTGGAGTGCTTCCTCAGACGATATTGCTGTAACGGGATATTCCATTTATATCAATGATCAAATAGTAAACAATACAGATCAAACGGATTTCACTCTTACTGATTTAACGCCGCAAACTTCTTACAATATTGGTGTAAGTGCATTTGATGCAGCACAAAACAGCAGTGAAATTAATTACATTCAAACCGTAACAGAGGCACCAAAGGAGTTAGCAGGTACCGCAGAATTTTTTAGATCTAACACTGGGTTAGAAGGATATATATTGGTTGATGATGCGAGAAACGATCGTGTATTTCTCATGAATAACTCCGCAGAAATTGTTTACGAGTGGGATATTCCTTCAGGTATAGGAAATGATGTTGAACTTCTAGAGGATGGAAGGCTCTTAGGTATCATGAAAGATGAAAATTCCAATCAAGACATTAGTTTTGGAGGGTATGGTGGAAAGTTACAATTTGTTCGACCCGATAGCTCTGTGGAGTGGAATTTTGATATCTCAACCAATGAACTAATCTGTCATCACGACGTAGAATTACTACCCAATGGTAATGTAATCACCCTTGTTTGGGAGCAAATGTCTGTCGAGGAAGCTATAGATGCTGGATCTAACTTAAACTTAGCCATAGTTCCAGAAGCAGTGGTTGAGATTAATCCCTCAACCAATGAAATAGTATGGGAATGGCATGCTAAAGACCATTTAATACAAGACTATGATGAGACAAAAAGCAATTATGGAGTAATTGCTGATAATCCACGTAAAATCAATGTCAATTATGTCGGAGATAAAATGGAAGATATTATGCATGCCAATGGCCTTGAATACGACGCCGAAGAAGATCTAATCTACATTAGTGTTAATTTTTACAGCGAGGTGTGGGTTATCGATCACAGCACTACAACTGAAGAAGCTGCAACAGAAAGCGGAGGAAATAAAGGTTTTGGAGGTGATTTAGTATATCGATTTGGAAACCCAGAAGCCTACGACAACATCGGAACTAGACTTTTTTACAACAACCATCACCCCCTATTATTCAATAGCTCAGAAGGAAAAACCCTTAGTCTTTTCATGAACGGTTATAATATTGAGCAATCAACTGCCTATGAATTTGACTTTGATCAATCTTATTCTCTTGAAGCTAACACCGACAACGAACCTAATGTCAGATGGAGTTTTACACATCCAGATTTGTATGCAGCCAAAGTATCGGGAATGATCCGTTTGCCAAATAACAACAGACTTATCACCGAGGGAGACTATGGAATTTGGGAAGTGTCACCTGACGGAAACATTATATGGAAATTTTCTGGAGATGGTTTTTATTGGAGATCCTATTACTACGATAAAAATCATCCAGGGATAATTGCTTTAGGCCTATAGTAGGTTGAGTTCTTTTAGCATTAGATTAAAAGTCGATTCTAATGCTTTTAAGTCTTTATCGTTTTCAAGTACATAATCAGACTTACCTTTAGCTATCTCGGGGTCAATCTGAGTCTTCATTCTATCTATAATTTTCTGAGGATCAAGTCCGTTTCTCTTTTGCACTCTTGAAATACGCGTTTGTTGTTGTGCTGAAACCAGAATGATATAATCAAATTCATCTAAAGCCTCATTCTCGAAAATTAATGCAGATTCTTTGATTACAATTTCTGAAGATTGTTGTAAACACCAAGTTTGAAAGTCTCCGTAAACAAAAGGATGTACAGAAGAATTTAACAGCGATAAATAAAAAGAATCTTTAAAAACGATTGAAGAGAGGTACAATCGATTTAACTCATACTTTTCAGCTGTGTCAGTGAAGACTTGATCTCCAAAGTAAAATTTCAATTTTTGGATTATGATTTCATTTGTCTCCATGAGAGTTGATGCCCGCTGATCAGAGTAATAAACCGGAAAGCCATGCTTTTCAAATAGCGCTGCAACAGTTGATTTTCCGCTGCCAATACCTCCTGTTAGACCTATTTTCATCATCTTATACGATCAAAAATTCTCAACGAATCTGGTTCAAATTGAACATCCAAAATCTCCACTTTTAACTTATCTGCAGAAATAGTGTAATAACTCTTCTGATTTTTTAAACTCAATCGAGGAAGTATCCAGTTTGTCAATTCTTGACTGCTCAAATCTTGAAGTACATTTTTATATGCTTTAACCTTGACGCTTACCATCTCTGGTAAAAATAATTGATTTCTTAAAGAGTCATTATTTTCAAACAATTGCTTTAAACCTACTTGATACGCTTTTTCCGTGAACTCTTCAACAGTCAGAGAAACACTAACCTCTTGAGGAGAAAAAGAAACGAGTTCATTCTCTGGAAAATTACTGAAAGAAAGTGTGTGTTGTGAATTTGCGGAAATTTCACCCAAGTTAAACTCTTCTGTATATATGTAATCAACATTTTTAATCACTTGAGATTCTCCAAAAAGTTCAACAGTTTTTGGCTGTATATCAATTTTTTCAAGCACAAAATTTCTTTTCAATTTAAAATTGATATTTGGAAGAATCTTAACCCGTTTAGACAATGAAGGAATTACATTTAAAAAGATAGAATCTTGATTTGCCCAATTTAAAAATTCAACGTTTGAAGGCAATTTATCAATTTGAATCTGATTAAAATGATTTGGACTTAAGTAAAGTAATCCAGTTTCTGTCATCGCATATTGCGTTACAGATTCTATGCTGTATATCCCTAGATTATTACCTAAAAAACCAAAACCTGAAGATTTTAACTCTGCACTCCCAAAGTAAACCGAGTCCTGGAGAAGAAAACCAGCAGGCATTTTTTCAATTCTTATCGGGACTTTAACATAGGTCGAATAAGTAGCATTCAATTCATTTACAATCCAAATAGAAACAGAAATGAAAAGAAAAATTCCCAATCTGGAGAATTTGCCAGAGACAAAAAACCTTTTTAACCAATTAAGTCTTTGCATATTCGCCGAAAAAAAATTCAGGAAGAATCTCTTCAGGGTTCTTCCGTGAGAGTTTTAGATAAATACTAGATCTTATATAGCCATAGCCATAGCCATAAAACTGAATCCACATAGCCAAAATAGACATTAAAGTTAACTTAAGATTTTTGAATTCAACAAACGCCTTTATGAAAACAGTGAGATGATACAACCCTATTGTGCCCAATAAAAAAAGATAAAAGGTGTTGATTTCAGTAATTATTGATCCCCTACTATAGTTTAAAATCGTCATTACTAGACATCCTAAAACGACCAGAATAAAAAGAGAAGGAAAAAGATGTGTAATCCTAAAAGAATTTTTATGCCAATAAGACAAAATAGGTCGCACACTTCCAAACTTATAGACTTGGTTGTAATACAATTTAAGGTTAATTCTTCTTTTGTGAAAGACCAAAGCCTTTGGGAAAAATCGCGATTGAAATCCCATTTGGTGTAAACGAATGCTTAAATCAGGATCCTCACCAGGGTGGATATTTGAAAAACCCTTTGAAGCTTCGAATGCCTTTTTTGAAAGCCCCATATTAAAACTTCTTGGTTCAAACTTCGTAAGAGCTCTTTGGCTACCTCTAATCCCCCCTGTCGTAACCCATGAGGTCATGGAAAAACTAATAGCCTTCTGCAAATCTGAAAAATTGGAATCTGCACCATCTGGACCACCAAAAAAATCTACAGGCTTATGCTTTAACTCATTACAAACCTCAGTTAAATAAGAAGACGGTAATACACAGTCAGAATCAACTAAGAGAAAATAATTTCCAGTAGCCCTTCTCATTCCATAATTTCTAGAATCTCCAGGACCTGAATTTGATTTGAGGAAATATAAAATATTCAAACTGTCTTTGAACTGCTCACAAATATGCTCACATTTATTCAAAGAACCATCCTCCACAATTACGACTTCAAAGTTATTGCTGTAATCTTGATTATTTAAAGAACTTAAAAGTTCCTGAACCTCATCAGGTCTGTTATAAACAGGAACTACAAGGGATAATTTAATTTCTTCAGGCATCAAAGGTTTTTCCTATTCTTGAAAAACATCCACAATTTCTTGGCTAACACCAGTGTTTGAAAACCCTCCATCATGGAAAAGATTTTGCATTGTCACTTTACGTGTTAAATCAGAAAAAAGTGTAAGGGTATAGTTCGCACAATCTAATGCTGACGCGTTGCCTAAAGGCGACATTTTTTCAGCGAATGAAATAAACCCATCAAATCCTTTAACGCCTTTTCCTGCAGTAGTTGGCGTTGGAGATTGTGAAATAGTATTTACGCGAACGTTTTTTTCCTTGCCAAAGAAATAACCAAAACTCCTCGCTATGGATTCAAGGTACGCTTTGTTGTCTGCCATATCATTATAATCTGGAAAGGTGCGCTGAGCCGCCATATAAGTTAATGCCACAATACTTCCCCATTCATTCATTGCATCTTTTTTGAAGAGCGTTTGCATTACCTTGTGAAATGATAAGGCCGAAACATCCCAACCTTTTGCTGTAAAGTCATAATTCTCATCCGTATAAGCTCTTCCTTTGCGCACATTAACTGACATTCCTATTGAATGTAATACAAAGTCAAGTTTTCCTCCAAGTATTACCATCGATTGATCTACCAAGTTGGTAAGATCTTCGATAGATGTAGCGTCTGCCGGAATAATTTCAGAATTTGTTTTTTCTGCCAATTCTTTGATTTGCCCCATTCTCATTGCAATTGGAGCATTGGTTAAAACAAATTGTGCGCCCTCTTCATGCGCTCTTTCTGCAGTTTTCCAAGCAATCGAATTTTCATCTAGAGCTCCAAAAATGATTCCCTTTTTTCCTTTAAGTAAATTAGTCATGTTTATGATGTTTTAAGGCATTCAAAGATAAGCAGAAAATAAGCTTCTCAATAACCTAATAATGTTTTGGCATGGTCAATAGCAGTGCTATTTGGCTTTTCTCCAGCAATCATATTAGCTACCTCTTTTACGCGTTGCTCGTTACTCAAATAAAAGACCCTTGTCAAAGTTTTATCAACAGAGGTTTGTTTGTCAATTTTTATGTGATAATCTCCTTTTGAAGCTAACTGAGGCAAATGCGTAACCGCCAATACTTGAGTACGTACTGCCATCATTGACATCATGTTAGCCATTTTATCAGCTATATTTCCTGAAACTCCGGTGTCAATTTCATCAAAAATTACTGTAGGCAGCGCAAGATACTGACTAGACTCAAACTTAATAGCCAACATTATTCTAGATAATTCACCTCCTGAAGCCACCTTATTTAGCGTAGTTACAGGCATTCCTTTATTGGCAGAAAACTTAAAATCAATAGAACTCAACCCATTAAATTGAAAATGTTCAAGGAGCCTTAGTTCAATTACAAATTGCGAATGAGGCATTCCCAAAGCACTCAAATGTGTTGAAATAGCCTTTTGCAAAGAAGTTGAGGCTTTCAACCTATTTTCATGAATCTCTTTGCCTTGGCTTTGTATCACAGTTCTCAGTTTCTCTAATCGCTCATTTAAGTTTGCTATATTTAGGTCATACGATTGCTGAGATGCAGAAAACGCAAGTAGCTCATCTCGTTTTTGGATAAGCTCTTCTAAAGAATTGCACTGATGTTTTCTAAACAATGCTTCATAACTACCTAACAACTCATCCACAATTTGTAATCGTCTCGGATCAACAATAATGCGCTCTGCTTCTTCATTTAAAGACTCTTGAAAGTCTAATGCCTCAAGTCTTATACTGTGTAACCGCTCATATAAGTTTTCAAGTGCTGTCGATGTGCTAGACATTTTCTGCAATGTCTTAAGAGATTCATCTAACAAAAGTTCAATACCATGACGCTCTTCTCCAAACAACTGATTGATATGCTGTATTTGCGTTAAAAGAAACTCCGCAGAAGAAAGTATTTTTTGTTCTTCTTCTATATCCTCAAGAACAATTCCATCTAACTGAACTGATTGAAGTTCTTGAAGCAAAAAAGCGTTTAGCTCTATATTTTTTTGTACATCTGAATATTGATGCTCGAGCTGTGTCTTTTCGTTTTCACACTGCTTATAAGCATTATAATTTGATTGATAACGATCTATCAATTCTCGGTGATTTGAAATAGAATCTAACAAATTCAGTTGTTCCTTTTCTTGCAATAAATAAAAGGTGTCATGTTGTGCATGTATATCAATAAGCATTTTGGCAAGTTCTGAAAGTACCTCTAAGCGAACAGGACAGTCGTTGACAAATGCTCTACTTCTGCCATTAGGATTGAGCTCTCTTCGAATCAGGGTATCCTCAAAATAATCGATATCATTAACATCAAACCAAGATTTGTGATTGGCATTAAGTTGCACATTAATTTCAATAACACATTTTTTGGATTCATCAGTTAAAACAGATAAATCGGCACGTTTTCCAAATCCAAGGGCAATTGCTTCCAGCACAATGGACTTACCCGCTCCTGTTTCACCTGTTATTACTGATAAGCCACCTTGAAAATTCAAGGACATTTCTTCAATAAGTGTAAAATTTTGAATTTGAATAGTCGAAATCACGATAGATCAATTAGAGGTAGTCCATTTATTCGTGTAATAAGGTGCGACCTTGTTCAGTATTTTTGTAAGCCGTTCCAATTTTTGCTCTTCTTCGGAATCTTTGAATAAAAGAGCATTAATTTCATCTGATTTCGCATCAAAGAGCATTCTCAGTAATACCGCATTTCCTCTTTGCCTCGATAAGTTTTCAATTGATAGCAGTGATTCATAAATATTATTTTGACCCTGCTCATAATCAGCCTCTAATAAATCCATTCCATTAATGTGGTAATTGTAATACAATCTTCTAAAATTATCAAAGGCATTATTTAAGATGTCATTAACGTAATCGGTTCTTGTCTTAGGCCATGAGAAATCGCTATTAGCAGCCATTTGTACCGAAATTTGATTGGCAGATTCAAAGTAAACTGAACCTCCATTTAAGGCAAAACTATCTGCGTGAAATCCCAAAGCTAAAAATGTGTAATAACTGACCACGCTCACCAAATTTGAATTTGCTGCGTTTAGATTAAGCGCGAGAGGAGTGCCCAATTCATATTTAAAATTAACTGAAGGGTCATTTATCAATAAGAGAGGAGTCTGATAGGATGTATTATACACCGGACGGTTATAGCTAATTTGTAGCGTACATTGATACACATCGTTTTCATACTCATTCACAATGAAATAGTATCTAATATTTAACCGAGATTGATCCGGATATGTTTCAGAAGACCAGTTTGTTGAATTTAAAAAAGACTGCAGACTTGATTGTAAGTTTTGAAACTGCTGAATATTAGTTTGATTGATTTGGTCGGTATTAAAAAACACTTCGGCATTGAGTTGTTGGGCAAAAGAAAATTGCACCTTTATAAACAAGAACAACAAACCCAAAAGACCTAGTACTTTAATTTTCATTATTTATTTTCAAAATTTCTATCCAAATATCTTTAGCCACATCTCTTTTTTCTTTCAGAGGAATCGATTTTCGAACATTATCAACAGTGATAAAATCAACCTTATTAGTGGTGTTTCCAAAACCAGCACCTTCAACTTTCAGTGAATTTAATACAATAGCATCTAAATTTTTTGTTCTTAATTTTTTAGACGCATTTTCTAATTCATTCTCAGTTTCGAGCGCAAAACCAATTAAAAGTTGATGCTTCTTAATTTGTCCAAGCTCAAAAAGGATGTCTTTAGTCTTTACCAGTTCTAAATTAAGAGAATCTCCTGACTTTTTTATTTTTTCATTTTGCCTCACCTTAGGTTGATAATCTCCAACGGCCGCTGCCGAAATTACAATTGTAGATTCATCAAAGTTTTTAATCATCTCATCTCTCATTTGATCAACGGTTTCAACATTTGTGATTTGTACGTTTGGATTGTTCAAATTCAAATGCACAGGACCACTGATTAATTTAACCTCTGCTCCTAAGATTGCAGCCTGTTCTGCCAACATATACCCCATTGTCCCGGTAGATGGATTAGTGATAAATCTTACCGGATCTAAATACGCTCTGGTAGGACCTGCTGATATCAGAACGCTATGACCTTTAAGAGGCTTATTAGAAGTGCATATCTCTATCATTTCTTCTAATATCTCTTTGGGTTCAGCCATTCTTCCTTTTCCATGTAAACCACTAGCAAGAAAGCCTTCACGAGAATCTATCAGATGTACACCTTGTTTTCTCAAGGCGTTAAAATTTTCTTGAGTTGTTTGATGTTTATACATCTCTAAGTCCATTGCTGGTGCGACAAAAGTATCACCTCTAAAAGATAAAAAACAAGCAGTTACTATATTGTCACAAAGACCCTGAGCCATTTTTGTCAAAGTATTTGCAGTGGCAGGGGCAACAAGAAGAATATCTGCCCAATCAGATAAGTGAACATGATTATTCCACTTGAAGGCTCCTTTATTCTCTTCAATAAGTTCAGTGTAAACTTCGTGGCCCGATAAGGCTGCTAATGTCAGTGGAGTTACAAAGTCTTTAGCCGCTGGAGTCATTACAACCTTAACCTCAGCCCCTTCTTTTTGAAGTAAGCGCACTATAAGTGCTGATTTGTATGCAGCGATACCTCCTGTAACAGCTAATAGAATTTTTGAACCAGAAAGCATGCTACGTTAGAAAATTATTTTTCTCTCTCAGTATTTCTGAAATATATTTTATCATTTAACCACTCCTCTACAGCTAATGCGTGTGGCTTAGGAAGTTTTTCATAAAATTTTGAAACCTCAATTTGCTCCTTATTTTCGAAAACCTCTTCAAGATTATCACTGTAAGTGGCGAACTCTTCTAATTTTTCAAGTAATTCTTTCTTGATTTCTGAATTAATTTGAATCGCTCTTTTGGCTACTACCGAAATGGATTCATATATGTTTTCAGTTTTCTGATCAAATTCGTTCTTATCAATCGTTGTAGTTGATACAGAAGCGTTAGTATTTCTCAAGTTTGCCATATAAAAAAGGGTATAATATTATTTTTCTGTAGTGGGTTCTGTGGTTTCGGTCGCATTAATCCTACTAAAATCAACTTCTCCTTGCAGACCGGCATCAATAATTGAAAAGAGTACTAAAGATTCTTTTTCAAATTTGGATTGAGGATAATTCTTCTGAAATAAATCAAAGTATTCTTTAGCTGTTTCAAAGCGCTCTTTCATTTTATCAAAAGTACTGTTCATAGCTAGTTGGGTTGCTGATTTCAATCGAATATAGTGTGCTTCCTCTTGGTAAATAGAGCCTGGATTTTCAGATATAAAGTTATCCATAGATTTCATGGAAGCCTTTAGAACAGGAAAGTTAAACTCACCTAAACGATCAAATTGTTTGCCGATTTCGAATGCCTTGCGTTCTTTTTTAATTCCTAACTCGATAGCCATTTCACTCGCCTGATCAAAGAACTCTGAATTTGGATAGGCATTGATGAATAATTGTAATTTTGACAGGGCCTTATCTGTATCAGATTGATCCAAAGAATACTTCGGAGACATCAAATAATAGCTCTTCGCTTCATAAAATGTAGCCTGTTCCCTTTTGTCAGAACCAGGATAAGATTTAATAAATCGCTCGAATTGATAAGATGATAAATAATACGACTTGGTTTTGAATTGGACGTCCGCAAAGAAGAATGATAAACGCTCCCCTAGTGGTTTACCAACGTATTTCGGAGCGATTAATTCAAAGAGATGCTTGGCACGGGGATAATCTTCCTCTTCGTAATACTTCATAGCATACTCGTACATCTCTTTATTGTCGTTGTTCTTTAACACTTTTTGATACTCGTTACAAGAAGCAAACAGAGAAACATAATAAGCCAAAAAGACCAACCTTTGATATTGTTTTACAAGCATCTTGCAAAATTAGGAAATATGCGGCAAAGAAAAAAGCTTAATTTCCCTACAAGCGATGCTGATTTTTTGGCTTAAATCTGGGGATGCTGCAATAAGCGGTAAACGCAGGATTGAAGAGCACAATTCCATTTCATTCAAGATAGCCTTAATGCCGGTTGGATTGCCCTCTATTGTTGTACAATTAATCAGTTCTTGTAGTTGTGAGAACAATTCAACACATTCTTCTCGCTGACCTTTTCGAGCTATTGTCATCATTTTGAAAAATTGAGCTGGAATGGCAGCAGCAACAACAGAAATGACACCATGACCACCTATCAGTTCACTGTAAACCGCGGTAGAATCATCACCTGAAATAAGAGCAAAGTCATGTGGAACCTGATCGATTAATTGTTTAAAATGCTCTAAATCTCCGCAAGCCTCTTTTAATCCGATAACATTATCTAGCTCATTAGCAATTTTAACGACAGTATCCACTTCTAAATGGACTCCCGTTCTTGATGGAACATTATAAGCAAGAATTGGTAAATCGATGTGTGTATTTAAAAATTCATAATACGCAAATAACCCTTGTTGAGAAGGGCAAATATAGAAAGGAGTTACGCACAATACTGCTTGATAGTCCTCGCTAGGCAACATCTTAAATTCTTGACACAACTTTTGAGGACTAGTTCCGCTTAGACCAAGTACTAAAGGTACTCTACCCGAGACCTGATCAGCAACAAAACGAGCTATTTGAATTTTTTCTTCAAGTGATAGTAAGGGTGTCTCAGCCGTAGTTCCAAGGACTATGAAATACTGTACACCTTGAGAAATATTGAATTCAATAATATTTGTTAAAGAATCGTAATCAATATTGAAATCGTTGTGGTAAGGAGTTGGCAGCGCGACTCCTAAACCGTATCGTTCACTTCTAAAATCTATATGCATTTACTGTACTAACTTTGAAATAACAGATTTAAATGTTTCAAACTCTTTGATACTACCATCAATTTCAATGTCGTTCAGTTTGTTGTTTGAAGAAGAGAATCCAATTCTAATTTTAGATTTAGATTGCAGTGAAATGAGACTAAGAAGCAAAGGACCATTCTCAAAATAATTGAAAAGTAAATCGTACTCTCTGCGGACAAAGTCATCGAAAAACTTATTATCTATTGCGCCATGCCATCCCAAATCGTCTTTTGTACAATACTGTATCCCAAAAGGAACCAATTTTTCTTCTTTCTTCTTATAGCCTAAAATGAACATCCTTGTCTTTGGCACATTCAACATATCGCATAAATCGTATAGTTTGTCCGTTTCGCTAAACTGATCAATATCTACAAGAACTGCAACGTTTTTATACTTACCGTTAAGGGTATAATTTCTAACCGCATTATCTGATAAACTATTTCTAATTTGCCAGTATCCCGTCATCCATTTTAGGGCTTGAACAATCATTGACTTGACAAATATGAAGGATTAATATAGAACAGAATGTCTTTATTCATTGTTTTGTGAAATTATAAACATATTGCAAAATAAAAGATATTTTGTAACAAAATTGATTAAAAAATCAGTTTACATCTGGCAAGTTTTTGAGTTTGTTTTCAAATTCAATTTCTGAACAAATAGGTATATTCAATGATTCTGCTTTCTTCTTTTTAGCTGGACCCATTTGGTTTCCAGCAATTAACATATCCGTTTTAGCAGAAATAGATGAAACATTTTTACCTCCGAATTCTTCTATTAACTGTTTTATTTCACTTCTGCTATAATTATTAAAAACACCAGAGACTACGATATTTTTTCCTTCAAAAAGCTGTACTCTTTGACTTTGATTAGTTTGGTAAATCTCAAAAACTAAACCCTCTCGTTTTAATCGTTCAACGGTAATTTGATTAGATTCAAGTGCAAAAAAGGATAAAACACTCTCTGCGATCCTTGGACCTATTTCATTTATTGCCACAAGCTCTTCATAAGTAGCGCAACTCAGCTGATCTATGGATTCAAATTGCTTTGCTAAAGTCTTAGCAACGGTCTGTCCTACGTGGCGAATACCAATACCGAATAGAACCTTCTCAAAAGGTTTATCTTTTGATTTTAAGACACCTTCTAGCAGGTTATCCACTGATTTTTGCGCCATTCGATCTAGAACAAGTAATTCTTCGGCCTTGAGCTGATACAAGTCTTCTATTCGATTGATAAGACCTTCATCAACTAATTGAGAAACAGTCTCAGATCCCAAACCTTCGATATCCATGGCGTTTCTAGAAATAAAATGTTGAATTCTACCCTTTATTTGCGGAGGACAATACTCTGTATTGGGACAATAATGTTGAGCCTCTCCTTCAATTCGAGTCAATTTTGTACCGCATTCCGGACAATTTTCAATAAAATTTACGCGAACATTTTGATTGCCTTCACCTGAAACCACAGCAACAATTTTAGGAATAATCTCTCCTCCTTTTTCAACATAAACTCGGTCATTGAAGCACAGCCCTAATTTATTAATCTGATCTTTGTTGTGCAACGATGCCCTTTTCACTATTGTACCAGCTAGTAATACTGGTTCCAATTGAGCTACTGGAGTTATCGCTCCTGTTCGCCCCACTTGATAAACGACATCAACTAATCTGGTAATTGCATTTTCAGATTCAAATTTATAGGCCAAGGCCCATCGTGGTGATTTTGAGGTAGCACCAAGAAGCTCCTGATCCTCAAGTGAATTTACTTTGAAAACAATACCATCAATCTCAAAAGGCAAATCATTTTTCCGCTCAGCCCAATGCTTTATAAAATCTTGCACTTCATCTAAGCCTTTGCATAATTTGTAATGTTCAGGAATCTTGAATCCAAATACCGATAAAGATTCCAATACTTGTAATTGGGTTTTAAAAGGTAAATTTTCCCCAGCAACGGCATAAGGCAAACAAGTTAATTTTCGTCTGGCTACCTCACCGCTATCTTGAAGCTTGAGCGATCCTGAAGCAGTGTTTCTGGGATTCATATAAGTACTTAAGCCCAACCTACTACGTTCACTATTGATTCGCTCAAATTCACTTTTTTCAAGAATAACCTCACCTCTTATTTCAAAAAAAGCAGGAAAATCAGCCCTCAACTCTAGTGGTACAGTTCTAACCGTTTTAATGTTCGATGTAACAACATCTCCTTGAAATCCATCTCCCCTAGTTATAGCACTACTCAACTTACCATTCTCATAAATTAGATTAATTGAAGCACCGTCGTATTTCAGTTCGCAGCTTATCTCAATGTGCTCTCGACCCGTTTCTTCTTTGATAATTTTCAAGCATCGATCATACCAGCTTACAAACTCATCATAACTGTAAGCATTATCAAGGGAAAACATCCTATGAGGATGATTTTTATGTTCAAAGTTTTTAGTCACGCTTCCCCCAACGCGAACTGTCGGTGAGTGTTCATCATACAATTCTGGATAAAGCCGTTCTAATTCTTCCAAGCGTTTGAGTATTAAATCAAATTCATAATCACTTATTTCTGGTTGATCCAGAATGTAATAATTGTGATTGTGGATTTGAATTTCTTTCCTAAGCTGTTGTATCTCTTCTCTTTCTGTCATTCTCGAATATTCACTTCAATAAATCGTTTTTTAGCGTTGAGATCTTGATGAATCTCTACATCTCCCAGTGTTCTCACCAGGTCGATTAAACCATCAATACATTTCGGGTTAATCTCCAAAAAAAGACTTCGAGTCTTCAAATATCCAAAGTTAATGGATTGAACGATAGCCTTGTAATATTTTAAGGGGTCGGCATCGGGAACAAAAAGTGCAGTTTCTGGTTCAAAATTAAGAACATTGCTGTGCATTAATTTTTTTTCAGATTCAAGTACATATGGAGGGTTTGAAACAATGATGTCAAAATTTTGTGCCGAAATAAAATTGCACATATCACACTGTTTAAAATCAATAGAATATCCATGAGAAAGTGCATTATAATTTGCAATTTCTAAGGCTTGTTGAGAAATATCCACGCCAACTATAGAAGCATTATGAAATTTTGACTTTAAGGCTATTACAATACAACCACTTCCGGTCCCTAAATCTAAAATCTGAAGTTCTGAACTTTTTCTATTTTGATATTTGGAGTAAATAAGTCGCACTAATTCTTCAGTTTCCTGTCTGGGAATGAGCACACTTGAATTCACTTTAAAACTGAGGTCGAAAAAAAAAGCCTGTTCGGTAAGGTACTGGATGGGAGTACTCCGATTCAAACTACTAAGACCCTCATGAAATTTATTGATTTGGAGTGTGTTTAATTCTTTTTCAGGAGTATACACATGAATATGCGGGTTGACATTCATGTATTCTTGCAAAAAAAGTTTGTATACAGAACAGAGTTCATTTTGGTCATAAATCGAAGACAAAGTCTCAAAAAATGAACCCTTTGCTGTTATCCAATTCATAGGTTAAAGGCTTAGAGTCATAAACACAGAACATGTGGGATGCCCGGTGTCACCTATTGGCTCATCGATGTATTCAAAACCAAAATTTTTATATAATCGTTGGGCGGTTTGCATTTGAGGCATGGTTTCAATGTAACAAAGTGAATAGTGGTCATTTTTAGCCTCTTCAAGAACATTTTGCATCATTGAAACACCCATACCTTTACCTCTTGTTTGCGGGTAGAAATACATTTTTTGAATCTCACAAATATGTGCTTCACAATTTAAAACAGGACCATATCCGCAACCTCCGAGAACATTTTCATTTTCGTCAACAATCACAAAATACTTTGCCCGGTTTATGTCCCTGTAATATTCGTAAAGGCTAAAAAGAAAAGGATCAGAATAAGCGGTTCCTTCTTTAGGCACTTCATGTTCGATTAAAACTTGCTGAATGAGGGCTCCCATTTGTCGATTATCCTTTTGCTCAATTGCCCTTATTTTCATTTTCAAGAAACTTTTTTATTTAGATAATACCTTTGTGGTGTGAAGATACATGAAAAATACATGAGCCGTGCAATTCAAATTGCGCAAAAAGGAAGTGTTCAAAGTAGGCCAAATCCTTCAGTAGGCTGCGTTGTAGTCATGAACGAATGTGTCTTGTCTGAGGACCACACTTCAGGTTATGGAGGTCCACATGCAGAAGTGAATGCCCTAAGAAAAATTCCTACTAACACAGATTTGAGTACAGCCACATTATATGTTACTTTGGAGCCTTGTAATCATTTCGGTAAAACACCACCTTGCTCGCACTACATAGTAGAAAGAGGTGTGAAAAAGGTCGTCATAGGTATAGTTGACCCTAATCCCTTGGTAGCTGAAAAAGGTATTGCTCATCTTCGCGAAAATGGAGTTTCAGTCAGCACCGGAATTCTAGAAAAAGAATGTCAATATCTTCATCGATTTTTTACTTGTTCAATACTTAAGAAGAGGCCTTTTATACACCTAAAATGGGCGCAATCCTCTGATGGTTTCATAGCTCCTAAAGAAGTGAATCGGGCTGAAAACCGCAGACCCTTTTGGGTTTCTAATGAAGAAAGTAAACAATATGCACATTTGTTGAGAACACAATACCAAGCAATTTTAATAGGAAGTAAAACACTTTTAAGAGACAACACCGAATTAAATGTTCGGCTTTGGAAGGGACCAAATCCTCTGCGCGTAATATTTTGGGGAAATCCTAAAGTTTCTGACTTGACAATTTTTAAAAACGAAATTCCCACCCTAATACTTTCTAGAAGTCAGACAAAAAATACAGACTTTCCAGATCATATTGAAGTACAAAAGATTACACATAACGAAGATTCTATAAAATTTCTCTTTGGTATACTCGCTCAAAAAGGCATTCAGAATTTGTTGGTTGAAGGAGGAGCAGAAACAATAAATTCGTTCATTAGTGAGGGACTATACGACGAAATAACAGTAATAGAAAATACAGCTCTAAAACTCAAAAGTGGAATTAAAGCTCCTGTTTTTAATAGGTCTTCAACGATAGAGATTATAAAACACCATACAGATGTAATTAGCACCCACAAGTATGGATAAGCCAAAACCAAATTATTTTACGATTTCTAAACCCACAGAAGAGGTTTTAATTAAAATCAAAAAAAGCAAATTCTTATCATATGCTTATCCCATTCAAAATGAAGAGCAATGCAAAAGGTTGTTGGCTACTTTAAGGGAGGAACACAAGAATGCAAACCACGTTTGTTACGCTTTTCGCTTAAAGCAAAACGAAAAACACAAATACAGTGATGATGGAGAACCTAAAAATACTGCAGGACTCCCTATATACGGTCAACTTCTTTCAAAAGAGTTACAAAACACCTTAATCGCTGTAGTGCGGTATTTTGGTGGGGTAAAATTAGGGTCAGGGGGATTGATTAAAGCTTATAAACAAGGTGCTTCCACAGCAATACAAAACAGCCAAATTATTCCATTTGTTGAATTCTGCAATGCAGAAGTTCAATGTCAAATAAAAGATTACAATCGCGTCTTTCACATACTCTCCGCATTTAAGGCCCAAATCTTAGAAAAAAAAATGGCCCAAATCTGTGAGCTTAAGGTGCAAATTCAAGAAAATGAGTTCGAAGCCCTTAAAAAAAAATTAGGTCAGTTATACCCGACAAAAACGATTTTATTATTGAATTAACGAGAGGAGAAAATCAGGAAGTGCTGTCGGTTTGAATAAATTCAATTTTACGCAGACTAAGGTCACCTCAGCCGAACAAATAAGATTACCTTCTTTACTTTTTATTACAGTTTCAAATAGCAATTTACACCTACCTATTTCAATTAAATTTGTAACTAAGGTAAGCTCATCATCGTATTTTGCAGGCTTTTTGTAATTGATATTGATAGAGACCACTGGCAGGCCATAACCTTGGTTTTCAAGATTTTGATAAGACATGCCTCGGGTTCTCAAATATTCGATTCTAGCAATTTCAAGATAATTTATATACTCAGAGTGATGTACAATTCCCATTTGATCGGTTTCACCGTACCGGACTCTGAGTTTAGTTTTATTTTGAAATTCAACCACGACCAAAATCTATGTGAAAATTTTAAATTTTACAAACGAAAAAAAATTTTTTAGTAAATAATTTATACAAATATTTGTTACAGATTAAGGAACAGAAAATTTCTGATCTCCTCTATCTAGGTTCAAATAATTATACTTAATATCAATGCTTCAAAACCACCAAGATATTTGGAAAAGTTGTCTTGTGTTTATAAAAGACAATATACAGCCTCAAGCGTACAAAACTTGGTTTGAACCTATTAATCCAGTAAATATTGAGGACAATGTGTTAAGCATTGAAGTACCGAGTAAATTTTTTTACGAATGGCTTGAAGAGCACTATGTGAGTCTTCTCAAGGTTGCTCTGAAAAGAGAAGTCGGAGAAAGTGCAAGACTAGTGTATGTTATCAAAATGTCTAGTGCTCAGACACAAGCAGAACACACCGAGCAAATACCTAGCTCAAATAAATTCAGAGTACAACCTCAAGAGGTTGACGTTCCGATTTACAAAAGAGATCCATCATTAAGAAATCCTTTCGTCATTCCTGGAATCAGAAATATTAAAATTGATTCTCAGCTCAATAACACATACACATTCAATGGCTTTATTGAAGGAGAATCAAACCGGCTTGCTAGATCAGCCGGAATGGCAGTGGCGAATAAACCAGGCGGTACATCATTCAATCCATTTCTGATTTTTGGGGGTGTTGGATTGGGAAAAACGCATTTAGCACACGCCATAGGTATTGATATTAAAGAAAAGTATCCAGAAAAAACCGTACTGTATATTTCAGCTGAAAAATTTACACAACAATACATTGATTCCGTTAAAAATAACACGAGAAATGACTTCATACACTTTTATCAGCTCATTGACGTACTCATTATTGATGACGTTCAATTTTTAGCAGGAAAAAGTGGAACTCAAGATGTATTTTTTCACATTTTCAATCACCTGCACCAAAACGGCAAACAAGTCATTTTAACCTCAGATAAAGCACCTGTTGATATGCAAGATATCGAACAGCGCCTTTTGTCGAGATTCAAGTGGGGACTTTCAGCAGAATTGCAATCACCAAATTACGACACTAGAATTGCCATTCTTAAACACAAAATTTTTAAAGACGGAGTAGATATACCTGAAGAAATCATAGAATACGTTGCCAAACACGTCAAAACCAATGTTCGAGAATTAGAAGGAGCCATAATATCTCTAATCGCTCAAGCTTCTTTCAATAAAAAAGATATTACTATTGAGTTAGTGAGAGTTGTTGTAGACAAATTTGTCAAAAACACTAAGAAAGAGGTGTCTATCGACTATATTCAAAAAATGGTTGCCAATTATTTCGAAATGGATTTGGAAACACTGCAGTCGAAAACAAGAAAAAGACATATCGTTCAGGCTAGGCAACTTGCTATGTATTTCTCAAAAAAGTACACCAAAGCTTCATTGGCATCTATTGGCTCTCATATTGGTAAACGAGATCACGCCACAGTGCTGCACGCTTGTAGAACTGTAGAAAATCTTTCAGATACAGACAAACAATTCAAAAAGTATATTGAAGATCTGAATAAGAAATTTGTCTAGTACTGATGAGCAGAAGAATTCTTGTCGTTTGTCTAGGTAATATATGCAGATCGCCGCTCGCCCAAGGCATATTTGAATTTTATGCCAATGACAAAGAGTTATTCATTGATTCTGCCGCAACCTCCAATTACCATCAAAATGCAAGACCTGACCACTGATCGATTAAGGTCGGCCTTAAGTATAATATAGATATTTCATCTCAACGATCCCGGCAAATAAAAGCTATCGACTTTCATGATTTCGATGAAATTTATGCCGTAGATCAATCTATTTTTGAAACTCTTATTGAGTTAGCACCTGAAAAACACCTGAGGCATAAAGTGAAAATGATAGACAATAGAGATGTGCATGACCCCTATTATGGTGATGAAGATGATTTTGAGGCGGTGTTTCAACAATTGAATTCCTGCATTCAAAAATTGATTTCGTAACTTTAAGTATGCAGCAAGGACAACTATTCCTTATTCCAGTGACATTGGGCACTTCTAATCCATTGGAAGTTTTACCAATCTCGATTAGAACAAAAATAGAACAGCTAAATCATTTTATCGTTGAAAACGAAAAAGCAAGTCGCGCCTTCATTAAATTACTAGCTCCCAACAAAAAACAAGATAAATTAAGATTTTTTCAGCTGAACAAATACACCAACGAGTCTGAATTACCTGAGTTTCTGAAACCTTGTTTAGATGGTGTGTCGATTGGATTAATGTCCGATGCTGGATGTCCTGGTATTGCTGATCCTGGAGAAGCAATTGTCAAAATTGCACATCAATTAGACATAACTATCGTGCCTATGGTTGGACCAACGTCAATTATATTAACCTTAATGGCTAGTGGGTTAAATGGACAATCTTTTGCATTTAATGGTTATCTACCTATTGACTCGGGCCTAAGAAAACGAAAAATTAAGGATCTAGAAAAAAGAGCAAAGTCCGAAGATCAATCTCAACTATTCATGGAAACTCCATACAGGAACAATAAACTTTTTCAAGACTGTCTAAAATATCTTCACCCTTTAACCTATTTGACTATAGGGCTTAATATGACCCTACCCAATGAATATGTAAAAACAAAAAGCATTGCGGATTGGAAAAAAATTGAGTCAACAATGAACTTAGATAAACAACCTTGCATTTTCGCTATAGGAAGTGAACAAGCCTATCGATAAATCTTATTTTTATTTAACCATTTAGAATATTTTCGACTCTTCCTATTGTGCTCTCTCAAGGTTTTTGAAAAATCATGGTAACCAGGGTTTTCGATATCAGCAACAAAGTAAAAATAATTGTGCTTCCCAGCATTTAACACTGCATCTATTGCGAACACGTCTGGCATTCCTATTGGTCTAGGTGGAATACCTTTATACCGATAAGTATTATAGGGAGAATCAATAGTCAGATCTTTATATAGCACTCTTTTTATAATAGTATCTCTGTCGTTTAAGCTTTCACGTATTGAATATATCACAGTAGGATCAGCCTGAAGCTTAATACCACGCTTTAGACGATTCAAGTAAACTCCAGCAATAATTGGTTGTTCCTCTCTTTTAAGAGATTCTTTGTCAACAATAGAGGCCAGGGCATACACTTCAGCAAAGCTCAATTTTAACTTTTTTGCTTTATTTCTTCGACTCTCAGTCCAAAATTTGAGATACTCATTTGACATCTTAGTCCACAATTGCTCAGAACTAGTGTTCCAATAAAACTCATAGGTGTTAGGAATTAGAATACTCATCATTTGCTCATAAGTGAGTTCTAACTTGTTTGTTTTTGCCTTACTCTTAAATGTTTCGATAATTTGAAGGCTATCGCATTCTAATTTATTACCCATAAAAGACGCAAAGTCTTCTAAGTAATCTAAGTTATTAAAAGTAATCTTTATCGGGTTATTTTTAGACCTTAACGTATTGACAATCTGATTATTATTCAATCCTTTTTGAAGTATAAATCGACCTGCCTTAATGTTAGAAAAATACTTTTTACGGGCTGCGACGAATAGAAAGTCGTCACTTCGTTCAATGTGAGGCTCTAAAATCTTCATGAGCATTTTAGCCGATGTATTTGTTGGAATTAAAACTTCCACCTTATCCTCTGTGAAATTTGTATTCGGCTGGAATATTTTGCGATATACACCGTATGACAAGACACTACAAACAACTAAACCTAATATTGAGGTGTATTTAAATACTTTAGCAATCATTTTAATTTTTTTCGAAATAAAATTTCATCTCTATATTCTTCATTTTGCAGGAATGATACTTTGGTCTGATCATCTATAACAATATAGTTCATTACATTGAAAAGAGAAATACTAGCCTCGTTATTTTGAAGAACACGGGCAAATACGTATTTGCAATGGAGAACCTCTTTTAAGTAAGACTCCAAAAGCAACAAAGCTTGTTTCGCATACCCTTTTCTTCGATAATTCTCATCATAGATAATGATTCCCACACTTATATGCTGATCGAAAGCATTATACTCAAATAAATCTAAACATCCTATCTGTCCATGTTCTTGTATTTCAATAATATACTTGAATTGTCGACTGAGCAAAATAGGCTGTTGCGCACTATCAATGAAATCCATGATCTCTCTGGCAGTAAACGACTTTTTAGTTCCACTTAAATGCCAATACGCTTTATCATTTTCGAGTTTAAAGAGAAAGTCAAAATCTGATGAATCAACCGCTCTAACTATAAGTTCTTCTTTTCTAAACAAAATTCAAGAAAGCTTAATTTCTCCTTTAAACACAAAGGTAGCGGGACCATTTAATTTAATCTGTGTAAAGCCCTCTGATTCACAAACAAATTCAACACTCAATTGACCTCCTTTAGCGTCAAAGAAAAGTTTAGTGACTGATGTTTTTGACAAAATATGCGCTGACAAGGCTGCTGCTGTTATACCCGTTCCACATGCGAGAGTCTCGGCCTCAACACCTCTTTCATACGTTAAGATTTCAAAGGTATCTTCTGTTTTTTTGGAAACAAAATTGACATTAGTTCCGTCTTTACCGTATGTATTTCGTATTGCTCTACCCTCTTTATGAACATCGATACCTGTTAAACTATCTCTAAATTCTACACGATGTGGAGAGCCTGTATCTACAAAACAGCAATATTCATTGATTTTGTCGTAGTGGTAGACATTTTGCATGTGAAGCGAAATATATTTTTCAAAAACCTCAGCACGATATGTTTGGTCTTCAAAAATAAAATAAGTGTCTTCAGAAATAAGACCTTGATCTTTTGCGTACTGAACAATACATCGGCCACCATTACCACACATAGTACTTTTACGACCATCAGAATTGTAATAAACCATTTCAAAATCAACTTCTTGATGTCCCTTAAAAATCATGAAACCGTCAGCCCCCACTCCAAATCTGCGATCACACAAGGTTTCAATAAATTTTCTACTAAAGACCTGATTCTTTTTTCGAAGATCAACTATAATAAAGTCATTACCAGCACCTTGATATTTAAAAAATTCCATCTTTTATTTTGAGCTGATAAAATTAAAACTCTAGATCGATAAAAAACAATTAATATCTAATTTGATCTTCATCTAAAGCGTCGTAAGAGCTTTTATCAACCTTTAAAGTATTTGTATCCTGCGCAGAAGAATTAACCTGATAAGACATAACATCTTTGGAGCGCACTTTGTGCTTTATTAAAAAATCCCTAATCGCTTGCCTGATGAACAAAGAAACATTCTCACCTTGATTTTCAGCCAAGTGCTTCATTTGCAAATAATCTTCTGTATTTAAATACAAATTGACTCGTGTTTTTTTCATCTATAAGTTGTTTACAATAAAAAACGTAAAACATGAGCTTTTAGTATGTCTAAAGGATGTAAATACATTACACAATATACAGATGTCCATCACAAAAAATACACAGGTTTTTTAAAATGTGAGTATTAATGCCATCCAGATTTACGATCATAAAGTGATAATAAAACGTATCTCTAATCTACCATCGAAGTAATTTAATGAACATCGTTCTTAACTTATTAACCGAAGTTTAGGTATTGTAGTATTCATGTTGGAATGAAGAAAAACATGAAAAAGATCATCAACCTCTAAAACAGAAATAAATTGCGTCTCGTCTAATTCTTTTTCAACAGGGTAGTATTTTATGCTACTTTGGGTACATGGAAGGAGAAATTATCTCAAATATTTCTAATCTCAAGTTGGTCAAAGAATACAGAGCACTCGTGGACAATCTCACAGACCTAGAACGCTTGTTCATCTCAATTATCTTTATAAGTAGTGTTTATGTTATCTCAAGAATTGTAGACAAATTTAGAAAAAAGAAGTCTTGAATAATTTAAAATGGAAATGGTTGTCATTCAAACCTATTGGGCAGCAAGCTTTAGCTTGATTCGATTGAACCATTTGGTTTCAAATATTATTGATAAAATCACTCCTATTATCCTTTCATAAAATATGGAGAATACACAAAAAAAGACCCCCTAGTGTTAACTAGAGGCTTTAGTTTTTCTAATACTTGAGTATGTATCAGACATCTTTCGTTTTTTACTTAGACTTCTTAAATACTCTGCCTGTAAATAAAGATAGTTTAAACACATTGTTTTGAGTTTTGTGGTTATTATTGATAAAACGAGAAGATTTATTATTTGTTGCATTAAAAAAGTAAAAAGCAATTAAGAGAAAACAAAAACACTTCATGACCTCAAAAAACAGAAATAATAATGGTAATACTGCTGAAACAGTTAAAGAAGGATGTGGGTGTCTATTTGTTACTTTTTTGATTGGGATAGTCATTATAGTTGTTATTTTTGCTTTTAAGAACGGTTGGATTTAAATTCTTCTTGTTGGGTCTTGAGTGAGATGGTTTAATATGCGCCATAGTTTTTAAATTTAATCTCTCAAAAGCGTTGACTTAAAACATTTTTTTAACAGCCTCTGACGTTAAATAGACGTTAAAATCTTTAAAATGCATTTTCAAAAATTTATTTTTGATTAAAAATTAATTGAATGAAAAAAGTTACATTATTCTTCACCTCTCTTTTTTCTGCTGTTTTAGCCGTTTTTCTTTATGCTCAATTTTCTAACACTGAGACGTCTTCAGCGGTGACCGAAAGAAACGTCCAACCTATTTTTCAAAATGTTAACCTCACAAAATCGTCATCAGAAGTTGTAAGTGATTTCACAAGTGCCGCAGAAAAAACAATTAATGCGGTAGTTCATGTCACAAACTTTCAAGAGCGTTCAGGTTTTAGTCTTTTTGACTTTATGTATGGATCTCAAAATGGAGGTTATCAAAATGAGATTGAAGCCGGTTCAGGTTCAGGTGTGATTATTTCGCCCGACGGTTACATCGTAACTAATACCCATGTTATTAAAAATTCAAGTAACCTAAACGTGACCCTCAACAACAAGAAATCATATAAAGCGAGTGTCGTAGGTTCAGATGCAGAGTTCGATATCGCCCTGATTAAAATCGAAACCCAAGACGACCTTCCATTTTTGGCTTTCGGAAATTCTGACTCTGCACAAATAGGTGAATGGGTTTTGGCTGTGGGAAATCCATTTAATTTAACCTCCACAGTAACTGCTGGCATTATCTCTGCTAAAGCAAGATCTTTGTCCGAACGCAATCCCCAGTCATTTATACAAACCGACGCTGCTATCAACCCAGGAAACAGCGGAGGAGCACTTGTGAATACCAACGGTGATCTTATAGGAATTAACACGGCGATTAGCTCTAGAACTGGAAGTTATGTTGGATACTCTTTCGCAGTACCTTCAAATATTGCCAAAAAAGTAGTTGAAGATCTTTTGGAGTATGGAAAAGTTCAAAAAGGTATTCTCGGCATTTCAACCATGAATGAAAATAGTTCCGAAGCAATTGAACTCGGACTCGACCAAATTGAGGGTGTTTATGTGGCCAATGTATCTGAAGATTCTGGAGCTGAAAGAGCTGGAATCAAAGAAGGTGATGTCATTAAAAAAGTTAATGGGGTTAAAATTGGAAAGTTCAGCGCACTTGTTGGGTACTTGTCTTCAAAAAGACCGGGTGAAAAGGTAAAAGTTGCGGTAGATAGAGATGGAGCATTACTCGAATTCGATGTAGAACTGAGTAAACTCATGACTGTAGATTTACGCAACTTGGGTCTTCGAGTGAAAGATTTGACTGAAGATGATCAAAAAAATTACAAGAGAAAAACGGGTGTTAAAATTGTAGCAGCCTCACAGTCCTATAGAAATTACAATTTAGAAGGAAAGCTTCTTATTGCAATTAATGACAATGAAATCAAAGACATTAATGACGCAGAAGAACGCAGTAATAATCTCAGAAGAAATAAAAATTATTATACGGCCTTGACCTTAATTGACCAGAACGGCGAGAAAGAACGTATTTTATTCGATTAAGATTTAATACTTTAGCGATTCAAACATTCATTTTGAAAACATCAAAGGCATTCTTTATACTTTTTTGGTTGCTAAGCAGCAGTATTTTTAGTCAAACAAATATTGAGCAATCCAGACTTGAGGCTACAGAATATGCACAACCAGCGGCACTAGTTGATAGCCTGAACAGTCTTGGCAGTAGCTGGACCAACGAAAATGGTCAAGAATATTTCTTTTTTAAAAGAACCGAGTTTGAATCTTTGACCTCTGAGATGAAAGTAAATTTAGTTCTAGGAGAACAGTCCACTCTTAAAACTCAAGAACTTCAAAAAGCTTTAATAGTTGTGCAGGACAGTATAAACTACTTGCGCAAAGAAGTCCAAGCAGAAAAAGACAAGCAATTCAAAAAGATTTTGTTTTTTGGACAGAACGTTTCAGAATCATCTTTGACTATTATTTCTTATTGCCTTATAGTTCTTCTTTTTCTAGGAGTTTTTTATATATGCTATTCAAATAAGTTAAAGAAAAAATATATTCAGCGCATCCAAGATGGCAAAAAGCAGGTGGAAGTTGATTTTGAACAATATAAAAAATGGGCGCTCGAAAAGGAAAAAGAGTTAACTCAAGAATTATTTAAAGAAAAGCGCAAAAAGAAGTCATGATCGGCATCAGACGAGGAAATTTGGATCTTATTGACCAAATGTCTGATTTATTTAATCAATATCGAATTTTTTACGGTCAAAAAGACGATCTAATAAAAGCCAAGAATTTTCTTTTGGAGCGAATTAACTCGAAAGACTCTATCATTATATTAGGGAGTTATCACAACAAGTTTGTAGGGTTCATGCAACTCTACCCCTCTTTTAGTTCTGTTCGTCTGCAATCAATTTATGTTTTGAACGACTTATATGTTCATTCAGAATATCGTAATAAAGGAATAGCGTCAGCACTAATCAATGAAGCCCAATCCATTTGTAAAATAGAAAAAAACGGAGGGTTACAGCTTGAAACTTCTAAAATGAATAGAGCGAATCAATTGTATAAAAAATTAGGATTTAATCTTATCGACGATACAAATTTTTACAGTTGGTCAGTTCAATAAATCTTGAAGCATGAGAATAGATATTATTTCTGCGGCACCAGAACTTTTACAAGGTCCTTTTTCAGCCTCTATAGTGGCTAGAGCCATAAAGGCTAAGCTGGCGGAAATACATATTCACGATTTACGTGAATACGGCTCGGGTAATTACAGACAAATTGATGATTATCAATTTGGTGGTGGAGCTGGTATGGTTTTAATGGCAGAACCTTTAGATCAACTGCTCACCAAATTACATCAAGATCGAAGCTATGACGATGTTATTTATTTAACACCAGATGGAGAAATTTGGAATCAGTCTAGCGCCAATCGCCAATCGCTGCAAAAAAACTTACTTTTCGTTTGCGGGCATTACAAGGGAATTGATCAAAGAATTAGAGATTTATGGATCACAAAAGAAATATCAGTTGGCGATTATGTGCTTTCAGGTGGAGAAATAGCAGCATGTATATTAGCCGATAGCATTATAAGATTAATTCCTGGTGTTCTCAACGATTCAACCTCTGCACTTGAAGACTCTTTTCAAAATAAGTTATTGGCACCTCCTGTGTACACTAGACCTTCAAATTTTAAAGGACATGAAGTTCCAAAAGTTTTACTAAGTGGTAATTTCAAAGAAATTGAAAAGTGGAGAGATGAAAAGTCTTTGGAAATCACCAGAAATAGAAGGCCTGATTTACTTGAAGAAGAATAATTTTTTAGAAATTTTGATATTGTCAATTCAAAATAAAAAACTACTTTTGCGGTCAATAAAAATTAAAGCATGGACGCTCTTATTAAATACGTAGAGGATCAATACGTTGAAAGGAAAGATTTTCCTGAGTTTAATTCAGGTGATACCATAACGGTATACTACGAGATCAAGGAAGGTGACAAAACAAGAACACAGTTTTTTAAAGGAGTTGTCATTCAGAAAAGAGGAAGCGGATCAACACAAACATTTACCATCCGTAAAATGTCAGGTACTGTTGGAGTTGAGCGTATATTTCCATTGAACATGCCAGCCCTTCAAAAAATAGAAGTCAACAAAAAAGGAAAAGTAAGAAGATCAAGAATATTCTATTTTAGAGGATTAACCGGTAAAAAAGCACGTATTAAAGAAATACGAGGTTAAAGCCTTATTCTTAAGAACAATATTAAAGCCTTGGAGTGTATTTTCATTTCAAGGCTTTTTTTTGAGTTGTATCTTTGCACAGCCAAAAAACAATTTATACCAAAAAAACACACAAACAAATGACAAAAATATTTTATACCAAAACGGACGAAGCACCTGCATTAGCAACACAGTCATTATTGCCTATAATTAAATCTTTTACAGCTTCTTCTGGAATTACCTTTGAATTGAAAGACATCTCATTGGCAGGACGAATATTGGCGTCATTTTCTTCTTTTCTAAAGCCACACCAACAGATTGAAAACGCATTAGACCAGCTAGGACAAATTGCAAAAACACCGGAAGCCAATATCATTAAGTTACCAAATATTAGTGCCTCTATCCCTCAATTAAAAGCAGCCATAAAAGAACTTCAATCAAAAGGTTATCAGCTGCCAGATTATCCAGACCAACCTTTGACAGGTGAACAAAAAGAAATTAAATCGATTTATGATAAAATAAAGGGAAGTGCTGTAAATCCAGTCTTAAGAGAGGGTAATTCAGATCGTAGGGCGCCAAAAGCAGTGAAAAATTTTGCTAAAAAACACCCACACAGCATGGGTAAATGGAGTATCGATTCAAAAACTAAGGTTTTGACAATGGGACGTGATGATTTTCGCTCTAACGAAAAATCAGTAACGACTACCAAGGAGACCTCGATAAAAATAATTCTCAAGACATCAAGAAGCAAAGAGATTATTCTAAAAGATGCTATAGCACTTCAAAAAGGAGAGATCATAGATGCAACAGTCATGCGCAAAGGCGCTTTGTTGAAATTTTTTAAGGAGGCATTTCAAGAAGCTAAAGCCTCTGATATTTTGCTTTCTCTTCATATGAAAGCGACTATGATGAAGGTGTCTGATCCGATTATTTTTGGACATGCCATATATGTCTACTTTAATGAAGTATTTGATAAGTACAAAGAAGAATTTGATAATATTGGATTAAACCCTAATGAGGGTCTCAATGCGATGCTCAACCATATAGAAACCATACAGGATATTCAAACAAAAGCAAATATTTTAGAGGATATTGAAAGTACCCTTGAAAATCAAGCTGATTTGGCGATGGTAAATTCAGACAAGGGTATCACCAATTTTCACGTACCATCTGACATTATTATCGATGCATCTATGCCCGCTATGATCAGAAATTCTGGAAAAATGTGGGATAAAGCAGGCAATGAAAAAGACACCA
>NZIP01000008.1 GCA_002691645.1 Flavobacteriaceae bacterium
CTTTGATGATGTTTTGCTCTTGATTACGATCAACATCGAGTTGAAGATTTTTTAATTTGCCTTCCAATTCTTTGGAGGTTCCGTACCTTATTTTTGCAACTCTTTCGTAATCACTTTCTCGCTCGGCTTTTTCTGCTTCTGCTCTTAATTTTTCGAGCTCTTTCTTGGTACTTTGAATTTGTTCAATTTTGTCGCGTTCACTGCTCCACTTCGTGAATAATAGTGTTCTTTTTTCTTGTATTTCTGCTAGTTCAGTGTTGAGCAGTTTTGTTTTTTGCTCATCTTTTTCCTTTTTAAGTGCCTGTATTTCAATTTCAATTTGTGTAATTTTTCGATCTAAATCGTCTAGTTCTTCGGGTTTTGAATTGATTTCCATTCGAATTTTCGAGGCAGCCTCATCCATCAAATCAATAGCTTTATCCGGCAAAAAACGATCTGAAATATATCTAGATGACAAGTCTACGGCTGCGATTAGAGCATCATCTTTGATTCTGACCTTATGATGTGTCTCATATTTTTCTTTAATACCACGAAGAATTGAAATTGCACTTTCTCTATTGGGTTGATTTACAATTACCTTTTGAAATCGGCGCTCTAGAGCCTTGTCTTTTTCAAAATACTTTTGATATTCATCTAGAGTAGTGGCACCCACAGCTCTTAATTCCCCTCGGGCTAGTGCGGGTTTGAGGATGTTAGCGGCGTCCATTGCACCTTGACCTCCTCCTGCGCCAACTAGGGTGTGTATTTCGTCTATAAATAAGATAATTTCTCCTGAATGCTCAGTAACTTCTTTAATAACAGCTTTTAATCGCTCTTCAAATTCTCCCTTATATTTTGCACCAGCAATTAAAGCGCCCATAGCAAGGGCATAAACTTTTTTACTTTTTAGATTATCTGGAACATCACCATTTACAATGCGCTGTGCAAGTCCTTCAGCGATAGCTGTTTTACCTACACCTGGAGCTCCGACTAAAATTGGGTTGTTTTTAGTTCGTCTAGATAAGATCTGCAAAACACGCCTGATTTCTTCCTCCCTACCAATTATGGGATCTAATTTACCCGAATCCACAAGTGCATTGAGGTCGCTTGCAAATCTATTGAGTTGAGTACGTGTTTTCTCTTTCTTAGGGGTATTGGTTTCTTTTTCTTTCATCATTTTTTCTAGTGTGTTAAAATCGACTCCAATTTCACTCAAGATTGTTTTTAAACTTTGACTATAGCCAAGTAATGCAATAAAAAAAGAAGGTAGATTTACCTGGTTTTGATTTTTTTTTCGAGCATTAGCCATGGCTTTTTGGAGGATTTGCACCGATTCATTGGAGAATTGTATTTCTGCTGAATTAGATTGAGGTCTTGATTTAAGATCATCTTTAACAGCTTGAATACTTTGTTCAATTATTTCTTTTTTGAGATATAATTCAAGAACTTCGCATTCTTGTTCATGCATAGCTAAAAACAAGTGTTGTGGCTCGGTGAGTTTATGATCATAGGATTGGGTTATGATTTGTGCTTCACCTATAATATGTTGAACTTTTGGTGTAAACGATTGTGCATTCATATGTTTTTTACACCAATAAAATCAAAAAGAATTCCATTTTGAGATTACACTCAAAAGAAGACTTTTTGTCAGTATTTGATTGAAATTTTAAGTCATTTTGACACTATGAGTTGGTTTTTTAAGAAGAAAAAAGAGGAATTGGAGCATTCAAATGATCTTCACAAGGAGTATATAGAACTTTCTTATGAGCAACCCCAGGTTTTGTTTAAGCACTCCCATAAATGTGGAACGAGCACTTGGGTATTACGAGAATTTAAACAGATGCTAGATAGCGTGGACTGTTCTTTTGATTTTGAACTCATTAACGTATTTGATAAGCGCTCCCTATCTAACGAATTAGCGCGTGTACTGCAAATTCCGCACCAATCACCTCAAGTACTAGTTCTCAAAAACGGCAAAGTTGTTGACCACGCTTCTCATGGAGATATTTTACAATTGAATGTAACCCATCTTTTGTGTTGATAAATTGTGAATTTAGGGTCTAAACAAAATCAAACTACTACCAAATTAGAATGTACTTTTGCCGAAAATAAAATCACATGAATAGGGATCAAGAGTTATTTTCTCTAATTGAGAGTGAAAAAAACAGACAACTAAGAGGAGTTGAATTAATTGCTTCAGAAAACTTTACCTCCAAGGCGGTCATGGAAGCCACCGGTTCTGTTTTGACCAACAAATATGCTGAAGGGTATCCTGGAAAGAGATATTACGGTGGTTGTGAAGAGGTAGATAAGGTCGAAAACCTCGCGATCGAAAGAGCAAAACAACTTTTTGGAGCGGTATACGCAAATGTTCAACCTCATTCTGGGTCTCAGGCGAATGCTTCTCTTTTTCATGCGGCCTTAAACCCTGGAGACACTATTATGGGATTTGACTTATCTCATGGAGGTCACCTCACACACGGATCGCCGGTTAATTTTTCTGGGCGTTTGTACAAACCTGTTTTTTACGGAGTGGATAAAGATAATGGTCTTTTAAATTACAATACCATAGAAGAAATTGCCAAAAAAGAAAGACCAAAATTAATTATTGCTGGTGCTTCAGCCTATTCAAGAGATATGGATTTTGAAAAGTTTCGTCAGATTGCTGACGGAGTGGGTGCCTTACTCATGGCTGATATATCTCACCCCTCGGGTTTGATTGCCAAAGGAATTTTAAACGACCCTATTCCGCATTGTCACTTCGTTACTACAACTACTCATAAAACCTTGAGAGGACCAAGAGGAGGTTTGATTTTAATGGGAAAAGATTTTGAAAATCCGATGGGAATCAAACTTAAAAATGGAACTGTGCGCAAGATGTCATCATTAGTTGATTTAGCGGTATTTCCAGGAAATCAAGGAGGGCCTTTAGAACATGTAATTGCTGGTAAAGCTGTGGCCTTTGGAGAAGCTTTAGAAGACCACTTCTTGCATTATATGGTTCAGGTTAAAAAGAATGCCGACGCTCTTGGTCAAGCTCTTATTTCAAAAGGATACCACATCATTTCTGGAGGAACAGATAATCATATGATTCTTATTGATTTAAGAAACAAAGATATCACCGGTAAAGATGCTGAAAAAGTACTTGAATTAGCGGACATTACTGCTAATAAAAACATGGTTCCCTTTGATGATAAGTCCCCATTTGTCACTTCTGGAATTCGTTTGGGGACACCTGCTGTTACTACAAGAGGCTTGGTTGAACAAGACATGAATACAATTGCTGATCTGATAGATCGCGTATTGATGGGTTCAAATGACGACTCATCTGTCGCCGCGGTTCGCGCTGAGGTGAATGAACTTATGCAATCAAGGCCTTTGTTTCAGTATACAGAGTTGGTATAATACCGAATCCTTACTATTCTGATGGAGGGGATATACGCACCTCGAAGATTTTATTCCAGTTTTTACCTGTAATAAAAAAACTTTGACGCTCTTTGTGGTACGCAATACCGTTTAGTACAGAATTGTTTTCATCCCAATTTTCATCTTTGGTTATTTCTTTTTTCAATTCAGAAAAATTGAGAATACCCTGAATAACTCCTGTGTTTTTCGCAATGACCATCACGCTTTCTTTTAAGTATACATTGGCGAAAATTTTATTGTCGACAATTTCAAGTTCATTGGCGTTTTTGAAGAGTGATTTATTGGTTCCTAATTGTATGAAGCTTTGTTCCTCTAGAGTTTCAGGAGATAATTTCCAAATTTTTTCGGTTCCATCACTCTTATAAATATACTCTTGATCATGACTCAATCCCCATCCTTCATTACTTTGATTATAACTAAAATCACCAGTGGGTTTAAGGGTGTTTTTATCGTACGTAAAGCCTTTAGACCCTTTCCAGGTAAGCTGAATCAAACGATTATTCCATAGTGTTATGCCTTCCCCAAAATAAGGAGGTTGAAGTTCCTGTTTTTGAAATGATTCTCCTGTAAATGGATTATAAGCGAAAATATAAGAATTACCTACCTGTCCAGTACTCTCATATAAGGTGTCACCAACAAACTCTAAACCCTGAGTGTATCTGCTGGTGTCGTGATCATAAGAGGCAATAACTTGGTAATTCCATAGTTTTGCTGGCTTATCGGATAATATTCTGATTTTTTTTCGCAATTCATGTAATTCATTCGAGGCATAAACCTTTACCTCTAACGAGTGATTGCCAATTTGAACATTTGGAATTTGTAACTGATTCCCTTTGTACTCTAATTTTTTTTGATTTAAAAAAACACGAATACTATCAATTTTGTATTGTTTATTTGACTCCACCCTAAATTCAATAGAAGAATTTTGTTGAATTGAGTTGAAGTTCGCTTTGCTGTTTATTTTAAAAGCAGACTTTTTATCCTGTGATGCTCCACAACCTATGAGTAAAGCCAAAAAAGCAAGACTAAAAGTGCACATTAATCGTTTCATGATTCCTTTAAATTAATTTCTATTACAAAAGTAAACATACTATATTTACCGTGGCAAGTCCTACACGACCAGCTCCTGCAGAATCCCCCAGGGTGGGAACACAGCAAGGGTATGCGGTTGTAGCGGTGCGATGTAGGTCGCTTGCCTCTTTTGATGGTTCTAAGGCTTTGTTTCTAAACCCTAGAACAGCTATATTGAATGTCCGCTCAAAAAACCGATCAGCAATGAACAAGTTAAAAGACCTCATCGAAAACAGAGACACCCGTTCTAGTGCGTTGTTCGACTATCTTATTCAAATTTTAATTATACTTTCATTATTGAGTTTTGCAGTAGAGACACTTCCTAATTTAAGTGTAGGTTTCGTGGCAGCCCTCGAAATTTTCGAGTTTATCTGTATTGTAATTTTTACTGTAGAATATCTGTTGAGATTATTGGTGGCAGATAGAGCCTTTTCTTATTTCAAAAGCTTTTATGGACTCATTGATTTGCTAGCTATTCTTCCGTATTACTTGTTTCCTATGTTTGATTTACGGTTTATTCGAGCATTTCGAGTCTTTAGGATTTTCAGAAGCTTGAAGTTAATTCGCTACAACAGGGCGTTAAGGAGGTTTAAAATTGCCTACAACCTCATTCACGAGGAATTGATATTATTTTTCATTTTTACTACTATTATTTTGTTTTTTGGAGCTGTGGGCATCTATTATTTTGAAAATCCAGTTCAATCTCAACAATTTCAATCGGTTATTCATTCCTTATACTGGGCTGTAGTCACCTTAACAACAGTAGGTTATGGTGATATTTATCCTATTACAGATGGAGGAAAAATATTTACTTCTATCATTTTAGTTCTTGGTATAGGTGTAATAACTATACCTACCGGGCTTATAGCTTCTGCACTTTCAAAGGCTAGAGAAATTGAATTTGACGAAAGGGGTAAATAACTTTTTAAAAGCTTTCAACAGCCTCCTTTATTTTTGATACAAAAGTGTTGGGGTATCCTTACATTTGCAGGATCAATGCGCTGGGCAAGTGAAATTTTTTTGTCGAAAAAAGTGCAGTTGAAATTAATTTTGAAGTGATCAAAAATTAAATGAGTACAAAGGTGGTTTTGGTGACCGGAGCTTCTTCTGGTATTGGAAAGTCAATTGCTCAAACGCTAAAGCAAAAAGGATTTGTCGTTTATGGAACTGCTAGAAATCCAAAAAACTATCCAGATTCTATAATTCCGCTTCTGCCTTTGGATGTCACTGATCAGCAAACGATTAATTCATGCATCTCAGATTTATTGGCCAAAGAAGGTCGAATAGATGTACTCATTAACAATGCAGGAAGAGGAATTAATGGTACTGTTGAAGAAATGCCCATCGAAGAGGCCAAGCATATCTTTGACACTAATTTTTTTGGAGCAGTAGCTGTAGCACAAGCGGTAATTCCGCATATGAGGTCTCATAAGTCGGGTCATATCGTTAATATAACCTCCATTGCAGGGTTTATGGGCTTACCCTTTAGAGGTTTCTATTCGGCCTCAAAATCGGCGCTCAATATCATCACAGAGTCAATGAGAATGGAATTAAAGCCATTTGGTATAGAGGTCTGTTCTTTAGCCCCGGGTGATTTTGCAACCGACATTGCAAGTAGAAGGTATAATGCACCTATTGCTAAAGACTCTCCTTATTTTGAACGCTATAACAATCAACTCCAGCAAATAGATGATCATGTAGATGGGGCGATGAATCCGGAAATTGTAGGAGAGGTGATATATACTATCGTCAACAAATCAGGAGTTCGAGTGAACTATACTGTTGGCTCTTTTCTTCAAAAACTATCAATTTATCTAAAACGACTGCTACCTTCAAAACTCTTTGAAGCGATGCTATCAAATCACTATAAACAATAAGTTTTTATTATGAAATTTTTTATCGATACAGCAAATCTAGAGCAAATCAAAGAGGCACAGGCCTTAGGAATATTAGACGGGGTAACTACCAACCCTTCTCTGATGGCTAAAGAAGGAATTACAGGCCATGACAATATCTTAAAGCACTACATAGCAATTTGTGACATTGTTGACGGAGATGTCTCTGCAGAGGTGGTTTGTACCGATTTTGAAGGTATGGTAAAAGAAGGTGAGGCTTTAGCTGATCTGCATCCACAAATTGTCGTTAAAGTGCCTATGATCAAAGAGGGGCTCAAGGCAATCGCTTACTTTACAAAGCAGGGAATACGCACAAATTGTACCTTAGTTTTTTCTGTAGGTCAGGCCTTATTGGCTGCTAAAGCAGGAGCTACCTATGTTTCTCCTTTTATCGGCAGATTAGATGACATTTCTACAGATGGATTGGTTCTTATCGAAGATATTAGAACTGTTTATGATAACTACGAGTATGAAACTAAAATATTAGCTGCCTCTGTTAGACACACCATGCACATCGTAGAATGTGCAAAGATTGGAGCAGATGTTATGACCGGACCATTAAAAGCAATCGAAGGCTTATTGAAGCATCCACTAACCGATAGTGGCTTGGAAAAGTTTTTAGCGGATTACGCAAAGGGTAATTCTTAAGAATTCGACCCAAAACAGTCCTAGAATTCGTTAATTTTGCGCAACAAAAAAAACGACTATGTTATCTGTTTCTAATTTATCCATTCAATTTGGTAAAAGGGTTTTATTCGATGAGGTGAATGTCAATTTCACTCAAGGTAATTGTTATGGAATTATCGGTGCCAATGGAGCTGGAAAGTCAACCTTTATGAAGGTGCTTTCAAAAACCATGGAGCCTACTTCAGGATCTATACACCTTGAGCCAGGAAAAAGAATGTCCGTTCTAGAACAAAACCACAATGCCTACGATCAGTATATGGTATTAGAGTCTGTGGTTATGGGTAATAAGTCGCTTTTTGAAGTTAAAAAAGAAATCGATTCCTTGTATGCTGATTACAGTGACGAGAATGCAGATAAAATAGGTGAGTTACAGGTTACTTTTGAAGAAATGAATGGATGGAATGCTGAAAGTGAAGCTGCAGCATTACTTTCTAACCTCGGTATTTCAGAAGACCTGCACTACACCCAAATGTCTGATATAGACCCTAAACTAAAGGTGCGTGTATTATTGGCACAAGCCTTGTTTGGTAACCCGGATCTTTTAATTATGGATGAGCCTACCAATGATCTTGATTACGATACCATATCTTGGTTGGAGGATTTCTTGGCTCAATACGAACACACTGTTCTCGTCGTTTCTCATGACCGTCACTTTTTAGATTCGATTTGTACACATATTGCAGATATAGATTTTGGAAAGATCAATCTTTACTCAGGTAACTACACATTTTGGTACCAAAGTAGTCAACTCGCTGCTCGACAAAGAGCACAGCAAAACAAAAAGGCCGAAGAAAAATCTAAGGAACTTCAAGAATTTATTCAACGTTTTAGTGCGAATGTCGCCAAGAGTAAGCAAGCTACATCCAGAAAAAAAATGCTCGATAAGTTAAAGGTTGATGACATTAAACCTTCATCGAGGCGCTATCCGGCAATTATTTTTGAAAAGGAGAGAGAAGTAGGGGATCAGATATTAGAAGTAAACGATTTAGTCGCAAACTCTGAAGACGGAGATGTTCTTTTTTCGAATATTAACCTTAATATGGTAAAGACCGATAAGGTGGCTATCATTTCAAAGGATTCAAGAGCGAGCACTGCCTTTTATCAAATTATTTCAAATCAGCAAACTCCCGTTTCTGGAACTTTTAGATGGGGAGTTACTACCACACAGTCTTATCTTCCCTTGGATAACGATTCGTTTTTCAATGATTCAGATATGAATTTGGTGGATTGGCTCAGGCAATATGCCAAAACAGATGAAGAAAAAGAAGAAGTCAACTTAAGAGGATTTTTAGGTAAAATGCTCTTTAGCGGAGAAGAAGCACTTAAAAAGTCTACCGTATTGTCTGGAGGAGAAAAAGTGAGATGTATGTTGAGCAGAATGATGTTGCAGCGCGCCAATGTTTTGATGTTAGATGAACCTACAAACCACCTCGATTTGGAAAGTATCACAGCATTCAACAATTCACTTAAAAATTTTAAAGGAAATCTTTTGATGACTACACACGACCATGAATTTGTTTCGACTGTAGCCAATAGAATTGTAGAGTTAACCCCAAATGGAGTGATTGATCGCTATATGAATTTCGATGATTATATGAGCGATAAAACAATCAAAGGGCTCAGAGCGAAAATGTATACTTGATAGCGGTATATAAATCGTTTTGAAAATTAAAGTAGGTGCTTACTAGGCATTAAAGTACTTCGAATTCCAAATAAAAGGATTGAAATTTTTTCCTAATGCGAAGGCGTAGAAAACTGCAATTCCTACAACCCCCTTAAACATGAACATATAAAGGATAAACCATTGGGCAAAATCCTCATTCTTCGAAAATAATCCACTTGGAATAAGGCTTGTCAAAATAAACGACAAGAAAGCCAGTGCAATTAAGAGGTGTACAGGCCCTCTCATTGGCCACACAAAGGCTTTGCGATAACGACTCAAATCATTACCCCACTTGTGAATAAGGTAGTAATGGCCGTTTCCGATTGGAGCGAATAAAAGAGGATCATCTTTATCTTCTAACTTAAACAATTTAGAAGGAGCCATCACTTTTAGACCTTGAAGAGTGAGGTCGTGTTCTTTTTCAAGACTACTCATTTTGTGTATCGCTTCTTCAGGCAATTGAGGCTTAAAATATTTGATATCGAGAAAGCGAAGTCGGTATAATACACAAATTTTCTCAATGTTTTCTAATGTATAGACACGCGAAGAATCTAAAAGATTGATATTAAAAGCGTTGTATTGGCCTGATTTCGTTAATCTAGAGTTTAAATCCTCTTCGTGTGTAGAGGTTCTCAAATTTTGATCAGCCATCAGCTTGTCAAATATCTCCTTATGATTTGGTGCTTGAAGTTGTTGTAATTCTTCTTCAATATTGGTCTTATTCCACATCCCTAATTGTTTTTTTTTAAATGTAGAGAATAAAAAATGGAACCTAAAAAATTGTTTAAGGAAAAAGTTACCTCAATTCGACATCAAAAGATTCAACTAGTGCTTTGGTAATTCTTCCCATTGTACTATCAATGTGTTTATCGGTCAAGGTTTTATGCTTGTCTTCTAGTATAAAGCTCAGCGCATAAGACTTTTTACCTACTGGCAGCTCCTTTCCTTCGTAGACATCAAATAGAGAGACTTCTTTCAATAGTTTTGAAGCAGATTGACGGGCTACTTCTTGCAGTTGTTCAAAACGAAGACTTTCATCGACGAGTAAGGCCAAATCTCTTTTGACTTTTGGAAACTTGTTGAGCTCATTGAACTTGGGCTTTTCGTTTTGACCAGCGAGGATACAAATATAATCCCACTCAATAATTGCAGCAAATACCTCTTGTGAGGTATCGCTTTGAGCTATTATATCTGTAGAAAGACAGCCAAATTGAGCTATTTTTCGGTTTTTGTGTTTGCATTCTAATCCGTATTGAAAAACTTCATTTTGAATAGATGCGGTTTCTTCAATTTCAATTCCAAATCGCTCGAAAAGGGCCATTGTAAGACCTTTAAGATCAAAGAAATTGGTATTGTCATCGGATGTTACTGCCCAATGAGCCTTTTGTTTTTTTCCTGTGAGATATATACAGAGTTGATTTTGCTCCACATATTGTTCCTTCTTGAACCCATATGTTTTTCCAAATTCGTAAAGCTTTAGGTGTTGTTGCTGTCTATTAACATTGTGATTAATGACCTGCAGACCTGAGTGAATTAAGTTGTCTCTCATCACATTTAAATCTTGACTCAGTGGATTTAAAATAGAGACCTGTTGGTCGTACAGATTGTGCTTTGCAGAAATAAGACTGTTGGTCATTATTTCATAAAATCCAAGAGATGACAAGAATGAGGCCGTTTTATCTTGAAAAGATAAATTACCTTGATTGTTGTGATTAACTAAAGAGCTATTTAATTTTTGCGCTACGGGAATGTTGTGGTACCCATAAACTCTAAGAACCTCTTCAACTACATCAATGTCTCGGGTAACATCCCAACGGTAAAGGGGAATACTCAATCCGTACCCTGCTTCATTTACGCTCAACACCTTAATTTCTAGTGCTGTTAGAATTTGTTGAATATCTTTTTCGGGAATTTGAACTCCGGCGATTTTATTGAGATTTTCGAAACTCATAAAAAACTGAGGTGTTTCAAACTTTTTTGGATATAAATCCTGTAATTCTGATGATATAACGCCTCCGGTAAGTTCTTCAATAAGAATCGCTGCTTGTTTTAAGGCGTGTTCGGTCAACTCAATGTCAATTCCTCTTTCAAACCTAAAAGAGGCATCAGTACTGAGACCGTGACGCTTTGCTGATTTTCTAGTAGTGACTGGGTCGAAGAACGCACTTTCCAAAAATATAGTTGTGGTTTCTTGAGTCACTCCCGAATGTTCCCCTCCGAATATTCCGGCGAGACACATGGGTTTTTCATTGTCACATATGACCAAGTCTTCTGCGCTTAAACTTCGTTCAACACCATCTAAAGTGATGAATTTTTCATTTTCATCGGCATTTCGAACAACGACTTTTTGACCATTTATTTTATCGTAGTCAAAGGCGTGGAGCGGTTGACCTATGGAATGTAAAACGTAATTGGTAATGTCTACAATGTTGTTTATTGGATTAAGACCTATAGCCTTTAGTCTGTTTTTTAACCAATTGGGTGAGTCTGAGACTTTACACTCAGAAATTACAATTCCACAATATCGTGGAGCTGCTTCTGCGCTTAAAACTTCTATTTCTACGTTATGTTCTCTTTTTTCGACGTGAAATTTATTGGTTGAAGGCAAGTTGAAATTACTGGCATGCCCTTTAACTTCAAGATAAGCACGTAAATCTCGAGCTACCCCATAATGACTCATGGCATCACAGCGGTTTGGAGTAAGCCCGATCTCATAAACATCGTCTTTTGTAATTTCAAATACTTCTGAACATGGAGTACCAGCAGTAAGCGAAGAATCTAAAACCATAATTCCGTCGTGATCTTCTCCGAGTCCAATTTCATCTTCGGCACAAATCATTCCCTGGCTTAACTCCCCTCGTATTTTACTTTTTTTTATTTTGAAGGATTCTCCAGCGTTGGTGTATAATTTAGTGTTTGCCTTAGCCACAACTACTTTTTGGCCCTGAGCAATATTGGGTGCGCCGCATACAATTTGTACAGGCTCTTGTTCACCTACATCAACTTGAGTAACCTTTAGTCGATCGGCATTGGGATGTTGTTTACAAGAAAGTACATGTCCAACGACAATGCCTTCAAAACCTCCTTTTACGCTCTCAAATACCTCTATACCTTCTACTTCTAAACCTAAATTGGTCAAAATTTCAGAGGTTTCATTGACATCGAGATCAAACTCGAGATAATCTTTAATCCACAGGTGAGAAATCTTCATAGACGTTAATTATTGGGGCAAATATAAATAGAACTGCAGTACTAGCGCAGCTCCATTGTTGAATAAATCATTTACCATTAAATCAATGAGGCGATATGAGACCCAACATCCTCTGTACCATAAGTACTGTCCACATCTAAATCTTTTGTAACCACTTTTGCTTCAAGTGATTGCATAACTGCATTTCGAATAGATGAAGCTTCTTTCTTTAAGTTCAAGTGTTCGAGTAACATCGCAGCTGATAAAATGGATGCCACAGGATTGGCAATATCCAGACCTTTAGCTTGGGGATAAGACCCGTGAATAGGCTCAAACAGTGCTCCTTTATTTCCTACTGAGGCAGAGGCTAGAAGTCCGATAGAGCCTCCAATAACACTTCCTTCGTCTGATAAGATGTCACCGAACATGTTTTCAGTTAAAACGACATCAAATTGAGAAGGGTTTAAAACCATTTGCATGGCAGCATTATCTACAAATAGAAAGTCAAGCGTAACCTCTGGATAGTTTGAAGCCACTTCTTTGACAACTCGTCGCCACAGTCTTGAAGATTCTAATACGTTTGCTTTGTCGACTAGAGTTACCTTATTTCGTCTTAACTGTGCGGCTTTGAAAGCTAAATGTGCGATGCGCTCGATCTCGTATTGATGATATCCGCACAAATCAGAGGCAAAACTTTGATCTTCTGAGAGCTGTTTTTCTCCAAAATAGATTCCTCCGGTTAATTCTCTGTAGATTACAAAGTCAGTGCCTTCTATAATTTCAGCTTTTAATGGTGCTTTATCAATTAGGCTAGGATAGCATTCTACAGGACGAATATTGGCAAATAACTCAAGTGCTTTTCTCAAGGCTAAAAGTCCTTGCTCAGGTCGAACCTTTGCACTAGGGTCATTGTCGTATTTTGGGTCTCCAATAGCGCCGAATAAAACAGCATCACTATTCAAGCATACATCCACCGTCTCAGGAGGCAGTGGGTTTCCAGTTTCATCTATAGCACAGGCGCCCATTAAAGCCTCTGTATAGTTGAATTGGTGCTGGTATTTGGCTGCAACTTTGTCGAGTACTTTCTTGGCCTGGCTTGTGACTTCAGGGCCGATACCGTCTCCGGCTAAAACGGCTATATTGTAATTCATTAATCTATATTTTTTTCGAATGCGCTGATTTCTGCTTTCTTACTGAGTAAAAAGTCTATATCATCGAATCCATTTATCAAACAGTATTTTTTATAGGGGTCTATTTCAAAAGAACACTCAATATTTAAAACATCTACAGTGCATTTTTGTGCTTCTAAGTCTACCTCGATGATGGTTTCTGGATGCCCTTCTAATCGCTCGAGAATAGCATTTAAATGGTTTTGACTTATTTGTATAGGTAAGATGCCGTTATTTAAGGCGTTTCCTTTAAAGATGTCAGCGAAAAAGCTAGAGATAACTACCTTGAAGCCATAGTCAGCTATGGCCCATGCTGCGTGTTCTCTTGAAGAACCACAACCAAAATTTGCTCCTGCTACCAAAATTGATCCCGTATATTTTGGATTATTTAATACAAAATCGGAGTTAGTTTCAGTGTCGTTTAAGTACCTCCAATCTCTGAATAAGTTTGAGCCAAAACCGATTTTATTGGTTGCCTTTAGAAATCGAGCGGGAATGATTTGATCCGTATCGACATCTGAAATAGGTAAGGGTACTGCTTGAGATTGAAGTTTTGTAAATTTTTCCATGTCAATCCTTAGGTTAGTGATGTGATTTTTCCTTCTACGGCTGTCATAGCTGCGATCAATGGGCTTGCAAGTAAGGTTCTCGATCCAGGGCCTTGTCTTCCTTCAAAATTTCGATTTGAAGTGGATACACAGTATTCATTGGCTGGAATTTTATCTTCATTCATTCCAAGACATGCCGAACAACCAGATTGTCTGATCTCAAACCCAGCCTCTTCAAAAATTTGAGTTAAACCTTCTTTCTGAATTTGTGCTGCAACTTGCTGTGAACCGGGTACAATTAATGCGTTTACATTAGCTGCCTTGCGCTTTCCTTTAATATAACTCGCCACAGTTCTAAAGTCTTCAATTCTAGAATTTGTACAACTCCCGATAAACACATAGTTAATACGCTTACCAAGGAGTTCTTCTCCTTCTTTAAAGCCCATGTATTGCAGTGCTTTAATTTCGGTTTCATTTTTAGCTGTTGGAATTTGAGCATCTAAGGCCATCCCCATGCCTGGATTCGTTCCATATGTAATCATTGGAGCGATATCTGCTGCGTTAAAGTGATGTTCTTTGTCAAAAATGGCATCCTTATCGGAGTGCAGGGTTTTCCAATAGGTTAGTTTTTTATCCCATGCTTCTCCTTTAGGGGCGAATTCCCGATTTTTTACATAAGAGAAAGTTGTCTGGTCAGGAGCAATCATTCCTCCTCGTGCACCCATCTCAATGCTCATATTACAAACGGTCATTCGACCTTCCATGCTCATGTCTTCAAAAACATCCCCGGCGTATTCTACAAAATAACCGGTCCCCGAGTTGGTACCTAGTTGAGCTATAACGTAGAGGATAACATCTTTTGGTCCTACATTAGGATTTAGCTTGCCGTTCACAGTAATTCTCATGGTCTGTGGCTTGTTCATCAACACACATTGAGATGCGAAAACTTGGGCCACTTGAGAAGTTCCAATTCCAAAGGCAATAGTGCCAAACGCGCCATGAGTAGAAGTGTGACTATCACCACAAACCATTGTCATGCCTGGTTGTGTTATCCCTAATTCGGGAGACATCACATGAACAATCCCTTGATACGGGTGCCCTAATCCGTACAGCGTAACACCAAATTTTTCACAGTTCTTGGTGAGTGTATCCACTTGCTTTCTTGAAAGAGCATCTTTAATAGTCAGATGCTGATTAATTGTCGGAACATTATGGTCTGCGGTGGCAACCGTCTTGTCTGTTCGCGCCATGTCGATTCCTTTTTCTTCTAGCTCTGCAAATGCCTGAGGTGAAGTAACTTCGTGAATTAAGTGTTTGTCAATGTAAAGAATCTGAGGGCCTTCTGGAACAGTATCGACGATATGTGTATCCCAGACTTTATCAAAAAGTGTTTTTCCCATAAAATTTTAGCTTACTGGAGAGGGATTAATGTTTACTTCTTTCATAATGAGGTGAATGTCCTCATTGACGATTTCTTTTTTCTTATCAGCATGAGATAAGAAGGTTTGGTAGGCATTGTCGAGTTGAACTTTGCTCAATTCATAACCTATTACTTTGGCTCTATAAGCCAAAGCTGCTCTTCCAGATCTTGCGGTCAATATAATTGAAGAAATATTGACCCCAACATCATTTGGATCAATTATTTCGTAAGTCTCTCGATTTTTGATCACACCGTCTTGGTGAATTCCAGAACTGTGCGCGAACGCATTAGAACCTACAATAGCCTTGTTCGGCTGAACAGGCATTCCCATTTTATCCGAGACCATCTGACTTGTATCATAAAGTAATTTACTGTCAATACTGGTGTCTAAATTTAGACCTGGATGTTGTCGCATAATCATAACCACTTCTTCGAGAGAAGTATTACCAGCGCGTTCTCCGATACCGTTGATTGTGCATTCTATTTGACGTGCTCCGTTTACAACACCTGCTATGGAATTGGCAGTGGCTAAACCTAAATCATTGTGACAGTGGCAAGAAATAATAGCTTTATCGATATTTTTTACGTTGTCAACAAGATATTTGATTTTTTCACCGTATTGCTCTGGTAAACAATAGCCTGTAGTGTCTGGTATATTAAGAACTGTCGCACCACTTTTTATAACTTCTTCACAAACCTGTGCCAAGAAAACGTTGTCAGTTCTGCCTGCATCCTCAGCATAAAACTCAACATCGTCTACAAAATTCCTAGCATATGCCACTGCTTGTTTTGCGCGTTCTATAATGGTTTTACGGTTTGATTTAAACTTGTGTAAAATGTGCGAATCAGAAGTTCCTATACCTGTATGTATTCGAGGTCTAAGCGCTGGTTTGAGCGCTTCGGCAGCTTCTTCAATATCTTTTTTTACAGCTCGGGTTAAGCCACATACAGAGGCGTTTTTGACCAGTTTTGCAATTTCATTTACCGCCTTAAAATCTCCAGGAGAGGAAATTGGGAAACCAGCTTCGATTACGTCAACGCCTAAAAGGTCCAAACGTTCAGCGATAATAAGTTTTTCGCTTTCGTCTAATTTGCATCCAGGAACTTGTTCTCCGTCCCTTAATGTGGTGTCAAAAATATGAACCTTATCTGTTTTCATGAAGTAAAGATATATCTAGCATACGAAAGTAATCTTACTCGATTCATTATTTTTGAAAAGGATGTTGTAATTTACAACGCTAAACGTTAAACATTAAATATAAATTCACTTGTTATCAGTGAGTTAACTCTAGAATAAATACGATGACAATTAACTCAAAGGACAATTTGTTTGTTTTAATTAAATCGCTCTCAAAGTCAGAAAAAAGACAATTTAAATTGTACGTTGGAAGATTGGGTGTAAACACAGATTCTAAATTCCTCAGTTTGTTTACTATTCTAGAGAAACAAAAAGAGTACGATGAAAAACAAATATTAGAGAGTGGTGTTGTTAAAAAATCTCAGCTTTCTAATCTTAAAGCACATTTGTATAAACAGCTTCTTGTCAGTTTGCGATTGAACCCAGCAGTACAAAATACTCGAATTCAAATTAGAGAACAACTAGACTTTGCCACAATACTTTATCAAAAGGGGTTGTATCGTCAAAGCCTAAAGATATTGGATAAAGCAAAGTCAATTGCGCTGGAACATGAAGAGAAAAACATGGCTTATGAAATCGTAGAATTTGAAAAGCATATTGAAACACAATTCATTACTAGAAGCATACCTAGACGAGCAGAAGAATTGGTTCAACAAACAACCCGATTATCTGAATTGAATCATTTGACCTCTACACTTTCTAATTTGTCAATTAATCTTTACGGTATGATGCTTAAGGTGGGATATGTTCGTAGCGATAAGGATCTTAAACGCGTTCAAAATTATTTTGAAAGACATTTGCCTGTTTTTGATGTGAATGACATGGATTTTAGGGAAAAATTATGGTGGTATAAAACACATTTGTGGTACAGTTTTCTCACTCAAGATTTTTTGTCTTCGTACAAATTTTCATCCAAATGGGTTTCTTTATTTACAGCATCTAAAGAAATGATTTACGCTCACCCTGTTTTTTATATTAAAGGAAACCACTATTTGCTTGAATCACTGTTTTTTTTGAAATACCACACTCAATTCAAACAAGTGTTACATGATTTTGTTCAAACCACCACTCAAGAAGATTTCCCGAACAATGACAATCTAAAAGCGTTAATTTTTCTTTACACAGAGCTCAATAAACTTAACTCTTTTTTTATAGAAGGCGATTTTTCAAATGGGCTCAGACACGTCAATGATATCTTAAGAGGAATAGAAACCCACAAAGATCTTATCGATGAGCATCACGTGATGCTACTGCATTATAAAATTGCCTGTTTGTATTTTGGAAATGGAGATCACCGCAATTGTATTAGACACCTTGAACTTATTATTAAAAGCAAGAAATTAAAAATGAGAGAGGACCTTATGTGTTTTGCAAGGGTACTTTCATTAGTGGCTCATTATGAATCTGGGCAAGACTACCATCTTGAAGTACAACTTAAACAAACATATAAATTTTTACTGAAAATGAATGATTTGCATTCAGTACAAAATGAAATGTTGAAATTTTTAAGAAATCTTGGCAGTATCTTTCCAGGAGAGTTAAGGGCAGAATTTCAGAAATTATATAACAACTTAAAACAGTATGAACACCACCCTTACGAGAAGCGTGCTTTTTTATATTTAGACGTCTTGTCTTGGCTTGAAGCACATTTGCAAAACAAGACCGTAGGTGAGGTGATAAGGGAGAAGTATCTACAGTTGAGTCGCTAATTCCTTTCGTGTAATCTTCCAGATATCTGTATGGGGTAATTCAGTATCGATTTCAATTTCTTTGCCTGAAACAGGATGAGTGAATTTTAGTGTTTTCGCTAAAAGGGATATGCTTTGATCTCGATTAGATCTTTTA
>NZIP01000009.1 GCA_002691645.1 Flavobacteriaceae bacterium
CCCAATAAGCTACCGTACCTTTACCAGATCCCATTCGGGATTCAGCAGCTCTTTCTGTAATTGGTTTATCTGGAAAAATTCGAATCCAAATTTTTCCGGTACGACGCACATATCTTGTAATACTACGTCGTGTCGCTTCTATTTGTCGGGAAGTTAACCAAACGGGTTCTAAAGCTTGAATACCATATTCACCAAAAACAATAGTATTCGCGCTTGAAACGCCTTTTAATCTTCCACGATGTTGTTTACGAAACTTTGTTCTTTTAGGAAGTAACATACAATTTACTTATACAAACGGTTTAAATTAAGTAAGTTAAAAAATTTCTTTATTAAAGATCCAAACTTTAATACCTAAAACACCGTATATTGTATTTGCACGGTGTGTAGCATAACTGATATCAGCCCTAATAGTTTGAAGTGGGACACGTCCCTCACGAGCCCATTCAGCACGTGCAATTTCAGCACCATTTAGCCTTCCAGCAACCTGAATTTTAAACCCTTTAACCCCACTTTTTTGTAGAGTTGCTGTAGTTTGACGTATAGCTTTTCTAAAAGCAACTCGTTTTTCAAGTTGATCTGCGATAGATCTAGCAACTAAAGAGCTTTCATTTTCGCTTCGTGTTACTTGTAAAACTTTTACACGAATCTGTTTTGAATCACTAACTAAAGGTTTAAGGTTATCTTTTAAATCGATAATTAAATTGGTTTGATCAGTTTCAGAACCAATGGCCTTTGGCCTTGCTGCGTGAATAATTAATTCAATTTGATTAACTTTTCTTTGAATTTCAAGTTTCGCAATTCCTGCTTTACTATATAGTGGTTCAAATTTTTTTTCAAAAAATTTTCTTATTTTGTAATCTTCCTTTAGAACTTCACTATAAGCACCATAATTAGCAAACCATGTTGCTTTATGTGTTTTATTAACACCAGTCCTAAAACCAGTTGGATGTGTTTTTTGTCCCACGAATTAGATTCTTATAAAATTTAAATTTTGTTTTTTAATTTTCCATAACAATTGTTATGTGAGATGTTGCCTTTAAAATTCGATAAGCTCGCCCTTGCGCTCTTGGACGAAACCTTTTCATTGTAGGCCCTTTATCAGCGAATGCTGATTTAACTACTAATTTTGTTTCATCAAGACCGAAATTATTTCTTGCATTTGCCGTAGCAGAACGCAAAACTTTTATAATCGGGGCACACGAAGCATAAGGCATAAACTCCAAAAGTAATAATGCTTCCGGATATGTTTTTCCTTGAATTTGTCGAAGAACACGACGTATTTTACTTGGAGACATTCTAATATATTTAGAAACTGCCCGAATTTCATTTTTTTGTAAAAGATTCTTTTCCATAGCGTTTTACTAACGTTTTCCTTTCTTATCTTTTTTTACGTGTGAACGAAATGTTCTAGTAGGTGCAAATTCCCCAAGTTTATGACCAATCATTTGATCACTAACAAATACGGGTAAATGTTGGTGTCCATTATAAACACCAAATGTGTGACCAATCATATTCGGAAGAATTGTTGTTGAACGTGCCCAGGTTTTAATAATGTCTTTTTTTCCACTGGCATTCATTTGTTCCACACTTTCTAAAACATGAGAGGCAACAAATGGCCCTTTCTTTAAAGAACGTGGCATATTAATTTTTTTTAAATCAGTTGTTTATAATAATTTCCTAACGACGTCCACGTAAAATATATTTACTACTTGCTTTAGTTTGTCGTCGCGTTTTAATACCAAGGGCAGGTTTACCCCAAGGAGTAACGGGCTTTGCTCTACCAATTGGAGATCGCCCTTCACCACCACCATGCGGGTGATCAATAGGGTTTTTTACTACTCCACGAACTTTTGGTTTTTTACCTAACCAACGGCTGCGGCCTGCTTTACCTAAAGTAATATTAATACTATCAATGTTACCAACTTGACCCAAAGTAGCATAACATTTTTTATTTACTAATCGCACCTCATTTGAAGGCAGTTTTAAAGTAACAAAATTACCTTCTTTTGCAATTAATTGGGCATAAGTACCTGCTGCTCGAGCAATTTGACCACCTTTACCCAGAGTTAATTCAACATTATGAATAATGCTTCCTAATGGAATAGATTCTAGAGGCATTGCGTTACCAACCTCAATTGGTACATTTGTACCCGAATAAATATCCATCCCAACTTTTAAAGAACGGGGACAAATAATATATTTTTTAGAACCGTCTCGATATTGCAGTAATGCAATGCGTGCATTTCGATTCGGATCATATTCAATAGTTGCAACTTTTGCTTCTATAATAGACTTTCGATTGAAGTCGATAATACGATATTTTCTTTTATGTCCGCCACCACGACCTTTTACAGTAATAATACCGCGGTTATTTCTACCACCACATGCTTTTTTACCATAAGTTAATGCCTTTTGAGGCTTTACTTTTGATAAATCATCGAAGTATGAAACCGATTTTGAACGTGTGCCTGGACTATAAGCTCTGTACAGACGAATTGCCATATAAATTTTAGTATTTAAGAACGTCTAAAAATTGGACGCAAAAGTAAACCCTACTCTTCTTCAAATAAAGTAATAGAATCTTCTGATGCTAACTTGACTATAGCTCTTTTATAACGAGCCTTTTTCCCGATAAACTTACCTACCCGACGCTTCCTTACTGGTAACAAAGAAGTATTGACTGAAACAACTTTAACATCAAATAACTGTTCGATTGCCTTTTTAACTGAGCTTTTATCTGCTTTAGTGTCCACTGCAAAGCTATATTGGTTTTGTTCAATCAGTCGTATAGTTTTTTCAGTAAGGATTGGGTATTTTACTATATCTAGCAAGTTTCGTTGATTCGATTGAATGTACGACATAAACAAATACTAAACTAATTTTGTAAACTAATATTTTTTTGGTTGTATTTTTAATACAGCACTTTTTTTACCTGGTACGGATCCTTTTAAAACTAAGATATTATCTTCTGAGTTAATATAAAGAATTTCAGTATTTTTAAGTGTTACTGTTCCACCACCGAGTTGCCCGGCCATTTTTTTACCCGGGTAAACACGTCCTGGTGTACTACCAGCACCGATACTTCCTGGTAATCTATGGTTTTTAGAACCGTGGGTCATTGGCCCTCGACTAAAATTGTGTCTCTTTTGGTTACCCGCGAAACCTTTACCAATACTTTTTCCAGTAACACGGACTTTTTGCCCCACCGAAAAAGTGTTAAGGTTTATAATCTGGCCTAATTTAAAATCTTCCGGCGTTGTTACACGAAATTCACCAAAAGATCGGAATCCTTGATCACCAACTTTTTTTAAGTGACCTCTTGTAGATTTATTTATGTTTTCTAACTTTTCTTCCCCGTAAGCCACTTGAATAGCGTTATAACCATCGGTTGTAACAGTTTTAATTTGACTTACTTGGCATAATCCAGTTTTAAGTATTGTTACTGGAAGAATTGTACCTGACTCATCAAAGATTTGGGTCATCCCAACTTTTTTTGCAAATAGGCCTGCCTGCATAAAGTTAATTTGTAAGTATAGAATGGATTCTAAAACAATGCAATTTTAAAAAAATTTATTTTATAGTGCGAATTAAAAAATTCCCACTATATATAGATCCAGTATAAGTTAGGTCTTATAAATTTGTCTATGGAATGGCCAAAACCAATTAAATTGGTTAACGGGGACTTTTTTTGAAGAAAGTTAGCATAAATTAGTAAAAAGAGAACTCAAAAGGAAAGTGGAATGAGGCATTTCCTGGATTAAGCCGAAATTATTTTGCAAATATTGAAAAATAATAAAGACAACGCGGAACTTGAAAAAGAAATACAAACAATTTACTTATGACGATAAACAGAATTTAACCCTTCTTTAAAAAACTTTTTGATCTACGGTAAATACTACTTTTAAAAAGTATTTCTAATTAGTTACAATTAAAGATGAATTTTTTTAATTTAGACAAGTAAATAAATAGTATGGTTAAAGTTATTGGTATAGATCTTGGTACTACCAACTCGGTAGTAGCTGTTATGGAGGGGGGTAAACCAGAAGTAATAACAAATGCGGAAGGTGAAAGAACAACACCTTCAGTTGTGGCCTATACAAAAAAGGGCGATTTACTTGTGGGGCAAATTGCAAAACGTCAAGCGGTTATTAACCCTGAAAATACGTTTTATTCGGTTAAACGTTTTATTGGGCGTAAAACAAATGAAGTAAATGAAGAACTTCGTCAGGTTTCTTATAAAGTTATCCAAACGGAAGATATTATTAAACTTGATTGTCCTGCATTAAGTAAACAGTTTGCTGCGGAAGAAATTTCGGCACAGGTTTTACGCAAATTAGCAGAAGATGCCTCGAAATATCTTGGTGAATCTGTAAAACAAGCAGTAATTACTGTTCCTGCATATTTTAATGATTCACAACGTCAAGCAACTAAAGATGCTGGTAAAATTGCAGGATTAGAAGTACTAAGAATTATTAACGAACCTACAGCTGCTTCTTTATCTTATGGTTTAGATAAAAAAGATAATGAAACGATTCTAGTTTTCGATCTTGGAGGTGGTACTTTTGATGTATCCATATTAGAAGTGGGCGACGGGGTTTTTGAGGTGCTAGCAACTTCTGGTGATACACACTTAGGTGGAGATGATTTTGATGAAAAAATTGTTCAATGGTTAGTACAAGAATTCAAGACTCAAGAAGGTATTGATTTAACTCAAGATAGTCAAGCATTACAACGTCTTACGGAAGCTGCGGAAAAAGCAAAAATTGAATTATCAACACTGACTCAAAGCTCAATTAATCTGCCATTTATTTCAGTAACTCCTGAAGGGCCAAAACACCTTGAGAAAGAATTAACAAGAGCAAAATTTGAAGAGCTTTGTTCTAATTTAATAGACCGTTGTAAAACACCTATTGAAAATTCTTTAAAAGATGCTGAATTAAATCCGTCATCAATTGATCAGAATGTCCTTGTAGGGGGTTCAACAAGAATACCGGCAGTACAGGAGTTAGTTGAAAAATTACTTGGTAAAACACCTAACCAAACAGTAAACCCAGATGAAGTTGTTGCAGTTGGGGCCGCTGTACAAGCCGGTGTATTAGGTGGTGAAGTTAAAGACATTCTTTTATTAGATGTTACTCCATTATCACTTGGAGTAGAAACATTAGGTGGTATTACTACGAAAATCACTCCACGAAATACGATTATTCCAACAAAAAAATCAGAAACTTTCTCAACTGCTGTTGATAACCAACCAAATGTAGAAATTCATGTTCTACAAGGTGAAAGAGAATTAGCAAAAGATAATAAAAGTTTAGGAACGTTTAGACTTGATGGGATTGCACCAGCTGCACGAGGTGTTCCACAAATTGAGGTAACGTTTGATATTGATGCTAATGGTATTCTTTCAGTAACCGCTAAGGATAAAGCTACAAACAAACAGCAATCAATTACGATTACTGGTGCATCTACTTTACCAAAAGATGAAGTGGAAAGAATGGTTGAGGATGCAGAAAAAAATGCGGCTGCAGACAAAGAAAAATCAGAACAGGTTGAAATTAAAAACCAGGCTGAGGCTCTTTGTTACCAAACAAAAAAACAACTTGAACAACTTGAAGCCACTTGTACTCCAGAAGAAAAGCAAAAAATTGAAAATTTAGTAGCTGAACTTGAAGGGGCTACACAAAAAGAAGATTATGCGACTATGAAAGAGCTTATGGAGCAACTTAATAAAGCTATCATGGAAGTCGGCGAAAAAGCTTATAAAGATGCGGGACAACAAGGTGCTGCTGGAGATGATGCTATTGAAACAGATTTTTCAGCTGAAAAGTAACTGACGCCTTAATCTTTTTGAACGAAATATTTTTATTTGTTTAATGATACTAAAAAATACAAAAAGATACGATTTTTCCTAAAAATCGTATCTTTTTTAGTTAGTCATAAAGAGTAAACAAGCTCGCCTAATAAATTATAGTAATTACCAATCTTAAAACTTAAAATAGAGATTTTTTAGGATAGAAATTTGTATAACAATAAAAGATATGTTATTATAAAATGTATATTGTGGGTCGATGCCCGAGTGGTTAATGGGGACGGATTGTAAATCCGTTAGCATAGCTTACGTTGGTTCAAATCCAACTCGGCCCAATAAATAATATGTAAAATTTTAAATCTTATATTGAATAGCAGTTTTTACGCTATAATGATTTTAAGTATTAATAAAAAGTTTTTCTTTTAACTTACAATTAGTTTTTATAATTAAGAAAATTAAAAATTATGGCAGACGTATTAAACTTACAAATACCCTCACCGACATTTGGTGGTAGTACGGGTGGTTGGTTAAGATCCGCAGAAACAGAAGAAAAGTACGCAATTACTTGGACAAGTAAAAAAGAACAAGTTTTTGAAATGCCAACTAGCGGGGCAGCAATTATGCAGGGAGGCGAAAATCTTCTTTATCTTGCAAAAAAAGAGCAGTGTTTAGCTTTAGGAACTCAGCTACGTACTTTATTTAAGATAAATGATTATAAAATTTATCGTATTTTCCCAAATAGTGAAGTGCAATATTTACACCCTAAAGATGGTGTTTTCCCTGAAAAATTAAATGAAGGGCGTGTAGGTGTTGGAAATATCGGGCATTCGATTGGAAAAAATCCTCAACCAGTTAATGTTAAATTTACTGGAAAAAATACTTTTGATTAATTTAAGTTAATTGTATTGTTTCCTAGATTTTCAATCTTTTCAAAATTCTTTTCGGATAAATTAGGTGAAAAGTGTATAAGAAATATTTTATCGAAGAAACTATAATTATTTAAAGAACTTTAAGTTACATTTATTATTTGATTAACAAAATCAGAAATTTAGACTAGTATGCTAAAAAATAAAATTTTAGTGGGGAGCTGTTTAGCAGCCCTTTTTTTAACTACTAATGTTAGTCCTGTTCAAGCTTTAGAGCTTGATGAAGATACACGAACTGTAACACTTGATGGAAAGGGTAACAGTGTAGTTCTTACTCCAGAACAAGTAAAACGTGGAAAGCGTTTATTTAATAATGCTTGTGGTACTTGTCACGTTGGAGGACTTACAAAAACTAACCCTAACGTGGGTTTAGATACAGAGTCACTTAGTTTAGCTACTCCAGCTAGAGACAACATTAGTAGCTTAGTAGCTTATTTTAAAGACCCAACTACGTACGATGGACTGGACTCTATTTCAGAAATTCACCCTAGTATTAAGAGTGCAGATATCTTCCCTAAAATGCGTTCTTTAACGGATGAAGATCTATTTGCTATCGGCGGGCACATCCTTTTACAACCTAAAGTTGTTAACGAAAAATGGGGTGGGGGTAAGATTTACTATTAAATCTTTAATTAATCCTTTAAAACAGGGTAGACTACTTTTAAAGTGGTCTACCCTGTTTTAGCTAATCCCTTAAGATCATATTTAAAGATTCAAAAGTACAAATTCGGGTTTTTTTTATACGAGATTATAAAGAGCGTTTTAACTTTAATTGGATTATTTCATTATTCATCATTTCAACTAGTAATCACACATTATAGAATAGAATATAAATTATGATTTTATATTAAAAAAAATTAGCAATTCTAGAGTAAAAAAGACCTTAACCCATTAAATTTAAAATCGCCAGTAACGAAAGCTCCTTTTGAAATGTTTATTAAATCTGTTAAAAATCAGAAATTTTATTTTAAATATAACTCAATCAAAAGGGTTTAAAGGATATTTTGGTAAACGTTATGCCACCTATAATACAACATGTTTAAAGTAATCAGTCATCCAAGATAGGATAAAACTTCTAGATAATAAGATAATTCAAGGAATTTAAATTTTACTCATCATATAAATTTTTGTAAATTATAAAATGCGGGAAAAGAAGAGAAAAAAAGTGAACGTAAAATTGAAGTATATAATTTGTAGTTTATATACTTTATTACCTGAAAACAAAATTTTTAAAACATTGAGTCTTAATTGTGGTTTTTATCAAGGAATAAACGATAACGAATACTATTGTATAAAATTAAAATTTTTTCTTGAGCTTCCTAGCTTAAAAAATAATCTTTCTATAAGGAAACTTGCTTATTATTTACTTATACCAATTTTAACTGAAGGTTCGTATATTAGTAGTGTCGATAAAGAATTACTAACTCAGACTGTTTTATTAAAAAAATATTTGAAAAAATTTCGCTACAACTATACGCGATATTTTTGTCAAAACC
>NZIP01000010.1 GCA_002691645.1 Flavobacteriaceae bacterium
AGGCTGTAATTGCCGAGGCTGGAGGCTTTATGATGATGGATCAGGGAATAGAAATGAATACCATTTTTGGCGATGGAAGCCAACAAGATTCTGGGGTCTTAGGTAAATTGTTTTCAGCAGGTAAACGCTTAATTACGGGTGAAAGCCTTTTTATGACTGTTTTTTTGAATAATCTAACAGGTAAACGAAAGGTCAGCTTTGCATCCCCTTATCCAGGAAAAATAATTCCTATTGATTTGTCAGAGCACGGCAATCGCTTCATTTGTCAAAAAGATGCTTTTTTATGCGCTGCTAAAGGCGTTTCTGTTGGAATTGAGTTTTCAAGAAAACTTGGAAGAGGATTTTTTGGAGGCGAAGGTTTTATCATGCAAAAACTCGAAGGAGATGGCCTTGCCTTTGTGCACGCAGGAGGAACTTTAGCACATAAAGTACTGGCGCCTGGTGAAGTGATGAAAGTCGATACAGGATGTATCGTAGGTTTCTCCCAAAACATAGACTACAATATTGAATTTGTGGGAGGAATTAAAAACACCCTTTTTGGTGGAGAAGGATTATTCTTTGCAACACTTAAAGGGCCTGGTACGGTATTCATTCAGTCCTTGCCTTTTAGTCGATTAGCGAGTCGTGTATTTGCTGCAGTGCCTCATGCCGGGGGAGGCCGAAAGGGAGAGGGTAGTATTTTAGGTGGTTTGGGCAACATTTTAGATGGCGACGGCATCTGATTAGAAGTGTAGGTAAACCCACTTTAAATAAGCCGTTAACCTACTTCTGAGTGCCCTTCCGTCAAGAGCATTGTTTTGAAATAAGGCGAAATAAACCTCGTTCTTTTTTTTGGTTTTAACCATACCTACGTAATTGTAAACCCCAGACATAGAGCCTGTTTTACCGTAAAAATGTACAGTAGTGTTATCAATATTAAGAATTTGCTTGGGTAAAACCTTTTGAATGTAGGCTAAGGAATTCTCCTTTTTAAATTGCATTAAAACCTGAGTTAGTTCTTTTGGACTGATGAGGTTGTATCTTGAAAGTCCAGAGCCATCCACCCATCTGCCTTTTATTCCGAGCTCTTTTTTTTGATTCTGAATTAAACTATCAATTTCAAACGAATTGTATAAGTGTTTGGTGCTCAATAATAACATCTGTTCTGCTAAAAAATTATCACTTTTTTCGAGCATGTATTTTATTAAAGAGTCTGATTTAATTCCTTGTAGTGCTTTCCATGTCTTTTCTATCTCATTTTCGGTTCTTATTTGAACATCTTTACCGCTTAGAGAGGAAATTAACGCACTAAGGTCAATCTCATCGTAAATCAGTGGAATTGAGATGCTGTCTTTTTGTGATGCAGCAATAGCAAATTCATTTTTAGTCTTTGCTCTACGAAATTTAGGTGCTTTAGCTTCTACTCGAACGTTATCCTCAAAATAGTTAGGATAAACCCAGAAATTTAAAGTATCTAAGGGGTTTATATAGACCTGATTGCCTGCAATAGGCATAATACTGAGCTCTGCTGAATAATACCTGTCGTAATCGTCCCAAGACCATCCAGGAGCATAAGGAGAAACAGTTTTATTGTCATTTAAATGGATGATTAAATGCTTATGAGTATTTAGTATAGAATCAAATTGTTCTTGATGAAGTTTAGGATGCCATAGGGTAGGGTCCCCCGTCGGTTTAAGATGTAAACTATCTCCTTGAGCGTTATATAAGGCAAGTGGAATGTGATCTGGATGAACTTGTTTAGTGATCAGCGCGGTGACTAACTTTAGTGTACTAGCAGGAATAAAGAAAGCCTCGGCATTGTGTTCGAACTCAATTTTACTCTTGCTTTGATTGAAAATGAGTGCTCCCGTATGGTTTTGTGTATCTACCGTTTTTAGATACTCTTTTTTGAGTGAAACACAAGAAAATAACAAGCTTGAAAAAAGAAAAAATGTTAATTTTTTTAACATGGCATAGATAATCTTTAACGAAGTCTTTTCAATAAATGATAGAAATACGTCTTACTTTTATATTGTTAACGAAAACCTCTTTTCATGGCCAGAGCAATGCTTGAATATACCAAAACGGTTTTAAAAAAAGTAAGCTTTGATGCCCAACTTTTTTCTAAAGAAGTTAAAAAGGCATTATTGAGATTACTACCGTATGAAAAGGAAGAGTTGCGTTTATGGATTGAAGATTTTATTATCGATAAACCGCAATTACAACCTAGTTTATTAATGTTCAATTAATTTTAAATGTCGCTCAAGCGGCATTTTTACTTTAAGAGAGGACTAATTATTTGTACATCTTTGAGGTGTACGGCGCCTTTTATTTTCGTTTTTATTTCTTTTTCAAGGGCTTTAATCAATTTCATCTTTAATTCGCTTTTGTGATGAATTAAACTGACTTCTCTTGCCGGTGGCGGGGCGCTGAACTGAATGAGATTTTGTCTCTGTTTTTTCTTGAGATTTGGCGTGTGTAAGTAGGGTAATAATGTCATTCCTAGTCCTTTGTCACAGAGTTGAATAAGGGTCTCAAAACTTCCACTTTCAATACTGAAGCTATTGGCTTCATCTGATGAGTTGGCTTTACAAAGATTGATTACACCGTCTCTAAAACAATGCCCCTCTTGTAATAAAAGCACCTCAGAAAGGTTCAAATCGTTAGCATCGATAAGCTTTTTAGAAGACAACTTGTGTTTTTTTGGAATATAAGCTACGAACGGCTCATAATAGAGTGGAATTTCAATGATTTTTTTTTCGTGTAATGGAGTAGCGGCTATGGCGGCATCTATTTGACCTTCATGTAATTCTCTAATGATTTGAGAGGTGTTTATCTCTTTTAAAATCAGTTTAACTTCGGGATATTTTTTTGAAAATGAAGCTAAAAACGTTGGCAGTAGGGTAGGCATAATCGTAGGTATTACACCTAATTTGAATTCTCCACCGACATAATCGATTTCTTGATTAGCGATGTCTTTAACTCGATCAGCTTCACGTAATATGATTTTTGCTTGACGAACGATCTTTTTTCCGGCTGAAGTGAGTGATATGGGAGTTGTGCTTCTATTAATTAGTTTAAGACTTAGCTCATCTTCTAATTTTAGAATTTGCATACTCAATGTGGGCTGAGTGACAAAACAGTGCTCAGCAGCGGCTGTAAAGTTCTGATGCTTTGAAAGGGCGACTAGATATTGTAATTGTGTTAGAGTCATTTTTGTTCTAAAAATTTACGCATTTCTTGTGCTAATGCTTTCGATTTAGGGTCTCTTGCCTCAAGTTCAGCTATGATTCTGTTGTGATCTTGTTTTTTGTGTTGAGAAAGTTTAAAAGAAGCATGAATTTCTTCAATATGAAAACGAAAACCTAATATTCCCTTAATTTGATTCAAGATTTTTGGATGGTAGGAACTCAGTGAAATGGGCTCCTCAGATTCGTAGGTCTTAAGCATGGTTTGAAGGTCATGTAGAAGTTCATCTCCTTGGACTTTATACACTGAACCATAGCAGTGTACACTCAAGTAATTCCAGGTAGGTACATCTTCTTTTTGGTACCATTTTGATGAAATATAGGCATCGGGACCTTGAAAAATACATAATACATTGGAGATCTTTTCTCGTTTCTGCCATTCCAGCGCCAATTCATTTTGAATAGCAAGATGAGAACTCAATATACCATCTGGTTTGGAATACCATTGAAACGGTAAATGTACAGCCCAATTTCGAGTAAAATGAAGTGGAAAAACTAAAGTTCCTAATGAGTAGGTGCTTATAAAGTCTTTAACAATTGTTTTGTCTTCAATCTTGAATTGATTAGGAATATACATATGTAAAGCACTTTAATTAGTTTATAAGAGGAGTTTTTAACCATCCGGTATATTTATGGTCAGTCGAGAATATAATTATTGAGATCAATATCCCAGTAGTATGGACTATACTTAATTTGTTCAGATTTTAAATCTTCACTTACATTTTGTTGAATCAACTTTAAAATAGCTGATTTAGATTCAAAGTCTCCCTTGTACCACAAAAATAGTCGACTGAGTTCAACCTTATTATCTCCAATAATACTTGTATTTTCTATAAAATGACGCTGGGCAGTGTTCAATTGTTCTTCAATTTGGGCTAATTGGTATACCCGAGTAGGTGGACATGACTTAGCCCCACAATTCAGCGCAAAATGAATCCTTGAATCCAACTTCTGAACGCTAAGCGCTTCGAAAAGCTTTGAAACAAAAGGTTTATTAATGAATCCAAGCCCGTATTTCCATTGCTTTTTTCTCAATATCACGTGCTCAATATCGTCAAAAGAAAAAAGTTGTCCTGCAATAGGGATGTCTCGCTTAGAAAAAAAGCTGCTTCTCTTTTGGTAAGACTCAGGATTGGCTTTGATTTTTTTTATGATAAAGCCGTTATATATATTGATCCAAAATGTCTTTTTATGGGTGTCTGTTTTCAATGAGTTGCTTAACTGCTCTAAACTTATATTTGAGAGTTTTTTTTCGATTTCCTCTGTAGATTTATTTTGTATTTGTCTGATCAATAACTGCTGTGAAAGGTCTTCAAGATTTTGTGCGTTGGTATTGAGAAAAAACAAGCTTGTAAAGATTATTAGTAAGTGCCATTTCATCTATTCTGCTTTTGAAAATACGTATTTGGAAAACATTGAAAATTTAATAATTTAATTTGATTCTGAAATAAATGAATTAATTTTCATCTATATCTTAAAATTACAAACATGAAGCTTTATCAAATACCCCTACTTGCATTTTCTGGATTACTCCTTTTTTCATGCAATTTAATGACTAAAAAAACAGAAAGCACAACAGAACAGGAAACGAATACTATAGTGATCGAAAAACTTATGGATTCGCCGCAATATGAAAACGCGGAACTAGTGCTTGTTCAGCCAGATGGAACTCAAGCACTGTCAAATTCTGAAGTAAACTTTGATTTTAACGTATCAAATTATGAGTTGGGAGCAATTACAGAAAGCGTAAATACTGAGGTCCTTGCCAATTCTGCAAAAGGTCAACATATTCATTTTATCCTTAACAATCAACCGTATTCGGCTCACTATGAGTCTACTTTTTCAAAAAACATCCCAGAGGGAGTCCACCACTTAGTGGCATTTTTAAGTCGCTCTTATCACGAGTCCGTAAAAAATGAAAATTCAGTTATTGCCACCAAAATCCAAGTTGGTGATGATGATACAAATTCTATTGGATTTGACATGAATGCTCCCACATTGATATACAGCCGACCAAAAGGCACTTATAAAGGTCAAGATACCGAATCAATATTATTAGACTTCTTTTTGTTCAATACCGAATTGTCAGAAAAAGGAAATTATGTCAAAGTATCTATAAATGAGACTTCTTTTGATTTGTATGAATGGGCTCCTTATGTGCTAAAAAACTTGCCTGTAGGAGAGAATACAATTACACTGTCTTTGGTAAACAGTGAAGGAGAATTTATTGAAGGTCCTTTTAATTCCGTCACCAGAACAATAACATTGTCTGAGGATGAATAGATTAAACAAAAAGCCGGGTTTTGACCCGGCTTTTTGTTTAATTCTCAATATCAAAACTTTTTACTTCTTTGAAGTAATCTAGCTTTATATTTTCCATTTCTTTTTGGTAATTACCCCATTGCTCCTCATAAAATGAATTTACTTTTTTAAGCGCCTTGTTCAAGTCGTCTTTGGCGAGTTGCATCAATCGCGTTTCAGTCTCACTTATTGCTGTTTTACGACTGGCGACATAACGATAGGCTCCGCTTATTCTTGAGGATACTGTTATTTCTGGATTTCTTGTGATTCCTTGTCTCTTATCAATGCTTCCAAGGAAAATCGCTACGAGTTTATCGATTTCTTTGGTGATTTCTTTGCTTTGTTTGATGGCTTCTTTGAACCCTTCTTTGTCATTTTCTTGGAATTGTTTACTGAGCGCGCTCACACTTTGTTTTGATTCCAATAGTTGACGAACAGCTTCAGCTGATCTTGCAGTTAGTGATTCTAGCTCCTTTTGAGCGTTATACACAGATCGCAGTGTGCCTTCATCATAGGTTAATCGTGGATCAAAAGCTACGTTTATAACTGTTTCATTGCTATTTTCACCTAGTGCCCCTTTGATGGTGTATGTTCCTGGTAAAACCCTCACTCCTGATGGTTCTACTTTAGATTTTCTCAAAGATCTTCGCGGTCTTTGCACACCTTTCTCATCCATTCGCCAATACCATCTGTGGATACCTGCTTTTTTGGGTCTAGGCATTTTAATGGTTCTCATCAGACGATCTTCATCAAAAAACTCGAAGCTAATACTGTCTTTTTCTTTGAGGTCTTCTGAACCCTTGCCGACGAAATAGCTGATCATTGCTCCTGATTTTTTGTTTTCTCCCCCGTACATGGCGTCGCCTCCAAATCTACTTCCAGTAGGCTGTTGATAGGCCACCTGATATCCTGTTGGTGGATCAAACAAATAAAAGTCTTTATTTAGAATTTCAGGATCTGCAGCTATTGCTCTGAGTGGTCGTATATCATCCATCACCCATAATGCACGGCCAAATGTTCCAATTAATAAATCTTGCTCTCTTTGGTGGATAGCAAGGTCTTTTGTGGATACAGTTGGAAATCCGTTGGTGTATTTTTGCCAATTCTCTCCTGCGTTTAAGGATAGATATAAGCCGTCATCTGTTCCTAAGAATATAAGATTTGGATTTTGATTATCCTCAATAATAGATAGAGCATAACTTTGTACGTCGCCTTCATCTACAATTCTACTCCAGCTTTTACCGTAATTTTTGGTGCGATAAACATAAGGAGTGTAGTCAAATCTTCGGTAGTTGTTTGCTACTAGAAATGCTTCTCCAGGATTGTTTTTTGAAGCCTTTATTTGAGCAATCCAACTTCCCTTAGGAAGCCCTTTTAGATTTTTGCTTACATCATCCCAATTCATCCCACCATCTCGTGTGAAGTGAACTCTACCGTCGTCTGTTCCCACCCAAAGCATATTGGGTTCAACTACAGAGGGTTCAATAACAAGTATAGTACAGTGATTTTCAGCACCTGTAGCATCCATGGTTAGACCACCACTTTCACTTTGTTTTTGTTTTTCTGGGTCATTTGTAGTTAAATCAGGAGAAATTATTTTCCATGTGGTTCCTTTATCATCGCTTTTGTGAACAAATTGGCTTCCGAAGTACACGGTTGAATTATCAAAAGGATCTTGACCAATAGCAGCATTCCAATTGAACCTCAATTTAGTGTTTGGATCTTCTGGAGTAGGTCGAACACCATAATTGTTTCCTGTCATCCAGTCGTAGCGAAGTACGTTTCCTTGTTGGCTCATGGCATAGCCATATCTCGAATCGTCTCTATCGGGAACAACATCAAATCCGTCTCCAAATGCAATTTCTTGCCAATAAGAGTTTCGAATGCTCTGCGCCCTCCAGACATAAGCTGGACCTCGCCAAGAACCATTGTCTTGCATTCCTCCATAAACATTATACGGATATTCGTTGTCAGCACTGATATGGTAAAATTGCCCTACAGGCAAATTGTCGATAAAATGCCAGGTTTTACCACCGTCTCGGGTAATGTTGAGTCCACCATCATTACCGTCCATCATAAAACTTCCGTCTTCAGGGTGAATCCACCAAGCGTGGTGATCGGGATGAACTCCATTGTCAACCCCGTATGCAGGCATCAGCTCGCTGAAATTTTTTCCACCATCCTCTGAAACATTGACATAAGTGAAGATAGAGAAGACTCTATTTTCGTTTTGAGGATCAACATATATTTCAGAGTAGTAGAATGGACGATTACCAATATCAGATTTGTCGTTTATTTTTTTCCAATTTTCTCCTCCGTCTTCAGATTTGTACAAGGCGTTTTTCTTCGATTCGACAAGGGCATACATTATTTCTGGCTTATTTTTAGCTATGGCTAAACCGATACGTCCAAGCTCACCTTTTGGTAATCCGTTGGAGTCATCTAGTTTCTTCCAATTCTCACCCCCGTCATAGGTCATGTATATTCCTGATCCTGAACCACCTGATTTGAAAAACCATGGATCTCTTTTGTGCTCCCACATGGCTGCTATGATTTTATTCGGATTAACAGGATCCATAACCATATCTGCGATTCCGCTTTGCTCATTGGTAAATAGAACTTTCCTCCATGATTTTCCACCATCAGTGGTTTTAAAAACGCCGCGCTCTGGATGTGTTCCCCAAGGAGAACCTATGGCACCGACGTATACGGTATTAGAATCTGATGGATCGATGAGAATTCTGTGAATATGTCTTGTATTTTCTAATCCCATGGAGGTCCAACTTTTTCCGCCATCAATGGATTTATAGATGCCGTAACCTCCGTTTAAACTGTTTCGAGGATTCCCTTCACCAGTTCCAACCCAAATCACATCGGGATTGTTGGGGTCAATTTTAACGGCTCCAATAGAGGCCGTAAGTTCGTTGTCAAAAATAGGCTCCCATTTGATGCCTGCAGATTTAGATTGCCAGAGCCCTCCTGAAGCTGTTCCTACATACATTATATCTGTATTACTAAGCTGAACATCTATTGTCGTTACTCTTCCGCTCATCCCTGCAGGACCTAGGTTTCTCGGTTTTAAATCTCCAGCTAAATCCATACTCAGCTGCTGTCCAAAACCAAAGAAAGCTGTGGTAAGAGCAGTGATTAAAAGACTAATTTTTTTCATTTCTTTATGATGTTATTTTAGTTGTACTGTATTGATATAAAAGTTTGGATCAAAAACTAAGTCGTTTGTATGAGTTAAAGTAACACTTTTCCAGCTCTTTTCCGGAAAGATCCACTGCGTTTGCTCAGCCACGTTTATTTTTAGTGGCATTTCAAAACCATCTAAACAATCATCCGCATAGCGAAAGTGTAATTCGTTATTTTCTATCTTATATTCTAAAGTGGGAATATTCGTTTGACGTAAGTATTGATTGAAAAACACTTTTAAGGGTAGTTCGGTAAATTCTGTGATGTAATCCTCTATCTCAGAAGTTGTTACTGTTGAATGGTAAAACTCTGTATTTAAACCTCTCAAAAGCATTCTGAATTTTTTGTCATCATCTATCCACTGTCTTAAGGTGTGTATGACGTTGGATCCTTTGTAATATTTGTCATTTCCTTTGGAGGGTTGATTTACGCCGTACCATCCAATAATAGGTCCTTTGTTTTCGATATATCTACGAGTTCCTCTCACGTATTCTTGTGCCGCTTTTTTGCCAAAATGATAATCTAAATAAAGAGATTCACTGTAGGCTGTAAAACTCTCGTGAAGCCACATGTCTGCTGCATCTTTGTAGGTTATGTTATTGGCAAACCATTCGTGCCCAGCCTCATGAACAATAATAAAATCAAATTCAAGACCCCATCCAGTACCAGATAAATCTCTACCGAGATATCCGTTTTGAAATTGATTGCCATAGGTAACAGAACTTTGGTGTTCCATCCCGAGATAAGGCACTTGGACTAGTTTAAAGCTGTCTTCATAAAAAGGGTAGGGTCCAAACCAATACTCGAAGGCCTCCAGCATCATCGGAACTTGTTTGAATTGCTGTTTTGCTTTTTCAAGATCTTGCTTTAAAACGTGGTAAGAAATGTCTAAAGGACCGTTCTCTCCTTGATATACCTCTTGATAAGAGGTATAGTTTCCTATATTTATATTAACCCCATAATTGTTGATAGGATTTTTTACTTCGTAAACATATTTGGCTTTTCCATCGGAATATTCCACATTTTTAAGACGACCATTTGAAACATTGACAAGGCCTTCTGGAACAGTCACGCTGATACTTAAGGATTCTGCTTCGTCGTACATATGGTCTTTGTTTGGCCACCATACACTCGCACCTAAACCTTGACAAGAGGTCGCGACAAAGGGTAGGTTAAGGTCGTCTTTTTTCCATGAAAAACCACCATCCCAAGGCGCGCGAACTGCTTCCTTTGGATGTCCTTGAAAATAGATTTCAATAGAATTTTCTGTATTTGGGACTGGTATGTTGGAAAAATCAATCCAGTAGACATTGTCCTCTCTTGATATATTAAGTTTGGTTCTATTTTGCAGTACACTATCGATTTGCATTGGTGTTTGTAAATCTATTTGCATTCTGCGGATTGAATCATCTAACACCTTATAGGTCATGATGTTTTTACCTTGGATGTATTTGTTATCGATGTCTACTTCTATATCTAAATCGTATCGCAAAACATCCCACCACATCCGCTCTTTGGTAATAGACCCTCTGAGACTATCCTGTCGTGTAAATTCTTGAGCGTTTAAATGCAGACTAAGGCAAAGGGCGATAAGAACAATTGTTTTTTGCATAGCTACCTAAAAATGCTATTTGGAAATACAACTTCACTTTCAAAACCGTTGGCGCCAATTGCTGATACGCCAAAGAAATAGTTGTCAATCACTATACCATCAAGAGTTACTTCATTGGTATCTTCAACTACGCGAGAATACTGCCAATGTGGAGCAGTGGTTTCTCTCCAATGTATTCTATACTTTGTTGCTGCTGTAGACGCTTTCCATCTTAGTTTTGTGGAGGGCTGTACAATTCCACCTATGGCTACCTCAGTTGGAGCAGGAGGTGCCCATGCCAGACTAGCAAGATTAATGGCGTTGACTGCGGTTAATTTTGCTGCGTAATCGAAATTCACATGCTCAAAAACATCTCCATACGCGATGCCGTCTTCAACTCGAATATCTTGATGCTGCTGGGTATAGTTTTCGTGAGCCTCCATAATTCGTACACCTGCATATCCTAAATCATTAAAAGGCCTGTGATGACCGCCGCGTCCGAAGCGATCAAGACGGTATATCATCATTGGATTCATTTCGGGCATATAGGTCTTAGTATTTTTATAAATATATCGAGCTAATTGCCGAGATATTCCGTCAACCTCACCGCCATAAAATCGTCTGGCTCTTCTTTGGCGCTCTGTTTCATTAGCAGGAACAGGCTCTGAAAATATTCTAAAATCTCTATTACTGATTACACCATCAACACCCGTTATATTGCCGATCATATCATTATTGAGAACCCCAATAATTTCCCAATTCTTTTCTTTTGCGTACTCGGCCAAACCTTTTCCTCCAAATAAGCCTTGTTCTTCTCCAGCTAATCCTACATAGATGACGCTGTTCTCAAAGCTGTATTTACTCAAGACGCGTGCTGCTTCGATAGTTCCTGCCATTCCAGAGGCATTATCGTTAGCTCCAGGTGAATCAGAGGTGTAGTCTGTCGGATCTGATACTCTCGAATCGATATCGCCGCTCATAACAATGAATCTATTGGGAAATTTTGTTCCTCTTTGAATGGCAACGACATTGACCACATCAACATCTTTGACGATTCTAGAGGCCGTTCCTTTTGCAATAAAATTGTGCTGATAAAAAACGTTTAAGCAATTGTTACATTGATTTGAGATGTTTTCAAATTCTCGTTTAATCCATCTTCTCGCTGCACCTATACCTCTTGTGTTAGAAACCGTATCACTCAGTGTGTGTCGAGTTCCAAAATCAGCTAAGGTTTTGATATCGCTCTTGATTCGGTCTGCAGAGATAGCGCCGATAATGTGATAAATGCGCTGATCTTGCTGAGATTGAACGCTCATAACAGTGATAAGACCAATAAAAATGAGAAATTTATTCATTTCGTTTTTTCTTAAAATTAATGGAATCAAACTAATTTTTGAGCCATCTTATAAGTGAATTCTATAAATTCTTTGAGATGACTCACCTCAGTTGTGGCGTTCATCAAACTTACTCTTAGAAACTGCGTCTTATTCAAAACTGTTTTTACGCAATAGTAAGTTCCGTCTTCTAAGAGAAGTTGTCTTAGGGAATTGTTTTTGTGATTGACTTCGTCTTGACTTCCTTCAAATAGATACCTGAAGCACACAATATTGGAGTCTGGTGGAAGAAAGTATTCGAAATGAGGGTGTGCCTTCAGTAATTTTATAAAGTCTTTGGCTAAATCAAATTGCCTGTCGATAAAATCTTCGAAGATTTTATCGCCATAAACTTGAAGTATGGTATACCAATATACAGAGGTCATGGTCTTGGTGCATTCAAAAGTTCGTTTTGCTCCATTATACCAATCTTCTTCCTCTGTATCGTGTAATAAATATTCTACTCGTTGATTGAAGTTTCTGTGGGCATCGTCACCATTTTTAAAGAGTATCGCAGTAGTTAAGGTGGGCATTAGCATCATTTTATGACCATCGATCACAATTGAATCTGCGAGCTCCGATCCCCTCATAAGATGTTTGTACTTCTCAGATAAGACCACGGCTCCAGCGTGAGCACCGTCTACGTGAAACCAAATGGATTTTGATTTGGCAAAGGCTCCCATATCTTCTAAGGGATCAAAGTTTCCTGTAGCTGTAGAAGGAGCGCTTCCTACAATAGCAAATACTTCAATGCCCTTGTTTACAGCATCTTGATAGACCTCTTCTAGTTTTTTTGCATCCGCACAGAAATTACTGTTTACTGGAATACCTATTATGCCTTGATCTCCAAGCCCCATAATACGTGCTGCTCTATCAATGCAATAATGCGCTTCTGCGCTTACCATCACACCTAATTTTTTGGTGCTCCCGGTATGCCATATGTCTTCTTCGATTATTGCGCGTCTCGCTGCTAGCAGTGCTGTTAAATTAGCAAGGGTACCTCCTGAGGTTAAAAATCCTCTTGAATTTTGACCATATCCCACTTTAGAACACAACCAGTCTGTGACAATACGTTCCATTGCTGTGGGGGCCATACCCATTTCATAGACTGCCATTCCGTTATTACTCAGTGCTGTAGCTGCTCCCAAAAAACTGTTTATTGGTAAAGGCGCTCCGACCTGATGTCCGATATATTTTGGATTATGAATGTGATTGGTGTGTCCAAACAAAGAGCTGATTAAAGCCTGTATTTTTTGATTTTCAGCAGCATCTTTATGTTTATTAGGCCAATTTTTCCAATAATCGAGTTCTTCTTCTGGAGATCTGTAGTTTATTGTTTTTGAACCTTCACTCTGGGCATTTTGCAAAAAGTCTTGAAGAAGTTCAAAAACTAAAAGACCCTGCTGAGCGAAGCCGGCAGGGTTATACAAGTTTTTAAAATTTGTTTTACTCATTTCAGCATTTGTAACTCGTTAAAGTTAAAACATTGAATCAAATTGATACTTAGAATTTTCTTTCATAGAAGAGGCTACTTTATTTCTCAATTCAATGATATTAGGCGTTTGGTGGTATTTGGTGAAACGTTTTAGCCCCATCAATAGCATTTTTTGCATATCACCCTCTGCAAAAGAAACAATACCTTCTTTCGCTTTAACCGTAACTATATCGACAGCCTTATAAACATACATCTCACATAATGCTATTTGAATATCTTGATTGTATTTTCCTCTTTCAATGTTTTTTAACGTTCTGAGTAGTGCAGATTCTGCCATATAAATTTCATTGAGTATATCTGCGGCATTCATCAGCAGTGATTGATGCTCCTCTAAATCTTGACCGTATTTTTCAACGGCACTTCCTGCAACCATTAAAAACACTTTTTTGAGCCTTTTAACGATGTCCATTTCTTGTGATAAAGGAGTACTAAAATCTGGAGTTTCAAAACTTGGTATAGAAGTGAGCTCGTCTTTAATACTAATCGCAGGCCCCAGCAGATCAACATGTCCTTTGAGTGCTTTTTTAATAAGCATCCCTACAGCTAACATTCGATTTATTTCGTTTGTACCCTCGTAGATTCGTGATATTCTGGCATCTCTCCAAGCCGATTCCATAGGTGTATCGGCACTAAACCCCATTCCTCCAAAAATTTGAATTCCTTCATCGGCACAGCGCTGAACGTGTTCAGACACGGTTACTTTTAATATAGAACATTCGACAACAAATTCTTCTACACCTTTAAGTTCTGCCTCTTGATGAGATTTTCCTTGCGCAATGCGATTTTCGATACCCAATTCAATGTCATGTGCAGCCCTATATGAGGCAGACTCATCTACGTAACAATACATGAGCATTTCAGCCAGTTTAGAGGAAATCGCTTCAAATTCGATTATAGGTTGATCAAATTGAACGCGTTGTGTGGCGTAAGACACCGATTCATTGATAATTCTTCGTTGAGCTTCAAGGCAGGCGGCTGCTAGTTTAATGCGTCCCACATTTAATGCGTTCATCGCAATTTTAAATCCGTTTCCTCTTTCGGATAACATATTTTCTACAGGGACCTTGGTATTACTGAAAAAAACCTGTCGGGTAGAAGAGGAGTGAATTCCTAATTTATTTTCTTCTTCACCTAATTTGATGCCATTTTCCGGGTCATTTTCTACAATGAACCCTGTGATGTTTTTGTCGTTTTCAATGCGAGCAAATACGATAAATAAATTGCAAAATCCTGCATTTGAAATCCACATTTTTTGACCGTTGATGAGGTAATGCGATTGGTCATCGGATAATTCGGCTGTTGTTTTTCCAGAGTTTGCATCTGAACCTGCTCCGGGCTCGGTTAAACAATAGGCGCCAAACCATTCTCCTGAAGCGAGTTTAGGAACGTATTTTTGCTTTTGAGTCTCATTACCGTATAGGGTTATGGGCATGGTTCCTATTCCTGTATGTGCTCCAAATGCAGTACTGAATGATCCTGTTGCCCCTGAGATGTAATCACATACGAGCATTGTGGTCACAAAACCCATACCCATACCGCCGTATGCCTCGGGAACTGCTACACTCAACAAACCTAGTTCACCAGCTTTTCGCATACATTCTTCTGTGTACGCGTAGTCTTTCTTTTCAAAACGCTCCCAATGTGCCCACAATTCGCGTTCTACAAATTCGAGTGTGCTTTCTCGAATCATTCTTTGATCTTCACTTAAATCTTCAAGTGAAAAAACATCTTCGGCTGGAGTTTCTTTGACGATAAACTGTCCGCCTCTTGTTCTGGTTTTTACTGTACTCATTTTTTAAAAGATTTAGGATATAAATTCAAAAACCCCAGCAGCTCCTTGACCTGTTCCAACACACATGGTCACTAGGCCGTATTGATTTTGGTGTTTTTGTCTTCGCATTTCATTAAACAATTGGACTGAAAGTTTTGCTCCTGTGCAACCTAAAGGGTGTCCTAATGCAATAGCTCCTCCATTAGGATTAACTTTTTGAGGATCGATATCTAGCTCTTTGATTACGGCTAAAGATTGAGAAGCAAAGGCCTCATTAAGTTCAATAAGTGCTATTAGATTGAGTTTTATGTCTGCGCGTTTAAGTGCTTTTGGAATGGCGTAAATTGGCCCCATACCCATAATTTTTGGCGCTAAGCCTGCAGTACCATAACTCACGAGTCTAGCTATTGGATCAAGCTTGAATTCTTTAACCATGCTTTCGCTCATGATCATTACAAAAGCTGCCCCATCACTCATTTGAGATGAATTTCCAGCGGTAACACTTCCTTTGGCAGCAAATACAGGTCTTAGACTCGATAATTTTTCTAAAGAAGTGTCTGCGCGTGGCCCTTCGTCGCGATCAACGGTATAAGAGTTGGATTGTTTTTTTCCATTCTCATCGACATAGGTGTTCGAAATGTGAATGGGTACAATTTCATCTTTGAAATAATCTTCCTGAAGGGCGCGAAGTGCTTTTTGATGTGATTCGAAAGAAAATTGATCTTGTTCTTCTCTAGTGACCTCATATTTTTTGGCAACTTCTTCGGCGGTTAATCCCATACCCCAATAATAATCTTCTTTACCTGCCGCAGCTACTTTGTAGTCTGGAGTAGGTTTGTACCCACCCATTGGGATGTAACTCATACTCTCAACTCCTCCAGCAATGATACAATCGGCCATGCCGGCGTTAATCTTGGCTGAGGCCATTGCAATTGTCTCTAAGCCTGAGGCGCAATATCGATTTACTGTGACACCTGGAACATCGTCGGTCTCAAGACCCATAAGTGAAATTAAACGGGCAATGTTTAAACCTTGTTCTGCCTCAGGCATCGCGTTACCTACAATCACATCATCAATTCGTTTTTTGTCTAAATCTGGAATTTGCGCAACTAAATGAGCTATGGTTTCGGCTGCGAGTTCATCCGGTCTTTTAAATCGGAACACACCTTTTGGGGCTTTACCCACGGCAGTTCTATATCCTTTTACAATGTAAGCAGTTTGCATAATTTAATTTCTTAAGGGTTTACCGGTTTTTAACATGTGTTGAATACGTTCTATAGTTTTTCGTTCTCCACAAAGTGATAGAAAAGCTTCACGTTCGATATCTAATAAGTATTGTTCACTTACCGTTTGAGATGAGGATAAGTCACCTCCAGACATTACATAAGCCAGTTTAGAAGCAATTTTTTTATCGTGTTCACTAATGTAACCTCCAGCTTGCATTCCGTCTATTCCTACTAAAAACATACCCAAGGCTTGTTTACCTAAAACTTTGACGTCTTTGCGTTGAATGGGCTGCGTATATCCCTTTTCAGCGAAATTAAGCACTCTTTTTTTAGCCTCAGCAATTTGTCTGTCTTTGTTGACTATGATAAGGTCTTTGTGCTCTTGTAAGACACCAATGTCAAATGCTTCATAGGCAGAGGTCGCTACCTTAGCCATTCCGATATTCATGAAATACTCCTGCAATACGTTGAGCTCAACATCATTTTTTCTGAAATGAGAAGCTGCTCGTAATGTCATTTCTTTAGATCCAGCTCCACCAGGAATAACACCTACGCCGAATTCAACGAGTCCAATGTAGGTTTCTGCTGTAGCAACCACAGAATCGGCATGCATACTCAATTCACATCCGCCACCTAAGGTGAGTCCATGAGGGGCAACCACAGTGGGAATTGAAGAATATCGCATGCGCATCACGGTATCTTGAAAATACTTTATGGCCATATTGAGCTCTTCGTATTCTTGTTCAACCGCCATCATAAAGATCATGCCAATATTGGCACCTACTGAAAAATTTTCTCCTTGATTACCTATGATTAGGCCTTCGTATTCTTTTTCGGCAATACCTACAGCCTTATTGAGACCAGCCAATACATCACCGCCTATGGTGTTCATTTTAGATTGGAATTCCATATTTAGTACTCCGTCACCTAAATCTTGAATAGCACACTCACTATTGGTGAAAATGGTTTTCTTTTCTCTAATGTTGTCTAAGATGATAAAGGCATCAGCACCTGGTTTTTTGACAAAGGAATCGCTTTGCTGATCGAAATAATAGGTTAGGCCTTCTTTAACTTGATAAAAAACGAAAGCAGTATCGTCATTTGCTTTTGATGTGATCCACTCTGCAGCTTGTTGCTCAGCTTCTTTTATGAGTTCGATTCCTTTTTGAAAGCCTATAGCGTCCCAAATTTGAAAGGGTCCGTGTTGCCATCCAAACCCTGCTTTCATCGCATCATCAATCTTGTAAAGGGCATCTGTAATTTCGCCTACACGATGAGAGACATAAGCAAAGAGTTCACCAAGGCTTTTTCGGTAGAATAGACTCGCTTTGTCGTCACCACTTATGAGTATTGGGAATCTGTCAATCACATTGTCTATTCCCTTGGTTTTTTCTAGGATGGGAAACTTGGATTTTTTCTGACTCGTGTAGGTGAGACTGTCAAGATCCAAGGATAATATCTCTGTTTTACAAACTTCATTTTTGGTTTTTTTATAAAACCCCGAACCTGTTTTACTCCCCAACCATTTTTGCTCCATCATGGTTTCGATAAAAGCGGGAAGCTCAAATACGCTGTGACGTTCATCATTTGGACAATGCTCACTAATGCCATTGGCCACATGAACAAGCGTGTCTAAACCAACTACATCCACAGTTCTAAAGGTCGCTGATTTCGGACGGCCTATAAGCGGTCCGGTTAGTTTGTCCACGTCTTCAACGCTCATATTCAGCTTTTTGACCGTGTGGAACAAACTCTGAATACTGAAAATACCTATTCGGTTTCCGATGAACGCTGGAGTGTCTCTTGCGACTACAGGTGTTTTTCCTAAAAATTTATCCGCAAACAAGGTAAAAAATGAGATCACTTGGTCTGAAGTATACTCAGACGGAATGATTTCGAATAATTTTAAATAACGTGCGGGGTTGAAAAAATGTGTTCCGCAAAAGTGTTTTTTGAAGTCATCTGAGCGGCCTTCCAACATGAGTTGTATCGGAATTCCCGAAGTATTTGTGCTTATAAGTGTTCCGGGTTTTCTATGCTGTTCTATTTGTTCAAAAACTTGAAGTTTGATATCTAAACGCTCAACAACAACTTCAATAATCCAGTCAACATCAGCAATTTTAGACAAATCGTCTTCTAAATTTCCTATGCTTATTCGGCTCTTAAAACTTGGGTGATAGAGCGGAGCTGGTTTTGATTTGACGGCCTTCTCCAAAGATTCTCGTACAATTCGGTTGCGAACTTTAAGCTCTGAAAGACTTAACTTTTGCTTTTCTTCATTTTCATTAAGCGATTTAGGTACAATATCTAAAAGTAGCACTTCGAGGCCAATGTTAGCAAAATGACAAGCAATACCACTTCCCATTATCCCAGAGCCTATAACTGCTACTTTTTTAATCCGTCTTTTTGTATTCATTTTTATTCGGGATTTAGAGTTGATTTTATTTGTGAAGCAACATTTTCGAGCATTTCTATGGTTTTGAAATAACCTTTAATGTCCTCTGCACTCAATTTTGATGTGACGCGATGGTTGAAATTTAAAACGTGTTCTTTGATCAGATCTCTTTTTTCTAAACCAAGTGCTGTGAGATGTATATGAACACCTCTTTTATCTATTGGGTTTTGTTTTCTTTCGATAAGGTTTAAATCTTCAAGATTATTGACAAGTCTTGAGAGCGAAGTGGATTCCATTCCCATCATGGGGCCCAGCGCAGTGCTAGACACTCCGTTTTTAGGATCTAGATTTAAAAGAGTAAGTCCCACGGCCATAGTCACTCCGTAAGGTTTTGACATTTCATTGTACATTTTTGAAATACTTTGCCAAGTTGCTCTTAACGCATGGTCGAGAGTGATATTTTGATACGCATCTGACACATTCAAATATACAAAATATTATGCATGCATAGTATTTTTTTCAGCAATAAAAAATGCAGAAAAATTTTGAGATTATTAATTGTAAAAGAGAGCGTGTTAAATGCACTCCTATTGCTTTAATTATACAATTTACTGCCTTGTATAAGCCTTTAAAGGAGTCTTTAAATTGTTTTGATTAATTGGAGTGATTGCACTGTGAATAACACAACGTAGATTATTTAAGGTCTTATTAATAACTATCTTAAAATATATTAGTTAAACAAAATTCTCATTATTGTTTATCATTGAGTTTTCTACAATAATTAATTGTGAATTTCGACAAAAACATTGTGTAATAGCTTGTGTTTTACAATATTCATTTTTTATAACTAAACTCTTTAGTTCTATCACTAGAATGTAATAATTTGTGTCGATTAAACTTATTTAAGATTTTAACTATAGATTATGGAAAGTCCAACTTTAGAGTACACTAAAGATATCCTAACCAAGGTATCTTTCAGTTATGAATTATTTACCAAAGAAATACAAAAAGCTATAAATCAACTGTTACCTTATGAGCTTTTAGAGTTGAGAATATGGCTCGAAGAGTTTTTAGATGATAAACCTGAACTTTCGAATTCAAAACAGATGTTTACCATTTTTCAAACACATTTATAATTAAAGAATTTATGATCTTTGTAGGCTAGGAGAAAATATGATGAGAGTTTCGAAGAAAATCGTGTTGAATCATACAAAACACAGGGTATGGGAAGTTGTATCTTCAGAAAGTGCATTAGAGCTCTATCACCCTTTTTGTATGAGAAACCCTGTGCTGAAATGGTCAGAACAAAAAAAGGATAAAATTATTTATTTAAATGGTCTAGAATACATTAGAGAATTCAATAAATGGACTCCGAATTCTAGTTTTGAACTTTCGATTGGAAAAGAAAATGGTAAAAAATCAAATGTAGCGTGGCAATTACAGGATCATGGAGAAGGTTGCAGTTTGACAATAAGCATATATCCGTACAAAACGAGCAAAGTTCCCAAATATATGTACGCTTTCATTTATCTTTTTATCATCAAACCCAAATTGGGACAGTATTTAACTAATGTTTTAAAAGGTCTAGAATATTATCTTGATAATCAAACTCCGGTTGAAAAAAATCATTTTGGTCAGCACCCATGGTTTTCGTAGTATAATCCAATTTAAATGTTAACTCACTCTAATTGTTTTTAATTGTTTTGTTTAGTTTTTTAAACTAAAACGGTACTGTGCAGTGCAATATGCTGTAAATCAAATTAAACAAAATTACTAGCAGGCAATATTATAATATATATTGCAATGCTTTTGAAGTATTGCACTCTACTATTGCTCTCAAGTACTTAACCAATTTTGATGATACTTCACAAAATTATTCCACCCCTCTTTAGATATCAATTCCCAGCCTTATCTAGGGGGGTGTTTTTTATTTAATCGATGATAAAACTTCTGCAATCTTATTTTTTCAAATGATTTAATTCGATCTTAAAGTGTAGAGTAGTAGATAATACTTATGTTACTCGCTATAAATGTCATTGTAAAGATCTATATAGCGCTCTTTAATGAATTTACGTTTTAACTTCATAGTAGGCGTGAGGTGACCAAGATCAATACTCCAAACCTCAGGAGTTAATCTGAATTGTTTTATTTTTTCCCATTTAGCAAAAACCTTGTTTGCTTTTTCAATTTCCTCGGAGATTCTATTGATCACTTCTGGGTTTTTTACCAATTCAGCTGGGTCACTCGGAATCGAAATACCTTTTTTATTCGCCCAATCTATTACAAATTCAAAGTTAGGTTGAATGAGTGCGGCTGGCATTTTCTCACCTTCTCCAACGACCATTATTTGTTCAATAAAAAACGATTCTTTAAACTTATTCTCAAGGAGTCGAGGCGCAACATATTTTCCTCCAGAAGTCTTGAACATTTCTTTTTTACGATCTGTGATTTTCAAAAAACCTTCTGAATCAATTTCACCAATATCTCCTGTATGAAAGAAATCATCAATAATTACTTCTGCTGTTTTCTCTGGGTCTTTGTAGTAGCCCATCATCACGTTAGGACCTTTACACAAAATTTCTCCATCCTCAGCTATTTTAACCTCTAAGCCAGATATCACCCTTCCAACGGTACCAATTTTCCAACCGCGATTTCGTTCGTCATTTACACTGATTACAGGAGAAGTCTCCGTTAGCCCGTACCCTTCCATAACTGGAATGCCAGCAGCACCAAAAACACGGGCCAATCTGGGCTGAAGGGCTGCACTTCCTGAAACTAAAAGGTCTAAATTTCCTCCAAGAGCTTGTTGCCATTTACTGAAGATTAACTTTCGTGCTAGCTTAAGTCTGGTTTCATACCACCAACCGTTTTGACCGTATGGCTCGTATCTCAATCCTAAAGAAACCGCCCAAAAAAACAAGTTTTTCTTTATACCGGTAAGATCTTTTCCTTTTGAAACAATCTTGTCGTAAACTTTTTCTAAAAGTCTTGGGACCACGGTCATTATCATTGGTTTGACCTCGTTAATATTCTCACTGATTTTATCTAAACCTTCACCGTAATACACACTAACACCACAGTATTGGTAGATGTATAAAATTACACGTTCAAAAATGTGACATAATGGAAGGAAACTTAAGGCGTGAGAACCATCTACAAAAGGAACACGCTCCTCAGCAGCAAGAACGTTTTGCACAATATTGCTATGAGAAAGCATCACACCTTTTGGACGTCCTGTGGTTCCAGAGGTATATATTATAGTTGCTAAATTTTCTTCAGCAACGGCTGACTTTCTTTTTTCAACTTCTTCTTGTTCGGCAATGTTTTTTCCTTTGTCTAGAATATCGCTCCAGTGTGTACAATTTTCGAGTTGATCAAAACTGTAAATCTCTTTCACAGTTTTTAGTTCATTACTGATTTTTAGTACTTTATCTAGCACTTCTTGACATGAAACTACAACAATCTTAGACTCGCTATGATTTAATATATAAGCGTAATCATCTTCAGATATAGTGGGGTAGATGGGTACAGTTTGCGCTCCCACCTGTAATACGCCAATATCAAAAATACTCCACTCAGTTCTGTTGGTCATTGAGATTAGAGCAACTTTATCATTGGCCTCAATTTCAATATTGATTAGGCCTCGACTTACCGCATTAGCGTGGTCAATGACCTCTTTTGTACTTAATGATTTCCATACGCCATTGTACTTAGTGGAAAGGCATTTTTCTAAAGGACTGTTTTTTTCTTGGTGATAAATAAAGTCGAATAATCTAGTAATCGTTGACATGTTCGCATAGTGTTAGTTCTATGCAAAATAAGGATAATCACTAAGAATTTAAAATCCAGTTTCTGGCGTTTTCAAAGGCTTTGATCCAAGGAGATAATCGATGATCGTCACCATCTGGATAATGAGCCCAATTCCAACTAAAAATAGAACGTTCCATATGAGGCATAGAAACTAAGTGACGTCCGCTAGCATCGCAGAGCATGGCTGCATTCAAATCACTGCCATTAGGGTTGGCAGGGTAGGCGTCGTAACTATAGGTGCTCACAACATTATATTTGTTGTCAGATTCAGGTAGTCTGAAATTTCCTTCACCGTGTGAAATCCATACACCTAATTCACATCCTTCCATATTCTTTAGCATCACAGAATTATTGGCTTCAATTTTCACCCCAACAAAGTTACTTTCGTGTTTATTCGACTTGTTGTGTGTCATCTTTCCGTGAACTTCGTGTTCTGGATAGATTAATTCGAGTTCCATAAATAGCTGACATCCGTTGCAAATCCCAATAGATAGCGTATCAGGTCTATTGAAAAACGCATCTATAGCAGCACGTGCATTAGCATTAAATTTAAAAGCACCAGCCCAACCTTTTGCACTTCCGAGAACATCAGAGTTCGAAAACCCTCCAACAGCTGCTAAAAGTTGAATATCCTCGAGATTTTCTTTTCCGGAAATCAGGTCGGTCATGTGAATGTCTTTAACTTCAAAACCCGCTAAATAAAGCGCATTGGCCATTTCTCTTTCTGAATTACTCCCTTTATCTCTCAAAACTCCAGCTAATGGTTTATTCTGAGGTTTTGAAGGAATTTCACCATCAAAATCAATGGGAAACGTAAAGCGTAATGGCTGACTCTTATAATTTTCAAAACGGTCTTTGGCAAGACCATTTGCAGTTTGTAACTCATCCATACGGTAGGAAGTGTTATACCACAAATCTCTGAATCGCGCCACAGGTATGCCCATTTCTACACTGTTATTTTTGATTGCTAAGGTTTCTGAGCTGCAGAATTGACCAATTTTAATTGCGGAAATTGGACAATCTTTAATCCACTGTTCCGAATCTGCTGTCAATTGCACTAGGATACCGCTGTTTTCTGCGAATAGTAGCTTAACAAAGTCAGCTTGACCTAATTCACTCAAATCGATTTCTGCTCCCAAATTCTGAGTTGAGAAGCACAGTTCAAGTAAACAAGTAATGAGTCCTCCAGAGGAAATGTCATGACCTGCACAAATTTTATCGGTCTTAATTCCTTCTTGTATGAAATCAAAAGTTTGAGCAAAATCTTTTGCGCTAGCAATACCACTGGTTTTTTGACCAATAGTATTTAAACTTTGAGCAAAACTCGATCCGCCTAATTCTAAATCTTCTTGTGATAAATTGATATAGTAAAGTGAGCCCTGATCTAGCTTTCCAACTGGTTCAATTACCTTAGTGAAATCAGAACATTGCCCTGCTGCTGAGATAATTACAGTTCCTGGTGAAAGAACCTCTTTATCTGAGTACTTTTGTTTCATCGAGAGTGAATCTTTACCTGTTGGAATATTAATTCCAAGTTCAATTGCAAAGTCACTAGCTGCTTGTACTGCTTTGTATAAACGCTCGTCTTCGCCTTCATTATTGCAAGGCCACATCCAATTAGCCGAAAGCGATACACTTTGAATACCTTTTTCGAGAGGTGCCCACATAATGTTCGTAAGTGCTTCGGCAATACTGTTCTGACTTCCTGCTCCAGGATTTATTAGACCTGAGATTGGAGAATGACCAATTGAGGTGGCGATACCTTTATGGCTAACATAATCTAAAGCCATTACACCACAATTATTGAGGGGTAATTGTAATTCACCCACACATTGTTGAATAGCTACCTTTCCGCCTACACAACGGTCAACTTTGTTGGTCAACCAATCTTTACAAGCCACTGCTTCAAGTTGAAGCACGTTTTCAAGATAGTCTAAGACATAATCAATTTGATAGCTGAGGTCTGCATATAGACGAGGAGTCGTAGAATCTGTAATTGTGGTTTTTGGAGAATTACCAAATAAATCAGAAAGTTCTAAATCTATGGCTTTTTTGGGCTTATCAGAGGCGGCGAACTCAAAATGCATATCTTCGGTTACTTCACCTACGATAAACATAGGCGCTTGTTCTCTTTCTGCAATAGTTCGGAGCAGTTCTTCATCTTTTGGATCGATAATTAACCCCATTCGTTCTTGGGATTCATTGCCAATGATTTCTTTTTCAGATAGGGTGGGATCCCCAATCGGTAATTTGTTGATGTCTATTTTACCCCCAGTATCTTCAACCAATTCTGAAAGACAATTTAAATGCCCTCCAGCTCCGTGATCATGTATTGAAACAATTATATTTTCAGTTCGCTCTACCAGGGCTCTTATGGTATTTGCAACGCGCTTTTGCATTTCAGGATTAGATCGTTGCACCGCATTGAGCTCTAAAGCTGCGTTAAAAGCACCGGTGTCTGCAGAGGATACTGCTGCACCTCCCATTCCAATTCTGTAATTGTCACCTCCTAGGATAACGATGAGGTCTCCTTTTTTTGGCTTTTTCTTGAATGCGTATTTTTTTAATCCGTATCCAACTCCACCAGCTAGCATGATGACCTTGTCGAAACCTAAATGGCGCTGGTCAAAATCAACGGCTTCCTCTTGGTGCTCAAAAGTTAATAGTGAACCTGCTATAAGCGGCTGTCCGAATTTGTTTCCAAAGTCAGACGCACCATTAGAAGCTTTAATTAAGATGTCTGTGGGGTTTTGATAAAGCCATTTTTTTTCGCCTAACTTTTGTTCCCAAGCTAAAGGAGGAGATGTTCTTGGATATGAAGTCATGTAAACAGCAGTTCCTGCGAGTGGAATAGAACCTTGGCCTCCAGCTAATCGATCTCGAATCTCACCACCAGAACCTGTTGCTGCTCCATTAAAAGGCTCTACGGTTGTTGGAAAGTTATGGGTTTCGGCTTTGATTGATAAAATAGTTTCGGTTTCTTCTTCTGTATACAAGGACGCTTTTTCGGGATCCTTGGGAGCGAATTGAATCGCTTTAGGTCCATTGATAAAGGCAACATTATCTTTATAAGCCGATACGATTTCGTTGGGATTGGTCTTAGCTGTTTTTTTGATTAAAGCAAAAAGTGAATCGGATTGTTCTTGATTGTTGAGTATAAAACTCCCATTGAAAATTTTATGTCTGCAGTGTTCAGAGTTGACTTGAGAAAAACCAAATACTTCTGCATCTGTCAGGGGGCGTCCCAATTCTTTTGACAATTGCTTGAGGTAGTCAATTTCATCTAGACTTAAGGCTAACCCTTCTTCTTTATTGTAGTTTTCGATATCGGTGATGTCTTCCAATTGATCAGATACCAAATCAATTTTAAACAAGTCTTGATTCAGTAAATTGTACTTCTGCATCAGCATTGGATCATAAGAAACTTGATCTGAATCGGGAAGGTACTCTTCAATACGAGTAACGCTAAAAACCCCCATGTTTTTGAGGATGTCAGTAGCATTTGTGCTCCAGGGTGTGAGCATACTTGCTCTAGGACCAATGAAGTTTCCTGATACTTCTGTGGTATTGCTCAGTAAGTTTGCATTTAATACCCAAATTAGTTTTTCGATGCTGTTCTGGTCTAGTGGGGTGGATGAAAATGCAGCAAAAATATGATTGTTGGGGTTGCTGAAAAAGTAGATCATAATTACTTGTTGTTTGATAAAATTAGAACATTAGGTTTGATGTTCAAACTGCGCCATAAAAAAGCCGTCGTACCCATTTTTGTGGGCATATAAGGTCTTTTTTTCAGTGCAAATAAAAGATTCACCAACGGGACTTTTAAGAAAGGTTTCTACCTGCTTCTCGTTTTCTTGAGGAAGTATAGAACAGGTGGCATATACGAGTTTTCCTCCGGGTTTAAGCATTGCAGAATATTCTTGTAACAGTTGTTGCTGCGTTTCTTTTAATTTATCTAAGTGTTTTGGTTGCAGCTTCCATTTGGCATCGGGATTGCGTTTTAAAACACCTAAACCACTGCATGGAGCGTCAATTAAAACACGGTCGGCAGATTGCCTTAATTTTTTTATGGATTTTTTTCCTTCAATTAATCGTGTTTCAATATTAAAAGCTCCAGCTCTTTTAGCTCTTTTTTTAAGTTCATTTAGTTTGTACGGAAAGATATCCATTGCGATTAACTGTCCTTTGTTTTGCATCAGAGCAGCCAGGTGCAATGATTTTCCTCCGGCACCTGCACAACAATCAATAACCCGATGTCCTTTTTGGACCTCTAAAAATGGAGCTACTAGTTGAGAGTTGGCATCTTGTATTTCAAAATATCCATTTTTAAAGGCGTTTGTCTTAAATAAATTGCTGCGTTCTTTGACAATTAAAGCGCCTGGATAGGCGGATATTCGTTCGGTTAAAATCCCGTCTTTTTTTAAATCATTAATGAGTTCTTTTTCAGTGCACTTGAGCGTGTTGACCCGCAAAACTACTTCAGCAGGTTGGTTTAAGGCATGAACTTCTTTTTCCCAAAGCTCTGGGTTGAGTTGAGTGCGTCCTATTTGATCAATCCAATCAGGAATGGATTCCTTGTAGACAAAAGACTTGCTGTTTTCGTAATAGCGACCTCGAATGCGGCGTACAGGTGTCTTCTCAAATTCTTTCCATTCGGGTAATTCAAAATTGTTTAAAACAATCCAAATGGAAATTAATCTCCAAATTTCTGTGGTGTGCAGTGGTGTTTTTACACCTGCAATGTGCAAGTACATCCTTTGATTACGAACAATGTCGTAAACCGTTTGGGCGATGAAGGCTCTGTCCCGTGCGCCCCAACGCTTATCTTTTTTTAATACGCTTTCAATGACTTTATCCGCGTATTTACGTTGATTAATAATGAGATGAAGGGCCTCTATACAGGCCAAAACCAAATTTCGGTGAAATCGCATTGCGCTTAATTAAAACTGCGAAGATACTTAAGGATTTCGTGCTTTGTCTTTTCTTCGGTATCGTTTTATGAGATTTTCTTTAAAATCATCTTCAGCCTTGTATTGATCAAGGATTTTACTTGAAGGAAGAATGGTTTTTAATTCTTCAAAATAGCGCAGTTTTTCTTGATGTCTTTCAATTTCAATTTTAGACATCTCATCTAAGAAATAAGAAGAATCCTCTTCACTAGCTTGTTCACCTAATTCTCTGAATTTTCTGAGCTGTTTTTTTTCTCTAGCATGTAATCCCCAAATGATTTCTTGGTGTTTGTCGTGTACCGGCCAAAACGCACTTTTTTCTTTTTCAGTAAAGCTTATATTTTCATTAAAATACTGTCTTTTAATCGTTTTCATTCGTTCCATTCTTTCTTCGAATGATCTTTTTTCTTGTGCTGTGCCGAAAAGAGTAAAAACTAATCCTAAGGTGATAACTAAATATTGGTAATATTTAAACGTTGTAATTTTCATGTTTAAATTATTCGTTAATGGTCTCAATTAGAAGGGCAAGGTCTTCATTTTGGAGATCCCAATTAATGGCTTCGAAATAAATTTCTATATCCTCTTTTTCTGCGGATTCTAGCATGACCGCAGACTTGTTGGTATTTTGGTTCATTTCATTTGAAAATGAGGTGGCATACATTACGACTAATAAACTTACAGCAGCAGCTGTTGCGACGCTCTGTCTAATTAAGGAAACGACTTTGTTACGACGCTTTTTTGCCAAGCTGATCAGGATATTTTGATTAAGCTCTTCAAAATAATGCTCAGGCATTCGAAAATCATCTTTTGAAGACCATTTTAAGCGCTCTTCAATCTTTTGATCGAAGTCACTAAAATATTGCTCCTCAGGCAGTTTAAATTCGCGATTAATTTTCTTCATTAAAGTAATTTTTTATTTTATGGTAAGCGTGATGGTATGAACTTTTCAGTGCCCCTTCACTTTTGTTTAAAATTTTAGCGATATCGGCATAACTCATTTCATCGTAATACCTCATATTAAACACAATTCGTTGTTTTTCAGGTAATTGAGCAATAGCATTTTGTAACTTATACGCAGTTTCATCTTCGTTAAAATACGGGTCAGCTATAAGCTTCTCCGCTACTGATGAGATGTATTCCTCATTCGAAACACCTCTCATTCGACTTCTTTTTTTAATAAAGTCAATACTCTCATTTGTGGCGATTCGATACATCCAAGAATACAACTTACTCTTGTTCTGAAATTGCTCAATATTGAAGAAAACTTTTACGAAAGTGTTTTGAAGAACATCATCAGTATCATCGTGATTCAGAACAATTCTTCGGATATGCCAATACAAAGGTTCTTTGTATTTGTCTAGCAAAATACGGAAGGCCTGATCTCTGGTTTTTCTCTCTTTGAGTTGACGAACTAATGTTGCCTCTTCCTGCAAAATCTTCAATTTTTATATAAGACGAATATATTCGAAAAAAGTTTAAGCGTCCCCTATATTTTGCAGCTCGACTAGGTTGTAATAAACTCCTTTTTTGGAGATAAGCTGCTGGTGATTTCCGTGCTCAACGATTTTTCCTTGATCAATAACTGCAATTTGATCGGCATTTGCAATGGTAGATAAACGATGTGCGATTACAATGGCTGTTTTCTCTTTCATCAACCTGTTTAATGCTTCTTGAACTAACTTTTCGCTATTGGTATCTAATGCTGAGGTGGCTTCATCTAAGAGTAAAATAGGGGCGTTTTTCAAAACCGCACGGGCAATAGCCAATCGTTGCTTTTGACCTCCAGAGAGTTTACCTCCTGTATCGCCTATATTTGTCTCGTACTGCATTGGGAGTTGAGTGATGAATTCATGGGCATTGGCTACTTTGGCTGCCTGAATAATTTCTTCTTTGGAATAGTTTTCTGCTTGTCCTAGCGCAATATTGTTAGCCACACTATCATTAAATAAAAGTGGTTCTTGGGTGACCACCCCAATTTGTTCTCGAAGTGTTCTTTTGGTATAGTTTTTAATATTTACATTATCGATACTAATGGCACCAGAATTCACATCGTAGAACCTGCAAATCAAATGACCTATTGTTGATTTACCTCCTCCTGACTGTCCGACTAGCGCAAGAGTTTCACCTTTTTTTAAATCAAAACTCAGATCGTTCAAAACCAAATCTGTCTCATAAGAGAAATGTACTTTTTTAAATTGAATTTGAGACTGAAAAGCAGGAATGCTATTTTCTGGACCATCTTCAATTTTGTTTTGTTCGTGCAGTATCTCTACAATTCGCTCGGCAGATGCCTTTCCTTTTTTGATATTATAGTTGATTGTAGTGATGTTTTTTACAGGATTGATAATGGTGTAAAACAATCCGATATAACCCAGAAATTCCTGAGGACTGAGCTGATCATCTCCTTGTAAAACGAGCTTACCACCGTACCAAAGTACAGTAAGAACAACCATTACTCCTAAAAATTCGCTCATTGGCGCTGCCAAGCCTTTACGTTGTAGCACAGCATTCATGAGTTTTCGAAATCGAGCTGTCGAAGCTTTAAATGTGGCACTGAATCCCGAGTCAGCATTAAAGGCTTTGATGATTTTGAGTGATGTAAGGCTTTGCTCTAAAAATGAGAGAAATACTCCAGTTTCTTTTTGCGCTTCTAATGATGTAGCTTTTAGTCTCTTACCTAAACTCGAAATGATAAAACCTGTGATGGGTAAAAACACAAAGACAAATAAGGTTAGATGCGTACTTATGGCAAACATCGAAATCAGTACAAAAACAATAGTTAGTGGCTCTCTAGCAAGAGCTTCTAAACTATTGATGATTGAGCCTTCGACTTCTTTGACATCTGAAGTCATCCGTGCTATCAGGTCGCCTTTATTGTTATTATTAAAATAGTTGAGAGATAGCGATAGCGATTTGATGTAAAGCGCGTCTTGAATGTCCTTGACCATTCCTGTTCTCAAAAACGAGAGTGCGTAAAGTGCCAAATATCTAAATAGATTTTTAAAGAAGAAAATTACTGCTGATGCTAGAACGATAAATAGTAAGGCTGCCTCAGGTCCGCTTTGAGTTTCTAACTGGGTAAGGTAAAAACTCAGTAGTTCTTCGATATAGGTTTTTAGATCTCCAATGGAATTGAAATCTGGCTTTGAATATATTTTTTCTTCTGTATTGAAAAGAATACCAAGGGTCGGAATAAAAATTAAAATCGAAAGAACGTTGAAAAATGCATAGAAAATGTTGAAAAGCACATTTAAAACTGCGTTTTTCTTATACTTTATTCCAAATTTTAAAATATGTGACAGACTATGCTCCACGCTTCAATTTAGTTCAATTTAAACTCCGTTAAAATGGTATTTATTTTTGTCTCAAGCTCTGCTTGTTTTGAAGGGTAATCTTCTCTGCTATTCAAGGAAGTGTTGACACTTATGTAAAACTTTATTTTCGGTTCGGTGCCACTTGGTCTCGCCGCAACTCTTGATCCATCTTCAGTTTCGAAGATAAAGACTTTAGATTTGGGAAGTGTTATGGCAGTTTTTTCTCCAGAAAATAGATTTGTTTTTTCAGAAGTGGCATAATCTTCGAAAAACTTCACCTTTGATCCAGCTATGGTGTTAGGCGGAGCTTGTTCGAAGTTCAACATCATTTGCTCAATTTCTTCAGCACCTTTTTTTCCTTTTTTAGTGATTGAAACAAGTTTTTCTTGATACAATCCATACTTCAAATAACAGTCGATTAAATAATCGAAAAATGAACTTCCATCCGCTTTGCATTGACTCGCTATTTCACAGGCAAGTAGGGTAGAAGTTACAGCATCCTTATCTCGTACAAAATCTGCGACCATGTAACCATAGCTCTCTTCACCACCACCTATTAATTTGAGTTCAGGAAAATCGGTGATCATTTTGCCAATCCATTTGAAACCTGTCAACGAAATTTTACATTCTAGATCATATTTTTTCGCGATTTCTTGAATCATTGGTGTGGATACAATGGTTGAGGCAATAAACTCATTTCCTTTCATTCCCTTTTGATAGGCTTTTTCGAGTAAAAATTGAGTCATTACAACCATTGTTTGGTTACCGTTTAATAAGATCATTTCATTATTAGTGTCTCTAACGGCAATTCCAAGCCTATCGCTGTCAGGATCAGTCCCTATAACAATGTCCGCCTTAATTTCATCCGCTTTTTTGAGTGCTAGATCAAGGGCTTCGGCTTCTTCTGGATTTGGAGAAACAACGGTTGGAAATGCTCCATTCCCTTTAGGCTCCGCTTGTTCCTGAATTATAGTAACTTTTTGGTAACCCGCTTTTTGAAGCACTTGTGGAATGGCTGTAATAGAAGTTCCGTGTATTGGAGTAAAGACGATGCTTAAATCATTTTTTCCTTCAGCATTAAAACTTCCTGCGTTTACCGCAGCTTCAAAAAAAGCTTCGTCGATGTGCTCGTCTATTTTTTGAATTAATTCATGTTTTGCACTGAAATTAATTTCGTTAAAGTTCAATTGATTTATGGCACTAATGATTTCTTTATCTTGGGGGGGTACGATTTGCCCTCCTTCGCTGTTGTACACCTTGTACCCATTGTATTCGGGTGGGTTATGCGAAGCAGTTAAAACAATACCGATATCACAGTTTAAATGTCTTACTGCAAAAGATAATTCAGGTGTCGTTCTAAGCGAACTGAAAATGTATACCTTAATGTTATTTGCTGAAAACACCTCTGCCACACATTGTGCAAGGGTATCACTTTGATGTCTACAATCATATGCAATGATCACAGACAAGGTTTTGTGATCAGAATTTTTGGCGTGTAAATAGTTGCAAATACCTTGCGTGTTTCTTCCGAGTGTATAAGTGTTGATTCGATTTGTTCCAATACCCATTACACCCCGCATTCCACCCGTACCAAACTCTAAATCCTTGTAAAACAAGTCTTCAAGCTCATGGGGATTAGTGTCTAAAAGGTGCTGTATTTGGTTTTTTGTGTCATTGTCAAATGTGCTTCCTAGCCATTGCTTGGCATTATCAATGTATGTCATTTTTCGGATTGAGATTTAAAAAGGAATTTATATGGTAACGTTTTTTGTTTGATTTGTTTCGGCTGATCATCTCAGATATAAAACCGGCTAAGAACAACTGTGTTCCTATTATCATGGAAACCAAGGCTATATAAAATTCCGGTCTTTGTGTGATTAATCGCCCTTTAGTATTGATATACAGTTTATCTATTCCCAGATAAAGTGCAAACAAAAACCCTATGAGAAACACTAAAGAACCCAATGAGCCGAAAAAATGCATTGGTCTTTTGGCAAATTTGCTAACAAACCAAATGGTAATCAGATCCAAAAAACCATTGATAAATCGATCTGCACCAAATTTAGTGTAGCCGTATTTTCGAGCTTGATGCTGTACTACCTTTTCCGTAATTCGATCGTAACCTGCGTTTTTAGCCAGTACTGGTATATACCTGTGCATCTCACCATAGACATCTATGGCTTTGACTACTTCGTTTTTATAAGCTTTTAAGCCACAATTAAAATCGTGGAGTTTAATTCCTGAGGTCTTACGTGCAGCCCAATTAAAAAGTTTTGAGGGTAAATTTTTTGCAAAAAAGGAGTCGTATCTTTTCTTTTTCCAACCTGAGACTAAATCGTAATTTTCGGTTTGAATCATTTTAATCATCTGGGGAATTTCTTCTGGATTGTCTTGAAGGTCAGCATCCATAGTGACAACGACATCACCTTGAGCAATTTGAAATCCTGCGTTCAGCGCCTGAGATTTGCCGTAGTTTCTTTTAAAACGAATGGCTTTGACAGATGTATTCGATTTAGACAAAGACTCAATTATTTGCCAAGACTCGTCTGTTGAGCCATCATCGACAAATATGAGTTCATAAGTGTAGGCTTTGGATTCCATTTGAGATACAATCCAGTCGTGTAGTTCATTTAAGGATTCTGCCTCATTTAATAAAGGAATTACAAGAGATACATTCATGCTTTGAGCTAAAGTGAAATAGAATTCTATCTATTCTTCTTCATTTTTTTTAAGAATTGCCGCAGGTATGAGTGATAGTAAAAAGCTGAAAATGACAGAGCCTAATATGCCTATCCCTGCCTGTATTGCTGGCGTAGAGAATTTTTGAATCATCTCCATTTGCATATCGATTTGCTCTAATGTCAATTCCGAGTTTTCAATCATATTTTGACGTTGAAATTCCATTGACTTGGCTAAAGTATCAGGGTCGATAAAATTTGTGAGAACCAAATTAAAAGCGATACTGATAACTGCACTTATTAGACCTACACCAACACCAACCTTTAGGGCCTGACCAAAACTCATAATTCCTTCATTAGCGGTTTTAAATTGATACATACCTATTACAATAAACGCTAACGAGAGTAAAACACTAACTATAACAGCGGAAGTACCTCCCTGATAGTGAAGGTCCATAGTGTATAGAATGAATGAAAACGCTGAAGCAGCAATTCCTAATAGTAGTCCAAAAGTGAGTGCAAATTTTCCTGTAGTGGCTTGTTTATTATCCATGATTTTGTTTTTGGTAAAATTAAAATAATTTCAACGGATAATATCGCTTGTTTTAGTTTAAAAAATATTTATCTTTGCACACCTTAAAAGAAGACTGGATATGAAAAATGGTATACATCCAACAAATTATAGATTAGTGGCATTCAAAGACATGTCTAATGAGGATGTGTTTATAACAAAGTCAACTGTTGAGACTAAAGAAAATATTGAAATTGAAGGAGTCGAGTATCCTCTCGTAAAGTTGGAGATTTCTAGAACATCTCATCCTTACTATACAGGTAAGTCTAAGCTTGTAGATACAGCAGGTAGAATTGATAAGTTTAAGAACAAATACAAGAAGTTTAAAAAAGACTAACTTTTTTACTTTAAAAGATATAGGGCACCTCTTGAAAGGTGCTTTTTTTATGGCTATTTTTGCCAAAAAAAGAAAATGACCCTCATCTTATCTGATTTTAATTTTCACGGCTCCTTTTTGCCTTTGACTTTTAATAAGCCCATTGCAGAGCTGAGATTTGGAATACTTACTGTACGTGAGAGATGGGAAAAAATGACAGGTTTAAAGACTTTCGTGCAGTCTGAGTCGTATTTAGCTGATAAATTTGAATTTGCAGATGAAGCCAAAGATAAATTAGTTATCAACGCCACGATTTTACCCAATAAATCTTTAGTTGAGCAAATATTGAATTTGAAAGATCAAATGGTCTTGCTGCAAGAGAATCGTATTATCGCTTACAGAAGCAAAGATTTCTTGACTTCTTTTGAAGAGTTAACTAGGGTGGTTTGCGATGAACCTGTGATTCAAATCACAAAATCTTGGCATTTATTCTCAAAACTTAGAGCTGCTTTTGATATTGATTTTGAATTACTTACGGCCAAAAGAGTAAGCCAAAATTATCACCCTTCTAATACTGTTATAGGAAATCATCCTGTTTTTATCGAGCAAGGGGCTCAAGTGTACGCTTCTGTTCTAAACACCCAGCAGGGTCCCATTTATATTGGAAAAAACAGTCAGATTATGGAAGGTTCATTGCTGAGGGGACCAATAGGTATTGCGCAGGATTCTACTGTTAAGATGGGTGCTAAAATTTACGGCCCATGTTGCTTTGGTCCACAATCTAAAGTAGGTGGAGAGATTAAAAGTGTCATGTTTTTCGGATACAGCAATAAAGGTCACGATGGTTTTTTAGGTGATTCAGTAATAGGTGAGTGGTGTAATTTGGGAGCAGATACCAATACATCGAATCTCAAAAATAACTATGCTAAAGTTAAATTGTGGAATTACGAGTCAGAGCGATTTGATCAAACAGATGAACAATTTTTGGGTTTAATCATGGGTGATCACAGTAAATCTGCAATTAATACGATGTTCAATACAGGTACGGTAATTGGTTTTTCATGCAATATTTACGGTTCAGGCTTTCCGAGAAATTTCATTCCTAGTTTTAGTTGGGGTGGGAATTTAGGATACTCTGATTTTAAACTAAAAAAGGCTATTGAAGTAGCACGAACTGCTATGGATAGGCGTGGTGTGGAATTTTCAGAAGAAGATGAGCACTTGTTTGAGAAAATTTACAACTTGGAACAGAAATGGAAGAAGTGATGCCAATGAAAAAAGTAGCTTTTTACACCCTAGGCTGTAAGTTGAATTACTCAGAGACATCCACCTTGTCAAGAAGTGTTCAAGAAAAAGGTTACCAAAAAGTTCCATTCGAATCTAAGGCTGACGTTTATGTTATAAATACCTGCTCTGTAACAGAAAATGCAGATAAAAAATTTAAAACCATTGCCAAAAAGGCGTATGCTCAAAACAAAGACGCATTTATAGTCGCTGTGGGATGTTATGCCCAACTCCAACCTGAAGAACTCGCCGCAGTAGATGGGGTGGATTTAGTTATAGGTGCCAGTGAAAAATTTAATTTAACACAGTTCATAGAAGATTTATTTGATAATGATAAGGAGCTTACAAAAATTCACTCTTGTGAAATTGATGAAGTCAATCAATATCAAGGTAGTTATGCTATAGGAGACCGCACCAGGGCATTTTTAAAGGTTCAGGACGGATGTGATTATCCTTGCACGTATTGTACGATTCCAATGGCTAGAGGTATTTCAAGAAGTGATACTTTAAAAAATGTACTTAAAAATGCAGAGGAAATCGCTCTTGAAAATATTCGTGAAATTGTTTTGACTGGAGTGAATATCGGAGATTATGGTAAAGGAGAATTTGGCAATAAGAAACACGAACACACCTTTTTAGAACTTGTTGAAGCTCTTGATGAGTTGCCAAAAATCGCGAGGTATAGAATCTCTTCAATTGAGCCCAATTTATTGCACAATTCTATTATAAATTTTGTTGCCAAAAGTGAATCTTTCGTTCCTCATTTTCACATACCGTTGCAAAGTGGCAGTGATGAAATTTTGAAGAAAATGAAACGTAGATATCTCACAAAACTATATACCGATCGCATAACCCAAATAAGACAAGTGATGCCAGAAGCTTGCATTGGAGTTGACGTAATTGTCGGATTCCCGGGTGAAACCGAGGCTTTATTTAAAGAGACTTATGAATACCTGCAAGAATTAGATATTTCGTATTTACACGTTTTTACCTATTCCGAGCGAGAAGGTACAGAGGCTCCATTAATGCCTGGAAAGGTAGATATAACGATAAGAAAGAAAAGATCAAAAATGCTTCGAATTTTATCGGCTAAAAAAAGAAGAATGTTTTATGAAAAGCATTTGGATTCAAAGAGAGAAGTGCTTTTTGAAAAAGAAATCAAAGACGGATATCTGGTGGGATTCACAGATAATTATATCAAGATCAAGCTTCCTTGGAATCCGAAGTATTCAAATGAACTTTGCTGGGTGAGATTAGATTATATCGATGAGGAAGGGTATGTGCGTGTTACTGTAGTTGCTTAGATTCTAATACCCACAGGTAATATTTCTTTAAACTTATTTCGGTTTTTTCTTAAAAATTTCGCGACTTGAGGACTTGTTGGAACAACTCTTAGATTTTTTTCTTGAACGTGTTTTAGAACAGCGGTAATAAAGTCGTCAGCAAGAGTATCGTCCTGAAGGGCTTCAGGAATTACTAATTTGGTCAAAAAAATTTTCTTTTCTTGGGCAGCGTACTCCATTTTGATTAAATGACCATCAATGTTGATTTCGAATTGACGCAAGAAAACATTGTCAGTGATTTCTAGTAATTCCATGATTTGTGTTTGTTAGTTAGAGACGATAAAGATAATGAAAATGGCTAGAGTATTAAAATGTTATTCGTCAGTATTTCAAGTCGTTCAGCATTAAAATTTGAATCTAAAAATTCACTTGAATAGTTTCAATTCTTTAAAAGTGAATTATTCCAAATCAAATGAAAAACAAATCTCTTTTCTTAGTCCTTGTTAGTCTTATGATACTAGGTCTATTAATCTTTGCCAAAACACCAGAGACAACTTCTACAATTTTCAAGAGAGTTGCGGATACTTACAAGATACACGGAGTTCAATATCCTGAAGCTATTGATTTTGCTGGAGAATCAGTGCCTTTGTACGATGCTGACGTAAGGGAACGTCTAGATAGAGAGTTTTTGGTCAATACGTACTGGCAATCCAATGCGTTATTACTCATTAAACGTTCTGAAAAATATTTTCCTATAATCGATTCTATTCTTGAGGCTCATGGGGTTCCTTCAGATTTTAAATACTTAGCCTTAGCTGAAAGTGGACTTGAAAATGTTGTTTCTCCGGCGGGAGCAGCAGGTTTTTGGCAAATTATGAAAAACACGGCTAGAGAGTATGGACTTAAAGTTAACTATCAAATTGATGAGCGTTATCACCTCATTAAGAGTACTGAGACTGCAAGTAAATATTTGAAAAAGTGGTACACTGAATTTGGGAGTTGGACATTGACAGCTGCGGCTTATAATGTAGGTCCAAATGGTCTGAAAAGAAGATTAGAGGAACAAAAAGTGGAGCGTTATTACGATTTATTACTACCCGACGAAACGAGTCGATATATCTTTCGCATATTGGCTATTAAAGAGATCGTCTCTAAGCCCGATCAATATGGATTTATTTTAGTTGAGAATGATTATTACAGATACCCTCAAACAAGATGGGTGGAACTTAAAGAAAGCGTAACAGATTTAAATGAGCTAGCATTAGAATTGAATACAAACTATAAATGGCTAAAAAAACTGAATCCTTGGTTGCGTAAAAATAGCCTTGAATTGAGCAAAGGTGAAAGTTTATTCATTAAAGTTCCAAAAGGCACCAATCAAGAAATTACAGAACTCTCGGATTAAATGCGTTTTAATTGAGATTGAATCAATTTAATTTGTTCTCCCAACATATTGTTTGAATCTAAAGCTTTCGCTTCTTTTAGAAGTGTTGAAGCTTCTCTTTTTCTTCTTTTTTGAAGTGCGATACCGGCTAAAGATAATTTAGTCATGGCAATATCGTAATCCATGTTTAAACCGAGTTTTAGTGCTTGCTTATAATATTTCTCTGCTTGGGTAAGGTTTTTTTGTGAAAAAATAATACCATACAAATAATTGTAATAGCCTTGTTGTTTTGTGGTTAGGGCGTTTTGCGGATTCTTAATTTTAACCAACCAGTTTTCTGTTCCTTCTAAATCCTGTTTTCTCATTTTTAAAAAGGCAAGAAGGATTATTTCATTTCGGTAAAACAAAAAAATAAAAATAGCACTTAAGAAAATCAGCGCAATTCCATTGCCAATGAGTCCTTCTGTAAAATAAAATACCGCGTAACCAAAAGAGGCTACCGCAAAAAAGAGTTTTATTCTTTTATCGAACATGTCTGAGCTAATTTTAAATGTAAACCACGTCAAAAGTAAACATTTAAATTCTCTGAAAAAAAGCTTTTGTTCTCCCGCAGTTTCGTGTTATATTTGCGGTCAGTTTAGAAATATCTAATCCGATAAAAAGGTATTTATGAAAAGAACATATCAACCTTCGAAGAGAAAAAGAAGAAACAAGCACGGTTTTAGAGATCGCATGGCCTCTGCAAATGGAAGAAAAGTATTGGCGAGTCGACGCGCAAAAGGAAGAAAAAAACTTTCGGTATCATCTGAACCAAGACACAAAAAATAATTAGTTTTAAAAGTTTTTTTAGTGGGTGTTGCTTAAGGTCAACACCTTTTTTTTGACTAATCCCCAGAGAATATGCCTAAAAGAAAAGACATAAACAGTATCTTGATTATCGGTTCAGGACCAATAATTATAGGCCAGGCCTGTGAATTTGATTATTCAGGATCTCAAGCACTTCGATCTTTACGCGAGGATGGTATTGAAACCATACTTATCAATAGCAATCCAGCAACGATTATGACTGACCCATCAATGGCAGACCACATTTATCTCAGACCATTGACCACCAAGTCTATTATTGAAATACTTAAGAAACATCCGAACGTGGATGCTGTTCTACCCACAATGGGAGGACAAACTGCTTTGAACCTATGTATAGAAGCTGATGATAAAGGTATATGGGAAGATTTTAACGTAGAAATCATTGGTGTTGACATCGATGCTATAAATATTACGGAAGACCGAGAAAAATTTAGAGAGCTTATGCTTTCTATTGATATAGGTATGCCTCCTCAGGCTTCTGCAACTTCCTTTTTAAAAGGAAAAGAAATTGCACAACAATTTGGATTTCCTCTAGTGATTAGAGCCTCTTTCACACTCGGGGGAGCAGGAGCTTCTATTGTTTATAAACCTGAAGAATTTGACAAGCAATTGAGTCATGGTCTCGAAGTATCGCCGATCCATGAGGTCATGATTGATAAGGCGTTAATGGGTTGGAAAGAATATGAATTAGAATTACTCAGGGATAAAAATGATAACGTTGTTATTATTTGTACCATCGAGAATATGGATCCGATGGGGATTCATACTGGGGATTCTATTACTGTTGCTCCAATTATGACGCTTTCTGACACAACTTTTCAGCGAATGCGTGACATGGCTATAAAAATGATGCGCAGTATTGGTGATTTTGCTGGAGGATGTAATGTTCAGTTTGCTGTGAGTCCAGACGAAAAAGAGGATATCATCGCCATCGAAATTAATCCTAGGGTTTCGCGCTCTTCTGCATTAGCATCAAAAGCAACAGGTTATCCTATTGCGAAAATTGCCGCCAAACTCGCGATTGGATACACTTTAGATGAACTCGAAAACCAGATTACTAAAACCACTTCGGCTTTATTTGAGCCTACCTTAGATTATGTTATTGTCAAAATCCCGAGATGGAATTTTGACAAATTCGAAGGTTCAGATCGAACTTTAGGACTGCAGATGAAGTCCGTAGGAGAGGTAATGGGAATTGGTCGTTCATTTCAAGAAGCTTTGCACAAGGCTACGCAATCCCTTGAAATCAAAAGAAACGGGTTAGGCGCTGATGGAAAGGGTTATAAAAACTATGAACAAATCATCAGTAAATTAACAGTTCCGAGTTGGGATAGGGTATTTGTGATTTATGATGCTATTCAAATGGGTATTCCTTTGAATACAATCCACGAGATTACTAAAATAGACATGTGGTTTCTTAAACAATACGAAGAGCTGCATATTTTAGAAAAAGAAATTTCTAAGCATTCGGTTGACAATTTACCCAAAGAATTACTTCTAGAGGCCAAGCAAAAAGGTTTTGCAGATCGACAAATCGCCCATATGCTAGACTGTTTGGAAAGCCAAGTATATCAACTCAGAGAAAAGCTTAACATCAATAGAGTATACAAACTTGTAGATACTTGCGCAGCAGAATTTGTTGCCCAAACTCCATATTATTATAGCACTTTTGAAGAGTCTGTTCAAGATAGCTCTGGTCGCACATACACTGCTAATGACAGTGTGTCAAGTGACAGAAAAAAAATCATTGTATTGGGCTCAGGCCCAAATAGAATAGGCCAAGGAATTGAATTTGATTATTGTTGTGTACATGGGGTATTGGCTGCAGCAGATTGCGGGTATGAGACAATTATGATTAATTGTAACCCAGAAACGGTATCTACTGACTTCGATACTGCTGATAAATTATATTTTGAACCTGTATTTTGGGAACATATCTACGATATTATTAAACACGAAAAACCTGAAGGAGTCATCGTTCAATTAGGAGGTCAAACCGCACTTAAATTGGCTGAAAAATTGGATAGATACGGTGTGAAAATTATAGGTACTAGTTTTAAGTCTTTAGATTTAGCAGAAGACAGAGGTAGTTTTTCTTCACTTTTAGCTGAAAACAACATTCCCTATCCAAAATTTGGAGTTGCGGAAACAGCGCAACAGGCTATTGAGTTATCCGAATCACTGGATTTTCCTCTCTTGGTTCGACCATCCTATGTTTTAGGAGGACAAGGAATGAAAATCGTTATTAATAAAGAAGAGTTAGAACAGCACGTTATTGACTTACTCAAAGATATACCGAATAACAAGCTTCTTTTAGATCACTATTTAGATGGCGCAATCGAAGCAGAAGCAGATGCTATTTGCGATGGAGAAGACGTCTATATTATTGGAATTATGGAGCATATTGAACCTTGTGGTATTCATTCAGGGGACTCTAATGCTACATTGCCTCCATTTAATTTGGGAGAGTTCGTGATGCAACAAATTAAAGACCACACGCGTAAAATCGCCCTCGCTCTTAATACTGTAGGCTTAATCAATATTCAATTTGCGATAAAGGACGATGTCGTATATATCATTGAAGCAAATCCTAGGGCCTCAAGAACGGTACCTTTTATATCTAAAGCGTACGGCGAACCTTATGTGAATTATGCGACGAAATTGATGTTGGGAGACAAAAAAATCAAAGATTTTGACTTCAACCCAGAATTGAATGGTTATGCCATAAAACAGCCTGTATTTTCTTTTAATAAGTTTCCTAATGTGAATAAAAATCTCGGTCCAGAAATGAAGAGTACTGGAGAGAGCATTTTATTTATAGATAATCTGAAAGAAGATGAATTCTACGATCTTTATTCTCGTAGAAAGATGTATCTGTCTAAATAAGAGGTAGAACTGGGATTTAAAAACTTCTGCAAAGGCGTTGACTTGTATAATTTCGTTTACTAAAGATGAAATATGCCGTCTTTATCTATTCTTTCAAAGCCGTGTTGCCCAAAATAATCTCGTTGCGCTTGAATTAAGTTAGCACTTGAATGTTTAGTTTTGAGGTAATCAAAATAACTGATGTTATTCGAGCTCACATTTATAGGTATTTGATTACCAATAGCAAGAGCTATTAATTTTCTGCTGTTTTTTTGTATTTTTTCTATTCTTAGTGCAATCGATTTTTCTAAAAGTAAATGTTCCAATGAGGGTTGCTCTGTATAAATTTTATGCAACTTAAAAACGAGTTTGCTTTCAATAATGCAGCCGTTCATCCAAGCTGCCAATACTTCGGTCAATTTTACGCTTAGATTAAAGTCTTCAGAGCCTCTCTGTATTAGTGCAATTCCTCGTGCAAAGCTTAAAATGTAGTTGAATTCTAACAGTTGTCTACTCTACTGAATTAGGCTTTCCTTTGACTTGAAATTATCTAGGGTTTGATATTCTGAACTATAAACTCGATTTATTTTGGTTCTAAGTCTTTTGTCACTTGATAAAAAGCGTGATTCTAGAGCAGCGTTAATTCCATTGATTGGTACACCAACATCAAATGCGAATTGAGACACCCATTTACCTGTGCCTTTATGTTTGGCTTGATCTTTTATTTGGTCCAAAACATATACAGTATCGTTTTGTTCTTTTTCACTAATTATATTGGCGCTAATTCGTAATAAGTAGGAATCTAATTCTGAATTTTGCCAAGTTTTGAATAATTCAGCAATTTCTTCTGGTGTAAAGGCTCCTGAAGTTTTGAGTAATGCATATACTTCTGCGATACTTTGCATAAGTGCATATTCTATGCCGTTGTGAATCATTTTAACAAAATGACCTGCACCTGAGGTTCCTATGTACCTAGCGCAGCTTATTTGGTCAAATGAGGCGCCGATAGCTTCAAAAAGGTGTTTTATTTTATTGTATTGAGTTTCATTACCCCCTATCATCATTGATGGGCCTTGTAGTGCTCCTTGTGCTCCTCCTGAAATCCCTACACCTAAGTAGTTAAATTGCATTTTATGAAAAGCATCAACTCTTCTAATACTGTCTTTGAAATGTGAGTTACCTCCATCAATAATTACACTATCCGGATGTAATAAAGCAAAAATTGCAGCAATATTATCATCGTTTAGTTTATCGGCTGGAAGCATTAAAAATACTGCTAAAGCGGTATTATTATAGGCTTCTAAATCGTTTAAATTGTCAATATTAAAATATAGGTTATGAGTTATTTGATTTCTTTTATTTGAATCTATATCATAACCGATAACCTTAAATTTTTTATCGAGAATATTTAGAGCTAGATTATTACCCATCACCCCAAGGCCTATAACTACAGCGGTGTCAATTTTTGTCATCTTTTTTTATAATGCTATTCAAATTCATCAAGTGCTGAGTAATTCTATTAATCTTTCCTTAGAATTTTCGTTTAAAATCTTTAGTTGAGTCGAAGTTAAACAAAGTGTGTGATTGTTGCTTTTGAAGTTTAAATCAAAATGATGAGTACTCAATAAAACACATTTGTTTCTATTAGTCACTAATTCTTGAATAAAAATATTCATTCTTTCTTTTTGAATTAAGTCAAGATGGGCAAAAGGTTCATCAAGCACAATGTAATCTGTCATTTGCAAGAGACAGGTGGCTAGTTTTACTTTTTGGAATTGTCCTTGACTAAGTTCTCTTAAATAGCGATCGAGATAAGGCTCTAGTTGAAGCCCTTGAGTTATAAACAGCTTATACTCATCCTCTTTAATTGAATTTTCGGCATTGGGAATATTAGCTAAATCCAGGTATTCGTGCACTTTAAAAAAAGGATAAACCGTTTCTGTTTGAAACATAAAAGCTATTTTTTTTGCACGTTCTTGTGGTGAAAAATCAATTAAAGGGATTTTCTCAATATCGATTTTACCTTTGTAGCCTTGGTGCAGTCCCGCTAAGGTCTTGAACAGGGTTGTTTTACCAATACCGTTTCTACCATAGATGTAATACAAATGACCTTTAGAAAAGGAAGATTTTAAACCGCTAGCAATGGGATTTGCTTCATCAAAATACAACTGATCAATATCAAGCACAATCATACTTAAAAAATAAAGCGTTTGGTTTTGATTACAATAAAAAGTAGAATTGGAGCTCCTATAATTGAAGTTACCGCATTTAACGGAAGACTCATTGCGTTACTAGGTAGAGTAGCCACTATATCAGAGGCAAGAACAAATAAACTTCCTATCAAGCAGACAGAAATCAACTGCAATTGAACATTTGAGGTTTTTAGAATTTGTCTCGAAATATGTGGCACGACTAATCCGACAAAGGCAACGGGACCAGCAAAGGCTGTAAGGACTCCAACTGTCAAGCCCGTAAAAAGAATGATTTGAACTCTAATTTTATCAACATCAACACCTAATGTTTTTGCCATTATATCTCCCGCTAAAAATGCTTCAAGTGGCTTTGAGTTTTTAAGTGCAAAAACAAGACATAAACCGGAACTTAAGGTTAGAATTAAGAGTTCGTAAGTGTTCATTAAATGAGTACTTCCATAACTCCAAAAAACGAATTCTCTGAGGCGCTCAGCAGTGCTAAAATAAGCTAGTATCGAAATTACCGCACCACTTATACTACTGAATAGAATTCCTGTTATGAGCAAGGTCATGGGGTCTTTAATTCTTTTGTAGACTAACAGGATCATCGATAAAACCGTTAAACTTCCAAGACTCGAAAAAAGTGGAATCCCATATTTTGGATGAAGAAAACCAATAGAAAATAATGAACTACCTAAAATAAAAAGGGCTGCTCCTAAACTTCCACCTGTAGTTACTCCTAAGACATAAGGTCCTGAAAGGGGATTTCTAAATAGAATTTGCATCAAAAACCCAGCTAATCCTAGGCCAACTCCAATCAGAATACTGCTTAAAGCTTTTGGGATTCGAAGTGAGTGTATAATCAGGTAATTGGCGCTAGTTGTGTCATATAAACCTGTGATAAACTCCTTGATTGAGAGCTTAACAGATCCCAAAAAAATATTTAAGCAAAACAGTAGAATTAAACCCAAAATTAGATTCACCAATAGCCTTTTATGGGAGATTTTGATTCTCATTTACGCAGTTTTTCAAAAAAATGAAGTTTGTGTTTTGTTAGGAGATTTGGATGACCTATTTGAATCAAATCTTTGAGAACTAAATCAGGACGGACTACTCCTTTTTCGTAAAATAATACACCTTCACTCACTTTTGATTTGGAAGTATTGTAAACCCCACTATTTTGAACTGAGGACAATTCAGAGATTAAAGGATTGAGTTTTTCTAAAGATGATAAATACTGATATTCTGACGAGTTTAGCCATATACTTGCACTTTTGCCTGTATTGAAAACAAATTCCATATCGAGCTGCAGACTTCCCGTATATTCGAGGTCTTTCCACACATAATTTAAGTTAGCATCTTCATAAAATTTTTGCATGTAAGAATTTTTTTGAGGTGCATACCAAACTCCATTATACGGGCTACCACTTATGATATTGGGGGCGTTACCTTCTATTTCTGCTCGTTTTTTCCACTTCTGATAATTAGTTTCTATTGCTGCAAAAATGGAATCTGCTTGTTTTTGTTTGTCAAATAAAACTCCAAAAACCTTGATCCACTCCGCTCTAGCTAAAGGGTGTTTTTCATTCCACTCCCCGATGTAAATCATTGGAATTTGTGCTTTCTCAAGCAGTGACTGAACTGAGGCGTTTTCTGCTATAGAAAAATTTAAATATACTTCTATCTGATTACGAATAATCCATTCAATATTGGGCTGCCCTGTCTGCCCTAATTCTACAATTTCATTCTTGTTGATTCGACTTTGAACGCCTTCCGAACTGACATAATTTGTTCCGCTTAAGGCTTTGAGAGAGTTAAGTTCATTTAATTCTTCAGCGAACCCAACATGTGAAGTAGAGGAGGTTGCCCATCTTTTTATTGGGATGTTTATGGCTAACGACTTATTTGCTTTTAGACTATCATTCTCAGAAATTAAGGCAAATTGTTGTTTAAAGTTTGACCCAGGCCATGGATTTAGAATATTGAGATAAGTAACTCCATCTTTTTCTTCGAAGCTAAAACCTTTGGCGTATTTGGGTGACCATTTCTTGTGTTTAGTTGAAATTTTCTCATTACCAACCGAATTACAACCTGCGAAGATTAAGCTAATGGCTATTACAAGACCGTAAGGTTTCATAGAATAAACTTATCTAAGTTCTAAATTTAGAAATCCTTGGGTATTAAATTCTATTTTCTCAAAGTTTTTGCTGCTTGTCTTCATCGCAGCGCTATTTCCTGTAATTTGAGCTATTGCTCTAGATAATAGAGGCTCATCAATATGCCCTAAAACACCCAGGTCTATGGGGTCTTCGCTGTAAAAAACATCTGGTTGAAAACCTTCTGTGAAATCTGAGATTCCTGCAGAGTTTTCAAACCTTCCTACAATAGGCTGTAAACCCCATTGAACATTGGGGTTGATGAATGACTCTCTAGTATCACGATATAAATATGGAAAATCTGGACTTTGTGGATCGTCAACAAGCGTCAGTGAAAATTCGTTTTTTCCTCTTGTCTTATCACCAACGAGCACTACATCCATGTAGGGAGATAAACCATTAATCAGTAATTCACTGGCTGAAGCCGTTCCACTTTCAGTAATGATTAAGATTTTACTAAGACCAAGACTACTGATATTGTTTCCTCCAAGGGTTTGATTTCTGAAATTTTCATTGAGGGCTTCATCGCTAAAGCGTCCTTGCCATAACGAGTTCCAACGCTGTTTTGCAAATAATAAATCTGTATTATTACTGTAAATCATACTTGCTAAAATAGCAGCATTTGCAGTCGAGCCTCCTGAATTATATCGCAAGTCTAAAACTAAGGAACTCACTTGATTATTTTTAAACTCAGTGAATACTTGATTGAGCTCCTCTTCATAATTCGAGATAAAGGCATTATATACTAGATAGCCAATTTTCTCATTATCAATAGTGTAAATACTATCTTTAAAAACAGGATTCTCTGTGAGCCCTTCTGTTTTGACCAGCGTAATCGATTCCTGTTCATCTATCCACTGCTCATTCTCGTAGCGGATTCCATTTAATTGTAAGGATATCTTTGAGCTCGATAGTAGATCTTGATAATTACTTTCATCTAAAATAACTCCGTCTACAGTGCCAAACAAATCACCTCGTTTTATGCCTAAAACAGCTGCACTAGAATTGGGAATCACATATTTGACAGCAACTATAATTCTGTCGTCAAACCCCAGTCGATAAAGTCTATAGACCATACCGTCATCGGTTCTAATACCCTGTAGAAAGTTGGTTAGTGCTCTATAATCTTGACTATAAAAACTGAACCTATCATCTCGATGTAAAATAGTTTCAAACAGTGATACAGGATTGTTGTAGTCCTCTAAAAAACTTATGTAGTCTTCAGGATCATTGAGTTTAGAATCATTTAATATGGATTGCTCATCTTTCCAGAAATACCAAGTATTAAAACCTCTCCAAATGAAGTCTTGTGTTTGAACTTCATTCGGGATTTCGAAAAAAATCCCATCATCATTTTTGGAGCAACTCGCTAAGATCAGCGTACACAAGAAGAAGAAAGCAAGTTTGGTCTGCATAAATGAGTTTTAACTAGATTCCTGTATAATTTGAAGGTGTTATAGCGTTTAATTCTACTTTAATCGCTTCAGTGACATCTAATGTGTCTATAAATTCCTTAATGGCTTTTTCAGAAATTTCATTATTCTTTCTAGTCAGCGTTTTAAGTGCTTCGTAGGGATTTGGGTAATTTTCTCTTCTCAATATGGTTTGAATTGCTTCTGCTACTACGGCCCAATTGTTTTCTAGATCTTGCTCAAATTGAGTAGCATTTAATACAAGCTTACTTAAACCCTTTTGAATCGAATTTAGGGCGATTAAAGTATGAGAAAATGGAACACCTACATTTCTCAGCACTGTACTATCTGTTAGATCCCGCTGAAGACGTGACACAGGTAACTTGGCGGATAAATGTTCAAAAATGGCATTTGCTATACCTAAATTTCCTTCAGCATTTTCAAAATCAATAGGATTGACCTTGTGAGGCATAGCCGAAGATCCTACCTCATTTTTATTGATTTTTTGCTTGAAATAATCCATAGAAATATAGCTCCAGATATCTCGACAAAAATCAATAAGAATTGTATTTAGACGCTTTAGGCCATCAAACTGGGCCGCTAGGTGATCGTAATGCTCAATTTGTGTCGTTGGAAAAGAATGATGAAGGCCTAACTTATGCTCCACAAAGGTTTTTCCAAATCTTATCCAATCTTCATTGGGAAAAGCCACGGAGTGTGCATTGAAATTTCCTGTAGCTCCCCCAAACTTAGCAGCGTTGGGGATTGATTTTAGAAGCTGTAATTGTTGTTTTAAACGTTCTATAAATACATCTATTTCTTTTCCTAGTCGAGTAGGAGATGCAGGTTGACCGTGGGTCCTCGCTAACATTGGTACGTCGCTCCATTGATCAGAAAGCCTACCTAAATTAGTAATAAGACCATATATTTCAGTAAAATAAATTTCGTTTAACGCTTCTTTTATTGATAATGGTATCGCAGTATTATTGATATCTTGTGAGGTCAAACCAAAGTGCACGAATTCAAGACATTCACTGAGATTTAATTTTTGAAAAGCCTCTTTTATAAAATATTCAACTGCTTTAACGTCGTGATTGGTGGTTTTTTCAATTTCTTTCACTCGTAACACGTCTCCGTCACTCATGTGTAAATAGATTGCGCGTAGGTCATCGTAGGTTTCCGCACTCCATTTTTTAAGAGGTTCAATGCCCAGCTCTGCTAGTGCTATAAAGTATTCAATTTCAACTCGAACTCGATATTTGATAAGGGCGGCCTCTGAAAAATAAGGGGATAAAGATTTTGTTTTAGTTTGATACCTACCGTCAATCGGTGAAATCGCGAATAGCGAATGCGTCATATTCCTTAGATTAAAACCATAAAAATAAGGGTATATTCTCAAATAATAGCTATGGACTTTTCTTAACTAACAATCATTTCAGCCGGAAATGAAATGGTAAATGTTGTACCCTCACCATATTTAGAATCTATTGTTATTTTTCCACCGAACGACTGCACCAAATCTTTGACGATATAAAGCCCCATTCCAGAAGAGTTTTCTGAATTACCTAGCTTAGAAAAGGCATCAAATATTTTGTTGTGAAATTTTTTTTCGATTCCAATGCCATTGTCATTAACCGAAATAATTAGGCCTTCATTACTAATTTCAGATTTTAAATTAACAAAAGACTTTTTGTTTTGATCACTATACTTACAGGCATTTTCAATCAAATTTTGGAAAACTTGAACAATTTTAGCTTCTTCTACACGGATGTTAGGGAACTCCCCTTTTGCTTCTATTTTAATTTTAGGATAGTCAAGACTTAAATTTTGACAAAGCTTCTGAATCATAGCACCTAAATCTAGGTCTGTTTTTTGTTTTTCAACGTTGTTTATTTCAGCAAAATTGAGTGTGTCATTAATTAATTTGTCCATTTTTTGGAGTGCATTATCGACGATTTCTAAATAATCTTTGCTTTGTTGAGATAATTGTCCGCTATTTTCCTCTTCTAACCAACTTAGTGCGGCCGAAATTGACCTTAAAGGAGATTTTAAATCATGAGATACAACATGGGCATAATTGCTTAATTTTTTGTTGCGGATATTTAAATCGTCAATCAATTGCTTTTGAGCTTTTTCTAGCATTTTAATTTTAGTGATATCAAAGTGTACTCCTATTGACCCCGTAACTTCTCCCTTATCATTAAAATTAGGTCCTCCAGATATTAGCATGTACTTTTCCTGTTGTGTTTTATCAAAATATCTCAGTTCATATGAACTTGCTTTTTTTTCTTCTCGATCTCTGTTGGCATTTCTAATCACTTCACCTTCGTCATTGTCTACGAGTAACTCATGAGCGATTTGACCTATGAGTTCTTCCTTTACATATCCAGTCATATTACAAGTGGCTTGATTTACTGATATGATCTCGTCATTTTTATCGACTTCCATTAATCCCAACCCCATATTTTCAATTATGTTCATGTACTTTTGGTAATCGATAATTAGGTTTTGTTCTTTTTGATGCTGTATAGTGGCATCGATATAAACCCATAAATGTCCAATGACATTTTCGTTTTGAAAAATGGGGTAGTAGGACCGTTCTAAAATTCTATCGTCTGCTAAAACAAGCTTTTTGCCTAATTCTTCTTGTTTGTAATATTCTAGTTTTAGCATATCCTCAATAAAATGTTCAGGATTTTTAAACATGCTCTTGAGTACATTTCGAGCATCGTTGCAATGCATACCGATAAAATCCGAGGGGTCTTTATCTATCTTAAAAATATCTAAGGATTGCTTATTTAAAAAAGCGATTTGATTTTCTGCATCTTCATAGACCATTCCAAAATTTAATTTACTCATGGCTACCTTTAAGATTTCATTTGAAAGAATAATTTCTCTTTGATTGGATTCGATGAGCTTAAATAAATCTTCATTTTTCACATTGAGTTGTAATATGGAGGTGAAAAAATGTAATAAGTCAAATTGCCGTAGATTAAATTTATTTTGTGATTTTGAAAATGCATACAATACATAAGCAGTACCTGAACCGCACACAATGGGAATGAAAAGTTCTGATTTGATCTTTCTTACCTGGCTTTTTGCTTCTCTCTCTTGAATGAAAACAGGCTCAAAATCTTTTTTGATAACAGAAAACACCTCTGCGTTGGGCGTGCTGAAATCGCTTATGTTAAATTCAGGCTCTAATTGAAAATTAATTTGATTTGAATCTGCCTTAATTTGAGGGCTAATCTGGTATAGTATATAATTTTCTGGATTTAAAAGTTTAATTACTAAATCAATGAATTGTGTGGTTTTTTCTTTGTGTGCTTTTTTGGCGACTAAAATTTCAAAAAATTGCTTGCGCAGAAAGCTAAATTCATGATCACCAGAATTAACCATTTTTGAAAGGGTAATGTCTTTTGCTAGAATTTGGATGTGCTTTTTTTGATTTTTATCATTCTTTATGATTTCAAAATAAATTCTGAGATGCTTTAATTCATTTAAACCATTTAAAAATTCAAACTCGATGTCTTGGTTTTTTTCAGATTCCCAAACGCTCTGAACAACAGGTTTTAGTCTTGTCCAATTTTCTTCAGGAAGATCTTCAATATGTTTGTATTCTAATCGAGATTTGTCAACACCTATTAGCTCATAGCCAGCATCGTTGGCATCGATAATTTTGCCGTCATTGGTAACTAATGCGAGCGCATCAGATAAATTATTAATATTGATATGCATAAAAACGCAATCTTTTCTGGTTTATAAAGTTTGTGCTTTTTAGTAGATTTTTCGAACGTTAGCCGTATCCATTAAAACTAAAGAAACCTTTTTAAAAAGTAAAATGAATAAGGACTTATTTCAATTTTTACAAGGGTTTGTCAGCTCTGAAAGACTTTTGAGATTTGAACAAATATTAGCGCTTAGAACAAGACATCTCTGTGTTGCTGTTGAGGATGTATATCAACTTCACAATACTTCAGCTATTTTAAGAAGTTGCGATTCTTTCGGCATTCAAGATGTTCATGTACTCGAACATCGATTCAATGATAGGTTAGATACTCAAATTGCAATGGGAGCTGATAAATGGCTTAGTGTTTACAAACATGAGTCGACTAAAGATTGTATTACGCACTTAAAAGCTAGGGGGTATAAAATTGTTGCGACTGTTCCTGATGATAATGTGCAATCTTTTCATCAAATGGAATTTGATCACAAATCTGCATTGTTTTTTGGTACTGAAAAATCCGGTTTAAGCGATGATGTTTTAAAGCAGTCAGATGAATTTATTACTATTCCAACCTTTGGATTTACAAAGAGTTTGAATATTTCAGTATCGGCCGCAATTATACTTCAATTACTTACAGAGAAATTAAGAAGTATAGAACTAAAATGGGGACTTAGAGATGATGAAAAACAGACCATAAGGGAGGAGTGGATCAAAAAATCTATTAAAAATGTCGATCAAATTACCGAGCGATTTTTATCGAATTCGCTCTAGTAGAACCGTATCGAATTCACTTTCAAATGATAAAACACCATTGATAACCTCTACTTCGGTATTCGAATACGAATCACGCCATTTCGAGTGCTCTAAACTTTTATCCTCTAAAACAACTTCTTTTAACTTGTGTTCAAGTTCCAGGCCAATAATTACCTGTTCTTCTTGATTTGACCTGCTAAAGTAATAGGGTTGATCACTTAACTGTTGATGTTCTCCTAGAGCCAGGCTCTTCTTGTGGTTTTTTCTAAATAAACCAAGTTTTCTCCAATGGGATAAAATCTTTTGTGTATTTGAATCTTGTTCGATGTCTTTCCAATTCATATTTGATCGTAGATTAGCATCTCCTACAGCATTTTCAATTTGCAAGGGTCGTGAACTTTCATCTCCGTAATAAATTTGAATTGCTCCTGGACTGAGTAATAGGGCATTAGCTGTTTTTATAGCTTGGGTTCTACTCACATCAAAAGAGTAGGAATCATCATGAGATTGCAGGTAGTTTAAAAACCCGCCATACTTGGCTTTGTCTTGTAAAATAGCACTGTACTTTGTAAAAAGTGATTCATAGTCTGCTTTAGTGTCATTTTTAAACTCGAAATTGATCAGGGCATCGTAGCCGTAGTCAAAATAGTTTACGGTCTTATCACCAAAATTGTAATTTTTTCCTTTAGATGTTTCATATCCGTAAACTTCACCAACCATGTAAAAATCTTCATCTCCAAACTGGTAATTGGGATTTTGTTCTTTAAAATATTGGAATGAATATTCCGCTTCTTTTTTGAGATCAGCCCACATGTATTCGTCTGCATGTTTTGTGGTGTCTACACGAAATGCATTAATTCCATATTCTTTAATGTAATCCGTTAGCCATTTAATAATGTAATAAGAAGGAGTTCTAGGGTGTTTTGTGCGTTCAAAAAAATCATTCAACTCATTGACTTCTTGTTCATATCTGCCCTCTTTTTTCCATTTTTCAACAAGAAATATAGGAAGTTCAACTTCATTTTGAGATTCAGTGCGTATATCAGGAAGATTTTCAACTAGTGTGCAACTTGTTGTTCCGTTATAGTTTTGAAAATTACATGTAGGGTGAGTTCGAACCCATTCGTTTGGCCACTTAAAATCGATAGGAGTTACGGGCCCTGTATGGTTTAATACTGCGTCCATAACGATTCGAATACCCTTTTCATGTGCTGTTTGAATCATTTCTTTTAATTCAACAGTATTTCCAAAATTCGGTTCTAGAGCAGTCCAATCTCTAGTCCAATATCCGTGGTAGGCATAAGTCACCCCAGTTCCTTCATCGGTTGCGTCATAATTTTGTTGAACAAAAGGACTAAGCCATATGGCATCGACACCTAAATAATTAAAATAATTGTCATTAATTTTTTCTGTAATTCCAGCAATATTACCTCCTTCAAAACCTCTTAATACGGCAGTTTCTTTGAACTTTTGTTGTCTAAAACTCTTTGATTCTCCTCGGTGAAAGCGATCTGTGAGTAAAAAGTAAACGGTGGCGGAATCCCAACTAAAGAAATACTTATTTTCTTCTAATTTTTCAATTTTTGTTTCAGCATTACACGATACGAGCAGCATTAAAATTGCTGAACTTAAATAGGTAAAAGGTTTCATAGGTGATTATTATCTATTGAGAATTCTATATTCTTCGTAGCAGCTGCTTATTGCTTCAAGAATTTGCAAATCATTGGCCGTTGTAATAAAACTTTTCGAAAAATCGCAGTTGTTCAATATATCATCAATATCCATTTTTTCCAATTGCAATAGTTCCATTAAAGTCACTCTGTCAAATTTGGTAGCCAATAAATCTCTAATATTTTGATCGGCTTTCATTTCATTGAGCTTTTTCATTTGCCGCGGTCTTTTTCCGAAAAGATTTCTGAGTAAGTCTGCTGGATTGAGGATGGCTCCAAGAATTTTTGTCACTGAATTGGGTCCTTTACGACTCTCGTAACTTTTGTTTAGGCCAGAAATACTATACTGAAAAGCATCATTGGTGGGAATATATTTAACATCAATGTCTAGATAACCAGTAAGTTGGTATGGTCGAACAACTACCTCTTCTAAAGCAAAAGCCAATTCATTTAAACTTACCTGAGTACCGTCAAAACGAACAATATCATTGCTGACTCTTATTTTTTCTGGTTTAAAACCTAAAAAGGTAAAGTAGAGGGTGTCATTCACTCTTGCGGGTATTTCAAAATTTCCATCTTTATCGGTAATGGCTCCCCTTACTAAATTGAGGTTGATGACGTGAACACTTTCTAAGGCAACTTGGGTTTGGGCATTTATTACATTTCCCTTGATCGTTGAGATGGTTAAACTGTCATTGGAAATGTTTTGAGCAAGCCCTTGTGCAGCGCATAAAAAAGCAATACATAAAAGTCTCCAATTTGAAATCACAAGCAAGCCTAAAATTAATTTATCTTATTGAAGTTAATGTTTTAAAAGAATCCTTGAAAATTTCGATCTCCTTTCTTTTGTTTACCGCCCTTTTTTCTTTCTCTTTTTCCTTGTTTTTTCTTGCCTATCTTTGAAAATTTAGATTTAGACCTGGAAGAACTAGGCTCAGAAGAAACTTCAATTCTAACTTCTCTTTTTTTGTAGTTATTTTGATGTATTGTGCTAAAGATTAATTCTCTGTTTTTTGTATCAACATTAAAAAACGAAAAGGTTGATTTTGTGTCAACTTTAAAAATATCATCTCGATCCAATCCAGACTCGTCTCTTATGTAATCCTTTAAGGATTTCCAGTTCAATCCGTCTTTTTCTCCTATATTGATAAAGAACCGAACCTCATCTTTGGAAGAAGATTTAGATCCTTTAGAATTAAAGAGTTCATTTCCTTCTTTTTGGTAATAGGCGTTAAATCGAGCAAATTCTACAGAAAATATTTTTCGAATGAGTTCCTCTCGGTCGAGGTCAGTCAAATGCGCTTTTATTTGCTCCATGTAAGAATCAATCTCAGGGTCAACTGATGTAGCTTCAATTTCTTTGGCCAGGTGAATAATCTGCGCTTTACAAATGTCTTTACCGCTAGGAATTGAACGGGATTTAAATTTACTTCCAATTACCTTTTCAAGTGATCTGATTTTATTGAATTCACTTTTAGTAATAATTACAAGACTTTCCCCTTTGTTTCCGGCTCTTCCTGTTCTACCACTTCTATGTGTATATGTTTCATTGTCGTCAGGGAGTTGAAATTGTATAACATGTGATAAATTATCGACATCAATACCTCTTGCAGCAACATCTGTAGCAATTAAGATTTGAATTTGCTTTTTCCTAAAGGCATTCATCACTAAATCTCTCTGTTGTTGAGATAGATCGCCATGGAGTGCTCCAGCATTATAACCGTCTTCAATTAATTTATCCGCAATTTTCTGAGTGTCTCTTTTGGTTCGACAAAATATTACGGCATAAATACCAGGATTAATATCAACGATCCTCTTAAGGGCCTGATATCGTTGCCGCGCACCTACTTCATAATAGAAGTGAGCAACTGTTGAAGCTCCTTGATTTTTGTGTCCTACGGTTATTTCATGAGGTTTTGACATGAATTTTTTGGCAATTTGAGCAACCTCTTTGGGCATTGTTGCAGAAAAAAGCCAAGTAGATTTTTCGTCTGGCGTATGACTTAAAATAGATTTTATGTCTTCATAAAACCCCATATTGAGCATTTCGTCTGCTTCATCCAAAACACACACTTCAATTTCATCAATATGTAAAAGCTTTCTTTGAATCATGTCCTTGGTTCTTCCAGGGGTAGCTACAATAATTTGAGCACCATTCTTTATTTGTTTGGCTTGCTCGTTAATTGAAGCACCTCCGTAAACCGCTACGATTTTGATTTTTGGATTGTGTTTAGCGTAAGATTTAAGCTCGCTAGTGATTTGCAAGCAAAGCTCTCTAGTAGGAGATAATATGATGCTTTGCGCTTTTTTGTTTTTAGTATCCACATTTTGCAGAAGCGGGAGTCCAAATGCAGCAGTTTTACCTGTTCCGGTTTGAGCTAAAGCAACTAAATCTGTTGTTTGATTCAGTACAACGGGAATGGTTTTTTCTTGTATCTCTGTAGGTCGTTCAAATCCGAGTTCTTGTACAGCGAGTAAAATAGAATCTTCGATTCCTAATTCATTAAATTGTGTCATTTAAAATAAGATCATTCTGCACAGTCGGGAACGAATATTGATATGAGTTCTTTTTCGCACTAGAAAATTTACACGAAATTAATGTATTGCTATCATATAAAATGGTTTTCAACTATTTAAAGCAAGAAAATCTATCATTTTGTTCAAGGCTCTAGTTCGATGTGATAATTCGAGTTTAATTTTTTCACTGAGTTCACCCAAAGTAGCGGTATATCCTTTAGGAATAAAAATTGGATCATATCCAAATCCATTGTTCCCTTTAGGATGGGATGCAATTTCGCCATAAAGCCGACCTTCAAAAAAATGATAAGTTCCATTAAAATAGAGGCAAAAAACACTCATGTAATAAGCTGATCGAGATTGTACCCTCTGCATATTACGCAATAATAATTCATTATTAATATTAGTATCTCGCTTTCCTGAATACCTGGCTGAAAACACACCGGGTTCTCCATTAAGAGCTTCAACAAATAACCCACTATCATCAGAAAAGCAATTCGCATTTTTATTTTTTAGAATGGCATCAACTTTTAATTTGGCATTTCCTTCTAAGGTTAACTCAGTCTCGGGAATGTCTTCATTGAAACCAATTTGGCTTAAACTAAAAACTTCAATATGCTCGGGTGTGATTTTGGCTACTTCATCAAGTTTATTTTTATTGTGTGTAACAAATATTAGTTTCATAAATGAGAAATGAGTTTACACATCAAAAATACTTTTTTTTAATGTTGAATTTCGTCGTGCTTTTTGTCTTTTAATCTAAAATCCTAAAATCAATTATTAAACAATAAATTGTCAGTTTATATTAGTTCAAATACCAATTATAATCATGTTAGAATTCGATATACAAGAGATACTTTCAACTCAAGGGGGAATTACAATTTTTAGTGCGGCCATAATTTTATTTTTTGTGGGCTTGATGATAGGACAAATTAAAGCAGCTATCGTTAAAAATAAATTCAACAAATTAAAAAGAGAATCTTTCATTCCATTGAGGTCGAGTTACGAGGCCTTGCAAAGAGATCACCTTCAGCTCGAAGAAGATGCAGAGAAATTTAAGACAAGCAGTACTGAGGCAAAAGATGAGTTGAAGTTGATGAAAGAGGCTTTGGAATTGTACAAGCTAAAGGCAGAAGAGGAAAAAACAAAATTGAAGACTTCGCTGGAAGCTAAAATTAAGGATATCGATGCCAATAAAGACACACAGTTCAGCAATAAAGACAAAGAACTTGCACTTTGGGCTGAAAAATACAATGCCCTCAATTCTGAACTGACCTCGTTTAAAGCACACGAGAATCAAAAAATTAATGATCTAGAAAAGGAAAACGGAAAACTTCAAAACGAGTTAGATCAATTCAACGCTCATCTCGCAGACGATTCATCTCCGAATAAAGGTTGGAAGGTGAAATATGATGTATTGTTAGAAGAATTTGATCAGTACAAAAAAAATGCTGAAGATAACAGGCAAGATTGGGCAAATAGATATACGTTATTACAAGAGGAATATCAAGATTTTAAAGTTAGTGTTCTCAAAGGAACAGAAAACGAAAATACTGAGGAATCTCCAGTCAGTAATGCAATAGAAGAACAACATGCTTCACAAACGGTTACTTACCAAAACAAGGAGGAGAAGACAGAGGAAATAGAAAAAGAAGTTTCTTTAACTGAAGAGACAGCACTAAGTGAATCTAAAGCGGAGGCAATTAAAGAGGATACAGTTGAAGAGGTTACTGAAAGTGTTGAGTCAGTAACTAAAGACGATGGTTCTGAAGAAACTAAAGCGACGGAAGAAGGAACTCAAGAAGAAACTATTTCTTCAGATGTTCCTGAAGTTGAGGCTTCAAATATCACAGAAGAAGCAGTCTTGTGGCAGCAGAAATACGAATCTTTAGAGAAGGACTTCTTAACATTTAAATCTCAAATTGAAGAAAAATTTGAGCAATCAAAAAAAGAGCAAAAGCCGGTAGAGTTAGCTCAACCTAATATTGAAGAGTTAAAATCTTTGATTAAAGAAGTAGGTCAAGAAATGACATCTCAAAAATTGAGTGACACAGAAAAGGCTTATTTGGCGACATACGAGGTCAATAAAGAACCAACTCAAGTTGAAAACAACTCAGAAGACCCTAAGGATAAAAAAGACTCGAATCAAGAAGAAAATTCAGCAGATACAATTTTTAAAAGTCACTATTTCGGAACGAAATAAATGCTTTTGATTTGGTACATTTGTGCTCGATAATTAAACCATTCGAAGCACAGTAGATAATGACCACATATATTTTTGATTTCGACAGTACAATAACTCAAGTCGAAGCCCTTGATATTCTTGCAGAAATCGTTTTAAAAGACAAACCAGAGCGCGACGAGGTTATAAACGAGATTAAGCAAATTACTGATCTAGGAATTGATGGGGACATATCGTTTACAGAGTCGTTAGAGCGAAGAATTAAACTGCTGAATGCGCACAGAGACGATCTTACAGAATTAATCTCGCGTTTAGAAGAAAAAATATCAGAGTCATTTAATAGAAATGTCGATTTTTTCAAATCTCACAAAGATCAAATAAAGGTCATTTCTTGCGGGTTTAAAGAGTTTATTGATCCTATAGTTGAAGAACGCTTTGGTATTGCTTCTGATTGTGTTAGTGCGAATACCTTCACTTTTGACGACACAGGATATATTATTGGTTTCGACAAAACCAATGTGCTTTCAAAACACAATGGTAAGATAGACTGCCTTAAACAACTGAATTTACCTGGAGAAATTCAAGTTATCGGTGATGGTTATAGTGATTATGTCATGAGAGAAGCTGGTGTAGCAGATAAATTTTTTGCATATACCGAAAATGTAAACCGTGAAAAAGCGGTTGTCAATGCCGATTTTATTACCAATAGTTTAGACGAATTTTTATATATCAACAAGTTGCCTCGAAAAATTTCTTATCCAAAAAATAGAATTAAAATTTTACTTCTTGAAAATATACATCAAGATGCTTACAACAGATTGTCTAAAGATGGTTTTAGTGTTGAATTGATTAGCACAAGCCTCGGTGAAGAAGAACTGTTGAAGAAAATTAAAGGTGTCCATGTTTTGGGTATTCGATCCAAAACTCAGGTGACGCAAAAAATTCTTTACGCTGCTGATAAATTGCTCGTTGTTAGTGCATTTTGTATAGGAACCACTCAAATTGATTTAAAGGCATGTAAAGAGAGAGGTGTTATTGTTTTTAATGCGCCTTATAGCAATACGCGTTCTGTAGTTGAGTTGGCAATAGGTCAAATTGTGATGTTGATGAGATCTATTTTTCCTCGAAGTCAAGAGATGCATAAAAACAGATGGAACAAAACGGCAAAAGGCGCTCAAGAAATTCGACATAAAAAGTTGGGAATCATTGGCTATGGAAATATAGGTAAACAACTATCTGTACTGGCAGAAGCCATTGGAATGAGAGTATATTTTTACGACATCGATGATCAATTAGCCATTGGGAATGCGGTGAAATGTAATAGTATGGAGCAAATTTTAAGGGAATCAGATGTTGTGAGTCTTCATGTTGACGACAATAGAAAGAACAATAAGCTAATCGGGGAGAGAGAACTCAAAATGATGAAAAAGGGATCTTACCTTATCAATCTCTCTAGAGGCTTCGTTGTAGATATTGAAGCCCTTGAACAATCTTTAAGAAGTGAGCATCTAGCTGGTGCTGCATTGGATGTTTTTCCCGTAGAGCCTCTTGCTAATGGAAATTACGATCACTCTCTGTCAGGTTTATCTAATGTGATTTTAACACCACATATCGGAGGAAGCACATTTGAAGCTCAAAAAGATATCGCAGATTTCGTGCCACGAAAAATCATGGGTTATATTAACTCCGGAAATACCGTAGATGCTGTAAACTTTCCTAACATCCGATTACCAAAACAAGATAATGCTCACCGCTTTTTGCATATTCACAAGAACGTACCAGGTGTTATGGCTGAAATAAATAATGTTTTGGCTTCATATGGGTTAAATATATCTGGACAATATTTGTCAACCGATAACGAAGTTGGTTACGTAATTACAGATATTAGTAACTCCTATGATGAAAAAGTCATTGACGCATTAAAGGAAATTGGACACACTATTAAGCTTAGAATCTTGTACTAATCACTATTGATGGTGATATGGTAAACGGTTTATAATGCTGAAACCCCTGTAAATTTGTTCTATGACAAAAGGTCTTACCATTTGATGTGAAAAAGTCATTTTGGACAGGGATATTTTTTCGTGATTTAGTTCATAAATGCTGTTGTCAAAACCATAGGGGCCCCCAATTAAAAATATTAGATTGCTCTCACTTTGAACACCTTTCTTTGCAATCCACTTTGAAAATTCAATAGAAGAAAACATCTTTCCTCTTTCATCTAGTAAGATGATGTGTTGATTCTTTTTAATGTGCTTTAAAAAAAGTTCAGCTTCTTTTTTCTTTTGCTGTTCAACAGCTTGTTTTCTGTTTACATCGGCTAATGTCTTAAATTCAAATTGACAAAATCTTTCAAGTCGTTTACTGTATTTGTCTATCAGAGTATTTATGGTGTCTTCATCGGTTCTTCCAATAGCTAATATGCTGATTTTCATTTGATTTCTGAGTTAAACATCAAGTTAAAATTCAATTTATAGTGAGGGTTTAAAGGTAAAGCAATTGGATGCTATTTGGTTCATTGGAATAGAATCATATTTTTCAATTCAACTTTAAAATAGTGAAATAGGTGGAAATGAGGACAAAAAGAATGCCTATGTTCTCTAAATTTGTAAAGCATGACAAGTGCATAGTATTTCGATTGAAACGCGTAAGGCGATTTCGACGAGTCAGAGTAATAGTATAAAATTCCAACAATAGTGAAAGAGTTTTGGAAAAAACCATTTGATCAGTGGCCCTATGTCAAGGAATTGTTCTCCTTTTTAAAAAGAATAAAACTACCTGGATTTGAAGGTTTGTCAATATATACGCTGCTTGAATTGTATACTATAGGTATTATGAGAGGAGCCTTGTCCTCTCGAGCGAGTTCTATCGCATTTAGCTTATTTATGGCGCTTTTTCCTCTATTAATTTTTCTAATTACCCTTTTTCCTTATTTGATACCACTAATTAAATTGGAAAATCAAGATTTTGATTTGCAGTTTTTACTTTTTTTAGAGTCTTTTTTACCGGATGCAACCAGTGAATATTTTGGAGATATTTACGCTCAACTCAAAGATCAAAAAAAAGGGGGGATACTCTCATCTTCTTTTATGCTCTCTATTTTTTTGGTGGCCAACGGTGTAAACGCCATATTCAGTGGGTTTGAGTATTCGTATCACGTGGCTTTGAGTCGAAATTTTGTAAAGCAATACGCTTATGCTTTAATGGTAGGTTTGATCTTGTCATTACTCGTTATCATATCTGCTGTAACTTTTTTCTATGTTGAATTCTATTTCGTGAAACAGGCCACGAATTATTTTACAGAACTGGGAGTGAATGAAGAGTATCAAATTAATTTCTGGGATATGCTCGCTAAAAATTTCTTTTTTGCAGGATTGACTTACTTTGCAATCTCATTATTGTATTTTTTTGGAACAGTGGAGGGTAGAAAAATCCGTTTTTTTTCTCCAGGAGCACTTATGAGTACTATTTTGTTTTATTTCACTTCATGGGGATTTGGAGTCTATGTCGAAAAATTCGCTTCGTACAATGAACTTTACGGGGCTTTAGGAGGTCTTTTGATTTTAATGCTTTTTATTTGGCTTAATTCAAATGTCTTGCTTTTAGGTTTTGAATTAAACGCTTCATTGACAAGCTTAAAACGAAGTGCTCAGAAATCTACAACTATTTGATTTAAAGAGGTATGAGCAGATATGTTGAAGTAATTCTTCCTTTAGCTCTTGATCGAACATATACTTATGCTATTGAAGATGAACAGCTTCAAGTGGGGTGTCGTGTTGAGGTTTCTTTTGGTCGACATAAGCGGTATACCGCTTTGGTAACTAAAGTTCACGACGAAAAACCCGATTATGACATAAAATCAATTGAAAATAGTATCGATACTGAACCCATTGTCGATGTCGTACACATGCAATTTTGGTTATGGATTGCTCAATACTATATGAGTACAATAGGTGAGGTGATGAAAGCGGCTTTGCCATCTGCTTTATTGTTAGAAAATCAGACGATTATGAGGTTGAAAAACCCAGATTGGCGCACACAAAGCCAACTTGATGAAAAATCGTATTTGTTGTGTGAGGCTCTCGAAAAGACTGAGCTAAGTTTAGGTGATATCGCACAGTTTTTAGAGGTCAAAAACCCGATAAAAATTGCTTCAAAATTAATTGAACAAAACCTGATAGAAAGAAAAGATATCGTTGTAGATAAATACAAGGTTAAGTTTGAGGAATTTGTGGGGCTCACCGATGAAAAGGAACTTACTTCTTATCTGGAAATGGTACACCGTGCTCCAGCTCAAAGAAGCCTGTTAATGTCGTTTTTTCAGTTGAGGCGAGATGCTGACCAAATACCAGTTAAAAGCCTTCTTAAAGTTGCTGGTACGTCAAGAACTATTTTGAAGCAACTGGTTAAAAAAAACATATTCTACATCGAAGAAATTGAAAAATCCAGAATTTTGTTTGATGATAGAGCAGCTGAATTTTTATTTGAACTTACTCAGGACCAGAGACTTGCTTATGACAAAATTCTTTTAGCCTTTGCTCAAAAACGCAACGCTCTATTTCAGGCCGTATCTGGTTCTGGTAAAAGTGTTGTTTATATGCAGTTAGCCGAGCACTTTCTACAAAGAAAAAAACACGTTCTTATTCTAACTCCTGAATTGAGTCTTTCTGCAGAATTATTCTCTAGGTTCGTCAAGCGTTTTCCGAATCAATGCTTACTATATAATTCTAAGAGAAGTTCATCTGAGCTAGTCGAGATCTGGAAAACCATTAATGCTTCAGATGAAGCTTTTATCGTTATTGGAACGAGGTCTTCAGTTTTTTTGCCCTTCAAAAATTTAGGTTTAGTTGTTGTAGATGAAGAACACGAACAGTCTTATAAACAACAAGACCCTTCGCCCAGATATCATGCTAGAGACGCTGCACTATATCTGTCTAAAATGCTTAACGCCTCTGCTTTACTGGGTACAGCTACTCCTTCTTTTGACGTCTTTTGGAAAGCCAATCGAAAAGACGAAACTCAAAACAAATTTGCTAAAGTAAGTTTAGATGTATCTTACAGTCGTAGACCGAGAACTGGTATTTATTTGGTTGATTTAAAAAGTGCCTATAAGAAGAAACAAATGCAAGGCGTTTTTTCAAGAGAATTATTATCTAAAGTCGATGAGGTCTTAGCTAATGGTAATCAAGTACTTTTTTTTCAAAACAGAAAAGGCTATGCAAGTTTTATGCAATGTAACAGCTGTGGCCATAGCCCAGAATGTCCGAATTGCGATGTGAAATTAACCTTTTATCAACATCGACAAGCTTTGATGTGTCATTATTGTGGATTTGAAGAGGGAATTAAACGAAGCTGTTCGGTTTGTAAATCAGACCAAATAGATTATAAAGGTATAGGGGTAGAGCAAATTCAAATGCAATTAAAAGAACTTTACCCAGATCACACTATTGAGCGATTTGACCGTTCAAGTAGCTCAAGAAAGGATTCTGGAATGAAAATCATTGAAGCCTTTAACAGTAATGAAATTCATATGCTTGTTGGAACACAAGTTTTGAGTCGAGGGATTGATTTTTTAAATGTAGGATTGGTAGCTGTAATCAATGTCGACCAACTTTTATTTAATCAAGATTATCGCGCCCATGAATGGGCCTTTCAACGATTAATTCAATTAGCTGGTAGGGCAGGGCGAAGTGACTCAGTTGAAGGCAATGCTATGCTCTATGCGCAAAGTTTTGATACTCATCACCCCGTACTGCAATGGGCGGTAGATTATAATTTAAATGCGATAACGTCCTCTGAACTGAATGAGCGTATACAATTTCAATATCCGCCACACGTCAAAATCATTCGAATTCAAACAAAATCGAAAAATTTTGAAACTAATCTTAGGGCTGCTCAATACCTCGTTGCAGCTTATAAACGAATTCCAGGAATAAATGTTTTGGGACCTCAGGCTCCGGCTGTTAGTCGCATTAGAAACTGGTATTTACAGAATATAATTATTAAGATACACAAGGAGCGAAACTTACTAGATCTTCGTAAACAATTAAAAAGAATGGAAAATTCGTTTAACGCTATTGGAACTTTTCAAGGTGTTCGTCTAGCGTATCACATAGACCATATTTAAATGCTTGTCAGTGCTTCGGTTAAAGCTACCTTTTTGTTTCTACTCAATGGTATCGAGTGATTTTCAATCTCAACATTTTTAGAATTGAAGCGTTGAATTCGGTCTAGGTTTACAATGTAAGATTTGTGAATTCTTAGAAACTTGTCTTCTGGCAGCTGTCTTTCAAAAGCTTTCATTGTTGAGAGAATAACGACGTTTGATTCGTCGGTCACTAATTTTATATAATCTCCTAGGGCTTCAACCCATTTGATTTGATTTAAGAAAACTTTCTTCTTTTTCAAGTTGCTTTTCACAAAAATGTGTTCCTCGTTTTCTTCATTAATCGTATTGCTTTGTACTCGACTTATTACTCTCCGGACGGAGGCGTCAAAGCGAGTTGGAGTTATTGGTTTGTGCAGGTAGTCAGTTACGTCATAGTCAAATGCCTTTAAGGCATAGTCTTTTTTGCCAGTAATTAAAACGACCTGTGGTGGGTTGTCGAGAGCTTCTAATAAATCGAATCCGTTGATAATGGGCATTTCAATATCCAGGAATATAAGATCGATTTCATAATTTTTAAGCGCATTTCTTGCTTCAATTGCATTGCTGTACTCTGCAATGAGATTCAATTGTGGGTGTTTGCTTACGAGTTTGGAAATCGCCATTCTCTGCATAGTTGAATCATCAACAATAATAGTTTTTAATTTCATGGTCTCTACTCTTTTACGGACTTCAGAACTACTTTTGCAACCCCTCAGTCGAATTGTTTATAGGGTTATAAAAACTATAACGCAAAGATTTAAAAAAAAGTATAAAACCAGGAGAAGATATTTATTTCTATATCTGATATCTTTTTGTTAATTTCGCACTCATTTTAAAAACAATATTATGAATAATTATGAAACTGTTTTCATACTTAATCCCGTTCTATCAGAAACCCAGATAGAGGAAACAGTAAAAAAATTTGAGGACTTTCTCAAAGGAAAAGGTTGCTCAATGGTTGCGAAAGAAGATTGGGGGCTCAAGAAATTAGCCTATCCAATCCAAAACAAAAAAAGTGGATTTTATCACTTATTTGAATTCACCGGATCTGCGGACGTGGTCACTGATTTCGAATTGGAGTACAGAAGAGATGTAAGAGTCATGCGCTATTTAACTGTAAAGCTAGATAAGTACGCAGTGGAGTGGGCTGAAAAAAGAAGAAAAAAGAATAAAACTGCTTAATTATGTCAACATTAGATCAACAAGCTAAAGGTAAAAAAGACGGTGAAATCAGATATTTAACACCGCTTAAAATAGATACTCAAAAACAAAAAAAATACTGTCGTTTTCAAAAGTCAGGAATCAAGTATATCGATTATAAAGATCCAGACTTTTTGATGAAATTGGTTAATGAGCAGGGTAAAATTTTACCTCGAAGATTGACAGGTACTTCATTGAAATACCAGAGAAAAGTTTCACAAGCAATTAAAAGAGCTAGACATTTGGCACTCATGCCTTATGTAGGCGACATGTTAAAATAATACAGAGCGTACTATGGAAATTATATTAAAATCAGACGTACAAAACCTCGGATTCAAAGATGATATCGTTGAGGTAAAAAATGGGTATGGGAGAAACTTTCTAATACCACAAGGTTTGGCTGTCCTAGCTACTGCCTCTGCAAAAAAGGTTCATGCAGAAAATTTAAAGCAGCGTGCTCACAAGGAAGCTAAAATTATAGCTGACGCTCAAGAAGTTGCAAATCGAATCAATCAATTATCACTTAAAATATTTGCGAAAGTGGGTACTGGAGATAAATTGTTCGGTTCAGTTAGCAGTATTGATTTAGCTGAGGCTTTATCCAAGCATAACGAAATAGTTGATAAGAAATATATTTTGGTTCAGGGCGGGTCTGTGAAGAGAACAGGTTCGTATACTGCTCAAGTTAGGTTGCACCGAGAGGTGATGGCAAGTTTGAATTTTGAAGTTGTGCCTGAAGCCAAGTAAATAAATTTATTTTTATGTTTAAGGGGCCTAGTGCCCCTTTTTTTATATGAAATACAGAAGACTAACAAAAGAACAATTCGAATCCCTTTCAGACGAGTTTATCAATTATTTGTCAGTACAAGGAATCACCTCAGATATGTGGGCTGAATACAAGGAAAATCGTTTAGATCAAGTGGATGAGCACTTAGATCAGTTTAGTGATTTAATTTGGAAAGGGGTACTGAGCAATCTGAAATACTTAGAGCAAATTTCGGCTCAACACATACATCTGTTCAAGCTAGATGATGATGGTATGCACTTGATTACAATTAAAGTATTTAACCCGAGAATTAATTTGAATTCAGCCTCTGGTTTTGCATGGTTTAAAAAAAATTACCAAGACGATGCAGTAGAGTATTTAACAGCGACAAAAAAATACAGTGATAATCCAAATTTGGATAAATTTGAACTTATTGAAAAAGGAGCAAACATTACAAAAGGAGAGTTGTATGAATGGTTTGCTCAATTGATAGAAAATTAATAAGCAAAATGGTACAAAAACCTTCACTTCCAAAAGGCACAAGAGATTTTACTCCTAAAGAACTTTCAAGAAGGAAGTATATTATTCGCACCATTGAAAGATATTTCGAACGTTTTGGTTTTGATCAAATAGAGACTCCCTCGCTTGAAAATCTAAGCACTCTAACCGGTAAATATGGTGAAGAGGGTGACCGCCTAATTTTCAAAATACTCAACTCCGGAGATTATTTGAACAAAATTGATAAAGATTCCTTAGTCTCGACGACAAGCAACGAACTTACCCATCAAATTTCATCTAAAGCCTTAAGATATGATTTAACGGTTCCTTTTGCTCGATTTGTAGTGATGAATCAGAATGAATTGGTTATGCCTTTTAAGCGTTATCAAATCCAACCTGTTTGGAGAGCAGATCGTCCGCAAAAAGGGAGGTATAGAGAGTTTTTTCAATGTGATGCAGATGCTATTGGTTCTAATTCTTTGATTCAAGAAGTGGAGTTCATTATGTTGTACGATGGGGTGTTTGATGACTTAAATATTGCAGGAACATGCATAAAAGTGAACAACCGAAAAATTCTTGCAGGAATTGCAGATATTTTGCAAATTTCTAATCGTTTAATCGACTTTACCGTCAGTTTAGACAAATTAGATAAAATCGGTCAGGAGGGTGTATTAGAGGAATTGAGATCAAAAGGATTTAGCTCTGAGGTAGTGGAGTCGATAAGACCATTTTTAGAACTTAGTGGGGATTGGAGAAAACAATTGGAGTTTTTAAATGAGTTATTGGGCAATTCATCTGTGGGCAAAGAAGGATTAGAAGAACTTTCTTTTGTTTTTGAACAAGTCACTCAATTAGGTTTAAAAACTTCAGAACTCATTTTTGACATTACATTGGCTAGGGGCCTCAATTATTATACAGGAATCATTATAGAGGTTACTGCACCAAAAAAGGTAAAAATAGGTTCAATTGGAGGTGGAGGACGCTACGATGACCTCACGGCTCCATTTGGACTAAATAACATGAGTGGTGTTGGAATTTCATTTGGATTAGATCGGATTGCACTTGTTCTTGATGAACTCAACCTTTTTCCGGCAGCTTTAGACCAAAAGGTGGATGCTGTCGTCCTTAATTTCGGGGAAAAAGAAATGCTTAAATCATTAAAACTAGCTCGACAGTTACGCGATCTGAATCTTGTAATTGACTGCTACCCAAATGCAGCTAAATTGCAAAAGCAGTTTAAGTATGTCGACAAAAAGAATGCAGCCGTGGCCATAATGATTGGTTCAACAGAAAGTGCCAACGATACGGTAATTCTGAAAAACATGCAATCAGGAGAACAAAAAGAGTATTCTTGCTTAGACCTAGAAGGAATTCAAAGCTTTATTACTGCTTAATTTTAGCTGAAATAAGAAAAATCCTCACCTGCTTTAATATTCAGTACAGCATTGTATATCAATTTAATGACATTTGCCACGTCATCACTGTGAACAGTTTCTACCGTGGTATGCATATACCTAAGAGGTAAAGAAATCAAAGCTGAGGCCACGCCTCCGTTACTATATGCAAAGGCGTCCGTATCAGTTCCAGTATACCTAGAAGAGGCTAGTCTTTGAAAAGGTATTTTCTCTTTTTCAGCAGTAGAAATGATTAGGTCTCTTAAATTATGTTGAATGGCTGGAGCATATGAAATAACAGGTCCTTTTCCTATTTTAATTTCCCCTTCGCGTTTGACATTGATCATAGGTGTTGAAGTGTCATGGCAGACATCTGTTACGATAGCTACATTTGGTTTGATACGTTGGGTAATCATTTCAGCACCTCGTAGTCCTATTTCTTCTTGTACAGAATTTGTTATGTATAAACCAAAAGGTAAGTCTTTCTTATTTTCTTTTAGTAGCCTTGCTACTTGCGCAATCATAAAACCCCCAGCTCTATTGTCTATGGCTCTACAGGTATATTTATCTTTATTGAGTATTTGGAAATTGTCTGGATAGGTGATCACACAACCAACATGCACGCCCATTTTCTCCACTTCTTCTTTGTCTTTGGCCCCTACATCAATAAAAATATTGTCGAGTTTTGGTGTATCTTCTTTGCCATCTTTACGCGTGTGGATTGCAGGCCAACCAAAAATACCTTGCACAATTCCTTTACTTGTATGAATATTTACCCATTTTGACGGTGCGATGATATGATCACTCCCTCCATTTCGAATCACATAAATCAGTCCGTTGTCAGATATATAATTTACATACCACGATATCTCATCAGAATGTCCCTCAATGACCACCTTGTATTCTGCTTTTGGATTAATCACACCAACCGCCGTACCATAGGTGTCGGTGATGAATTCATCGACATAAGGTTTTAGGTATTCCATCCATAATTTTTGACCTTGAGCCTCATATCCTGTTGGAGAGGCGTTATTAAGGTATTTTTCAAAAAAAGATAGTGCTGATTTGTTTAGAATTTGCGATTTCGTCATTGACTTAACATTTTAAATAACTTCGCTAAGATATAATGGTTTTTCTTTGTAGAGAATATGTAATGTGTGATTTGTCTATGGGAGTAGTTTCAAAATCGTGTTTGCTGTTTTTTTTGTTTTTTTCATTTGGGTTTACACAGTTAGTAGCTCAAGAAGATTATAAGATTAGAATTGCAGGTCAAGACTCGACCTTTGTTGATGCTATTAGTTTAGAAGAGGTTGAATTATTTTCGCAACCCAAGTTTAAGTCAAGAGAAGAATGGTATCGCTACTATGTTATTCGCAAAAGAGTGCTCAAGGTTTACCCTTACGCAGAGATGGCCGCAAATCGTTTAGATAGCTTAGACAATAGGCTTAATCAAATCAACAGAAAGTCCAAGAGAAAAGCCTACACTAGAAAATTAGAAAAGTTTTTAGCCGAAGAGCTCACAGCAGATTTAAAAAAACTAACGAGATCTGAAGGAAAAATTTTAATTCGATTGGTGTATAGACAAACGGGTATAAGTGCGTTTAATGTAGTTAAAGAGTACAGGAATGGTTTAAGGGCGTTCATATATCAAACTACAGCTAGACTTTTTGATATGTCATTAAAACGTATTTATGATCCTTACGAGGAATACGAAGATTACTTAATCGAGAATATATTACAAATTGCCTTTTCCCAAGGAGTGATTAACAGTCAAAAGGCGGCAATATCAATTGATTATGAAAAGTGCTACCAAAAATGGTCTTCGGCCAAAAAGGACTAATCTTTATCAAAAATTCCTTTAACAATGCGATTTACTCCTTTGAATCCAAAGTATAGAGCCAATATAAATAGAATGATGCCTACAATTAACACCGGTATAAACATAGGATGGCCAGTATTTTTGAAGGCTTGAGACAAAACAATTGGAGCTAGTATCATAAAAATTATCGTTCTTGCTAGTGTTTTAAGTCCTTGTAATATTTTATCAGAAATTTGCATTAAACTCACATTTAAAGTTGAAAAATATACTTATCATCCCTGACAAATTTAAGGAGTCTTTAAGTTCTGCTGAGATTATTGATTTGTGCGTAAAGGCTTTAGATGAAGAGTATGACAATGTAAAAACTTTTTCTTATCTAATTTCAGATGGAGGAGATGGATTTTTAGATGCCATCGCACATAATAGGGAAGAAGCAATAAGGATACCTGTAGACTCAGTCAATGCTTTAGGTGAACCCATTCAAAGTGAAATTTTAGTTCAAGGGAGTACTGCCTTCATAGAAGTAGCCAAGTCAAGTGGGCTGCAACAAATACCGCTAAAAAATAGAAAGCCAGTTCACTCTTCGTCGTATGGAACTGGACTAGAATTAAAAAAAGCAATTGATCTTGGAGCAAAACAAATTTATATTGGGCTAGGCGGAAGTGCTACCAATGACGGAGGTATTGGAATGTTAGGTGCACTGGGGTTTCAATTTTTAGACTTCAATGACAAACCCTTATCACCAATTGCTGCTAATTTGATTCATATAGAACGTATTGTTGTTAAAGAATTTCCAGGAATACAATTTTATGGTATTTGTGATGTGGAAAATCCCCTCCTTGGAAAATCTGGAGCAACCTCGGTATATGGTCCTCAGAAAGGGCTTAATAAATATGAGATAATAGCCTTAGAAAACGGATTAAACAAACTAAATCAAGTTTCTGAAAATCAATTGATAGCCTCAAATCAAAAAACAGAGATTGGTGCGGGTGCAGCTGGAGGAATAGGCTACGGCCTACTCACTTTTTTAAATGCTAAACTTGTCAAAGGCGGTGAATTTATGATTCAGTTAAATGCGCTTGACGAGCTTGCTAACACCGTAAATATAGATCTAGTTATAACTGGAGAGGGCCATTTTGATGCCCAAAGTTTACAAGGTAAATGGGTGAGTCACGTTATCAATTTTTGTAAAAGGCATAAATTGTCACTCCTTGGTTTTTTTGGAAAAATATCAATTGATATTGATGATTTTGATCATGCCTATGAAATTGCCAATTCGAATTGGGAATTAGAACGTAATATGAGGCAAGCCTCTGATTTACTCTCGTTAGCTTTAAAAAAAGCCTTGAAAAATTTTAGTTAAAATTACTTATTTTTGTTTATCATTTTTTTCAATTAATTAAACAAAAACAAGGATGCCTTATTGTAAATGTAAAATACTATCTGTGTTTTTTCTTTTGATACTGATTGCTTGCAGTGAAGGTTCTGATTCGCCTTTACCCGAAGAGGAGCCTGAAGTTGATCGTTTCAATCTCATTATTACAGCCAAAAGAGAATATGTACAAAAGCAAAATTTAGATGATCCTTTTTTTGGATATGAAGACAAGACCTGTGAATTAGAAGAAAGACGTGATTACGGAAGAAACTGGTTAGCACTTGATACTTTGGTTATTGATTTTAATCAAGAATTTCCTTCTGTAATAAGACCTTTTATTGTATGTGATAAACCATATAGAGCATGGGAGCGTATTCGTTATATCAAAGTTATCAATTCACCTCAGGGTAGTATTAATTTTTCTGATGATTGGAATTTTGACTCGTGTTTAGAAAGTAGTTCAGCTGTCGAATGCGAGCTCAATGGTTTGTATTACAGGAAATCTGATGATGTCATGTTGTATGATAACGCGAATGTATCCGAAGAAGTGCTAAATTCTTTTTTCGATATGTCTAATCATTCTAATGTTAGACCTTTCGTAAAAAGCTCTTCAACTGAAGAGTTAGTGCGTATTGAACTTACCGAGCAAGAGGCGCAAATCAGTTATCCAAATCTTACTACAGGTTCAATACTAAGTATACAAACATCAGAATTTACCGATCAAAATGCTGAATCAGTCAATGCAATGGTTCAGGTAAGGGTGCAAGACATTGTGACCACAAAAATTAATTAATTCTTATTGCGAATTTTATTTTATTTGCAAGAGTCATCTAGCTTTTAGTATTTTTCAGTTACAACACTGACAACTAACTATGATTTTTCTTCTTGTACTCTGTATTTCCTTTATTGTATTTGCTATTGTTCGCTTGAAATGGAACCCAGTTGTGGTTTTATTTATAGCCTCCCTATTTGTCGCTCAAGTATTTTCCTTAAATACTACCGAAACTATTGAAGTAATTACCAAAGGATTCTCAAAAACTTTGGGATCTATTGGCTTAATTATTGCTTTTGGAACAATCATAGGTGTTTTTCTCGAAAAAATGGGTTTGGGAGAGGCGCTGATTATACATTTGCTTGATGGTAAGAAAAAAAGCACTAAAAAGACGGCTTTGATTACTAATTTGGCTGGATTTATTATTGCTATTCCTGTTTTTTGTGATTCAGGATTTATTGTCTTGTCTTCATTAATCAAGAACATAGCCAATAGATATCGTTTAAATAAGACGGTGTTGATTGTTGCGCTTTCTACTGGATTGTATGCTGCCCACGTTTTTGTTCCGCCAACACCGGGCCCCTTGGCGGCTATAACTCTAATTGAAGCTAATTTTATTCAAGTGATGTTGGGAGGTCTTGTCATTGGATTGATTACTAGTCTAACGGGTTACTTATATGCTGTAAAACAAAGCGACAAGAGTGAACGATTAGAACCACAATTCGAAAAATCAATGATTAAACCTTCATTGTCTGGGGTGGGACCTATTTTAGCTCCCTTACTTTTGATAGGACTAGGGGTTCTCGCTAATAGAATTGAAGCAGGTGAATTGGCTGTTGTCCAATTCATTAAATTTATAGGAAACCCAACTATTGCTTTGTTTATTGGGGTTTTATGGATTATGTGGTTGGCCAGGAGCGAAGGCCCTCAAAAACGTATTAACTGGGTTGAAAGCGCATTTCAAAAGGCAGGACCTGTTTTATTAGTCACAGGAGTTGGAGGTGCTTTTGGAGCCGTTATAGGACACGGTCTTGAGGTAAATGCATCTTCCTTTTCTGATTTCTCTCCGGCAATGGGATTACTGTTGATATTTGGTGTTTCAGCTTTTTTTAAATCGCTGCAAGGTTCATCTACGGTGGCTATTTTAACGACCTCATCCTTGGCTGTTACACTTTTACCCTCTTTAGGGTTAGATACAGAATTGGCAAAAACTTTTGTTGTTTTGAGTATTGGAGCAGGAGCAATGACCTTTTCTCATGTAAATGACTCCTACTTTTGGGTAGTGTCTAAGTTTGGAGACCTTAATACTAGTAATGCTTTACAAACACATTCATTGGCTACTGCGCTGCAAGGTATAGTGGCCGTAAGTTTTATTTTACTAACGTTTCTTTTATTAGGTTAAAAACTAATATTATAAGAAACAGAAGGTATGATTCCGAAAACAGATGTTTGGACAGCTTCATTAGCACTTGTTTCAGCATTTCTTCTAAATCCAATTGAAAATGCATTCATTCGATTGTAAATGTTATAAATAGAAAATCTCCAGAATCTGTCAATATTATTTTTGTTCTTTTTCCGTTTAAGTTCGAGACCGAAATCTAAGCGATGGTAGGCAGGTAGACGATCTTGATTGCGTCCTCCAAATACAGGTATGGTCAAATTTTGAAAAGTGAATTTAGCATTGGGAAAATTAGAGGGTAGACCCGATCTAAGTACAAAATTTCCAGAAAGATTAATTCGTTCAGATAATTTGTATTGACCGGAAATTTCTAATTCGTGTCGCCTGTCGTAGGGAGTTGGATACCACTCTCCTTCATTGATTCCTTTTTCAATTTCCGCACCTTCAATTGCTCCATTGTTTCTTCCTGTTGTGAGTTGCTCTGATTTAGACCATGTATAACCAATCCACCCATTAAAACGCTCGTTTACTCTTCGTTTCTCAAGTAACAACTCCACACCATATGCTAGTGATACCCCAGATAGAATTATTCGCTCTACGGCGTCGTTTGCAATGAGTTCAGCACCGTCTATGTAATCTATGCGGTTATCTACGGTTTTGTAATAGGTTTCAACGCTGAAATCAAGTGCTTTTTTAAAGGCTTTTTTGTTGTATCCAAGGGCGTATTGAATTCCTATTTGGGGATCGATAAAAGGTCCAGAAGGGGCCCAAACGTCCAAAGGAGTAGGGGCATTGGCATTACTTAAAAGATGCAGGTATTGTACGATGCGTGTTGCACTTACTTTTAAAGAACTGTTTTCAGAAGTTTTAATGGAGAGACCGAGTCTTGGTTCTAGGTTGTAGAATTTTTTTAATGAGCCTTCACCTTTTTGGTTTAAAGTTTCAATGGCTTCAGCTTCGATATATCTTCGAAAATTACTGTCGTACAATAAGGGTTCATCATTATCGTAGACAAACCAAGCGTCTTGCTTTTTTCTATTGAAATAACTAAATCTCAAGCCATAATTTGCTTTAATAGATTTTGAAATTGTATGTTCTACAGCTACATATGCAGCAGATTCTGACGCATATTTTTTGGCTAATTGGTTTTCTACGATTTGAGAATCTGTTCTGTTGGGTCGAATACTTCCTGGGTCAAAAATATATTCGTTGTGAGAAACACCTATATTCAATTTTGCTTTTTCTCCCACTAAAAACTCTTCGTCGTATTGAACAGCAAATGTATTAACTCCAGAATCCCATTTGAATCCAACAAAATCTAATTCTAAATCATAGTATAACTTAGACTGATAGAGATTCAACCTCGTTTTTTTGCCGTTATCGTTTTCATGATCCCACTGTAATCCAACAAGTTGATTTCCATAAGCATTAATGAAACTATTGCTAATATTAAAATAATCTCTTCCGTAATAAGAGGAGATAGACAAACGATTGTTTGCATTGATTTTAGTTTCAATTTTAGCATTGAAATCGTAGAAATATGCTTTGTTGTCAATATCTAATAAAGGAAGAAACCAATGCGCATAAGAGCTACGAGCTCCTAACAGTAATGATGTGTTGTCTGATATAACAGGGGTTTCTAATACGGCATTAGAGGCTAAAATTCCAATTCCTGCTCTTAGGCTGGTCTTAGATTTGTCTGGACTTTTTTGTTGAACATCTAATACAGATGATATACGCCCTCCGTAGTTGGCTGGTATACCTCCTTTAAATAATTTTACCTCGTCAATAATTTCAGTATTAAAAATGGAGAATAAACCAAAAAGATGAGAAGCATAGAAAATAGGTACGTCATCGATTAAAATTAAATTTTGGTCAGCAGCACCACCTCTTACGTTGAATCCGCCAGTAGATTCACCAGCATCTGTAATTCCCGGTAGAAGGATTAGGGATTGAATAAGGTCAGATTCGCCAAGAACAGCAGGTGTTCTTTTTATGACTCCGTAATCTATGGTTTCTACACTCATTTGAGGGTCAAAGAGTTCTAAATTACCTTCCACCACAACTTCATCTAATGTTTCTATTTGTTCATTCAATTTAAAGTTCAATTGCAAATCTTGATTTAAATTGATTCTCTGATTGATATTTTCATACCCCAACGATTCTATAATCAACTCGTATCTTCCTTTAGGAGCTATGATGATAGTATTGCCGTTTTCATTTGAATAACCTCCAACTTTTAATTCTTTGAGATATACGCTAACTCCTAAAATAGGTTTGTTTGAAATATCAACAACAGTTACATCAAGGGTAAGTTTAGATTCTTGTGCTTGACAAAGACCGCTAAATAAAAGACATAAAGCTATGATTAAACGCTTTCTCATTCGGTGGTAAATTCTATGATTTCAGCATCAAATTGACTAATCGAAAAGTAACCGTATACTTGCTGATTAGGTCTAGTGTTATTGCGAATATTGCCTGTTAATTCTGAAGGTGGAGTTCCAAAGGGATTTCCTCTTGAATTTCCATTATCTGAGGATTGGTCTATAAGTTGAGTAAGATAAATAAAGAAATTCCTATCTATACCAACGACTTGAACTTCAAGTTCGGTTAAATCTTGCTGTTCTATGAAATAAGGAAAAGCGACTTCTTGATTTTCATAAAAATCATCTTGGATAACTGCTAAATTTCCAAATGAAAAATCCGCTAAATAAAAGTTTCTTTCTTTGGGTGGATTGGTCAAATTCACAATTAACAGTGTTTGCTCTTCATCAAACAAGCTCTCTCCGTTAATTTCGATATCATCAATTGAAGCTGAGGGCACGTAAGTAGAGCTGGAGCTATATTCTTCTCCTTCGTAAATAATTTGTAATTCGTATTCTTTGTCTATTTCGAATTCTGGGAAGCCTAAATCGTAAACTCCTGGATTCGATTGAGTAATTTCATATGAGGAGTTTTGAACAATGTCGATAATTCGCACTGTTGCACTATTTATATATTCTACGGTACTGTCGTAAAATCCATTTGTTTTTGACAGTATAATTCCACTTTCTATACTAGCGTTTTCTTTTGAAACTTTAATAAATCCATCAACAACTAAGGCCGGATTTGTGTTTGGAAGATCAATTTCAACAACTTCTTCACAGGCTATTATTAGAAATAAGTAGAATATGTATTTAAACGATTTCATAATTACATATGGTCAATAATCCCGTTGAACAAAGGGCTAGGGCGCATTAAATCTCTGGTTTTATCATTAATTGGCCAATAATAACCGTCAATAGAACAATTCTGTCCTTGTGCGGCATTAATCTGGTTTATGATTTCCTTTTCATTCTGAGATAAATTGCTGAAGACTTCTTTGAATTCTTTGCTCAAGCTGTCGTCTCTATTTTGATTGACCAGGGCTTCTGCCCAGAATAATGCAAGATAAAAGTGAGAACCTCTGTTGTCTAATTCTCCTACATTTCTTTGGGGACTTTTGTTGTTTTCTAGTAATTTTTCAATGGCGTTGCCCAAAGTTTCAGACAAAACGCTAAGTCGTTGGTCATTGTTTTTATGAGCCTCATGTTCAAGAGCTACTTCTAACGCTAAAAATTCTCCTAAAGAATCCCATCGCAAATGTCCTTCAGACAAAAATTGTTCTACGTGTTTGGGAGCAGACCCACCAGCTCCAGTCTCAAATAAACCTCCTCCATTCATTAAGGGTACAATTGAAAGCATTTTAGCCGAAGTACCAAGTTCTAAAATGGGAAATAAATCCGTGAGATAATCTCTAAGTACGTTTCCTGTCACTGAAATAGTGTTTTTTCCTTTTCGCAGCCTTTCCAATGTATATTCGGTAGCTTTTATTGGCGACATGATTTGAATATCCATCGGGGCGGCTTCAATTTTACTTTTGTAATCTGCGATTTTTTTAATTAATTCTTGATCATGGGCTCTGTTTTCGTCTAACCAGAAAATGGCAGGAGTTTCACTTAAAGTCGATCTTTTAATAGCAAGTTCTATCCAATTTTTGATTGGTGCATCTTTTACTTGACACATTCTCCAAATATCACCTTGCTCAACTTGGTGTGAAATTAAAATTTCTCCAGATTGATTATTTACTACTTGAACTTCGCCTTCCTCAGGGATTTCAAAGGTTTTGTCATGTGAACCATATTCTTCGGCTTTTTGTGCCATTAAGCCAATATTAGGAACAGTTCCCATGGTTTTTGGATCGAATGCTCCATGTTTTTTACAAAAGTCAATCGTGGCCTGATAAATCCCTGCATAACTACTATCTGGAATTACGGCAATGGTGTCTTGTTCATTACCCGCTTTATCCCACATTTTCCCAGAATTCCGGATCATAGCGGGCATGGATGCATCGATAATAATGTCA
>NZIP01000011.1 GCA_002691645.1 Flavobacteriaceae bacterium
CTCACACTCGATGAGGAAGCAGAAAAATTGACTACATCTGCGGAGAGCCTCTTTTCAGCGAGTTCAAAAGACAGTTTTGTTCGAGTACTATTTTCAAAAAAAACATTAGCTATAGTAATGTCTCTGAGGCTAGGCACCTTCTTTATCGGGCGATTAATAACCTCTTTAAACTGGTCGGCCGTTTTAAATATGAGCTCAATGTCTTCTTTTTGAAGATCTTTTATACCCAATAAATGATCAACACTTAATTCTGTCATATTTTATTTTTAACCAAATACACACAATCTTCTCCGTCCTTTTCTTTCCATGCAACACGAACGTGTTCTTCGCTAATGGCGTCTACTTGCCTACCTGTGTAGGAAGGTTGAATTGGAAGATGTCTACTAAATCTTCGATCAATTAACACCATGAGCTCAACGGCTTTGGGCCTGCCAAAAGATTGTATGGCGCTAAGGGCAGCTTGAACACTTCGACCTGAATAGAGCACATCGTCAATAAAAATTACATTTCGATCTTCTACCAAGAAGTCTATTTGAGTTGAATTCGCCTTGAGAGGATTTTCGTTTCTTCTAAAGTCGTCTCTAAAAAAAGTAATGTCTAATGTTCCGTATTTTAGATTTTTAACTTGATAATCACTGTTTAATAATTGATGTAATCGATCTGCTAGGAATACACCTCTAGGTTGTAATCCAATTAATACGGAGTTTGAAAAATCCAGATGATTTTCTAATAACTGACAAGACAGCCTGTGAAGTACTACTTGCAACTCTTTTTCGTCGAGAAGAACTTGTTGATTCATTTCTATTAGAACGCTGAGTTGTATATATTTTGTACAAAAGTAAACAAAAAAACCCCGGAAACTTCCGAGGTTTTAAGTTGTATGATGAAAAAAGATTAATTATTTCCTTCTTTCTCCATTTTATCTTTAAGCGCTTTTAGCTGAGCGTTAGCATCACCAAAAGTGGTTTTTGACTCTTCAGCTTGAGCCTCTTGTCTGCGTTTGGCCGCTTTGAGATTGCGCTGTTCTTGCTCTTTAAAAGTAGCTGTATGACTAGCTACAACTCTCTTAAAGTCTTTATTAAATTCAATAATCTTGAACTGTGCTTCTTCTCCTTTCTTTAATCTAGAGTTATCTTCTTTCTCTAAATGTCTTGAAGGAATGAATGCTACGATATCGTCATTTAAAGTAATCGTTGCTCCTTTATCAACAATCTCTCCAATTTCCGCAGTGTGCACTGTCCCTTCTGCAAATTCAGTAGAATATGCATCCCAAGGGTTGGTTTGCGTTTGTTTATGTCCTAAACTCAATTTGCGTCCTTCAACATCCAACTCTAATACTTGGATTTCTATTGACTCTCCAACATTTACGAATTCTGAAGGATGTTTTATTTTCTTTGTCCAAGAGAGGTCTGATATATAAATTAACCCATCGATACCTTCTTCAAGTTCTACGAAAACACCAAAATTAGTGAAATTGCGGATTGTACCTGAATGTCTAGAACCAACAGGATACTTTGAAGTTATATCAGTCCATGGATCTGGAGACAGCTGCTTAATACCCAAAGACATTTTACGCTCTTCACGATCAAGTGTTATTACCTTAGCCTCAACTTCATCACCAACACTTACGAAATCTTGTGCAGATCTCAAGTGTGTAGACCATGACATTTCAGAGACGTGAACTAAACCTTCTACGCCTTCAACTATTTCAATAAATGCTCCGTAATCAGCAATAACTACAACCTTACCTTTAACTTTCGAACCAACCTGAACATCTTCTCCTAGAGCTTCCCATGGATGTTTCTCAAGTTGCTTCAGTCCTAATTGGATTCTTGATTTATTGTCGTCGAAATCTAAAATTACTACGTTTAATTTTTGGTCTAGCTCTACAACTTCACTTGGGTGATTTATTCGACTCCAAGAAAGATCTGTAATGTGAATTAAACCATCAACACCTCCTAAGTCGATAAATACTCCATATGAGGTCACATTTTTCACGATACCTTCAAGTACTTGACCTTTCTCTAATTGAGAAATAATTTCTTTTTTCTGTACCTCGATATCTGCTTCGATTAGTGCCTTGTGCGAAACCACTACGTTTTTGAATTCATGGTTGATTTTAACAACTTTGAATTCCATATTCTTTCCTACGTATTGATCGTAATCTCGAATGGGCTTAACATCAATTTGTGATCCTGGCAAGAATGCTTCGATTCCAAAGACATCTACAATCATTCCTCCTTTAGTTCTGCATTTCACAAAACCTTGTACGATTTCTTCTTTGTCATGAGCATCGTTTACACGGTCCCAAGCTTTAATCGTTCTCGCTTTTCTGTGAGAAAGAACAAGTTGTCCTGTTTTATCTTCACGAATATCAATAACAACTTCTACCTCATCGCCAACCTTTAAATCTGGGTTGTAGCGAAATTCATTTAGAGAGATAACGCCCTCTGACTTTGCATTGATGTCAATAATTGCCTCTCTGTCTGTCAAGTGAATTACCTTACCTGTAACCACTTCCTCATCTGCTGTATCGACAAAATTCTGCTCAACAAGGTTTTCAAATTCTTTAAGTTTAGTATCATCAACGCGCTCAATTCCCTCTTGGTATTTATCCCAATCGAAGGAAGCTAAAAATTCTTGTGGAGTTTGCGTTGGAGTTTGCTCCGCAGAAGTCTCTTGTGCTTCTGCTTCTGGAGTAGTTTGTTCATCAGCCATACTGTGCTGTGTTTAATTTGTATTTTAAGCAGACTAGGGTCGTTCGCAACCACTTAAAAGTGTTTAGTAAATTTTGTTTCCTTTTCCCGTACCCATAAATGCTAGAAAAGGAGTGCAAAAATATTAAAATAATTGAAATAGAGAAAATTAGCTGCCTTTAATTCAAAGCCTTTTCCACGAGTTTTAATGCGTATTGTAGCATTTCTTCTTTAGATTGATGCGAATTGTCAATAACTAAGGCATCTGTTGCCTTTCGAAGCGGATTTATCTTGCGTGAACTATCCTTTTCGTCTCGATCTAAAATGTTTTTTAGTACCTCTTCATAACTTACGTCTTGATTCAACTTCAGTTCTTCAAAACGTCTTTTTGCTCTTATTTCAGGTGATGCAGACATAAAGAGCTTCAATTCAGCTTCAGGAAAAACTGCAGTACCAATATCACGACCATCCATTACAACACCTTTGTCTTTTCCATACCCTTGTTGTATTTGAATCATTTTATGACGTATAGGTGCGATTGCTGCAAATTCGCTTACGCGCTCAGATATACGCATGCCTCTGATCTCTTCAGAGACATTCTCTTCATTTAAAAAAACCTGACCGCTGACATCGAATGAAATACTGATCTCATCTAAATGATCAATGATTTGCTCGGCATTTAAATTGTTCTTAACCGCAAATAAGGTGACCGCTCTATACATCGCACCAGAATCGATATAGACGTAATTGAGCTGTTGAGCTAATGTTTTAGCAAGCGTACTTTTACCCGTAGAGGCGTGCCCGTCAATAGCTATGATGATTTTCTTAGTCACAATTTTTTGGGTGCTTTTACCGACTGCTTCAAAACAGCTTTATCAATGACTTCTTTCATTTCTGTAACGAAATGAAACTTTAGACCTTTAATATACGAATCTCCTATTTCTTCAATGTCTTTTCTGTTTTCTTCACATAGAATAATTTCTTTGATATTTGCTCTTTTAGCCGCTAAAATCTTTTCTTTGATACCGCCTACAGGTAGCACCTTTCCTCGAAGTGTAATTTCACCAGTCATGGCCAAATTTCGTCTTACCTTTTTCTGTGTAAAAAGAGACAACAAAGAAGTCAACATCGTAATTCCCGCACTTGGACCGTCTTTGGGAGTAGCACCTTCAGGTACGTGAATATGCACGTTGTATTGCTCGAACAAACGGCTTTCTATATCAAAAAATTCTGCATTTGATTTGATGTATTCCAATGCAATTGTGGCTGACTCTTTCATTACCTTTCCAAGATTACCTGTAATATTTAGAGCTCCTTTTCCTCTTGAAAGGATAGATTCAATGAATAATATCTCTCCTCCTACTCTTGTCCAGGCCAATCCTGTGACTACACCGGCAACATCATTATTTTCATACCTGTCTTTGTCAAATCTCGGTGACTTTAAAATGTCTTTAAGGGATTCTTTGGTCAACAAAGGGTGAAACTCTTGGTCCATTGCCATGGATTTGGCCAAGTGACGCACAATGGTGGCAATTTGTTTTTCTAGTCCACGAACACCTGACTCTCTGGTGTAGCCCTCTACTAATTTCTCACAGACGGCCTTGTTCAATTTTAAATCTTTTGATTTGAGACCGTGTTCTTTAAGCTGTTTAGGCAACAAGTGTTTTTTAGCAATTTGGGCTTTTTCTTCTAGGGTATAGCCGCTGACATGAATGAGTTCCATACGATCTAAAAGCGCAGGTTGAATACTCGACAGACTATTGGCCGTTGCAATAAACATGACTTTTGACAAATCATAACCCATCTCTAAGAAGTTATCGTAAAATGCGTTGTTTTGCTCAGGGTCTAAAACTTCTAAAAGTGCAGAAGAGGGATCTCCTTGGACACCACTACTAAGCTTGTCAATTTCGTCTAAAATAAAGACAGGATTTGAGCTTCCTGCTTTTTTAATGCTTTGAATTAATCGTCCAGGCATTGCACCGATGTAAGTTTTACGATGACCTCTGATTTCGGCTTCATCGCGCATTCCACCCAAGGACATTCGCACATACTTACGTCCCATAGCCTCAGCTATGGACTTTCCTAAAGAGGTCTTACCCACTCCTGGAGGGCCATGAAGACAGATAATTGGAGATTTCATATCTCCTCTTAACTTCAATACAGCTAAATGCTCAATGATTCTTTTTTTAACATCCTCTAAACCGTGGTGATCGCGATCAAGAACTTGTTGGGCTTTTTTCAAATCCAAGTGATCTTCTGTAAATTCATCCCATGGCAATTCTAAGAAGAGCTCTAGATAATTGCGCTGTATAGAATATTCAGCTACTTGAGGGTTCATGCGCTGCATCTTCATCAGTTCTTTGTCAAAATGTGCCTTGACTTTTTCAGACCATTTTTTTGTTTTGGCCTTTTGACGCATTTCTTCAATTTCTTCTTCATATGAAACCCCACCAAGTTCTTCTTGTATGGTTTTCATCTGTTGATACAAAAAGTACTCTCTTTGTTGCTGATCAATATCAGATCTTACCTTGGATTGAATGTCATTTTTGAGTTCTAATTTTTGAAACTCTACATTCATGTGTTTTAAGGTTTGGAGTGCCCGTTCTTTTAAATTATGAATTTCAAGAAGTTGCTGTTTGTCGGATACCTTTAAATTCAAATTTGAAGAAACAAAATTGATCAAAAACGAATTCGATTGAATATTCTGTATAGCAAAGGTGGCTTCGGTAGGGATATTTGGATTGTCTTTGATGATTTTCAAGGCCAATTCTTTAATCGCCTCTACAATGGCCAAGAATTCTTCATTTTTCGCTTCTGGTCTTACTTCGTTGGTATCTCTGACCTTGGCTGTTAAGTACGGTGATTTGGTCAACAACTCTTCAATCTCGAACTTTTTCTTTCCTTGAATAATGATAGTGGTATTTCCATCAGGCATTTTTAAAACCCTTAATATTCTGGCAACAGTTCCGGTAGTGTATAAGTCTTCGAGCTCAGGAGACTCTTCATTTTCATCCTTTTGAGCAACTACACCTATAGTTTTGCTCCCAGAATTTGCATCCTTAATAAGTTGAATTGAGGTGTCCCTTCCTGCAGTAATAGGAATTACAACTCCCGGAAAAAGTACAGTGTTTTTTAAAGGCAATATGGGCAGGGTACTCGGTACCTGCTCATTATTCATTTCTTCTTCATCCTCTGGAGTCAAAAGGGGAATTAATTCTGCTTCCTCATCAATACCAGAGGTTGACAAATTGTCAATATCCATAAATTTCATTCGATTCATATCTTTCTTTTTCACGTCATTTTGTCACTTGCATTTTTTTTAAAGGTCTAGCCTAATGTCTTCTAAATACCTGTCAATACTATAAAAAAAAGTAGTTTTAAGTGACTCCACCACCTGTGTTCATCTTTGTAAAACAATTCTTATGCCAAGAAATTGTAACATTTTAATAATTCTTTCATCTTATCTAAAAACAACTGCAATTGGATTCATTACGTATTCAAAATTTAATTAAACAATGTCAAATTCATGAATCTAAGGCACAATTTGAGATTTATAAGATGTATTCAAAGCCCCTTTACAATACGGCCTACAGAATTGTCAAGCATGAAGCAGAAGCAGAAGACGTTGTTCAGGAAGCTTTTTTAAAGGCATTCAAGAACATAAATAGTTTTTCGCAAAAAGTTCCTTTGATGGCTTGGTTAAAAAGAATAGTGGTCAACCAGAGCATCGAACATCAAAAAAAATTAAAACGCTATGATTTTGATGCGCAGCACAAATTAGAGCGAGAACATGACTCTTCTGAAAATGAAAATGAAGAACAAGAAATAGACTCAGGAACATTGTCGAGTACGAGGATTAAAGAAGCTATTCAAAAGTTACCCGAACGAGAGTCTCTTATTCTAGGTCTTTATTTGATAGAAGGTTATGACTATGATGAAATTCAAGAAATAACAGGATTGAGTTATGCAAATTGTAGAACCTCATTTTCAAGGGCTAAAAAGCGATTACAAAACGAATTAAAAAATAGAACATATCATGATTAAAGATGAATTAAAAGAATGGGTAAGCGCCCATAGAGAAGAGCTCGACGACAAGGAATTACCAATGGGCCATGAGATGCGATTTATCGCTAAACTCAATGCTGAAAAAAAATCTAAGATCAAATGGAAATTTGTAGCAGCCGCTGCCTCAATAGCCTTAGTATTCAGTCTAAATACACTTGTAAATTCCAATAGTTATAAGAACTCATCAGAGTACCAAGAATTTACTACTACAGCCACCCATTACGAAAATTTAATAGAGCGTAAAATTGAATCTGTATTGAATACGAGCACTTCTGAACAAATTTTAAACGATCACCTTCAGAAATTGGATCAATTGGATCAAGAATATGAGATGCTTCGAGAAGAGCTTCTCGCAAGTCCAAATGCTCAAAGGATTATTGAAGCCATCATCTATAATTTCAATACACGAATATCTTTACTTGAAGAACTATCAGTATCTAACTCCTCTAAATTAGAATCTTATGAGAATCTTACTCTTTAATTTATGTTGCCTAGCCCTAATTTTTTCGACTAAAGCACACACTGCTTCAAAAAATTGGGATGGTAAGTACACAGAAACTAAAGCGATTTCAAAAACATTCGAAGTGGAAAAAACAGCCCTGCTCGATGTAAAAAACAAGTACGGCAATATTGTTTTCACCTCTTGGGATAACAATGAAATTCAAATTGATGTAGAACTAAAGGCCAATGGCAATAATTTAGAAAAAGTCAAAGCAGAACTAGAAGCCATCGAAATCCATTTTGAAGCTTCTTCGATAAAAGTCTTGGCACATACCGATTTGAGTGCTCTTGAAAAACGTTTTTGGGGAAGAAAATCGGTAGACATCGAAATCAATTATACCGTAAAGCTCCCGGTCAAAGCCAGTGTCAAACTCGACAATAGATACGGGAGCATCAAGGGAGATCGCATAGATGGTCACGCACGTATCAATTGTGATTACGGCAGCGTTTCAATTGAAGAGTTAAGAGGAAGAAACAACCAAATTGAATTGGATTATTGCAATGCCTCTTATTTTGGATTCATCAATACGGCGTTTGTAGATGCTGATTATTCTAAAGTGGAAATCGACCGATCAAACCGCATTGAATTAAATACAGATTACACCTCTACTAGCTTTGGCAATGTGATTGAACTTGACTATAATATCGACTACGGAAATTTAGAGATTGAAGAGGCAGGTGAAGTACATGGAATCAGTGATTATGTGGGAATTCGAATCAATTATCTATTCGAATCATTAGTTGCCGATTCTGACTACGGTTCTATTAAAATAATGGATACAGATTCAGAGGCCTCCAGTATTGAAATAAATTCATACTACACAGGGATTAAAATTGGGGTGAATCCACAATGGGATTTTAATTTTGAATTTAATGGCTCTTATGGCGATGTCAAAGGAAAAGATTTATTGGACTTAACTCAGGTCATCCAAAAAAATACGAGCAAGTCTTATAAAGGCTATCATCTCGATCAAAGCAGTTCAAATCTAATTAACATTTCTATGGATTACGGTAGATTGCGTCTTGAAAAAACATCAAATTAAATCGCTTTATGAAATCAATTACAACACTATTTGTTTTCGTCTCTTCGTTCTTAGTTTATTCCAACGTTGAAACTAGTGAAACCAGAGAAGTGGGAAGCTTCGATGAAATCAAAATATCAGGAAATTTTGAAGTTGAATTGTACAATGGCAAAGAAGGTAAACTTGAACTGACAGGTTCCGCTGATCAACTAGAAAAGATCATTACAGAAGTTGAAAACAACAGGCTTAAAATAAGATTCAAAAAAGGACGATATCTAAAAAAATGGTGGAAACTCTCAAAAGTATATGTCAAAATACCTGTGGAAGAAATTAATTCCTGTGGATTTTCTGGATCAGGTGTCCTCAAAAGCCGCGATGTGCTTCACTCAGACCAATTGAATTTAAATGTTTCAGGCTCTGCCAAAGCGTATTATCAAATCCAAACCAATAAACTAAATAGCAGTGTCTCTGGTTCAGGCATGATTCAGTTCACAGGTAAGGCAAAACAAAGCGCTTTAAATGTATCAGATTCAGCAAGCATCAATGCCAAAGAATTAAATACAGAAAAAACTCAAGCCAAAGTATCTGGTAGTGGTCGAATTACCATATTGAGTTCAGAAGAATTAGACGCCTCAATATCTGGCTCTGGTCGAATTCGTTATTCGGGAAACCCTAAGCGAATTAGCAGTAAGGTTTCAGGATCTGGTCAAATCAGCACTTTTTAGCGCTATCTATCACGAAGATTATAGAACATCACAATTTTTCGTTTAAGGTGTATTTGATAGACTCCTTGAATATCTAAAGAGGTAGCTCACCATAAAATAAGGACTCTTTGTGCGCTTTAGAACAGATCTAATTCTTGTCTTTTGTGATAATTTACGAGGCTTTTGAGTAAAATTGATCCGATTCCAAAAAAGACACCCATACAAATAGCGGCAATTCTCATACTTCCCGTTGATTGCGCTAAATATCCAAAAATAAAAGTACCAATGATGATTCCGATTTTTTCAGAGACTTCGAAATAACTAAAATAAGAGGTTGTATCTGTCGTATCCGGAAGGTATTGAGAATACGTTGATCTAGACAAGGTTTGAATACTGCCCATTACAAGTCCAACCAAACCTGCCGCTAAATAAAATTCATTTGGAGTAACCACAAAGTAGGCATATACGCAAAGTAACATCCAAAAAATATTTATGTAGATCAATAATTTGACATTTGGGATTCTTTTGGACAATCTAGCTGTGATTACAGAACCTATTATCGCAACGATTTGAATCAACAAAATACTCACAATCAAACCAACGGTGCGTTCTTGATCTCCACCCCACTCTATTTCAGATTCTCCGAAATAAGCTGCTATTAATAGTATGGTTTGCACCGCCATTGAGTACACAAAATAGGCTTTAAGGTATTTTTTTAAAAAGGGTGCTTGAGCAATTTCTCTGTTAACCGATTGCAACTCTCGTAAACCTCCAAGAACAATGTGTTTACGCTCGCCTTCTTTTTTCTCTCCACTCGGTAAATATTTAAAGGTGTATTGACTAAAAAGTGCCCACCACATACCTACCGTAATGAAAGAGTATCGCATGGCCACAACCTCAGCGGGTTGAGTCTCTGTTCCACTAATACCTACTTTATCAGGAAACATAACCATAAAAAGGTTAAAAACCAGAAGTAGTACTGATCCTATATACCCCATAGAAAATCCCTTTGCACTTATAGCGTCCTGTTGATTCTTATGGGCAACGTCGGGCAAAAATGAATTGTACATTGCCAAACTCAGCCAATAAAATACTAATCCAAAAAAATAGAATCCAAGACTGATATAAATTGACTCAAGAGAGAAAAAATAAAGAGATCCTGCACATAAGGCTCCTGCATAACAAAAAAACCGCATAAAGGTCTTTTTGTTCCCTAAATAATCAGCTACTCCTGAGACGAGAGAAGTTACTAAAGCCACCACTACAAATGCAGCTGAAGTAACATAGGAAATTAACGGTCCTCTTTCGAGTACCACTCCAAAAAACTCAACACTCTCTACCTCAGCTAATCGAAAAAGAGCCCCATAAAAAATGGGGAAAACGGCAGAGGTTATGACCAATGAATAGGCAGAATTGGCCCAGTCATAGAATGCCCAAGCGTTCAGAACCTTTTTGGAACCTTTTTCAAATTGAATTGCACTCATCTCGCTTTTCTTAGTGAGAGAAAGGTACAAAATTTAGTTGGCGATGATATGTATCTCTGAAAAATCCTTTGGAACACAAATCTCGTAAGGTGAAGAGCCACTGTACTTCGATAAGCTAACCTCTTCATTATCGATCTCGAGCTTTTTAATTTGGAAAGGTAAGCCGTGAAAAACAATTCGTATATTCTCGTAATCTGTAATGAACTTTCCGTCCTTGAATTGCTGAATTACAAGTTCCTTGGGTCTTCCTTTCATTCGAAATTTACGCAATGCAAATCGATTCTTTTTGTAATCGTATCCGTCTTGATTATCCTCATAAACGACAGATCGCTCTACTCCGTTTATGTAATAAGCATCAAGACGCAGTTCTTCAATTTTCTTTTCCCCTACATATTGCTGAACTGGATATTTGGGTATTAATGCTCCAGCTTTTACGAATAGTGGAATTTTACTCAATCCCGTTTCTACATATTTTTCAACACCGCCAATCTCAAGTTCATCTGTCCAGTAATTGTACCATTCACCTTTAGGAAAGTACATTCGCCTACCTCTAGCATTAGGTTCTTGAATAGGGCACACCAACATTTGGTCTCCAAACATAAATTCGTCTGTTCTAAAATAGGTTTGGGTGTCTTCTTGTTTCTGATAGACCATAGACTGAATCATCGGAACTCCCTCTGTGCTGTATTTGTAAAATGCCGTATATAAATACGGTAACAATTCATATCTCAAGTTGACAAATTCCCTAACATGAGCCAATATATCTTCTCCGAAAGACCAAGGTTCTTGATCTCCGTGATCTCCGCTAGAATGAACTCTGCAAAACGGATGAAAAACGGCCATTTGGATCCAACGTAAAAATAATTCTCCGCTTGGTTGTTCTGCAAATCCTCCGATGTCTGATCCCACAAAAGAATATCCACTCATACACATTCGCTGCACCTGAGCATTAGCGATAAAAAGATGTTCCCATGTGGCTACATTATCACCGGTCCAAGTTGAGGCGTATCTCTGCGTTCCTGCGTAAGCCGCTCTTGTAATAACAAATGGCCTTCTCGGAAAACTATGCTTTTTGACTCCTTCATAGGTAGCTCTAACCATCTGCATACCGTAAACGTTATGCCCTTTTCTATGACTACAAGGATGTCCATCGTAATTGTGACGAATATCTAGATTAGCGGTCTTACTTGGAACATCCATTACAGCTGGCTCGTTCATGTCATTCCAAACCCCTTGAATTCCGATATCACTCATCATCTCTTTGTACAAATCAGCCCACCATTCGCGCACTTTAGGATCTGTAAAATCAGGGAATTTACATTCTCCCGGCCAAACCTTTCCTTTAAAATGCGTTCCATCAGCTCTTCGGCAAAAATAGCCTTTTTGATTGGCCTCGTTATACACCCAATACTTTCGATCTATTTTGATGCCTGGATCAATCATGGTCACCAATTTAAAACCTTCAGACTTTAGGTCTTCTAAAAGTTTTTTTGGATCGGGAAATCGCTCTTCATCCCATGTAAAACATCTGAACCCATCCATATAGTCAATGTCTAAATAAATGGCATCGCAGGGAATTTGCTTTTCTCTAAAAGTTTGAGCAATGGACCTCACTTGACTATCTGGAAAGTAACTCCATTTAGATTGGTGAAAACCAAGCGCCCATAAGGGAGGTAATTCAGGAGTTCCTGTAAGCGAGGAATAGGCCTCAACCACCTGAGCCATATTAGGACCGTAGAAGAAATAATAATTCATCTCTCCACCTTCAGCCCAAAAACTTGTGACATTGCGCTTGTCGTGTCCAAAATCAAAAAAACTTTGAAAGCTATTGTCAAAAAATACGCCGTATGCTTTTTGGTGATGAAGACCAATATAAAATGGGATCGCTTTATAGAGTGGCTCTTGATCTTTCCCAAAGGCGTATTGATCGGTAACCCAGTTTTCGACTTTTCTTCCTTTTAAATTGATATGTGAAGCTTTGTCTCCCATTCCATAATAGGATTCGACTGCCTGAGAAACCTTACGCATTTTTACGCGGTAACCCCCTTGGTCGTAATTATCTTCCCAATGAAAACCAACTTCATCGTTTAGAATAACTTCTCCTTCTTTATCGGTGATGCAAACTTTTAAATTACTCTTGTTCACATAAATCAAAAGTTTCGAAGTTTCTATGACGAACTCCAATTCTTTTTCTTCGAAGGATAGGGCGTTATATCCAGTGGTGAAATCCGGTGCAATCGCATACGTAAAATCAGCCTCAAAATCGTAATCAACCGCATATCTAAATCGTATCAACGAATCTCTAAGTATACTGAGTTTTAGTATCACACCATTTTCTGAAGTAAAGAAAAAATCATCTTTTTCCTTGTAGAAATTATCAAGTTGATTAGGAAAGTTGTTTCCTTTCTGTTCGAGAAAAGTATTGGTAATCATTAGTGAATGGGTTTAAAAATTTGAACTCCCAAAGGTGCCAAATCTACAGAAAATGATTGAGGTTGACCTTGCCAAGGGTCATCTTGTATTGAGATTTTAGTGTTTTTTAGACCACTTCCCCCGAAATGTTCTTGGTCAGAATTTAAAACTTCAACCAAAGATTTAGCCCCAGGAAAACCCAATCGGTATCCATTTCTAGGACTTGGTGTAAAATTACAACTCACAATGAGATAGTCTTCAGGATATTTACCTTTTCGTATAAATGAAATCACACTGTTAGCAGCATCATCATAGGTCAACCATTCAAAGCCTTCGGCTGAGAATTGCTGCTGGTAAAGCGCCGTTTGTGAGGTGTATAAATGATTTAAGGATTTGATCCATGTTTGCATTTGATTGTGAAATGCATGGTCCAACAGATGCCACATCAATGAGGTTTCAAAATCCCATTCTTCAGACTGACCAAATTCGGCTCCCATAAAATGAAGCTTAGCTCCGGGATGGGTGAAATAAAGTCCCATTAAGCACCGCAAATTAGCGAAGCGTTGCCATTCATCTCCTGGCATTCTGTATAACAAGGAGCGTTTACCGTAGACAACTTCGTCATGAGACAACGGTAGCATAAAGTTTTCACTAAAAGCATAAGCCAATGAGAAAGTGATATCATTTTGATGATAAGAACGATGAATAGGGTCTTTTTTGAAATATTCTAAGGTGTCATTCATCCAGCCCATCATCCATTTCATTCCAAAACCCAAACCTCCTGCGTCAACAGGTTTGCTCACACCGCTAAAAGAGGTTGATTCTTCGGCGATCATTTGGACGTGAGGATGAAATTCATACACAGCGGTGTTTAATTCCTTCAAAAAAGAAATAGCGGCCAGATTTTCATTTCCTCCAAACTCGTTAGGTTCCCACTCACCTTCTTCTCTGGAGTAATCCAAATAAAGCATTGATGCCACAGCATCTACGCGTAATCCGTCAATATGATATTCCTGTAACCAAAAAAGGGCGTTAGAAATCAAAAATGATCGCACCTCATTTCGTTCATAATTAAAGATCAGACTTTTCCAATCCGGATGAAATCCTTTGTTACGATCGGGATGTTCGTATAAATGTGTTCCATCAAATAGGCCTAAACCGTGCTTGTCTTCGGGAAAATGTGAAGGAACCCAATCTAGATATACACCAATATCCGCCTTGTGAAAAGCATTGACCAAAAACTTGAACTCGTCAGGATTTCCAAATCTTGAAGTAGGTGCAAAATAACCTGTAACCTGGTAGCCCCATGAAGGATCGTAGGGATGCTCCATAACTGGCATAAATTCAACATGAGTATATCCCATTTCTCGAACATACGAAACCAATTCTTCAGCCATTTGCGTATAGCTCAACATATTCCAACCCTTTTCTTTTTTCCAAGAACCTAAATGCACCTCGTACACTGAAATTGGAGCGTCTAAGGCATTAGTCTTTGCTCTGTTTTGGATGAAATTCTCATCTGACCAGTTGAATTCAGTGCGATGAACAACCGAAGCCGTATTTGGTCTTAGCTCAGCTTGTCGCGCAAAAGGATCTGCTTTGTGCACCGCTCCTTCTGTAAATTCAGAACTTATGCTATACTTGTAAACTTCACCTTGATCAAGGCCAGGAATGAAACCTTCCCATATACCACTGCTATCCCATCGTACATTTAAAGGATGCTGCTGATCATTCCAGAAATTAAAATTTCCAACTACATTTACTTTTTGAGCAGCAGGTGCCCAAACCGCAAAATAGACCCCAGAAACACCATTGAGTTCAATGCAATGGGCTCCCATTTTTTCATGTAATTTATAGTGTTTACCTGACTTAAAAAGATCTATATCAAAATCAGTGAACAATGAATGAGAAACGACTTGATTCATTTATTTTTTCAACATTTAAGCTGCAATAATACACACTTTTGAGTGGAATGATAAATGGCATTTAGATATTTTGGCAAGCTTTTTGTTTATGATAAAATAGTAACATTAAAACTATGAATTATGAAACAGATTTACTTTTTATTCGCTTTATTGACAGTGTTAGTATTTTCAGCATGTGAAGGTCCAATGGGTCCAGCTGGTAGAGATGGTTTTGATGGACTTGATGGCCGTGATGGTTCAGATGGGGTCAATACACTAAGTCAGGTCATTGAAATTCAAACCTCTTTTGATGCAACCAATGGCTACGAACAACTTTACACTTTTCCACAAAGTGTTCAAGTTTTCGAATCTGATTTGATTCTTGTGTATTTACTTTTTGAGCAAACCACAGACAATCAAGGGAATTCAATAGATGTTTGGAGATTAATGCCACAAACAAGAATACTTGATCAGGGATTGTTGCAATACAATTACGATCATACATTTATAGACGTCCGCCTTTTTTTAGAGTCTGATTTTGATTTGAGCCTTTTAGGTGCTGGTGATTTGGAAAATCAAATTTTTAGAATCGCTGTTGTTCCAGGTGAATATGCAAATGCAGGAAAAATGAATCTCTCATCTCTTGAAGAAGTCATGCACATTTTAAATGTTGAAGAAAAAGACGTTTCAAGAGTCCTTCTGAATTGATATTTTAGCAAAAAAAAGTTATGAAATTGAAAATCCTACTATTGGTAGCATTGGCCGGGAGTATTAATTTACTCTCGGCTCAATTGCATGAAGAAATTGTTGTGGACGAAAACTTTAGTCCGAAAGTCAATAAATCAGAAGTGCAGTGGAAAAAAGAACTCAGTTCTAGTCAATATCGCGTGCTTAGACAAGCGGGAACAGAATACGCATTTACAAGTGAATTACTCGACAACAAAGAAGAAGGCACCTATCACTGTGTAGCCTGTGAGGCGCCACTTTTTGAGTCAGAATACAAATACGATTCAGGTTCAGGCTGGCCCTCTTTCGATCGTCCAATAAAAGGTGCAATCGCATATGATGTTGATTACAACATCGGCGTTCAACGAATAGAAGAGAAATGCGCTAATTGCGGCAGTCACCTAGGTCACGTATTTAACGATGGACCTATTAGAACAACAGGTAAACGCCACTGTATTAATGGTGTAGCTTTAAAATTTATTCCCAATGGAAAATAGACAACCATTGGAAAATGCTGCGTCTAGGCAAGAAGAAGATTGGAGAGAACAACTCGATGAGCTTAGTTACGCTGTACTGAGAGAAAGTGCCACTGAATCTCCTTTTACAGGAAAATACTACAGGCATAACGACAATGGACATTATTATTGTAAGGCCTGTAATGCCCTACTTTTTGAAAGTGATCATAAATTTGATTCAGGTTGTGGATGGCCTTCTTTTGATCAGGCCGTCGAGGGCGCAATTAGTTATGTACAAGATAAAAGCTATGGAATGATTCGCACCGAAACCAAATGTGCGAATTGCAATAGCCACCTCGGACACGTATTTGACGATGGTCCAAGAGAAACCACTGGTAAACGTTATTGCATCAATTCGGTTTGTTTGGATTTTGACAAAAAAATCTAAGTTAAAAATGTCGCTTTATTGATTACTTTTGCCTCACGAAATTAATTTAAAAGACATTTGATATGAGTCAATTTGATGTTGTCGTTTTAGGTAGTGGTCCTGGCGGATACGTAACGGCGATAAGAGCCTCGCAATTAGGACTTCGCACGGCGATTATAGAAAAAGAGAATCTTGGAGGTGTATGCTTAAATTGGGGATGTATTCCAACAAAGGCTCTTTTGAAATCTGCCCAAGTTTTTAATTACCTAAACCACGCAGAAGATTACGGGCTTCAAGCTGAATCAGTTTC
>NZIP01000012.1 GCA_002691645.1 Flavobacteriaceae bacterium
AACCTTTCTGCGCAAGACTTTTATCGTCCAACTCGGTAAATTCAATGGTTGCTCCAGGTAAAAAACTACCCTTGGTTACACTACCTTCTATTCGAAAAGAATCGTAGTCTTCAATTTGGGTGTCTTGTGAACAGGATATTAAAACTAAAAGTCCTAAGATAATCAGTGAAAGCTTTTTCATAATTTTATTTTCAGTATCAGTGAAAAATATCTTAAACACCTCTTTTAGTGTGATTTGGTCATCCTTGACATCCATAGTAGTGGTGGTTTATTGTATAATTATTTTTTTTGTGGTAATCTGACCGTCTTTTCGTTGAACAATGGCTATGTACACTCCTTGAGCTAATGTCGCAGGAAGTTTGATTTCATTGTTTTCGGCGGAGATCGGAATAGAGCTTTCTAATACTTTTAGTCCAGAGATATTATAGACGATTATCCTGAGTGGTTCGTTCTGGTCTATGCCTTCAAAATATAAGGTTTTGTCTTGTAGCTTGTGAAAGTCAAATGCAATATCTGCTGAACTGTCTTGAAAGTCTCCTTCGGAGTCGTCTTCTGGAATAGCACTGTTGGTATGAATAAAAAAGCGGTTGGTTTGTATCTCCTCTTGAGAAAATGTAAAACTTGCGCTTCGCTCTGATAGGTTGTAGAATTTTTTGTTTAATCGATCTTCTAAATACACGTCCAAGTAAGAAGGTAAATTCTCTGCTTCATAAGAGAAGCTGATTTCTTTATCGACTGTTGAATTTATTGCCAAAGGAATAACCTGCTTTTCATAATGCATATTTGATAGCACTTGAATGCTAAAATTAGGGTTTTGAGTTCCTATAGGATCAATAAGCTTAGTGTCTAGGGTAAGTGCTTGACCACCCTCAAAAGTACCTGCATCATAACCAGGGTCTAAGGCTTCCGTTCCATTGTCGGTATATATTACAACGGTTCGTGCTAAGCGATCTCCGTCTGTTGTGTAAAGGGTGAGTTTTGAAAGCAAACCCGTTTCTTTGTAAAAGTTTTCTGTTTCTGTACGATGTTCTTGAAAGGACTGTGGTATTCTGAATTCGTATGGATTATTATCCACCATTCGCACCGCGAAAGCCTGTCCCGGTGCAATGAAAGTATCAGTGGTAGAGTTCACAGGAGTCCAAAATTCACCATCAAAAAAATAAAGAGCTGCAAAAGCCTCGTCCAATAGATCGATATTATGACTTAATAGTGTGTTGGTGCTCTGGTTGGTGCTAGAAGCAGGTATATAGGCTGTAAAAGGATTACCCACCATATACCAAAAGTGACGATTAGCCTCTGTCGATAAAGTGACTTTAACTTCACCAGTTTCTATTGTGGGATAGCCTCCTTCGAAAGATAGTGTACCCGGAAATGTTCTTCGAATCGCATAACCTTCTCCTGTATTAAAGTTAACGTCAGCAAAACTCGAGGCTGTATCATACCACTCCCATCTTGAACCTTTGGCGTTAGCGTTGTCATATTTACCCACACCCACCAAAGTACCTGAAGTGGCTAGGGTGTTATCGTCATTATTCACAAAGGTAGTGACAGCCTGACCCTCAACCGGAGAAGAAATGATGTGATAATCTGTATCGTCAAGGTATCTATTGTAGGCAATCGTTCCGCCTGAAGAAGTTGATCCTGTGCCCGTGGCGATGAGGGTGCCACTATTGGTAGCGTCTGAGTTAATCACTACTGAGCCCCCACTTACGCTTAAGTCAGAAGTGCTCCAACTGCTAGTGGACTGTATAGTAATCGATCCGCCAGTGCTTACGGTGGTTGTTTGGGCTAAACACAATGAGGTGGTAAGCGTTAGAAATAGATTAAAATATGTTCTCATTAGTTCTGGATCAATTGTTCTAAGCGTTCAATACGTTTTTCTTGCGCTCTTAAATATTCGATTTCTTTTTGTTGCTCCTTCAAGGCATTGATAAGAACAGGAATAAGACCTTGATAGTTTACCGAGAGCATACCTTCTTTGTCTTCACTTACAAGTTCAGGGAATACCTCTTGTATGTCTTGAGCAAGTACCCCTATCTTTTGTGCTCCGTTTTTCTTTATCGTGTAAGTCTTACCATCTATGTTTAAAAGTTTAGACAGTGTAGCACCAAGCGATACAATATTTGCTTTAAGTCTTGCATCAGAAGATACTGTTACATCTCCGTTAACCGTTAAGTCATTGCTTACGGTTGCGTCTCCATTAAACATTACCTTAAATGCGTCAGAACGATCAGAGCCATTTGTACCATTACCAACCACAAAAGCAGGAGCAGATTCAGAAAATGAATCAGCACTTGTTGCGGTAGAACCTGAAGAATTAAATTGACCAATTACGGTAGAAGCGTAATCACTCGCTTCTGTTCCCTCTCCCATTGCTGTGGAAACATTTCCACTTGCTCTTGTACCAGCTCCCATTGCGGTTGAAAAAACACCACTTGCTGTTGTATTTATTCCCATTGCGGTTGAAACATAACCACTTGCTGTTGTTACACTTCCCATTGCGGTTGAAACATTTCCATTTGCTGTCGCTTTTAAGCCCATTGAAATGGAATACTGACCTGTTGCACCAAAAATGGTACTTTCGATATCAGAATAACTTAAATCTACTGCATAATCTCCTATATCTCCGTGATTTGCAGCATCCGATGAAGAAAGACGAACTCCTGTATTTCCTCCTTCAGAAACAGTTGATAATGCACCACCACCACCACTAAATGAGGTGTAAGATTCTCCGCCTAGAATTAGACTCCCTTCAATTGTTAAATCATTACTTACTGTAGCATCTCCATTAAACATAACTTTAAAGGCATCAGAGCGGCTAGAACTGCCAGTTCCGTTACCTATCACAAAAGCAGGAGCGGATGTAGAGAAAGAATCAGCACTTGTTGCTGATGAACCTGAAGAATTCCATCGTCCAACTACCAATGAAGCATAATCACTTGCTGTTGAATAATATCCCATAGCTGTTGAATAATCACCACTTGCAGTTGACCTTTCTCCCATTGCAGTTGATACCAAACCACTAGCTGTTGTGAATACTCCCATTGCAGTTGAGGTAATTCCACTTGCTTCTGGACCTTCTCCCATAGCTGTTGAAGAAAATCCACTTGCTTTTGTTTCAAAACCCATTGCTGTTGAATATCTTCCACTTGCTATTGTTTCATATCCCATTGCTGTTGAAATATCACCACTCGCTGTTGTAGCACCTCCCATTGCGGTTGAATAGTCACCTGTAGCACCTCTTGTGGTACTTAACGAACCAGAATAACTCAAGTCTACTGCATTACTACCTATATCTCCGTGATTTGCAGCGTTAGAAACTGATAATCGTTGTCCTGTATTTCCGCCTTCTGTGACGGATTTCAATTGTGCATTTGCGCTTAATCCAATGAAAAGTAATAGAGTGGTAATGAGATTCTTCATTTCCTCTGATTTTTTAGTTTCATAATGCAATATTTAAAATATTTTTTATTAATCTACAAGAATGGGTTCCGAATGTCAGGATGTCCTGAATATTTTAAATCAATAATCGGAGTCGTTATAATTAAAAGCGGCAGAATTAATTGAGACTAATTTTTGAAGCTTTATGAGTTTCTTTTTATTGCTTTTAATGTTCTGATTAATAGGTGATTAACTTGTCTGTAATTATTCAGAATCTATCCTTTGGTTATCGTATGCACTGGCAAGAAAGTTTTTGATCACCACGGTCATATCCCATAGAATCAAATGAACCTATAAAGTATTGAAAAACTGTGGAACCTTTTCCTACAAAAAAGTTATATAGATCTGATGTACCATCAGTTTGATATACGGTAAACCCTGATGCTGAATAAGGAATAGCTTCTCTCTGTTCTTGTGTCATTCTAGGAGGAAGTAAGCCTCTAGTTGTTGAAGAAATATCTAAGGCAGCTGATACATCTGGCGCATCTGTATTAATACCTCTTTTGAGCGTAGCTTAAAAAGAAAATAGAAAGGACGTTATTAATATTGCTTTTAGTAGTTTTATTCCTATATCATTTAAACAAGGCAGATTTTATACTTGTTGTAGACAGTGATATGACCAAAACATATTAATTAAATTTATCATGAAGCAAATCATCTTTACTTTTCTATTTTCATTTCAATTTCTGATGGGTCAAGCACAAATTGACGGAGCTTGGGAATATCAAAACGCATCAGACCAAACAGAAACACTAGTGTTTGTCAATGGATACTTTTCTCATGCTACATTTACCACGGCTAACGGTGAGTTTGTTGCCGCACATGGAGGTCGTGTGTCTAACACTAAAAAACAGCTGTCATTTACCGTGGAGTTTGATACGGAATACAAAGAAAATGTGGGTAAAACAATGGAATTAGATTACCGCATCAAGTCCAAAAGAAAACTTTACATAGGTGATAAAATTTATGTGCGCACAGATTATGGAACTGAAGGTGATCTCAATGGCGCCTGGCTCATGTCTGGTCGAAAAAGGGATGGGAAAATTCAAACAAGATCTACTGATAGACCTCGTAAAACCATGAAAATATTATCAGGAAAACGCTTTCAATGGATTGCCTACAATACGGCAACAGGAGATTTTTTTGGAACAGGTGGAGGTTCATACACAACAATTGATGGTAAGTATACAGAAAACATTGAATTCTTCTCTAGAGACAACAGTCGCGTCGGAGCATCACTGACTTTTGACTATGAACTGATTGACGAAAATTGGCATCATTCAGGATTTAGTAGTAAGGGAGCACCTCTTTATGAAATTTGGAGCCAACGAGAGTAGCTAGGGCTGATTCAAATACTCTTCGACGTTTTTCTGAATTCGTTCAGTTAAATCTTCTAAGGATGACTTCACAAAAGTTTTACCCGTTATAGCCTCGTATAGTTCGATGTAACGCTGAGATATACTCGATATATAATCATCTGACATTTCAGGCAATTTTTGACCTAGCTTGCCTTGGAATCCGTTTTCAATCAACCATCGTCTTACAAACTCCTTTGAGAGTTGTTTTTGAGGCATCCGCTTATTTTGTAATTCTTCATAAGTATCGGCGTAAAAGTACCTTGAAGAATCAGGTGTATGAACCTCGTCAATCAATACAATTTCACCATCTTTTGTTTTGCCAAATTCGTATTTGGTATCCACAAGTAACAGCCCTTGTTTAGCAGCAATTTCTGTACCCCTTTCAAATAAAGCATGAGTATACTTTTCTAATACGGCGTAGTCCGATGCAGAAACAATTCCTTTATTGAGAATTTCTTCTTTTGAAATGTCCTCGTCGTGATCCCCTTTTTCAGCCTTAGTCGCAGGGGTTATAATAGGATGGTCAAACTTCTGATTTTCAATCATGCCTTCTTTTAAAGGAACTCCACATAAAACTCTTTTTCCAGCATGGTACTCTCGAGCTGCATGACCTACTAAATACGCTCTAATGACCATTTCCACCTTAAAGGGAGTACATGCTTTTCCAATAGATACATTGGGGTCAGGAGAAGCCAAAAACCAATTTGGGACAATGTCGCTTGTCTCTTTGAGCATTTGGGTTGCAATTTGATTTAATATTTGCCCTTTGAAGGGAATCCCCTTAGACATAACCACATCGAATGCAGACAAACGATCTGTAGAGACTATAACCATAACGTCGTTCTCTAGAGTGTAAACCTCTCTAACCTTTCCTCTATAAACTGATTTTTGTCCAGGGAACTGAAAATCAGTGGACATGACTGTATTAGACATAAATTTAATTTTGATGTTCTAGACCCTTGTAGGCTTCAATTACTTTTTTGACGAGTTTGTGACGAATTACATCTTTGTCATCCAAGCAAATTACTCCTATTCCTTCGACTTTATTCAGTACCAAAAGTGCTTCTTTTAGACCAGATATTACACGTCTTGGCAAATCTATTTGTCCTGGATCACCTGTGATGAGAAATTTAGCATTTTTACCCATACGCGTAAGAAACATTTTCATTTGAGCGTGAGTGGTATTTTGAGCCTCATCTAAAATGACAAAAGCGTTATCTAATGTTCTTCCTCTCATAAACGCCATAGGTGCAATTTGAATGACCCCATTTTCGATGTGACTCGCCAATTTCTCAGCTGGAATCATATCTCTTAGGGCATCGTATAGAGGTTGCATATAAGGATCGAGTTTCTCTTTTAAATCACCGGGCAGAAAACCTAAATTCTCACCAGCCTCTACAGCTGGTCGCGTTAATATTATTCGCTTAACTTCTTTGTCTTTCAATGCCTTGACTGCTAGCGCAACACCAGTATAGGTTTTACCAGTACCTGCCGGACCTATGGCAAAGACCATGTCATTTTTTAAGCAACTATCTACAAGGCGTTTTTGATTAAGGGTTCTCGCTTTGATTGGTTTACCATTGACCCCATGAACAAGGGTCTCTGATTCTATAGCATTTATACTTTCAGCTTCTTTATTGGATGCAGAACTTAAGATACGTTCAATACTATTTTCATCTAGCTTATTAAATTTTGCGAAATGAGCAGTTAACATGTCAAACCTCAAATCAAATTCTTCTAAAACCTCTTCATCACCAAAGGCTTTAAGTTTATTGCCTCTGACAACAATTTTTAATTTTGGGAAATATCTTTTTAAAAGTTCTGTAGTCTCGTTCTGCAATCCGAAAAAATCTCTCGCATTGATATCGGTGAGTTCAATTATGAGTTCGTTCAAAATTTCTTTTACTAATTTTACATCACAAACTTAGTTTTTTTTACATTTTTACTGACAAAAAACTATTAAAAACTCCATATGTCCTTGATAACGCTTACTACAGATTATGGCAGCAAAGATCATTTTGTAGCGAGCTTAAAAGGGGTTTTATTAAAGTACAATCCAAGTGCTAAAATTGTTGATATATCGCATCAAGTCAATCAATACGACACCTTGACGGCTTCCTACATCGTAAAAAGTTGTTATAATGACTTTCCCGAAAACACAGTGCATCTCATTGCTGTTGACTCTAGTACAAATAGCGAAGAACCTCATATAGCCATTTTTGCCGACAGGCATTTTTTCATCTGTCCAAACAAAGGATTCATTACTCAGGTCTTTCGACCGGATCAAATTGAGTCTATTGTTTACATCAATGCAGCATCTGAAGACTACGACTCATTTCAGGCCAAAAATATACTTTCAAAAGCTGCAATTCATTTATCAAATGGAGGAGCTATAGATCTTTTGGGTAATCCAGTTGAGCATATTTTTGAAATCAAAACACAGAAGGTCTATTTTGATGATGCTCATAACAAATTAACAGGCCATTTCATTTATATAGATCATTACGGAAATATGGTAACAAATATCAAACGTATTGATTTTAATGCTCGAAGAAAAAATAGAGATTTCAGTATTGACTTTGGCAAGACAAGTATTTCTAGAATATACAATTCGTATGATCATTTTAATAGAGAATACAAAAAAACAAATGATGCGAGCGGTGAAGTTTTTGCTTTATTTAATTCTTCTGGTTTTCTAGAAATAGGTTTGTATAAATCAAACCCAAAAACAAGGGGAAGTGCCTCAACCCTTTTTGGTCTAAACGTTTTTGATTTAATTTCTGTACAATTTCATTAATGAATCGCATTTTCTACTTGTATCTACATGAATTGAAAAAGATGCTCTTAAAGCTATCTGTTGTCGTTGGTGTAGTTTCCTTTTGGCTTTTAAGCAGTTTGTTTTTATGGATGTTAAATTCTTCGTCAAATCTGACAAATCAGCTTGAGGCTGATATTAAACCGTACTTTTTTACAAGTGCAATACTGCTTACCATCTTATCGTGTTTGTTAGCTAATCTGAGTCTGTTTGAAGAAAAACGCTACCAAACTTCAGTGTTGCAGGCATTCAGTCCTTTTTCTTCAACTCAATATCTAGGCGTAAAATTTGGACTACTCAAAACGCTTCTCTTTATCAGCATAACTCCAAGTTTTATGCATTTCTACCTGTTGGAATCAATCTCAAGTGATTCTTTGGAAATTGGTGTTTTTTTAAATCAGTTTTTACTGTTATGGCTTTATATATTGGTAATTGCGGCTCTGGCACTATTTCTAAGTGCTTCTAACAAGAGTCTTGTGGTTGGGTTACTGCTGAGCCTACTATGTGGCTTTTCGCTTTTCTATGGGTTTGAATTTTTGGGAAATCAAATCTCAAACAATCGCTTTTCAAATTTCATTGCCTCTTTAGGAGGATTTTACATATTCGAAAAAGGAAGTTTAGGTGTTTTAAATCTTTCTCACTGCCTATATTTTTTAGGATTGATATTCGTTTTTTTGGGCTTATATCATAAAAAGCAATATCCGTTTTCAAGTTCAAACCTATGGATTTATGTGGGTCCTGTTCTTGTTTTTTTATCTTTTCTCTTTTCAAATCAACTTCGGTTTGACTTAACTGAAAACAAGAGATACACAATTACCGACTTAGAACTTTCCCAAGATTTATTTGAAGAAGAAATTGAAGTTATGGTCTATCTAGAGGGCAATTTACCAATGGTTTTTCAAGATTTACGAGAAGAGACCTCTCTATTATTATCTCAATTTCAAAGGCAATTTACCAACCTTAAGGTTCGGTTTATAGATTTTGAGATGCTCGATGAAAACAGTACTGAATTTAAATTAATTGGGGATTTAGGTTTAAATCCATATCAGCACCTTGAGTCAGACCGCGGACAACAAAAAAGAACCCTCGTGTTTCCTTGGGCTGTTGCTCTACATAAAAATAAAAAGGTCAAAATTCCACTTTTAAAAAATGAAGTTGGACTCGAATTAGAGAATAGAATACAAAAAGGTATTATTGAATTAGAATACGAAATTGCAAATGCCTTTGATTTACTTTTAAATCCCAGTCAGAAAAAGGTCGCTTTGATAAGAGACCACGGAGAGTCCGACGATGCTTTACTCTTCGACTTATTCGAATCAAATGCACTTAGGTATGAAGCACTCACCTTCCCTATGTCCCAAAACGAATTAGACGATCAAGAAGTTATCTCAGTTTTAAATGAGTTTGATATGGTATTTGTCTCCAACCCAACAAACCCTTTTTCTGAAAGAGATAAATTTATTCTCGACCAATACTTAATGAGTGGTAAACCTATGATTTGGTTGCTTCAATCTCAACTAATGACTATGGATAGTCTTTTTAATGAAAAAGGAGAAAGTCTTGTCACTAGCATTGATTTAAATTTGGACGATTTATTCTTTAAATACGGCATTCGCCAAAATAGAGACTTGATTTTTGACAAATACAATACGCCTGTTGTTTTTGCCAACGGACAGGGGAATCAGACACAATACAATCCCTTACCTTGGCCCTACAACCCCATGGTATTTCCGTATAAAAATCATCCGATTACAGCTGGAGTGAGACCCTTGAGGTTTCAATTTACCAATAGTCTAGATACCCTTCCCAGTGCTGTTTCTAAAACGATACTTTTGCAATCCTCGCCCTTTTCTTTGAGTTTAAACACACCGCTACAATTAAGTATTAATGAAGTAATTAATCAGGCTAACACAAAAGAGATAGAACCAAGCCCTAAGCGTGCGATTTTAGGTGTCTTATTAGAAGGACAATTTGAATCCGCATTTAAAAATAGAGTATTACCCTTGAAAAATGTTTCGTTTAAAGCAGAATCAAGCCCAGCGAAACTGATGTTAGTTTCGGACGGAGAACTAGGTGAAAATCAATTCGATCAAGGTAAGATTGTTCCTTTAGGTTATGACAATTGGACCAATACAAATTATGGAAATAAAGAGTTTTTATCTTCGGCAATGGATTATTTATTAGGGAAAACATACCTCTTAAAACTAAAATCAAAAATCAAAAAACTCGTAGTTATTCAACACGAAAACATCAAAAAGGTTTCTCACCGCTTTTTTTATTGGAGTTTTTTAATTCCCAGCATTTTATTTACGTCAATCATTGCACTCTTGTATTGGGTCAGAAGAAAAAAATATGCAAGCTTGTGATAAGTGTTGATAAGTAATTTTTTAAAACCTACTGTATTAAAATATATTTGTTAGATGATGAAATTTATTATATCAAGTTCTTACCTTTTGAAGCATTTACAAATGCTTGGAGGTGTCATTAATTCAAACAATACTCTACCTATTCTCGATAACTTTTTATTCGATTTAGATGAGGGAAGTTTGAAGATTACAGCTAGTGATTTAGAAACTACAATTTCAGCAGAGCTATTGGTTGATTCTACTGACAAAGGTCTAATTGCAATTCCAGCAAAATTATTGCTTGATATCCTCAAAACCTTTGCCGATCAGCCTCTGACTTTTGTTGTAGAAGAAAATAGTACGGTTGAAATCAATGCCTCAAACGGTAAATATGCATTGGCCTATGCTAATGGCGATGATTTTCCAAACGCTATAAGTTTATCCGATGCCTCTCAAACGACTATCTTAGGAGATGTCCTTGCCACTGCGATTTCAAAAACAATCTTCGCCGCAGGTAATGACGATTTGAGACCCGTCATGAGTGGTGTATTTTTTCAATTATCACCAGCCCATTTTACTTTTGTCGCTACTGATGCACACAAATTGGTAAAATACGAGCGTTCTGATCTGAGCTCTGATAGTGAGGCAGAATTTATAATGCCTAAAAAACCGTTGAACCTGCTGAAAGGAATGCTCGCTGGATCAGAATCTGAAGTACACCTTTCTTATACTGAAAACAATGCCAAATTCGCTTTTGACAATATAGAATTAATCAGTCGCCTTATCGATGGAAAATACCCGAATTACGAGGCTGTGATTCCTAAAGAAAATCCCAATGTTTTATCTGTTTCACGGAATCAATTTTTAGGTTCTGTGCGACGGGTTTCTATCTTCTCGAACAAAACCACGCACCAAATACGTTTAAAAATGGCCGGAGCTGAGATACAGATATCTGCTGAAGATGTAGATTTTAGCAATAAGGCTGATGAACGTCTGTCTTGTGCTTATCAAGGTGATGACCTTCAAATCGGATTCAATTCTCGTTTTTTAACTGAAATGTTGAATAATCTGGGGTCTGATGAGGTATCACTTGCTATGAGTTTACCCAACAGAGCTGGAATACTAACTCCTTCAGACGGATTAGACGATGGAGAAAACATTCTAATGTTGGTAATGCCCGTTATGCTAAACGGCTAAATTTGAATGTTATCTCAGGGTATAATTATTGCGAGGGCTACTGCTGCAGGAACAAGTGCCATTGCGGTTATTCGCCTCTCAGGTACCGGCAGTATTTCGCTTGTCAGTCGTTTTTTTTCGCCTATAAGCAAGAAGAATATTGAGGATTGCGAATCACATACCTTACATTTAGGTCATCTCAATAAAAAAGATGATCAACAGCCTTTAGACGAGGTTTTAGTTAGTCTATTCAAAGCACCGAAATCATACACTGGAGAAGAGGTAGTAGAAATATCCTGTCACGGCTCAAATTATATTCAGCAAGAAATTCTTCAACTTTTTTTAAAGACCGAAGAATGTAGAATGGCAGAAGCAGGAGAATTTACACTGCGTGCCTTCCTGAACGGTAAGATGGGCCTAGACCAAGCTGAGGCTGTAGCCGACCTAATTGCCAGCGAAAATGAAGCCTCCCATCGCATTGCCATGAGTCAAATGAGAGGTGGCTTTCACCATCAAATCAATAACCTGAGAAAGGAGCTTATTGAGTTTGCCTCTCTCATCGAACTTGAATTGGATTTTTCAACAGAAGATGTGGCCTTTGCAGACCGTACTCAACTACATAATCTTTTAGAAAAGTTAAAAACAAGTATTCGTAGTCTATTGGACTCTTTTGCATTGGGCAATGTGCTTAAAAATGGGGTTCCTATCGCTATTGTCGGTGCACCAAACGTTGGTAAATCGACCCTTCTAAATGCATTACTCAATGAAGAAAGGGCTATTGTCAGTTCCATAGCTGGAACAACCAGAGATACTATTGAAGACGAAATAAGTATTGACGGTATTCGATTCCGTTTTATTGACACGGCCGGAATTCGTCAAACTTCAGATGAGATTGAACAAATCGGTATTCACAAAACCTTGGAGAAAATGCAGCAGGCCTCTCTAGTACTATATCTACTTGAGGCAAAAGACTATAACGCATCAAAAAAAGAAGAAATTCAGGAGTTTTGCCAAACACAACATATTGACCCAGAAAATGTACTCGTTGTATTGAACAAAATTGATATCCAAAAACCCGCAGTAACGCAAATAAATAAGGAGTCTACTTTTTTTATTTCAGCTCAAAATGGTGAAGGGATTGATATTCTGAGAAACAAACTCAGTTCACTAGTTCAATTAGGGAACCTAAATCACACAGATGTTGTTGTTTCAAATAGTCGTCATTTCAATGCATTAAATGCTTCATTAACTGCCGTTTTAAATATTCAGGAAGGATTAACGAATGAGCTAAGTGGCGATTTAATGGCTATTGATCTCAGAGAGGCCATCTACCACCTAGGTGAAATAACAGGTAGTGTTACCACAGATGATTTACTTGGGAGTATTTTTTCTAATTTCTGTATTGGAAAATAATGACCTTATTGGTTTACTAGTATATTCTATAGTTTTATTGATATTGCTATATTTACAGAGTATCTGTAATACAAGTATTTTATAGTTTTATTGATATATTAGTGGTGTAATAACGGTGTAATATATATTCATTACACCAAATAACCGAATATGAAGGTTTCAGTTAAACTCTACAAGCAAACAAAAAAGACTTTATCTAATGGCTCTTGCGTGCAGTATATTGGTATTCGTACTAACATAAATGGAAAGCGAACACAAGAATCATTAGGGGGAAAATTTTTATACCCTACACCAAAGAACAATGAACAAAGGAAGCATAACAAAGATGTGCTAGCTTACGTAACATATTTAATACGAGACAAACAATATAGACTAGAGCGAAGTGCAAATGGACTTGACGACCTTAACCAATTAGACAAACCTTTTATTGATGCATACAACGAGTACAGAAACTTAAATGGTAGAGAATGGAAAACAGCAGAGAATAATAAGTGGGATATTTGTGCCAAACATCTCAATGCCTTCTACCCTAACCTAATTGTCAGACAAATAACACCTACCCTTTCAAAACAATTTTTGAATTATTTATATGACCTAAAAAAAAGGAACGGTAAGCCTTTAAGTAAAAACTCCGCTAATTCTTATATGAAAGCATATGTACAAGTAGCTAAAGGTTTATGGCAAGATGGTATACTACAAAAAGACCCTATGCATAAGGTTAAAACGAAAAGTGAACCTAAAGAGCAAGCACCTTCTTTGACAGAAGAGGAACTACAAATAGCATTCAATACTGAACCTGAAAATAATCATACGCAGATTATAAATGCTTTTCTATTCTCCTGTTTAACAGGATTACGCCTATCAGACCTAATTAAATTGAAATGGGATAATGTTAAGAAACATTCCAACGGTAAACCTTTTTTAAGTATCGTAATGCAGAAAACCGATGAGCCTATTACGATATGGCTGTCGGAACAAGCAGAAGAACTTATGGGAGAACCTCAACAAATGAGCCATAGAGTTTTCCCTCAAGTCAATAAATCTAATTATCAGTACGATATAATACAGAAGTTCATAATGTACTACTGTGGAATAAACAAAAAAGTTACTTGGCATTCAGGACGCCATACATTTGCTTACAGATACCTGCGATACCATAAGAATCCTGTTACCCTAATGAATTTACTTGGTCACAAAAACATTGAAACAACACAAGAATACTTTAACTATAAGCCTGAAGATTCATTAGAAGAGTTAATCAATATGCCTAAATTGTAGTCAAATATCATTTGAGGCAAACCCAATTTGCCTTCTCACAAAAATTAACCCAAAATGAATGCGTTGGACATTAAGTTAGGCGGTCATATAAATTCAATTAGTTTAAGGGCTATATGTCAACTACAATAGAATCATCAGACAACAAGGAACACTTCAGGAGGTGGGGATACGATAGATTTTATGCATTCTTTGTAGAGTATATCCCCAAACACCTACCCAAATGGGATAAACCTAACGCACAGGGTTCTATAGATTGGACTCAAAGTTTTGAGAGTTATACATTAACAATAGACTATTTGGTAGATGAAGCTATCAAAACGATTATGGAGCGACCTGAAAACAATGTCGTAGAGTTTCAACTGAAAGTATTAAGGAACACCATAGACCTATGGACGCCTGATTGGGACAAAGAGTTTGCTATATACGCAATTTCTGTATTTCATTCAGTAGATGCACCTCAATCGTCAGATGCATATATGACTCTTTGGACTATGGGTTATATGGACGATGAAGAGCCTAAAAAACAAGCACAATCAAACAAAGTGCTTAACTCAATGAAGTGGATTTATAACAAGCCATTAGATGAGGCTTTAGCAACCCTTAAACCACTTTTTATCTATTTGAAGAAGGTTCGTTAGAAGGGTTTAAAATGGCTCTTGAAGGGGGTAATATATACGATATGCAGGGCTGTATTCGCCCATCAGAGAAAAACAAGACAAAACTACTTTTCTTAATCTTCAATCTAATCAAGAAAGGGTGCGTTGAACCTGCAGGTAATATGGACGAAGCTATTAGAGTACTAACTGACACAGAAGGGTCATATCGTAAGGTCAAGTATGCGATTGAAAAAGAGTACTACGCTCCAAAATTAGCAGAAGAGGATTTAATCCTAACCCTTATAAACACTATCATTTCGTAAGAGACATAAAGGAACTTGTCCTCTGACAGTCTTTAATTTCATAAGGTCTTTCATATGATGTTTGTGGTATAAATCACTTAAAACATCAATATATGCAAGGTACAGACCTACTACTTACAGAGGCTATTCTAACGGAGATTAGAAACCTCAACGAAAAACTTGAACTACATAACCTAAAAGTATTAGATGTAGAAAAACTTTCTGCCTATACAGGCTTGTCAAAAGATACTATCTATAAATACACAAGAAACTCACAAATACCTCACTCTAAAAGAGGCAAAAAGTTATTCTTTGACAGAGAAGCAATAGATGCTTGGTTGTTAAGAAAACGCTATGCGGAACATACAATATAGTAAGTAGAAAAACCTACAGAGTTTCTGTATGTACGATACTTTAAAACTTGTCTTATACATAAAGGATATACCAATAGAAGAGATTACTCCAATAGACAGAACAAAGGCTCACTTTGTAGGTATTTCTGACTGGCAAGAAAAGAACGTCAAATACACAAAACATAAATACAACCTACTATACCCTAAATGCAGTGGAAAAGATAGTGGTTGGACTATATGGGTAAAAAGAGACCGCTATATAATAGAAGGAAGTTTGGCTAAATGGTATTTTGGAAACAACATACAGACCTTAACTCTAGCACAAGCAAAAAAAGGAATAGTTGATTTAGGAAGAGATATCGGAGTAGGCAAATACATCTATAAGGCAGAAGTCAAGAGAATAGATTTTTCTTCTAATGTATACACCAAGAACCCACCACACTCCTACTTTCCACTTCTAGACTTCTTAATAGGTTTTTATCGTCATCATATTAAAGACCATAAAAGCGTATACTATGATACAAAGACAGGTGACAGGCAAATAGTTGTATATGATAAAAAGTTAGAAGCAGAACAGAACAAAATGACGATTCCTTCAGAAGCAAAAGGGTATAAAAATATCTTGCGTTTTGAAGTCCGATATAAAACAAAAGGCATCTACAACTACTTGAGTAAACTTAAAATAAACAAGAAACCCTTCAATGTTTCCGATATGCTTGAAGAAAGACGCTTCACATACTTTGCGGACGAATGGTTTGAATTATATCATAAAATAGAAAAGATAAATCACACAAAAGACATTATGCCTGCTAAAAATAAAAGAACGGCTAAAGAAATAAGTGAGGCAGTATTTGCGAGACTTATGAACGAAATAGGTTTATCAAAGGTATTGGATTATGTAGAACTTGAATACGAATTAAGTTATAAAGGCACAGAGGCTTTAAGACCAGAGAACCGAAGAAAAGTACAAGACGCAAAAAAGAACATCAAGCAAACCTACAACATACCTATTACCAAAACTTATGAACCGATTGCTGAACTCAACCAACTAATGAAAGAAAGACAGGAAGAAATAAAAGAAACAATGATGAGGTTAGACATCTAAAAAGAGATAGACTAAAAACCTAAAATAGACACTGAATTACGTTATATAGAAAGAAGAAAAGTATTCTACATTTAAAACCAAAGTAGAATTAAAATAATCTTTTATGGACAGAAGAAAGTATAACGGAGGTCATAGTACAGCTGGAAGAAAAACAACAAAAGAAAAAGAAAAACTAATAGAAAGACTAGATAGCGTAATGCATATAGATGAGGTTTTAGAGCATTTAAAGGAGCGAGTCTTACAAGGAGATATAAGAGCCATAAAACTATGGTTAGAATACAGATATGGACGTCCTAACACTACTGTAGCAATGGAGACAACCACCACAAACATCAACTTTAAAGAACTTATAAATTGGGACTAGTTTTTTCCTTTATGTATTTGTCTATAGAGGATATTTTTGCATAAAACGAATATCTATTAAAGTGTGGTCTTACGAATTCAACCGCATTTAGTTTAAATATACAAAAGGCTATTCTAAATCAACTGTCGTAGTATAATTACAATTTACTTGTTGCACATCGCCTTCTATTTGTTCTTCACTTGAACAAGAAGCAAGAAAAACACGGAGTAGAGTTAGAGTTTTTTATATTAGCAACTTATTAATAATAAATCAATTAAAATGAAATCAAAGTTTATTTTCCCCATAATTAGTATTATTCAAATTCTTATGGGAGTTGGGTTATTATTGGGGGTTTTTCTTGACCCTGTAGGACTTATGCAACCCTTTTTTAAAGGTGAAATAACTGCTGATTTAATTTTCTGGACACAAGGAATTATTGATGTGAGTGCAATGCATATGATTGGAGTAGGTCTGCTTATTTTTTCCTTATGGAGGTTAAAGTTTGATAATGAGTCAAACAAAAAAATATTTCTTGCTTATTCAGTCTTTGGAGGTGTAGTTTTACTTGTGGCTTTATTTAATCACTTATTCAGAGGCGGAGGACCACCTATTCCTATTTTAATTCTAATAGTGTCAGCTACAGCATTAGGTTTGTACGGCTCAAGAAAGGCAATTGATTAAATCATCGGCATATCCTCTTCATTAAGTCCAGGGAGTAATTAAATAACTATTTCTCAATTAAACCCTGCTATTAAATTTTAGTCTAAAAAATAAAGCAAAATAAATGATGAAATTTATCATTGCCACCTTTTTAAGTGTTGTTTCATATGGTCAAGATTTGAATTACAACATTGAATCTTTTATTAATCAAGATTTAAATATTAATAAGAAAGCCCCCAACACACATTACATTGGAAATGCTTGGTTAAAAAGGCTTATTGTAGCAGATGAAGATTTTGATTATAATTTGACACAGGCTACGTTTCAATCAGATTCTACTTTAGATTGGCATAAACATTCGACAGGTCAGGTTTTAATTATTATCGATGGAGAGGGATACTATCAAGAAAAGGGAAAAGAAGTAATTGTTTTAAAAAAGGGAGATATAATTAAGTGTGATAAAAATGTAGAACATTGGCATAGCTCTACACCAAATAAAGATGTTTCTTACATTGCTATTTACGGTAATAGTGAAACTATTTGGACAGAAAAGCTCTCAAAAGAAAACTATGATAGAATTAAACCTATTAATTGAACTCTCTAAATCATCGGCATATCCTCTTCATTAAGTTTAGAAAGAAAACACGGAGTAGAGATATTGTAGATTTTTTATAGCAGCCTATTAATCATAAATCAATTAAAATGAAAAGGCTTTCTTTTTCCCTTTTAACAATTGCTTTATTATCATTCATTTTAGTTCAAAGTTGCTCGGCTGAAGAAGAGGATACAACTCCCCCTCCACAAGTCCAGCAGCCAACTCCAGAGCCTGAACCTCAAGCCCCTACACAATATACTTTAACTGTTACTACTGGAGAAGGAGGGACAGTCTCTACAGAAGGGGGAACTTATGATGAAGGAGCCGAGGTCACTATAACTGCTACTCCAGATGAAGGATATGAGTTTATTGGATGGGAAGGGAGTGATAGTGTTTCTAATAGCTTATCATTAACTTTAAATTCAGACACAAGTATTGAAGCAATATTTGAATTAGGACTGATTGATACAGACGGTGATGGTGTTATTGACTCAGAGGATTATGCACCACTCAACCCTTTTTTGACATACGATGATTGGGGAGAATTTAAAGAAGAATATGCAGAAGTTTTTTATTCTTCAGATATTTCTGAAACAAATGTTCAAGAAATGATTAGAGCCATAGAAATGTGGCAGGATGTACTAGGTAGTGTAGGTGGTGAAATTTATGTTGTAGGACCAGGAGTTGATGAAGTTTATGAATTAGTGTCAACATTTTGCGATAGAAGAATAGAACGTGGTGAGTTTTTTGGTGGTGATATGAATGATAATCAAATTAAGTCTTATTGTATGACAGCAAAGTACCACCCTAATGCACAAACTGAATGGATGAATCAAGCTAATATACCAGATTCGGACGAAGGTAGATCTTTAAGAAATGATCTTTCTAATTTCGAAGGGCACTTTGCAAAATATAGGAGAATAGCAGAAAAAGGATCTGAGATTGGTTCACCTGGTTTTGACAGAGGAGATAATACTAACCTTAGGACGGTTACAATTAGCGCTCCAACATCTTACGATGAAGAAACTAATCTATTTTATGATCAGACATATGGTGTAAAAGTACCACCCTGGCGATGGACCGAATTTTTCGCTAATGAGTTTTATACTTTAGTTTACTCGTTTTATAATACAGAAAAAGAATATATTCAAGATGAAATAAACGGAGATTGGGTAAGGCCTAATGATGGACCAGATTGGATTTCAGGAGGAAGATTTTATTGGACTGCATATATGTCAAGAAAATTATATAATGATGGTGTTCATTCATTTTCTTATGTATGGGATGACTTTCGTCGTAGTTGGCCAGCATCTTTGAGAGCTTATATGTCTTATCTAATGGAATTAGCACAAGAGGAATATCAAAATTGTCCTAATTTTCGCCTTGAAGACCTTAGATCAAATACGACTTGTACATATTATCATTTAGGTGCTTGGGCTCACGCCTATTTAATAGATAAAATGGGAGGAAATGTAAATATTTTTACAAAGGTGCTACACCCAAAAATAGAAGAGATGGGATTTGTAGCTGCATTTGAAGACACATTCAATTTAACATACGAGGAGTTAAATATTGAATTTAAACAGTTTTTAAACTTACCATTAGAAGAGCAATTAGAAATAATACCAGATATAAGTTATTAGAAATCCTAAAATTCCCAATAGAAGAACAACTAGAAATCATTCCTGATATTTAAATCATCGGCATATCCTCTTCATTAAGTTCAGGAATTAATTTATATATTGAAAATTTATAAACGTAAACTATATGAACTTAAAAAAGGGTTTTATTTGCTTTTTTCTATTTTCCTGTTCAGAAAATGAATCTCTACCCGTTGACAATACTACAACAAGTGAAATTACTTTAAATAATTCTCAAAATTCATCAACTGAATCTCTTTTTTGTCCACCTTGTCAGAGAAATAATGATTTTTCATCTTACGACGACCTAGTTTTTCCAAATTTCAAAACAAGTGAAAATAAAACGAAGATTAAAGTTAATACTTTAACAAGTTTAAATTATTCCTCGTCTATTGATCCATTAGAAGCTGTTAAAAATGGATTTTATGATACAAGTTGGTTTAATCTTTTAATTAATTATGGTTATTGGTGGACAGATCCCAATAATGATCATTGGAATCCTGACCCAGATTGGTATAATAAAAGTGTTTCAGCAAGAGAACCTAATTTAAGTAATGATTTTGAAGAATGTGTAGATGACAGTTTGAGATGGAAATGTGGGTATAGTTTTTCAGTTGAATTACCGGAACAATATAATACAAATAAGAAATATCCACTGATAGTTTTTTTGCACGGAGGCGTTTGGCAAAGTAGAGACGCTATAAGATCTTACGAAAAAATTGGGGGAGCAATTTACAGGTTAGATAATGACCCATTTATTATTCTAACTCCTACAAAACTTGAATTAGACTGGAATCCAAAAAAAATAAGAGATGCAATAGAGCTTGTGATTGAAAACGTTTCAATTGATGTTAATAGAATTTATTTAACTGGAATTAGTATGGGAGGAAGAGGAACTTTTATTGTTGCAGCAGAAAATACGGATTTATTTTCAGCACTAATGCCAATTTCACCACACCACGAGCCATATTCTTATTTAGAATTGGCTAACAAAGTAAAAGATTTCCCAATATTAATTTCTCACGGTGATGCCGATGACATTTCATCATTTGAAATTGCAAGCCAAATGGCTGAAGAACTTAAAAGTTTAAATACAGAAATTATTTTTAAATCAATTGAGGAGGGAGATCATTTTATCTATGACCAGATATATTCAGATTCCTTAAGTATTAGTTGGTTAATGAATAAAATAAAAGACTAAATCATCGGCATATCCTCATATCAGACGCTCACAATCCAGTAGCGCCTTTAACATTAAAATAATATTAGCTATCTAAAAAATTAAGGCAAAAAACTTATCTTAATTAATCATAAGCTAATTCAAATGAAAATAAAATTTATTCTTTTATTTCTCTTTCTTTTTTCTTGTATGGACAAGGAATTTAAAAGAGACGAAATCGATGATATCTCTCTAAATAAAATTCAAGTCTTAGGAACTCATAATAGTTATTCGTTACCCATAGATTCAATTATCAAAAGTATTTCGGAGCCTAGAATAAATAAGGTTTTATCATATTACTTAAAAAATTTAAATGAAGAACAAATAACAAAATATAAAGAGTTTCATCCTAATGAAATAAATTTTATGGATGGATTAAGTTATAGTTTTCCTGATTTTAAAAAACAGCTTGATTTTGGATTAAGAAGTTTAGAACTTGATGTTTATTATGACCCAAATGGAGGATTATTCAGTAAGCCTGCATCATTTAAATTTTTAGAAAAAAATGGTTATTCATTAAAAAATGTTTCACCGTTTGATAGCACACCTTTAAAAGACCCCGGGTTTAAGTTAATGCATATACCTGACGTTGATTTTAGATCTCATTACCCAACATTTAAAGACGCTTTATTAGAGCTAAAACAATGGTCTGAACTAAACAAAGGGCACTTACCAATCTTTATTTTAATTGAGGCTAA
>NZIP01000013.1 GCA_002691645.1 Flavobacteriaceae bacterium
AGCCCCAGGCGCGGCGAAACCTTCGTGACCCGCAAGATCACACGAGGCTTGGCGCGGATCAATGAAGGGCTTGAGGATTGCCTCTACATGGGAAATCTCGATTCCCTGCGTGACTGGGGCCACGCGCGGGATTACGTGGAGATGCAGTGGCGGATGCTGCAGCAGGAGGGTCCGCCTGAAGACTTCGTGATTGCGACCGGAAGGCAGGAAAGCGTGCGGCGGTTCATCGAGCTCAGCGCAGAGGCGCTCGGATGGGGTGCGCTGCAGTGGGAAGGCCAGGGATTGGATGAAGTGGGTAGCCGCAGCACCGGCGAAGTGGTGGTGCAGATTGATCCGCGCTATTTCCGTCCGGCGGAGGTGGAGACCTTGCTCGGTGATCCCAGCAAGGCCCATGAGAAACTGGGCTGGACACCCACGACAACCTTGGAGGAGCTTGTTGCCGAGATGGTGGAGGCTGATCGGGAGGAAGCACGCAAGGAAGCCATCCTGCGGCTGAAGGGATTCAATGTGGTGGGATCGATGGAGAACCCGCCAATGAATCCAGCAGCGATTCAGGCAAAGAGGAGCCAAGGCAGATGATGGAGAAGCTGATCAACAAAGACGATCGCTTTTTTGTGGCTGGCCATCGCGGCATGGCCGGTAGTGCGATCTGCCGGGCCCTGCAACGCAGTGGTTATGAGAATCTGCTGACGGCGAGCCGGAATGAGTTGGATTTGCTGGACCTTCAGGCTGTGCAGCGTTGGTTTGCCCGAACCAAACCCACTGTTGTTGTGCTAGCTGCAGCCAAGGTGGGTGGCATCCATGCGAATGATACGTATCCAGCTGATTTCTTGCTGGAGAATCTGAAGATTCAAACGAATGTGATCGAAACGGCTTGGCGCAGCGGAGTGAAGCGGTTGCTGTTTTTAGGCAGCAGCTGCATTTACCCGAAGTTTGCCCAGCAACCAATCAAGGAAGAATCGTTGTTGACAGGCTCATTGGAGCCGACGAACGAGTGGTACGCGATCGCGAAAATTGCAGGAATTAAGTTGTGTGAATCGCTAAGGAAGCAATATGGGTTTGATGCGATCAGCTTGATGCCAACAAATTTGTATGGCCCTGGAGATAACTATCACCCTGAGAACAGCCATGTGTTGCCTGCACTAATTCGGCGCTTCCATGAAGCAAAAGAGTGCGGGGCGGAGAGCGTTACCTGTTGGGGAACGGGTTCACCGATGCGCGAGTTTTTGCATGTGGATGATTTGGGTGAGGCATGTGTATTTGTTTTAGAAAAGTGGCTTCCAAAATTAAACGAAACCACATTTTTTAATGTTGGCACTGGAACTGATTTGGCAATCCGTGAGCTTGCGGAATTAGTGGCAGATGCTGTTGATTTTCAGGGAGAAATCGTGTGGGATTCGTCGAAACCTGACGGTACTCCAAGGAAGCAATTGAACATAAGACAACTATCATTACTGGGCTGGAAAGCGCAGATCAGTCTTGAACAAGGTGTTAAAAATACAGTTGTTGACTTCGGCAAGCGATTTAAAATGGGGCTAATTCGTTTATAGTAATCCAAGTTACTGTTTAACAGGCGCGCAATATATCGGCGGACTGCCTGATTGCGGTTCGATGCCCTGAGATCCGGGTCTCGGTGATAATCTTCAACCAAGAGCAAATCGATGCAAGGAATAAGGTTGATTTCAGCCGTCCGCCGGTTAACTTGTCGGGGCTCTAACCTGCAGTGTTTCAGGACGAAAGTGAGAGTTACCGCTTATCGACTATAGTCAAACAGTATTTATTAGCGAAAATGGTGACGCTCTAGCTTTACATTCCACCAAGTTCAACAAGTTCAGGGTGGAGTAATACCAGTGTTTTGCGTTGGATCACGTCCCGTTCTGATACTTTTTCCTAATTGTGTAGTGTCAGTAAGTTTTTCTGCTGACAAGAGGATGCGAGGTCGTCTTGGCTCGGTTGTCACCTCTATCCCACTGAACTTTCTGACCATGGATACCCACACAGTTGGTTGACTTACAGCTCATATTCAGGAATGTCTTGTTGTATCGACACATTTAAGACGCCAAGCCCGTGGTTGATCTGGTGGCACTCCTATGCACAAGGGAGCGCGGCACAATTAATGAAGGAGTGTGATGCAGTAAAACCATTGCTGTTGCCGCAGTTAGAGGCAATCGGAACGCTGCCTAGTCGTTGGGTTAAAGCAGTTGGGAGAATCCGATTCGTTTGCATGATTAGATAGGCTGGAATTAGTTTATTTGCGTGTATGTGTAGCTTTACAGGCCAATTAATTTATTTGCACTAATTGCCCCATTGATCGTAACTATCTCTAACGCAATCACTTGCAGAGTTTAAATAAAGGGTACATTTATTACCTTTAGCAGGTTACTTCAAACCAAGATTTCTTCTTTCCTAAAACAAAATGGAGTAGACCCATTAATTCCATACCAAAATTTTTCGTCAATATGATAGAATCTTACTCTTTCAGAAGAGAAGTTGTTAACAAGCTGGTTTCGCTCAACGGATACATCGTAAACCATTCCCAAGGTCTTGCTCAAATCATGCTCGGCGAAAACCCGTAAATGGTGTTTATTGAAAAATGCTTTTTGCCTCTCAGCTTCCGAAAGATTGCCGATATCCTCTTTGTATGATCCAGCGGAAATAACTGGAATAGTGAAAAGAATATGTCCATTCGAAGAAAGAGAATTGTTCAAATGAATTAAGACAGCTGTGTAATTACAGCAAACATGCTCAAGAATATGATTATGAATAATAAGATCATAAGTTTTTGCGGGTAATGATTGAGCATCTTCACATAAATCTAATTTTACTGCCTGGGAATCTGCGTAAACTGGATTCAGGTTTGGATTATGTCGGCGGCAGTGTAATTAAAATGTCCTGATAAAAACTGAGCGATTCCAGCTTCGGGTGCTATGTGGAGAATTTTACTGTTAGGCCCGAGGCAATTCCGCCCAATAAGACTCTTAATATAGAGAAATGCGGCGCGATGCCTGGTTGTTGTCTTGCATGAATTACAATATTGATAATCTCGCCAGTTGTTTTTCAAACAAATCGGGCATTTCATTGCTTTAAAAACATTATTATAACGATATTGCTTGCGCTTATCAAATGATCAAGGATTCTATCTGCCGTTGCAATACATGTAAACTGAAACTACCGAGAAAAATAGACATCATTTGCTTGAGATATGTTTTATTTATCGAGAGATGATAATCTTGCTTCGATTGAGGTCAAGGCAGGTATCACTTCACAGCAAATGGTGAAGGCAACCTAGTTGTTTACACATAAATACATAAATACATAAATGGTTCGGCCATCTGTTGGGCCCAATGCTCAGCAAATGCCAAGCTTATGACTGCATAAAACTATTATTAATTATTGTTGCAATAATTCTTGGCTCGTGCGGTCAGCCAAGAAAATTTATCGAAGGTGCAACAAAGTTGGCCGGTACAAAATCGTATACAATGAGGATTCTTTGCAAAGATTGATGGCTGACTCAACAATTTCAGAGGACTTTGAGAAAGCATTACAAAACATAGAAAGTCTGCGAGATTTTGTCAAAGAAGTGAATAGGCTTTCTACATTTAGCTCTCAAGAGATACTTGCAGATAAACTAAAAAGTTATTCCGATAAATCAAATTCTGCTGATCTGCGTATCATAAATTGTGTTGCACCAATACTTCTCAGCCCGAAATCAGTTGAAGCTTTATCAAAAGTACATGCAGATTTTTTCAGAAGAAATTTACATCTCAATGATAGCCCACAAGGGCTGGAGTTATCAATTCTTAATTTAATACGAGTATTGATTGTTAGTGGCTCGCATTTAGATTCAGCTACATACGAATGCATATGTTGTTCATATATAGATGCTTTGTCGGGATACAAGTTCGATAACATTAATTCTGGTTTGGCTAATTTAGTCAGGCTTTTGTTTAACAATCCACATTTGGTTGCAACCGTCGTAAAACCACTTAGAACAGGCGGGGGTAAGTATGGCTTTTGGCATTTTTTTGCTTCTACAATTATTCCAATTCTTGAATTTATTTCTAAGGGTTTGCTGGGCAACACATGTATTTATATCTTTCCATCGCATGGCCCACTTTCAGAAAACCTGATTGAATTGTCATCATTTCTGGATATTAAATTGATATCAATTCCAGAGCAATATGAAAATTCAATCCTTCCATTGTCAAGCATTTTGTTGCCATCATACGATTATTCGCAAGCATTTGGGTATCAATTAGATGCATATGCAGCGGCTAAAATTCAAAAGCTATTTCACACACGCATTCAGCAAATGCCTGCTATCTCGATCGATAAATACCCTATATATGATATAATCATCTTAGATAGAAAGCCACCTTCAACTTTTTATAAAGATAAAGGTATATCAACTGGTACTGAAAGAAGAAGCATTCCCAATTTAACGGAAGTTGCAAATCATTTGGGAAAGTCGTTCTCAGTAAAGATTATCAGCCCTGAGGATATTAATCTCAATGACATCATTGGTTTGGTCAATCAATGTAAGTTGTTATTGGGGCAGCATGGTGCCGGTCTTGGCCACTTGATCTGGATGCGCCCAGGTATGCACGTAATTGAAATAGCTCATCCCAAACTTTCACGGATAGATGCATATCCTAGAGATATTTATCCACTATTTCATGAGTTGGCAAAAAGTTTTTCTTTGCAGCATACAAGATACATGCAAAGCTCTCCACACTCGCCAATAAATAAAGATCACATCCTTAAAATTGTATCGTGTCTGCTTCTCGATGTGAGCTAATCAATTAAAAGTAAAAGACACTGTTTCCTAAAAAGTTTTCGCGTTACAAATCTCTGAAAAGCTGTTAGGATGTTAATCTTACTCTGGGTGCTGGGAAGACGATTCCTAAATGGCTTTAAAGTATTTATAATAACGATCAGATAAAATAATGCCATCATGCACTGCACCAGAGGTTAATTCTGAATTTTGTGATATATACATATGTGTTTTTTATTGTATGATTAGTGGATCTCCGGAGTGAAAGACTCTTGTGGCTTCAAAAACTATAGGCAACTTGATTATTGAGCTCACGAGTAATAGCGATATACAGCAAGCGAATTAACATTATTTCTTTCGCTTACAGGTTTAAATCTAAGCGATTAATAGATGATGATCGCAAAATCCTTAAGTATCTTTGAATAGAATAAAACAAAGTAAGAGGTTCGGCATCCTATTGATTTGACCCAAAGGTTACTGCGTGATTGCAATATATTTTTTATATATATTATTGTTGCCTCAAGGCTGAACTTATTAATTGATTTAGGCCTTGCATATGAAATATTAACTAAATGACTTGTAAGCTTTCGGGTTTCAACTGAGGATACTTAACTTTTGGGAGGAGGAATCGAGTAAAAGGATTAACTTCTAAAGGTAAATTTATTCGCTTAGATTGTGGATAAATATTGCCTTTCATTTAATGATTTTGGAGTGAGGCTGAATAATTCAAAGCCTTGTGGGTCTAATCAACTATAACCTAGCGATAATAATAAGTCAATTATATACTACTGAAATGACGTAGATTGGGTACCAGTTTGGCGATTGTCATTAAGGGCGCTATGCTATTGTGGAATCCAGAAGCTTGTTTACTAATGGAATTTAACCCTGTTGAATACTGGAATACCAGAGAACATCCCAACACATCAGAAGATCCAGGGATAGGAGCTGTTGAACTTGAGACTTTTCCTGATTTATTAAAAAATTCGACGAGAACTTTAGAGTTGGGGCCAGGCGTTGGCCGGTTGTTTCCCTTGTATACCGGTAAAGATATCTACACTTTAGATTTATCAAAAAAATACTCTGAACGCTTAAGACATCAAGCTTTACTTAATAATGTCAAGCTAACTGAGTTTTTTGCCAACGATCCTGCCGCTAAATTTCCTTTTGAAGACGACTACTTTGACTTAGCTATTGCGGCCCACGTTTTGTACCATGTTCCTTTTAAAAATATAGTTCATACGATTAAAGAACTGTATCGTGTATCAACTCGTGCTTTAGCAATTGTGAGCAATAACCCAAAATGGCCTGTGAAATCCGATGACTATCCCGCTCATCTTTGGGTGTTTAATCATAATTATCAGGAAATTTTTGAAGAGTTGCGTGTATCCAAGGTAACTGATTTGTATCCAGAAAGATTCAATAAGGTGTATTTGCTCGAAAAAAATTAATATTTTAATTCGTCAATCCTGATTGATACTTAGTATTGATTTAGGCGCCCTGTCAATAAGCCTGATTTTTTCAAATTCCTATTGGACGAATTTTTTTCCATGAAAAAATACTCATATTTTTAGCCAGCTACCAAGTGGTTGGTATGTTTGCTCGAAAAGTCCTGGAAAGCTTTCTTGATTTCATTTTGGCTATCAAGTAGTGCCATTTCTAGCTGTCTTCATTTTATATAATTACGCACATAACCTCGAGATGGATCTGGCGAGGCAGAAAATTTACCTTAGCTATTTGAAATGCAGGTGTAATTGAATTTGGGATTCAGGCAATGAGACTATTGTTTTATATACTCTGCCAGGCTTTATTAAATTTTGCTCATCAAGATTTGCTCAGATAGAAAGCAGAAAAACTTTAATATGAAGAGAGCATTTGCTAAAATATGCAAAATTCTTGGTTAGTATTTTAGTGCTATTGTGTGATTTGAATCATTATCTGCTTTCTGCCGTGTTGAAGTGATACATTCAAAGATAGAAACATAGGGATTAATGTTTTGACTTTAGCCAGGGAATTGGAGAACAGATTTTATTTCGAAGGTATCAGATTTAGTCTTGGCAAGAAGTGTGAGTCAACCTACGTCTCTTTGTTTGGAGTAGTTGCGTGGATTTTCGCATGGATTTGTTTGAGATGCGGATTAAAGGTCATATAAGCCGGGCGCTTTAGAGTGCGATCGGGCCCCTAAGTTAAGTGTCTAATTGTAAATAAATTTGGTACTATTTGATCAATTAAAAATCAGCACCTAAGTTTGCCTTTGAATTTTCAAATAACTTATAAATCATGACATCCCAGACACAAATGCGACATACTCCTTAAGCTGGGATACTGTTGAGTTTTGCACGTGATACAATTGCAATATGCTAGATTTATTCTGTGATTAACCTGGTAACTGGTGGTGCAGGCTTCCTCGGCTCACACTTGATAGACCGCTTAATGAGGGCTGGGCACGAGGTGATCTGCCTTGATAACTATTTCACAGGCCGGAAAAGCAATATCAGCCAATGGATCGATCACCCTAAGTTTGAGTTGATACGGCACGACGTCACCGACCCGATCAGGCTTGAGGTAGATCGCATCTGGCACCTTGCTTGTCCGGCATCGCCCATCCACTACCAATTCAATCCGATCAAAACCGCAAAGACTAGCTTCCTCGGCACATACAATATGCTTGGCTTGGCACGAAGGGTGGGTGCTCGTCTGCTTCTGGCCAGCACCAGTGAAGTGTATGGTGACCCAGAGGTTCATCCCCAGCCGGAGAGTTACCGCGGTTGTGTGAACACTATTGGGATTCGCAGCTGCTACGACGAAGGCAAACGAATCGCCGAAACCCTTTGCTTCGACTATCAGCGGATGCACGAGGTTGAAATCCGCGTCATGCGCATTTTTAATACTTACGGCCCTCGTATGCTTCCTGATGACGGTCGGGTCGTCAGCAACTTTATTGTTCAGGCTCTAAAATCTGAGCCACTTACTTTGTACGGTGATGGCTCACAAACTCGCTCTTTTTGCTTTGTTGATGACCTTATTGAGGGAATGATCCGTTTAATGAATGGTTCTCATGCCGGCCCGATGAATATTGGCAATCCGGATGAATTCACGATCCGGCAGCTTGCTGAGCTGGTGCGCGCTCGAATCAACCCGGCTTTGCCGTTGATCGAGAAACCGTTGCCTGAGGATGATCCGATGCAGCGCAAGCCGGTGATCGACTTGGCTCGCGAGCAGTTGAAGTGGCAACCGACTGTGTCACTGGAGCAGGGACTGGGCCCGACGATCGACTCCTTCCGTAAGGTCCTCGAAATCGAGGGAGATCTGCGCGCGTGACGGTTCAACGCATCTGCTGCATCGGGGCGGGCTATGTGGGCGGGCCGACGATGGCGGTGATCGCCGACCGCTGCCCGGAAATCCAGGTGACGGTGGTGGACATCAACCAGGCCCGCATCGATGCCTGGAACGATGCCGATCTCAGCAAGCTTCCTGTCTATGAGCCAGGTCTGGATGCGGTGGTGGGTCGTGCCCGGGGCCGCAACCTCAGCTTCTCCACGGAGGTGGACAGCGCGATTGCAGGGGCAGACATGGTGTTCATTTCGGTGAACACGCCCACCAAGACCAAGGGACTCGGGGCAGGCCAGGCCAGTGATCTGCGCTGGGTGGAGGCCTGTGCGCGGCAAGTGGCTCTCGCGGCCACCGGCCACACGATCGTGGTGGAGAAGAGCACGCTGCCGGTGCGCACGGCCGCGGCGATCAAG
>NZIP01000014.1 GCA_002691645.1 Flavobacteriaceae bacterium
ATTAGCGCCGATGGTACTGCCCCACCAGGTGGGAGAGTAGGTCGCCGCCTCCTTCGAGCCCTGCACAGCAATGTGCAGGGCTTTTTTTATCGAGAAAATTATCAACAACGATAATTTTATGAACAGCACTATTAACGATTATTTGTGTCGTTTAAAGGGATTTTATTCTACTTATATAGAACATATTATACTTTTATCGTGAACCTAGAAAATCGGATTTTCCGAAAAGACTAAGCCTCCTGAGACTTCTCATGGAGGTTTTTTTGTAATCCATTATTCAGAATTTTCTTACATTTCAGCAATCAAAGGGAAAATAACAAGCTCAAATTACACAATATATGTATTAGGTCTATGATGATGTGATTTTCAACGTATTTTTAAACCATTAAATAACCAAAATTGCATTTTTGTAAAAATCCTAAATTATGAGAAAATACGTCTTATTTACATTTTTTGTCACCCTGACATACAGTGTGATGAATGCCCAAGTAGTTAGTTTAAATCAAACTGACCCAACTTCATCATTCCCTACTTTAACTCAATCTACATTCCCCACTTTTTCAGAGTCATTGAGTGTTGAGACTTCGATAGCACAGATTGGAAATTACAATTATGTGGTCGCTAATAATATTATAGCCCAAGGAGACGTTAGTATAAAGCAAGATGGTAAAGCTAATTTGGCTGCGGTCGCGTTGGTCGCTCCAAAAGTTAATTACCAACTCACTCAATTTGGCAACAATAATATGCTGATAGATGTTGGAGTGAGTTTAAGGGGTGCCATAAATAGAAATGTAACGCAGTATGGAAGAGGATCTACTATAAGTATCCAAGGAAGTAATGAAATGATAGATAATATGACAATTATTTCTAGAGGATCTCAAAACGTATATATAAGAGGTTTAAATTATTAAATGAAAATAAACTGGTTCATATTGATTTTTGGCTTTGTGCTCTCTGTGGGAGCTCAAGAAAACTCGTCTTTAAATAGAACGGTAAGTCCATCTATTGAGTTTGAACCAACCGAAAACGAAATTACCGTTCGTTTTTCTGTATTCAATAAAGAACAATTTGATAAAAGTATAAGATTTCAAGCTGTCGTTGTTACCAAAACTAAGGACAACGAGATCGTAGACAGAATAGAAAAAACTGAAGATCAAATTCTTGGAAATGGTGAATTTATAGACTTAGGAACCATTGGCGCTAGTCTTGTTAATGCAGACAATATTGTGGGTTTCCTTTTGATTTATGAGGACAACAAAATTGTAGGTCAAGAAGTAGTTGATGCCCAAAAATCTGAACTGCTCAGCAGTATTAGTACACTCAATACAACAGTGGCTAGATCATCAGATTTTGAGGCTGCTTTACTCAGGACCTTAGTTATAGATGAGACCAAAACGAAACGCGGAAGAGACTTTTTTAGTGAATTTTATCTAAAATTTAAGGCGAACAACGTAGAAAGCACCGAGGTTGTTAAAATTCGTGAGGAATTAGCGATTGCTAATAATACATTGATAAAAGTGATTGCAGGAGACGATGTCATATTTCAATTTTTCCTCTCACCTCGATTTAATTTTATCGAAGAAGCAACAAATCAAACAGTAATAACGTTAAACCAATACTTTCAGCAACAAAATAGATTGAAAGATGAAACTTTTAAATATGAATAAATTTTTAATTACAACGGCATTAGTATTCGGCTTCATAGCTTTTGGATATTCTCAACAATTGGTTTATACCCCCAAAAATCCAAATTTTGGAGGAGCTAATTTCAATTATTCATGGTTATTGAGTTCAGCGCAAGCACAGAATAAATTTAAAGTAGAAGAAGACGATCCATTCGCTCAGCAAACACAGTTAGAGCAGATACAAGAAGATCTGAATAGTTCTGTTTTAAGAGAAATTTCAAATTCATTTCTAGATTCTCAATTAGGCGACGGTTTAAGACCTGGGGTATTTAATGTAGGATCTTTAGTATTAGATGTTTTTGAAACGAGAAACGGCTTGGTCGTAAATATATTGGATACCAATAATGGAGATCAAACCCAAATCATAGTCCCTAACTAATAATTTACATCAAAACACAGAAATTATGAAAAATCTTTTATGGTGTTTAGTTGTTCTATTTACGGCAAGTTCTTGTGTGACTTATTTTAGTCCCCCTGTAGAAACCGCCAAATCTAGAACTGGTGAAACATCACATCATTCAAGCCAACTACAAGAGCTGCCTGAAGCAGCTGAACCAATTGTAGTGGCTGTATACAATTTCAAAGATCAAACAGGTCAATATAAATCAGTTGAGGCAGGTAGTAGTTTTAGTACTGCTGTTCCTCAAGGTTTGACTTCGATGTTGATAAAAACTCTTGAAGATTCACAATGGTTTTTACCTATTGAACGCGAGAATTTATCCAATCTCTTAAATGAGAGAAACATCATTAGACAAACTAGAACAGAATATGAACCAAATTCTGGAAACCAATTAGCTCCGCTTCTCTATGCTGGAGTTCTAATTGAAGGAGGAATTGTTTCGTACGATTCAAATATTAGAACTGGAGGATATGGTGCAAGATATTTTGGTGTAGGAGGAGGAACTCAATATCGAGAAGATAGAATCACCATATACCTTAGAGCTGTTTCTACATCAACGGGACGTATTCTTAAAAACGTAAATGTTTCAAAAACAATTTTGTCTCAAGCGATAGAGGCAAGTTTATTTAGATATGTTGCAATCGAGCGTTTGATGGAAGCTGAAACAGGTATCACTAAGAATGAACCCGTACAATTGGCAGTTCAAGATGCTATCGAAAAAGCGGTTTACTCTCTGATTGTTGAAGGACTTGAAGATAAACTTTGGAGATCAAAAGATGGTGTTGAAACAGAGACCGTTTTAATAAATGATTACAAAGAAGCGAAAGAAGAAGAATTAAAACGCGGTTTATACGGCAGAGAAAGAATTAAAAATACAGATGATGCTCAAGTTTCATTGAGACTTGGAGTACCTACACTTATGGATGATATTACAGAATCTTCTTCAGGCTTTTCTGCAGGATTCAGCTACCATTACAAGTTGAATGATTACTTCACAGCAGTTGGTGATTTAAATATGACACAGCTGACTGCAACTAGAGTTAAAAGAAATTACTTGCAACCTAGACTAGGAATAAATATTCAGTTTTCACCTTATGACAAACTAGCCCCATACGTCTATGGAGGCGGGTCATATATGGCAAACCTAAGCGGACAGTTAAATGGCGATAGTAATGTTGCTAAATCTGATGCTCTTGGGTTTCATTATGGTGCAGGTTTACAATATGTTATAAATGAGGATATATCTGTTTCATTGTTTATGGAAAACACCCATACCAATGCAGATGATATTGATGGTAACGTTTTCGGGAACATCAATGACAGATTTTATAATATGGGAATTCAAATAAAGTATAGATTAGGAAAAAAACGAAATTATGATGCTCTTCAATAAAAAAACAATTTGTTCAATATTTGCCGTGCTATTGCTCGTCTCTTGTGAGTCAGAGCTTATAGATCAGGCAACATTTGGGACCCTTACAGGAACGGTCCTAGATGAAGAAACTCAAGCTCCGCTTGAAAACGCTAAAGTAAGTACTTCGCCTTCGACTTCTACTGTATTCACAGATGCAACGGGTGCATTTACAATTAATGATATGCCTGAGGGAGATTATGCTATACGAGCAGAATACGATGGATACCTCTCAGGGTTTGAACCTGCAACAGTAACCGCTGGCGCTACTTATTCTCTTGTGATAGAGATGGTTGATGAGGACACTAACAATGTTGGTCCAAATAGAGCCGCTCTTACAGCTCCTGCTGATAACGCTTCAGTATTCAATACAGAAGTCGCTTTTAGTTGGACTTCAGGGAAAAATGATAGTGATGAACTCTCATATGACTTTGAATTGAGAAATGGTGCAACGGACGAAATTATTGGTAGACAGAACTTAGCAGATACTACACTTACTTTAGATGCGCTTGTTTTAGGTACTCAGTACTTCTGGCAAGTAACAAGCAGCGATGGATTAAACCCTTCTGTTATTAGTAATGTTAGTAGTTTCAAAATAGAAATATCAGAAGAGAATAGATTCTTATTTGTTCGATCAGAAGATAACAACAATACAATCATTTCTGGCGGAAACCAAGCAAATGCAGTGGAGGTCAATGTTACGACCAAAAACTCAAATACTTACGCACCTGCTGTTAGTCCAGAGAGAGATAGAGTAGCTTACATTCAAACTGTAGGTTCTAACGATCAAATCTTTTTAATGGATTCTAATGGATTCAGTAGAACTCAATTAACGACTAATGTTCCTACTGGAAGCTTTAGAAACCAAGAAATTAAATTGGCATGGAATAATGAAGGTGATAAAATTTATTACCCTCGTTTCAATAAACTCTATGCTGTAAATTCAATTACAAAATTCTCTGAAGCTGTATATTCTGCAGACTCTGATAAAATGATTTCAAAGGTTGATGTAAATCCAGTAACTGGAGAGATTGCAATGGTGATTACCGATGCTGATGGATATCAGGGAGAAATTGTAGTATACAATCCAGTAGATTTATCTGAAACAGTAGTATTCTCTAGTACGGGAGGAGCTCTAGGAGGATTAGATTACTCTATTGATGGAACAACTCTGCTATACACTGCAGATATTACTGGAGAAGAAAATGCTCAGCACAGAAAATTTGATAACAGAATTTTTAGCTTAGATATGGCAACTCTTGTTTCTTCAGAGGTGAATACTGGTAAAGAAATTGGATATAACGAAACAGATCCTTTCTATTCTCCAAATGGAGCAGAAATATTATATGTGAATCGATCTAATGATGATTTTGGTGATGCATTGATATATGTAGTTCCTATTCCAACACCAGGGGATACTAATGCTCTTACCAGAACTCAAACTTTTATTAACGGTTCTGAAGCAGTTTGGTATTAATCCAAAACCACTATAATACAAAAAAGCCATTTCATTTGAAATGGCTTTTTTGTTTTTCAACTCAAATCTTTAATTAACTTCGTTGGGATAAAAAGCGGCATGACAAAATCCAGATATGATACTTTTTTGCTGTACAAATACACCCCAATTATTTTGGCAGTCTTTATACTGTCGTTTATTCAAAAGGGAGAAGTTGTGTTGTGGGTCCAGTCCTTTCACAATTCTTTTTTAGATCTTTTTTTTAGTGGTGTCACAGTGCTTGGAGACGCAACTTGGACGGTATTAATATTAATTTGGATTATATATAAATCCAATTACAGATGGTTGAGCCTTTTAATACTAGCCTTTTTATTGCATGGCTTTTTTGTACACATATTTAAACAGTGGTTGGCAAGTGGAGCACCAAGACCTTTCAGTTACTTTACAGAACGTTCACAAGCAGATCTTTTGCATCTAATTGAAAATATAAAAATTAGAAAGTGGAATAGTTTTCCTTCTGGACATACGGCAACAGCCTTTTTTATGGCTTCGTTTATAATTGGATATAACAATTTTTCTAGCGCTAGTAAATGGGTTTGTTATTCACTAGCCCTTCTTGTGGGCATTTCTCGAATGTATCTAGGACAACACTTTTACATCGATATAGTTTTTGGAGCATTTTTTGGAATGTTGGCTTTTGATTTAGCACATATAACTTTAGGATCGGCAAAAAAGACAATTTGGAATCAAAAAATCATTAAGTCAAAAACAAAATGAAAAGACCAAAGACCTTTTATATTTTTCTTTTTTTGTTCGTTTTTAGCTTGTTGAATTCGTTTTCTGGCGCCTATCCTATCTATATCTTAGATGAAGCTAAAAATGCTGAGGCAGCAAGGGAAATGTACGAAAACGCCTCTTACATCGTACCTTATTTTAATGGAGAATTGAGAAGCGACAAACCTGTGCTGCATTATTATTTTATGAGTCTAGGTTATAAATTGTTTGGAGTCAATGCCTACGGTGCTCGATTTTTTTCAGCTTTTTTTGGTGCTTTATGTCTTCTTTTTACCTTTTTTACTGTGCGTAAAATCACCAATAAACAAAACGCGTATTGGACATTAGGTTTATTGCTCAGTTCATTGTTTTTTGTGCAGGAATTTCACTTGGCTGTTCCAGATCCATATCTAATATTCTTTGTCACATCTAGCCTGTGGTCTATTTTTTTATTTGATCAAACCCGTCAATCTAATTGGTTATTTTCGGCTTATACACTTTCCGGATTAGGCGTTTTGAGTAAAGGGCCTATCGCCCTCTTAATTCCTATTGGAGCAATGGGTATTTATTTGATATGGTCAAAACGTTTTAATTGGAAGACTATTAGATCTTTTAAGCCACTAGTTGGTTTGTTTTGGAGTTTACTCATTGCCTTTCCATGGTTTTATCTAGTTCATAAGGAAACCCAAGGCGCATTTACTGACGGATTTTTTTTAGATCACAATCTTTCACGATTTAGTTCAGAAAAAGAAGGGCATGGAGGGTTGTTTATCATTACCTGGTTATTTGCTTTACTTGGTCTGTTTCCTGGCGGACTTGTTTTATTCAAGTCTTTTCGGTTTTTAAAAATTCAGATTGGCAAAAATGATTTACTTCGATTTTCTATATCATGTGTCCTTATTGTCATCACTATTTTTAGCTTTTCGAGCACAAAACTTCCCAATTATACACTCCCAGCCGTTCCCTTTATGGCTGTTATTTCTGCCTTGTATTTGAATTCTAAGTACGCGTTTAATCAACCTAGAACTTGGACCTATGTTTTTGTGTTTTTGATGTTATTTTCTACAGCACTTCCTATTGTTGGATATCTTGCGTTGGCTCAGGAAGAATCCTTGAATGAATTGAAATCACTTGCTTTTTATTTGGATGTATTGACCTTTGTTTCTATTGTTGCATTTGTACTTCATTTGAAAGAGAACACTCCTAAGGCCATTCAATTAACCGCGATGGGATGGATTTTCATGTATCTTATATTATTTGGTCATATTTACCCTCAACTCACTGCATTTTCTCCTGTTGAAAAGGCAAAACCTATACTGCACAATCAAGAAGATGTGATTATTTTTAGTCGTATGGATGCTGCTTTTCCGGTGAATTATCAACGTACCTATCCGGTAGTTAAGGATTACCAAGAGTTAAAGCAGTGGATTAAAAACCATCCAAAAGGACTGATTTTAACCAATACAAGAGATCGAGAACATATTAAATTTTTAGAAGAGCAGTACCTCCAAATCTTTGAACAAAAAGCGCTTTTTGAAAATCATCGAACCCGAATTTTTGTGTTAAAGTAGATAGGCTAAGCCTATACCTAAAAGAACTACTATGAGCTTTCTTAGATTCAACTGATGTTTATCGTCTGATTCAAATAATATTATCGATGCGATATGAATCAATAGTCCTGCTGAAAAGGCGAATAATTCAATTTCAAAATTTTTGAAGAAAGCGAAGTATTCAGCACTTAAACTACCTATTGGAGTCATTAAGGCAAAGAGTGTGATAAGTAGCCACGTAAGCACCGATTGTAGGTTTATAGCGCGTATAAATTGATAAAATACAATACCTACAGGAATTTTATGTAAGACAATTGCTAACAAATAATGGTCAAACTTTCCCATAGGGATTCCTTCTAGAAAGGAATGAATAGAAAGTGCAAACATTACGATAATGGTTTTACTGTTTTTAGTATGCAAATGCCCATGTTCTACACCTTTACTCAAAGTTTCTAGAAATAACTGTAAAAGAATTCCAGCTAATACAAATATGCCTACATTCGATTGAGATTGAAATACATACGGTAAGACCTCTAAAACAATAGTTCCTAACAAAAAGGCTCCACTAAATAACAATAAACTCTGAGTAGCCTTTTTTGATTTAGAAAGTCCGGTATAATGAATGCCAACACCCACGAAGATGGCCAAAAAAGAAAGCGTGATATCAAGCATGAATCTTGCAATTATTTCCTCGCGAAATTAGCCTATTTTTACCAGAATTATGAAAACTGAAAATAATAGACCTCTTGTAGCAAAAACACTTTATGGATTCGAGCCGATATTAGCCAAAGAATTAAGGCAACTCGGAGCTATCGATGTCAAAGAAGGTAATCGAGTGGTGACCTTTAAAGGTGATTTAGGCTTTGTGTACAAGGCGAATCTATGTTTGCGAACGGCTTTGAATATATTAGTCCCTATCAAAAAAACGAATATTTCAAATCAAGAGGACCTTTATCGATCTATGCAAGAGATAGATTGGCCAAGTATTTTTGGTGTTGAGCAAACCTTTGCTATTCAAGCTACTGTTTTCGGCTCTCTTTTTGAACATTCACTTTTCGTTGCCCAAAAGGCAAAGGATGCGATTGTAGATCAATTCAGACTTCGATTTAAAAAACGTCCTGATGTGAATACAACAGATCCAGACATCCGCATCCAACTGCATCTGGTTGATGATTTTCTGCAAATCTCAATGGATAGTTCTGGAAGGTCATTACATTTAAGAGGCTATAAACAAAGCACAAATATTGCACCCATTAATGAAGTTTTGGCAGCAGGACTACTGCTACATTCGCATTGGAGTGGTTTACATGAATTTTTAGATCCAATGTGTGGCAGTGGCACACTCGCTATTGAGGCAGCTATGATCGCCTGTAATATTCCTGCGAATATCAATAGAACCCGCTTTACTTTTAAAAATTGGAATAATTATGATGAAGATTTATTTGAAACCATTGTCAATTCTTCTCTCAACAAGACCATTGAACACCACAGACCTATCTATGCCATGGACAAGGCACCTTCTGCGGTGAGAAAGACACAAGAAAACGTCAATGCCGCAAATCTTGAGGATTATATTCAGGTTTCAAGGGCTGATTTTTTTAGAAGTTCTAGACCAACTGAAAATAGATTGCATTTGGTTTTTAATCCTCCTTATGGAGAACGTCTTCCTATTGATTATGACATTTTTTACGGAAAAATAGGAGATACATTTAAAAAAGAATACACGGGTTGTGAAGCCTGGTTTATCAGTTCAAATTTAGAGGCGATTAAACATGTCGGTCTTAGAACTTCCAAAAAAATTAAGTTATTTAACGGTTCTCTAGAATCGAGATTGGTCTGCTATCAAATGTATGAGGGAACTAAAAAGAAGTCTTCTCTTCGAGATTCTTCTTAGGTTTTTTATAGAGTGGTAGAAAATAACTGATACTATAATTATAGCCCAACCCAAAGCGACTATTATCAGTTTTTTTGTTAAAACCAGGAATCCAAAGACTGTCAAAATTATCAGGTTGATTGTAAGAGAGCAAAAAATGGATGCGAGCAGACATTCCCATATAGATGTTGGGCAACACTTCTGCTTTAAAACCCGTAACAAGTTCTATCCAACTCGCTGAAAGCGAATTGTATTCTATCTTTTCATCAGAAAACAAGACAAATGCGTCTGGTTCGTAATATCGGTACGAATCATATAAGTACCTTTCGTATACTTCCATTTTAAAAGTGGAAAGAGCGTATCGCAGTCCAAAGTAAATGAGGTTTTGTTCTCCAAACCAATTCTTGTAATTGTTGATATTGACTCCTGCTTTAAGGTAGGCACCACTGGAATTGTAACGATAGAGCGGAAGGTCGACAATTCGCTCTAAGGTGGTTTTATTTTCGCTTCCCAGTTCGGCAGCCACAAATAGTTTTTCACTCAATCTGTAATCTCCAACTAATTCTAAACCCGTATAGTCATCGTCTAAGGAGGTTCTCAACAGTTTAGAAAGATCGAGACCAGCCCGAAGTCCATATTTTTGTGATGGTTCTCGCAGCGAATCAGGTTGGCCTTGTGTCCATCCGATTGCAGGAACAACACAAAGCGCTAGCATCCAAAAGGATTTAGTGAAATATGGATACATGAATTTCGTCACTATTATCAATTCTTGTGTTGTTAATTTCAATACTACTGATCCAACTCGAAAGTCCTGTTTGCTCAATTCCAAGGTCAGTGTATTGACCTACGAAACCGCAGGCTCTAGAAATATAAACGGCTTCAGGGGTATAGCTAATCCGTATATCTTCTATTTGTCCAGTTTCCAGATTGTCTTCTGTAGCAGAATTGGAGATTAAAATAAAATCTCCAATATTTTTTCTAGAGTCCAAAGGAATTAAAATATCATCCTGTGAACTGCGGTCAGTAAAAGTGTTTACAGTGGCATTTTCATCTACAGAAATGACTCTTAACTTGTTCACTACTTTAGGTAGTGGCTGCTCGTCGGTAGCATCTTTGTCGTAAAAGGCAATGTGAAGCAATGCAGTATCTCCTTCTACACAGACATCGTCTTTTTCACACTGGGTCAATAGGATACAACCCACTATAGAAAGCAAAAGTTTGAAACGCTGACTCACTACATTCGTTTTTCCAAAAGTACGACATTTTCAATGTGATGTGTCTGTGGAAACATATCTACCGCCTGACTTTTTACTACTCTGTAATGGGGGGCTAATAAGGCTAAATCTCTGGCCTGAGTGGCTGAATTGCAACTTACATAAACGACTCTGGGTGCAGAAAGTTTGATGAGTTGATGCACAACATCTGAATGCATACCATCTCGAGGAGGGTCTGTGATGACCACATCTGCTTTACCACACCTGTCAATGAAACTGTCATTGAATACTTTTTTCATATCACCTGTTTCAAAACTAACGTTTGTTACTTTATTGTGGTCGGCATTCCATTTGGCATTTAAAATCGCCTGAGGCACAGATTCCACCCCAATAACTTGTTTAGCTTGAGCCGCAAGAAAAAGAGCGATAGTACCGGTGCCAGTGTATAAGTCATAAACGATTTGTTTCCCATTTAAATCGGCAAACGATCTGATGATTTTATAGAGTTCATAGGCTTGTTTTGAATTGGTTTGATAAAAAGATTTGGCGTCTATTCTAAATTCAAGCCCTTCCATTTCTTCAAAAATAAAGGCTTCACCTTTATAACAACTAATATCTTGATCGTATAAGGTATCGTTAGCTTTTGAGTTTACAGTGTAAAGTAAAGATTGGACTTTTGGAAACGCCTCAGCAATTGCCTGCATATACCCGTCAATTTCATTTTTGCTCGCTTTATAAAATTGAACGAGTACCATCAATTGCCCCTGACTGCTATTGCGAATCATAAGTGTACGCAAGTGTCCAGTTTGATGTCTAGGGTTAAAAAACTTTAGTTTTTGACGCTCGCCTTCTTTTTTGCAAAAATTTCTAATCTCATTTGCAATATCTTCTTGCAGGTGGCATTTGTTGATTTGTACAATTTTATCCCATTTTCCAAGAACGTGAAATCCTAGAGCATTTCTATCAAAGGTTTCTTGTGTGTTTATTTCTTCTTGAGTGAGCCATCTAGAATCTGAAAAGGAGTATTCCATTTTGTTTCGGTAAAAAAAGGTCTCCTCAGCTCCTTTGATAGGAAAGAATTGCTCAACATTAACTTTTGCGATGCGTTCAAGGTTATCAATGACCTCCTGCTGTTTTTGGTCTAGCTGCATGTCATAAGTCATGTGTTGCCACTTACATCCTCCACAAATACCAAAATGAGCGCAAACAGGTGTAATTCTTTGAGGAGCTCTTTTGTGTAGTTTGATAATCTCCGCCTCAAAGTAATTTTTTCGCTTTTTGATAACGCGAAGATCAACAAGGTCTCCAGGAACTCCTTCTTTGATAAAAATAACCCTGCCGTCTTCGTGTTTTGCCAAAGCCTTACCCTTAGCCGCTGTACTGGTAATAGAAATATGCTCTAAAACAATATTTTTCTTTCGCCCCATGGCCTGCAAAGTTAACCTCTTTTATTTCTTCACTCAATAACTTATTGCCTAATAATTGATGTATTTTTATCAAAATTTTACGGTATGACAACAAGGGCAAATTCTTCTGAAAAGGCGATAGCTTTAGAAGCTAAACACGGCGCGCACAACTATCATCCATTACCAGTAGTTTTAACAAAGGGTGAAGGAGTTTATGTTTATGATGTGGAAGGACGAAAGTATTTTGATTTCTTGTCTGCTTATTCAGCAGTGAATCAAGGACACTCTCACCCGCGTATTTTAAATGCGCTTATATCCCAGTCTGAGCGTTTAACCTTGACCTCGAGGGCTTTTTATAACGATGTTCTAGGACCTTATGAAAAAATGGCTACTGAAACCTTTAATTTTGACAAACTTCTCCCAATGAATACAGGTGCTGAAGCCGTTGAAACAGCCCTAAAAATTGCTCGAAGATGGGGTTATCAAAAAAAGGGTATCGCTAAGGGAATGGCCAAAATAGTAGTGTGTGAAAATAATTTTCACGGAAGAACCACAACCATTATTTCTTTTTCTACTGACCGAACTGCAAAAAATGAATTTGGTCCTTTCACTCAAGGTTTTGAGGTGATAGCCTACGATGACCTTAAGGCATTAGAAGAACTTTTGGTAAAAGATTCTAATATCGCTGGATTTCTTGTGGAACCAATACAAGGAGAAGCTGGAGTTTATGTGCCGTCAGATACGTATTTGAAACAGGCAAAAGCCTTATGTGAAAAATACAATGTGCTCTTCATTGCAGATGAAGTGCAAACAGGTATTGCTCGTACGGGAAAGTTATTGGCCACCTGTGGAAATTGCACCTGCAGTGACAGACACTGCAGTGGTGAACCTGAAGTCAAGCCAGACATCCTTGTTTTAGGAAAAGCACTTTCTGGTGGGACCTATCCGGTTTCAGCCGTATTGGCTAATAACGACATTATGGACGTAATTACGCCTGGAAGTCATGGTAGTACATTTGGTGGAAACCCTGTAGCGGCAGCAGTCGCAATGGAAGCACTTAGTGTGATTAAAGATGAAAAGCTCGCTAAAAATGCCTCAGAGTTAGGAGAGCTGTTTAGATCAGAATTACAGACTTTGGTTGCCGCTAATCCTCTAGTCAAAGGAATTCGGGGAAAAGGGCTCCTAAACGCTATTCTCATAAACGATACAGAAGAAAGTGATACGGCCTGGAATATATGTCTTGCCTTAAAAGAAAATGGGCTTATTGCTAAGCCCACTCACGGTAATATTATACGATTTGCTCCTCCACTTATCATTTCTAGAGAAGAGCTTCTGGAATGCACATCGATTATTCGCTCAACTATAAATGCATTTGCAGCGATTGAAGTTTAACAAGCTGGATTAATTTAGTTGTCTCAATTTTCTTTGAATTTTTCTGATGGCGACTTCAATGGATTTCTCGGGCTCTATAATGTTAAAAGCACCCCAAAAATCTGGATCTGAAAATCCTTCTGCTTGATCGACTAAAATGATTGATGTTTTGAAGCGATTGTCTTTTTCAATTTTAGTGCTTTCAATTGGTTTGATATCCGTTGTGGCCATTTCCGCTTTTAGGGTAAAGTTTTTGTTGAAAATCTTTCTCCTATAATTGACGGTAAAACTCATATTGACATTACTATAATTGTAAATCCCCTTCTCTTTGTACAATCCGTAATTGACGAAATAATTAACCTGTTTTGGCCAAACTCTTAAGTTTGATGGTTTTTTTCTGACAAAAAGTTGAGCGGCTCTATCGGGATCAATGATATTTAACGCATAAGAAGCCTGTAACAGCTGCACTTTAGAGGCGTTGATTTTTAGTGTTCCCTTGTACATATATTCTCGATTTACTTGTATAGGTTCAAAGGCGATCGTGTAGATCAGATCCTGATCTTGATAATTTTGCTCTACCAAGGTATAGTTATAGGCATCGATTAGGTCGCCTTCAAAAATATATCTGGGGTATTTCACTAAGTCTATAAACAGGGCATTGAATGGGCCTCCTTGCAGTTTCAGCGCCACGGTATCTAAACGACTATAGTCCGTTTGTTTTCTTGATTTTATCAATGAAATTCTATCTAGTTGACTATTTTGATAGGGCGCTTTGTAGACGTAATTAACCGCCTCAGCTAAAGCTGCATTTTTATTTCCTTTTTTAATAGTCTCTCTGTAAAATGTTGTCAATCGTTGAGCATCTTGAACATAAGATTCTTTGCGCTCAAGGGAAGTTTGAATAAGATTTTTAAGATCGGTTAAGCGCTCTAGTTCAACGCCTTCAAGTTCCGTAACCTGACTAAACAACTCGATGACTTTTTCTTTGGTGTCAAATTGATCGACACTGAAAACGCGATTAGCATATCCCAAAAAAGAAATACGTAATTGGGCATTTTTGACCGATAAGGGGACTTTAATTTCAAAAGTACCTTCGGTATTACTAATTGTTTTTAGTTCTGTTCCCATCAATTGAATTGATGCGAACTCAAGAACTTGTTTACTTTCTGCTGATTTCACAATGCCTTTCACGGTTTTGAAATCTTGTGCAATTAAGGCGGTGGTACTCATTAAAAAAACAAGTACAATGGATTTAATTTGGGTGTTTTTCAATTTCATTATGATTTAATTTAAAATGCTTCTGCTTTTAGAATGTATACATTTTGTATCACAAATTTACGCATTAATACTCAGACGTTTAAACCCAAAAAACAAGTCAATATGAGTAACATTACACTTAACAAAAGCAAGACAACTAAGGGAGGATTTATAACCCTCTATTTACGCATCAGACTAGACAGACGCAGCATTTCAGTACCTCTCAACATTAAGCTAAAAGCTTCACAATGGAATGGGAGAGTAATTAATCATTCTTATGCTTCAGATTTGAATAAATGGATAAATGAGGAGAAGGCTAGATTATGGGAGCTAGTATCCTTATATGAGATTAAGCGTCTAACATATGCCCAACATAGAGACAAAGCCAAAGGCCAAGACAAAAGTTACGAGCAAGTACTACACGCTTACCTAGAGGAGAAGCCTAACGTCTATTCTAGTGCCTTCAATAAGTACAAGACAATAGTAGGAGCAGTTGAGGTAACAAACGAAGGATTGAATGCATTCATTAAGGGTTGTCAACAGTCCCCAGCAACTGTAAAGAGTTACGTTAATGTAGTAAAGGCAGTCCATACGGACTTAGTGAGACTAGGACACGCTGAGAGAATAGAATACGACTTAATTAAAATAACCCAGAAACCAGTCCGAAATAGGGCTACTACTGTTAGTGAGGTTGTAAGACGTATAGAAGACGCTAAGCCTGAAGACTATCATTACCGCGCTTTAGCCGTATTCAGTCTATTAAATGGAGGATTCTACTACACAGATGCCAAAGTATTTAAGGGAGAGGATTATCACGCAAGGAGCAAGACTGGAGTGCTTATGCCAGTAGCTAAGGAAAGTATAGAGTTGTTTAACACGATAGACTTAAGCAAGGCTAAGGAATATTTCTTCTCTAGGAAGACAGTAGGCTTTAAAAGGCTAAGGAGACTGTACGAGACAGTTGCTACTAACATAGGTGTAGATTTTACCATAAGAAGGCAGTTGCTAGGGCACGCCATAAGTGATATATCTAAGCACTATTATGACACTAAAGCTAAAGAGTCAGAAGAGAAGCTTAGAGAAGCCCAGAAAACAGTCCTAAAGCACCTAAGGGCTGAGTATTTATTAAAGTGTTTACGCCAATTATATGTCCAAGGAAATGCCGAGAAGTAGCGTATTACTAGAGTTTTAATTTCATCAATAGTTAAATTAAGTTTTTTTACGGCTATTTATAAACTGCTTTACGTGGATTTATAAATGACTATATTTTTTATCTTAGAGTTATGAGAAGAATAGTCCCAATTTTAATTTTTGTCTTAATTACTTCTTGCTCTAAAGCACCAGACTGCGACTGCGGAACAGTAGAAGGTTCAAGAGTAGATTTTCCAGACGGTTCTATTGAGAGTGAGATTTGGTTTCTCGATATTAGAAACGAGTGTACTGGTAGTATTCTTACAGATATACAAGTTACATTTAGTGTTTATCGCTCATATACTTTCAATGCAACTACTCAAAGAATTTGTAACATAAGCGAGAAGAGGTTGAACTAATTACTGTTGAAGTGAGACAAATTAACATCGTCCAAACA